>NC_014909.2 GCF_000185985.2 Candidatus Blochmanniella vafra str. BVAF | reverse complement strand
ATTTCTATCCTCGAATTGTAAAAACTACTGTTTTTACTAATAATTTTAATAAACAACAATACTACTTACATTCATATATGAAACATAAAAAATATCAAAAACAATAATAATTACCATCATCAATGATAAAAAATTTTTGTAAAACACAACATACTTTCATCAACACCAAATCTAATTTGAAATTTAAATTTCATACGTATACACAATAAAACATAACAATTATAAACAAATATCCCATCTAAAAACAAAATTAATATCCTTAATAACATTACTATATCTCAATGATAAAATTATTAAATATATATATGCAGATAAATTAAATAAGCTTTAATTACGTATAAATACATTAATAAATAAACTATTACTAAGATAATATATATAACAAATACATATCATGCTCATCTTCTATATATAATTAGAAAAATCATACGAATTATCTAACGAACTTATTCCACGCATGTTATGCTATAATGTATTTAATAATATAAATTGTAATTATAAATAATAATTATTACCATGCGCCAGACATATTACTATAATAACAAACATATCCGAATTCTCTGCTTCAGAGAATAATTTGCTTACAAAACTAAAATTTACGAATTAGGCTTGTAGCTCAGCGGTTAGAGCGCACCCCTGATAAGGGTGAGGACGGTGGTTCAAATCCACTCAGGCCTATTATAAATAAATAAACATAAAATAAGGTATATCATTATAATATTATTCAACCCCCCCCCACAAATAAAAATCTTTAAAAAAACACAATACATACTTTAATTAATATTATTAAACAAACAAATATCAAACATTTTTATATAAAAACTATCATATTTTTTATTGAATAAAACATAAATTACATATATGTTAGGTACTAATATAATATAAAAATTAGCGCTCTATATTAATATATTTGAATTAGTGCTCGATTATTACAGATCTTTATTAATAAATAAAACACATATTTATGTGAACACTTACACACTAATCAACATAAACACAACTATATTAAATACTTACAGAGTTGTCAGGTCTTAATATTATGCCAGTTCGAGTATCAGACGAATTACCCGCTATTAAATTTTTGAAAAAAGAAAATATTCACATACTGAAGAAAACAAAAGATATTTTTAAAATCCCTAGTGTTTTAAAAATTTTAATACTTAATTTAATGCCAAAAAAAATCGATTCAGAAAATCAATTTCTACGACTATTAGCACACTCTCCTTTACAAATTGATGTACAATTATTAAGAATCGATGAACATATTTCTAAAAACACATCCATTGAGCACTTAAATAATTTTTACTGTACATTCTCTGATATTCAAAACCAGTATTTTGATGGGTTAATTATCACTGGAGCTCCATTAGGACTTATTGAATTTAGCAATGTAACTTTTTGGCCTAAATTAAAACAATTATGCAATTGGGCAAAACAACACATCACATCGATATTATTTATTTGCTGGTCAGTACAAGCAGCTTTAAAAATATTGTATAATTTACCAAAATTTGTTAGAAAAAAAAAATTAGTAGGAATTTATAAACATAGAATTACAAAATCTAATTCACTATTAACTCAAGGATTTGATGAAATATTTTCAGTGCCTCATTCACGTTTTTCATATTTTCCTAAAGATTTAATTTATCAAGATACAGATTTAGAGATCTTAGCAGAATCTGACGATGCCGGAGTATATTTATTAATTAGCCGAAATAATCAATTAATATTTGTTACTGGACATCCAGAATATGATGCACATACCTTATCTCAAGAATACCATAGAGATTTAATTTTAGGATTACACCCAAGTCTACCAGACCATTATTTTCCTAAAAATAATTCTAATTTAATTCCTAAAATAACCTGGAGAAGCCATGCACATTTACTATTTAACAATTGGATTAATTATTATGTACACCGCAATTCTCATAATAATTTATCAAAAAACTTCAATAATTCAAACACTAGCAACAACTCAGTATAATCTACCATCACACAAAACACATGATATACATAATAATTATGCATATCCATCAAGTATTATCAAAATATCTTATCATATATTGCAACTATATAAATCATATTATTTAACATCACATACAAAATATTATTTTTTATTAAGTCATTGAAACGATCGATCCTATTACTATTTATTCTATCAATTTTACGATACAAAAATTCTTATAACTAATTCATATGAATCCAACATTGACGTTAACTAAAAAAATGATATAGTCTGCTAAATTATTTAGATTAAACACTCTAAGCCATATTGGATCAATTTAAAATTATGAAAAATATCAATCCCAGCCACACAAAAGCATGGAAATCTTTAAAACGACATTTTAATCAAATGAAAAAAATACATATTATTGATTTATTTAGACAAGATACAGATAGATTTAAACATTTTTCTAAAACATTTAATAATGAAATTCTAATCGATTATTCTAAAAATTTAATCACACATAAAACAATGAATAAATTAATAAAACTAGCTAAAGAATGTGAATTAAATGAAGCTATTTCAGCAATGTTTCGAGGAGAAAAAATCAATCGCATCGAAAATAAATCTGTTCTACACGTAGCGTTAAGAAATAGACAAAACATACCTATTGTAGTAGATAAACAAGATGTAATGCCTCAAATTAATAAAGTACTAGAAAATATGAAAAAATTTTGTCAAGATGTGATCCAAGGTAAATGGAAAGGATACACAAATAAAAACATTACAGATATAGTTAGTATTGGGATTGGAGGATCACATTTAGGTCCATATATGGTTACTGAAACGTTAATACCGTATAAAAACCATTTAAACATACATTTTATATCTAATATAGATGGTACTCATATTTTTGAAACATTAAATCGAATCAATCCAGAAACGACATTATTTATAATAGCATCAAAAACTTTTACTACACAAGAAACTATGACTAATGCATGCAGTGCTCGAAATTGGTTTTTTTCAAAAACAACTACAAATCGTAACCTTAAACATATATCTAAACATTTTATAGCATTATCTGCGAACTCTGAAGCTGTAAAAAAATTTGGTATTAACCCAATCACAAATATGTTCGAATTATGGGACTGGGTAGGAGGTCGATTCTCATTATGGTCATCTATTGGATTACCGATTATGTTATCGTTAGGCTCTGATAATTTTGAATTATTATTAAATGGAGCATATGCAATGGATTTACACTTTCAAAATACTCCTTTAAATGAAAATTTACCAGTAATTTTAGCACTTATTGGAATTTGGTATAATAATTTCTTTTTAACGGAAACTGAAGCAATTTTTCCTTATGATCAATACATGCACCGTTTTCCAGCATACTTACAACAAAGTAATATGGAATCTAATGGGAAAAGCATAGATCGCAATGGTCATCCTATTAATTACCAAACTGGGTCAATAATATGGGGCGAACCAGGAACTAACGGACAACATTCTTTTTATCAATTACTACATCAAGGAACTAAAATGATTCCATGCGATTTCATTGCTCCAACTATCAGTCATCATCCTATTCATGACCATCATGAAAAATTAATTGCAAATTTCTTAGCCCAAACTAAAGTATTAGCTTTTGGTAAAAACATTTCAGAAATCCAACAAGAATATGAAACAACTAACTCAAAAACTCCTTACGAAGAAAACATAAATTTTAATTCAGCGCCATTTAAAATACTTCCAGGAAATAATCCAAGTAATTCCATTTTAATTAAAAAAATTACTCCTTATACTTTAGGAGCTCTCATCGCTCTATACGAACATAAAATCTTCACCCAAGGAATAATTTTTAATATCTATTCTTTTGATCAATGGGGCGTAGAATTAGGAAAAAAACTGGCTGATTCTATTTATTTAAAATTACAACATACTAATAATATTTCTTACTATGATAGTTCTACAAACGGATTAATTAATCGCTATAAATTTTGGACTCGTCCATAATAAATAATATGTCATGTATATTATTTACTAAGCATTCAATAATCTGCAATTCTTATAACAAGAATAAATAATGAATCATCATTACTCACAATATATAAAAATAAATACCGAAATGCTTACTGATTTATACCATTAATTCAATTTACTATACAAAAACTAACCAAAAATCTTCACTTCGAAACGTTTATGCAGAATAAAAACTACAAAATATTGATTTATTTTATTTCTTAAGAACTTCGAAAATAAATACAACATAAAATAGTTTGCGTAACTATCTTTCTGTACAACACCCAATTATTAGGAAATTTATTTTTATTAAATAACCCTTTATTAAATAATTTAGACGTCTCAATATAAATCCAAGATTTTTTCTGTAAATAATTATTTTTTTCTAATAAATATACTATATCATATATTATGAATCTATTATTAAATGGAGGATCAATAAAAACAATATTATAACCTGTTACAGTATTTTTACTTAACTGTTTCAACCAACTTACACAATCAGTACATATTGTTATGCTACTACTATCTTCTTGAAAAGAAGTAATAGTTTTTTTTAAAAAATTAATGCAAGCTTTACTATTATCAATAAAAGTTACTTTCTTAGCTCCTCTAGATAATGACTCTAATCCCAACGCACCACTACCAGAAAAACAATCTAAACATATCGAATTTACAATTACAGGATTCAACCAATTAAACAAAGTCTCTCGAATTCTAGAAAGAGTAGGACGTACTTCAATCTTACTAATTACAGGTATACTGCGTCCCTTCCATTTGCCAGCAATGATCCGAATTTTTCCATTATTACTTTTCGAAAAATTAGCCTGAATCTTCATATTCCCTACTTATACCTTCCTTGTATAGTATAAACAATCTTTCTATACATTGTTGAAATAATCGCAATTATATAAAACCTCTGTGCTACAGAATATTTACAAAATATATTTTTATACAAAACCTAATGTACATAATAAACGAATATAAAAATATTAAATTTATAAACTTATCAAATTAGCTTATTTTACAATCTATATAAAATCAAATTTCATTCTTAAACACAAAATAATGATCAATTATAATTTTTATTAATAAATAAATAATTTAGTTTAATCAAATAGAAAATTATCCCTCATACCCAACATATTATTATTTTATTGAATTCTATTCAATTTTTATAAATGATGATAAAATTTAAATATAAATAAATGCATTGTTACTATTTGATTAAATTAAATTTAAAAAATCATATAAATATATGAACAATATATCTAATACAATCAATAATATAAAAATAACTTATATATTATTTTTATATACACTAAAACACCTATTTTTTAATATAATACTTATTCACATACTATGAATAAATATTCACTTTAATTTATTTTATAAGAAATAGTTCCTTAAAAAGGAAAATAATAACATCGTATCTAATACGATACGACATAACCATAACAACATTGTACTAAATTAATTAAATCTAATACATAATAATAATTAACTATTATGTACCTGAAATATAAGATATTATTATAAATAATTCAACAACAGATTTATCTCCATATACAATTTCATGTATGTCATATAATTCTGTACATCAAATATGATATGCATTTCTATTTCTATATACAATACACATATAATCATTTTAGTAGGGGAATATATGACAGCAGAAAACATGTACAAAAATATAAGTTTAGTACCTCAAGGAACTTTAGAAGCTTACATTCGAGCAACCAATCTGTACCCCATGTTAACAGCAGAAGAAGAACGAGAATTAGCTGAACGTCTATACTACAACAGTGACTTAAATGCCGCTAAAAAACTGATTGTTTCACACTTAAGGTTTGTTGTTCACATTGCTCGCAATTATTCTGGTTATGGATTAGCCCAAGCTGATTTAATACAAGAAGGAAATATTGGATTAATGAAATCAGTGCGCCGATTTAACCCAGAATTAGATGTACGATTAGTATCATTTGCAGTACACTGGATTAAATCAGAAATTCATGAATACGTACTCAAAAATTGGCGTATTGTAAAAATTGCCACTACTAAAGCTCAACGAAAATTATTTTTTAATTTACGTAAAACTAAACAACGCTTAGGTTGGTTCAATGAAGAAGAAATTGAAATGGTCGCTAAAACCTTGCACGTTACTTGTAAAGATGTACGCGAAATGGAATCTAGAATGGCTGCGCAAGATATGACTTTTGAACAATCTTCAGATGATGACGAAAAAAATATCTTATCTATACCAATGCTATATTTACAAGACAAAGTTACTATGATTGATGAAGAAGAAGAATGGATCAACCAAGTTAGTAATAAACTCAACATAGCTTTAAACTCTTTAGATAAACGTAGTCAACATATCATTCGAGCTCGATGGTTAAATACAAATGATAATAAAACCACACTTCAAGAATTAGCTAATCAATATGGTGTTTCAGCAGAACGTATTCGTCAATTAGAAAAAAATGCTATGAAAAAAATGAAGTTAATTATACAAAATTAAGTATAGCATATGACACTGTTAAATTATTAGAACATATATATTTTACTAGATTCATTTGACTAAACTAAAAATATTCAATAAAATTTAGTTTACAGATTTATATCTTCAATCTAAATTAGTTTAGATTTTTAACTAAAAATTGATGTCAGTTAAAATTTTATTTTTGTTATAAGTAACTTATACCTTTTAAATATTCGTTCTATTTATTTGGAATTGTAATTAAAGAACTACAATTGACATTCTTATAAATCAAAAATATTTATAAACTTTATTATACGGAGTAAAAATTATGACAGTACTTGGTCATACGTTAGGATTTCCTAGAATTGGTTTATATAGAGAATTAAAATATGCACTGGAACAATATTGGCGTAACACAATTAATCAAGACAAACTATTAAATATCGGAAAAATGATACGTATACGACATTGGGGACAACAAATAAAAGCTGGAATAGATTTAATTCCAGTTGGAGATTTTGCTTGGTATGATCATGTCCTTACCACAAGTATGATGCTTAATAATATACCAAAACGATACTATTCTTCTATTTCGAATCAAACAACAAATAATTTAGATATATTGTTTAATATAGCTAGAGGCTATTCAAAAAATAATGTTAACATTATTCCTTCGGAAATGAAAAAATGGTTCAATACAAATTATCATTACATAGTTCCTGAATTTATCCAAGATCAAGAATTTAAACTCAATTGGACTCAACTATTTGATGAAATTGATGAAGCTTCTTCATATTATAATCATCCAATTAAACCAATTATACTAGGGCCCCTTACTTATCTTTGGATTGGAAAAACAAAAGAAAAAGAATTTGATAAACTATCTTTATTATCCCCATTGTTATTGGTATATCAAGAAATCCTAGACATCCTATCAAAAAAAAATATAAATTGGGTACAAATTGATGAACCTGCTTTAGTTTTAGAATTACCAAATGAATGGAAACAAGCATATCTTTACGCTTATCAAAAATTACATCATAACAATTTTAAAATATTACTCACAACTTATTTCGATAGTATTTACCATCAATTAGATTTAATAGAAAAATTCTCAATAGACGGATTACATGTAGATTTAGTTTCTAATCAAAAAAATAATAATATATTATTACTACATGAACAACTACCAAAAAATTGGGTTTTATCCGCCGGAATAATAAATGGTAAAAATATTTGGAAAACTAATCTATATTATTGGTTTAAACAATTATATCCTATAATCACACAACGTAAGATATGGATAGGTTCTTCTTGTTCTTTATTACATAGCCCAATAGATTTAAATTTAGAAACCAATTTAAATAATAATATAAAAACATGGTTTTCCTTTGCACTACAAAAATGTTCTGAAATAAAAATGCTATGTGATACTCTTAATAATCGTAATCATAATAATTCATTAAAAATAAACATACTTAAACAACATTATGACTCTGTTCATAATACAAGGTTACATTCTGATTTTATACACAACTCTAAAGTTCAAGAACGTTGTAAAAATATTTCTGATGTGCCTGTATCAAGACAAACAGCGCATCATATACGATTCAAATTACAACGTAAACGTTTCAATTTACCATTATATCCTACAACTACTATTGGTTCATTTCCACAAACCCAAGATCTTAGGAATTTGCGTTTAAAATTTAAAAATAATCAAATTAACAAAAATCACTATCATGCTAATCTTGAACAATATATTAAACAAATTATTACAGAACAAGAAAAATTAGACTTGGATATTCTAGTGCATGGTGAACCTGAACGTAATGATATGGTTGAATATTTTGGAGAACACTTAAATGGTTTCTCCTTTACTCAACACGGATGGATTCAAAGTTATGGATCTAGATGTGTAAAGCCTCCAATAATTATTGGAGACATCAGTCGAACTAAACCTATTACCCAAAAATGGATAAATTATGCTCAATCATTAACAAAAAAACCAATAAAAGGCATATTAACTGGACCCGTTACTATACTCACTTGGTCTTTTGTACGTGAAGATATAAAACGTCATACTGTGGCTTTACAATTAGCTTTATCAATACGAGATGAAGTGATGGATTTAGAAAAATCTGGAATTAGTATAATTCAAATTGATGAACCAGCTTTCAGAGAAGGATTGCCTTTAAAAAAATCCGAACAAAAAAAATATTTAACATGGGCTATTCATGCTTTTAAAATAACTGTATCATCAGTACAAAACGACACTCAAATTCATACTCATATGTGCTACTCTGAATTTGATGAAATAATGCATTATCTTTTAAAATTAGACGCAGACGTCATTAGCATTGAAGCATCTAGATCAGATTTAAAACTATTACAATTTATACAAAAAAATACAGAAAAATACTTAAACGAAATTGGACCAGGAATATATGATATTCATTCTACTAACAAGCCTTCTATATCTAGTTTAGTAAAAAAATTGAATACATTTCTGAAATATATTCCAAAAGATAAATTATGGGTAAATCCTGATTGTGGGCTAAAAACAAGATCATGGTCTGAAACAAAACATTCATTACATAATATGGTTGCTGCTGCAAAAATATTACGCAGTTCCCTCAATCATTGATCATGACATTATAATTATCTATATGGATGTTTTAAAATTTTCTAAAATACCAGTATTATTGCTAATATTTAGTAATTAACCTTCATTGTTTTTGTAATTTAAATCTAAAAAATATAATAATACAATTTCTGGGTATTTTATATTTCGAAAATTCGATTACTATAAAAAATAGATTTACCAAAACAAATAACTATAAATATTTATCAATCGTTATATATTAACGATACAACTAATAAAAATTAATAGTAAATACTGATCTTTATTTTTTAAAAATTTAAATATTATTCATACATTCTTATTTATAAGAATAAAAATTAACCTAATCTTATTATAAGAAGATAAAAAATATTTTTAAAAATATATAGAAATCAATTAAAATTATATATCTCTTCTTATATAGATATAAGTGTTATGCGAATATATTAGAAAATTATTTTTCATCTATATATAAAATCATTACAATAAACAATTATTAACGATATTACCGTATATTCCAATAAAATTGGAAACAACTGTTGCTTATTTTTATAATAATTTATATCTCACATAAACTAAAAGTAAGAGAAATTAGAATATATTATACACAAAGTAGTACAAATTAGATATCTTCTTCAAATAATTTACACTCTAATCTACCAAATATTTCAACATACTTTTTTATGATAAAATCATACTCACAAAAAACTGTAACTAACATATAACATAAATTCTTGCACAATAGTATTGGTATGCATAAAATTATCTGATTAAAATACAAAACTTCATTGTTGCAAATACTTTAAAAATAATTATTAAATAACACAAGCAATAATCTATTTTATATTCTCATCTTGTAATAGGGATATTATTTTTATGCATATATATGAATCCAAACTAAAATTCAGCACATACAACGTTTCAACACTTGTTTAAACACCACATACCATCTCAACAATAATTTTAAAATAAAAAAATTATCTCTTGTAATAAATTGGAATTATTATTAAGTTTTTAACACACTTCTTACTAAAGACAGGCTACAATTTCTAAATTTACAATAAAACAAATCGCATTCTATATATTCAATTTATTAAAAAATACTTTATTATATAAATTTTTATTTATTTAATAATATGTTACAAACATATACTAATATTGATAATACAATTTGATCAAACCCATAAAAAAATATGAAAATAATTTCGATTATTATATACATCACAATTGGCACAGCTATAGGCATAATATTTTTTTATATATTCTCAAAAAAATTAATAAAAAAAAATATTCAAAAATACAAAGATAACTGTATAACTTACGAAAAATCTTTAAATACAACACTACAAAATTTAAAACATGAATCTACTTTCAGAAATGAAATAGAAAAAAAGTTGTACAACAAAACACATATTATACACGAACTACACAGCAAACTATCTGCAACAGAAGAACGTTTGAAATCATTAGATCATTATCGCCACCAATATGAACGATTATGTAACGAATTAAAAATTCAATTAAATATTAATCATGAACAAGCTTTACAACTAAAAGAGTTATGTGTTCGATTTGAAGAATATAAAATATCTACAATAAACAAAGAAAAAATACTGATTAATAATGAACATCGGTTAACTATGCAATTTGAGAATTTAGCAAACCGTATTTTTGATCAAAACAGAAATACAATAAATGAACAAAATCGTTTAACTCTAGATAATATTCTTCATCCACTTCGAGAACAAATAAATATTTTTATTAACCAAATACAAAACAATTTTTCTAAAGAAGAACGTATGCGACATGATTTAACTTATGAAATTCATAAATTACATCAATTAAATACTAAAATTACGCAAGAAACTATTAATTTAACCCAAGCTTTAAAAGGAAATAATAAAATTCAAGGTAATTGGGGGGAAATGATTTTAACTAAAGCATTAGAGGCATCTGGAATGCGTGAAGGATATGAATTTCATTTACAAGTCAGTATGACAAAAGAAATAAATGGACGTAAATTACAACCTGATGTAATCGTGCATTTACCCCATGGTAAAGATGTAGTCATTGATTCAAAAATATCACTCATAGCTTATGAACGTTATTTCAATAGCAATAATGAACAAGATAAACGTTTAGCTATTAATGATCATATACAATCATTACGCACCCATATTAAATCCTTAAACAAGAAAAACTATCAAGAATTATTTCAATTAAATACACTTGATTATATTTTAATGTTTATTCCAATTGAATCAGCTTTTACCATAGCTATTGAAAAAGAATCTTCATTATTAACAGATGCTATGAATAAAAATATTATGTTAGTCAGTCCTACCACATTACTAATAGCTCTTAGAACTATCAATAATTTATGGCGCTATGAACATCAAAACTTTAATGCCAAAAAAATTGCAGAAAAAGCTGGACGATTATATGATAAATTAAAGTTATTTATGGACGACTTAAACAAAATCGGACAATATTTAAATAAAGCAGAAATTATATATAATTCGGCCAAAAATAAATTCTCTGAAGGTAAAGGCAACATTATTAGTCAAGCAGAAAATTTTAGAACTCTTGGGGTTCAAATAAAACATCCAATTGTTTCTAATAACATTAATCTTGCTAATGAAACCGGATTATTCTCCGACGATAAAACCAAGCGTTAATTATAATATACATTATTGCATAAAGATGTATGAAAAATAAACATAAAGATGACACAACCCATTTTGGATTCCAAAACGTTAATAAACATATCAAATCATACTTAGTAAATGCTATATTCAAAACAATAGCTACCAAATATGATTTAATGAATGACTGCATGTCTTTTGGCATACATAGACTTTGGAAACATTTTTTAATTTGTCAAAGTGAAATATTTTACGGATGCAAGGTATTAGATTTAGCTGGAGGAACTGGGGATTTAAGTATTTTGTTTTCAAAATTAGTAGGTCAAACTGGAATAGTAGTACTATTAGATAATAATACTGAAATGTTGAAAATAGGACGAAAAAAATTACGAAATTTAGGAATATTGAATAACGTCCAATACATACAAGCTGATGCTGAAGCACTACCTTTTGCTAATAACACCTTTCATCGAATAGCCGTATCTTTTGGCCTACGTAATTTTACTAACAAATCAGCAGCACTACTTGAAATGTATCGAGTTTTAAATCCAGGTGGAAAATTACTAATTTTAGATTTTGGTGTACCTATATTTAAATTATTATCTGTATTATACGACCTATACTCATTTCATGTTATTCCTAAAATAGGAGCAATAATAGCAAAAGATATGAAAAGTTATCAATATTTAATCGAATCTATTCGTATGCATCCAGATCAAGAAACATTAAAAACTATGATTGCAAATACAGGATTCCAAGACATCAAATATATAAATATGACGGGTGGAATAGCTGTTTTACATTATGCATACAAATAAAAAATTAGCACTGATTTAATAATACTTATTAAACACGTGAATCGCATTACTTTCCTAAACAATACAATACATACAACTGCTCAACATCTAATAAATAAACAAATAAAAATGTTACTTGCTTAAACAAAAACTCGATAACTTAAATTTAATAAATATTCAACTTTACAAAACAAATAAATATTTGATCACTATTCCTCCTTGGTAAGAGAATAGTGATCAAATCAAAATACTTAAGTTCTTTAATTTAACTAGTCAATTATAATTAATATTGTCAATAATAAATTGACCAATAATATTTATCAAAAAAACAACATATAGAAAAATTATAATAAAATCACGTATTTGACAATACGATATAATACGTACAATTTTATTACTTAAACATCACATCTTTCATAAAATAAATTATAATAATAATATCTTTATAAATAAAAACGAAAACTCATTATTAATGTATAATATTACAATAATTCACTATTACTAATAAATATAAAACTTACTTTTTATTTATCATGGGATAACCAACATGTGATTTTATCAAAATATTCAATATGTCAAAATAATAACAAAATTTTTTATTAACGTTTAAAAAATTAGAGCAAATATAATGATTTTTAACGAATGGAATAGGTTTTGTTTAATTATTAAAATAATACTGAATTATGGTCTATTAGATTTCATTCCTATAAATCGATTAATTTTGCCATTAAAAATAGGCATTCAACTTTTATTAAACACATTTAATCAGCATTCTCAATCATTGCCAGGAGAACGATTACGTCTAGCATTACAAGAACTAGGACCTATATGGATTAAATTAGGGCAAATGCTTTCTACTCGTCATGATATTTTACCTGATGATATTGCACAACAATTAGCAATACTACAAGATCGGGTACATCCTTTTGATGGATATTTAGCTAAAACATATATAGAAAAATCTATTGGAAGTTCTTTAGAAACATGGTTTGAAGACTTTCAAGAAACTCCATTAGCATCTGCATCGATCTCTCAAGTACACTCCGCAAAATTTAAAAAAAATGGAAAAAATATAGTAATCAAAGTTATTCGACCTGGAATTTTACCCATTATTACAATAGATATTAAATTAATGTATAAATTATCAAAATGGACCTACAAAATTTTACCAAAAGATCGAAAATTTAAATTTTCAGACATCATTGCAGAATATGAAAAAACTTTATTTAATGAACTCAATCTGCTTAAAGAAACTGCCAATACTATTCAATTGCGTAGAAACTTTAAGTCTAGCAATATACTATACATCCCAAAAGTATACGTAGATTTTTGCAGTAAAAATGTAATGGTTATGGAGCGTATTTATGGAATTCCGGTATACAAAAAAAGTTTATTAAAAAAAAAAGGTATCAATATGAAATTATTAGCTGAAAGAGGTTTAGAAATATTTTTCACCCAAGTTTTTAGAGATAGCTTTTTTCATGGCGATATGCATCCTGGAAATATTTTTATTTGTCATAAAGATCCTCAGAACCCAAAATATATCAGCATCGATTGTGGAATTGTGGGTTCTTTGGGCAAAAAAGATAAATATTATCTAGCTTCAAATTTTATTGCATTTTTTAATCGTGATTATCGAAAAATAGCAGAATTACATTTAGATTCAGGTTGGATACCTATGAATACCAACATTGAAGATTTTGAATATGCTATGAGAACAGTATTTGAGCCTATTTTTGAAAAACCACTCAAGGACATTCCATTCAGCAATATATTATTATATTTATTTAACACCGCTCGATTTTTTAATATGGAAGTACAACCACAATTAATTCTGTTACAAAAATCTCTATTATATGTTGAAGGTATAGTAAGACAATTGTATCCTAATTTTAACTTGTGGGAATCCGTCAAACCATTTCTAGAACAATGGATGAAAGAACAATTAAAACTATCAAATATAATATATATGTTGAATGAAAAAATGCCCTATTGGATAAATAAAATTCCAGAATTACCTGCACTATTATCCAATGAATTCAAAAATTCAAATGAAATACATAAAAAAATAGACATTTTAACCATAGAATTACGAACACAACGCACACACAATACTCGAGTACTTTTCTTATTCGGTATTGGATTAGTATTTATTATTGTTAGTATTTATTTGGTTATACACAATCAATATACTACATTTTTACCTATCTGCATTTTTTCACTTGGAATTTCTATTTGGATAATAGGATGGAAACAAATCATTTAATTACACTATTAACAATATTCTGATATTTAAAACAAATATGATATTCTAATAATATCAATAAATTGAATAGCGATTTATACACATACAAGCATCAAAAAACAAATAAAATTATGAAATATAAAGATTTACGCGATTTTATTAAGACTTTAGAGCAAAAAAAATTACTAAAAAAAATAATGTTTCCTATTGATCCTAATTTAGAAATTACTGAAATTGCAAATCGTACCATTAAAGCTAAAGGCCCAGCATTATTATTTACTAATCCTATAGGATATTCTATTCCCGTGTTATGTAATTTATTTGGCACAACTCATAGAATAGAATTAGCTATAAATCAAAACAATAATATTTCATCCCTACGCAATATTGGAAAAATATTAGCTTATTTAAAAGAACCAACACCTCCAAAAGGATTATTAGATTTGCTATCTAAAATGACTCATTTTAAACATATTTTACATATGCCTACTAAAATTTTAAAAAAGGGCGTATGTCAAGAAAACATACAATATACACAAGACGTTGATATTACACGTATGCCAATAATGAAATCCTGGCCACAAGATATCACCCGTGCAATCACTTGGGGCATTACAATAACTCGTGGCTTTCACAATAAACGACAAAATTTAGGTATTTATCGTCAACAAGTGTTATCTAAAAATAAAATAATTATAAGATGGCTTCCTCATCGCGGAGGAGCATTAGACTTTAAAGAATGGTGCATAAATTCTACAGAAAAAAAATTCCCTATTGCTATAGCAATAGGAGCTGATCCAGCAACTTTAATCAGCGCGGTTATTCCTGTTCCTAACTCACTATCAGAATATGCTTTTTCTGGCTTACTCAGAGGCAGTAAAACTGAAATTATAAAATGCGTCTCATGCGACTTGTATGTTCCAGCCCATTCAGAAATTGTGCTAGAAGGATATATAGAACGTAATAATATGGCTCCAGAAGGTCCATTTGGAGATCATACAGGATATTATAATTCTATTGAACAATTTCCAGTTTGTACTATTACTCATATTACTCATAGAAATAATCCAATTTATCACTCAACATATACTGGACGACCTCCAGATGAACCCTCTATACTAGGAATGGCTATGAACGAATTATTCATTCCTATTATACAAAAACAATTTCCAGAAATTACGGATTTCTATTTACCTCCAGAAGGTTGTTCTTATAGATTAGCTATAATTACTATACAAAAAAAATATATAGGACATGCTAAAAGAATAATTTTTGGAGTATGGTCCGTTTTATATCAATTCATGTATACAAAATTCGTTATAGTTTGCGATAACGATATTAATGCTAGAGATTGGAAAGATGTTATATGGGCTATGACTACTCGTATGGATCCAAACCGAGATATAATAATTATCAAAAACACTCCTATAGACTATCTTGATTTTTCTAGCCCTATTGCTGGATTAGGATCTAAAATGGGAATAGACGCTACAAATAAATGGCCAGGAGAAACTCAAAGAACCTGGGGAATTCCAATTAAAATGAATACTAACACACAATCTCGTATTGATAACATATGGAATGAATTAAATATATTAAACCTATGAAAAATCAATTTCATTGCAATAGAACATTTTGCTAACTTTTCAAATAAAAAGGTATTTATAAAAATAAACCCCCCAATGTTTAATACATATTTAATTCACATATTTAATTAAATAATTAATATAATTTAATGTAATACTTTTACATAATAGTTTATGTACATGCTCCTAAAGTAATTATAATTAACATATGATTAATAATATTAATAGTAAAAATAAAATGAAGGCAATATATTTTTTGTTAGTAATGACGTTTTGCATATATTTACATAATCATGCGTCATCTTCTATTATAGAAGGAAAACAATATATAAAGTTACATAAACCTATTCACAATGCACCAAAAATTTTAGAATTTTTTTCTTTTTATTGTACGCATTGTTATCAATTTGAACAGATTTATAATATTTCCAACAATATACAAAAAAAATTACCTAAAAATATCATTTTTTATAAATACCATGTAAACTACATAGGAGATTTAGGAAAGCAATTAACACATGCCTGGGCGGTAGCAATGGCTTTAGGCATAGAAAATCAAGTTAGCTCTTTTTTATTTACAGCAATACAAAAACAACAATCTATTCATACTATAGACGACATTCGAAAAACATTCATAAAATTGGGTATTGATGCTGATACATATGATACAACTTGGAACAGTATATTAGTTCAATCTTTAATTAAAGACCAAGAACAAGCAGCGATCAATTTTCAATTAAAAAGTATTCCAGCAATATTTGTAGATGGAAAATACATGGTGAAAAATGATCAACTAAATATTGCTTCAATTCCAATATATATTCAACAATTTTCTGAATTACTACATTTATTAATAGAAAAAAAATAAAATAATATGGCTAATTTTAAACAAAAACATATATTAAAACAAACTATCATATTTTATCATATTTATTCTTCTGTTTTAACAATAAATATGATAACTTAATTATCATAAAATTCCTCCTATTTGTTTCATATAAGAAACCATATGAATAAAATATTTTATGACTAATATTATAGATAATCCAATTATTTTAATAGATGGATCTTTTTATATATATCGAGCATATCATGCATATCCACCTTTAACAACAAGCACAGGATATCCTGTTTGGGTTATATATGGAGTTATAAACATGATTAGAAGCTTATTAATAAAATATCGACCTATTCATATGGGTATTGTATTTGACTCCCCCGGTAAAACATTTCGTAATGATTTATTTAAACAATATAAATCGAATCGACCTCAAATGCCCGAAGATTTATGTATTCAGATTACACCTCTAAATACAATAATAAAAGCAATGGGAATTACCGCGCTAAGCGTACCTTATGTAGAAGCAGATGATGTAATCGCAACATTATCTAATTTTTATGCTCAACTAAAAAACAAAACAGTGTTAATTAGCACTGGAGATAAAGACATGGCTCAAATTGTATCTTCTAACATTATTTTAATAAATACTATGTCTAATATCATATTGGACTCTTTAGAAATAAAAAAAAAATTTGGGGTATCACCTAATCTAATAGCAGATTATTTAGCATTAATTGGAGATCGTTCCGATAATATTCCTGGAGTACCAGGAATAGGCATAAAAAACGCTAAAATTTTATTAAACAACATCGGTAACCTACAAACACTATATCAAAACTTACATAAAATATCCATTTTAAATCTTCGAAATTCCCAATCGATAAAAAATACATTAATTAAAAATAAAAAATTAGCCTTCCTTTCCTATAAATTAGCAACTGTGAAAATCGATGTTCCTTTAAACCAATCTGACTATAAATTATTAATACAAAATATTGATTCCCAACAATTATTTTTATTATTTAAAAAATACGAATTTAATACTTGGGTATCAGAGCTACAGGCAGGTACATGGTTAAAAAAATACAAAAATACTAAAAAATCATCAACTCAAAATTCTCAACTAAGCAACACCTCTCTTATTTCAAATACTATAACACATACATGTAACTATTATCCATCATTCCCATCTAGTAATAATAACGACATTATATCTAATATTTCATCACTAACAAATTGGATAAAACAAAATAACACTCACCACTGTTTTATCTTGAATATATATTCAAATAATTTTGATATTTTTACTCCTAATATCATTGGAATATGTATATCTACATACACTATGAATTCCATGCATAACGCATATATACCAATCAATATTCAACATACTTTAAATATAGATAATAATAACGATACGTACCAATGGTATTTAAATCTAACAGAAGTATTATCTATTTTGAAACCAATTTTAGAAAATATAAAAATAAAAAAAATTGGACATAATATGAAATTTATTTTTTCTTTATTAAAACAACATAATATACATTTATCTGGACCAATTTTTGATGTAATACTAGAATTATATGTATTATATGGCACTTCTAATTATCAAAATATAAAACGTTTTTTAAATAAAACTACAATATTAGATCATATTTTTAAATTCCAACAAATCTATAATAATAATAAATATCTTATTAAAAAAAATATTAGAGATATACAATTAGAATCATCATGTTCAACGCAATTAATATATGCCATATCAAATTTACATCAAATTTTATGGACAGAAATAAAACAACATAACGAATTAAAAAAAATATTTATAAATATAGAAATACCATTAATATCCGTTCTTTCTAGAATTGAAGATTATGGAGTATTAATAGATAAAAAATTTTTATATTCTCATTCAATAAAACTAAATTCTCAGCTAAACAATTTAAAAACACAAGCATATCAATTAACAGGGTCTTCATTTAATTTAGATTCTCCCAAACAATTACAAGAAATCTTATATAATCAAGAAAAATTACCAATTTTTAAAAAAACTCCTCATGGAGCTCCTTCTACTAGCGAAGAAGTACTAAAAAAATTATCCAAAAAACACTCTATACCCAAGATTATTTTAAAATATAGAAGTTTATCTAAATTAAAATCAACATATACTAATAAATTAATATCTATGATCAATAAAAAGTCAAATCGTATACATACTTCATATAATCAAACTCGAACTTCCACTGGACGACTCTCTTCCACAAATCCTAATCTTCAAAATATTCCCAATCGCAATTATGACGGAAGAAAAATACGGCAAGCCTTTATTGCTCCAGAAAATTCTTTAATTATATCAGCGGATTACTCTCAAATAGAATTAAGAATTATGGCTCATTTATCTCGCGATCTCAAATTAATTAATGATTTTCTTGAAGAAAAAGACATTCATACCACAACAGCCTCTGAAATCTTTGTTACGTCATTACATTTAGTGACAGGAGAGCAAAGACAGCGCGCAAAAACTGTTAATTTTGGTTTAATTTATGGTATGACTGCTTTTGGATTATCAAAACAATTATCAGTAACATGTCAAGAAGCTCAAAAATATGTAGACCGATATTTTCAACGCTATCCTGGAGTTATGCAATATATGCAATATATTAAGGATTATGCTAAAAAAAATGGATACGTATCCACTTTAGATGGCCGTAAATTATATTTACCAGATATTTACTCTTCTAATATATCCCAAAAAAAAGGAGCCGAAAGATCAGCAATTAATGCTCCTATGCAAGGAAGCGCTGCAGATATCATTAAAAGAGCAATGATATCTATTGATTCTTGGTTACAAACAGATAATATCCCTGTTCACATGATTATGCAAGTACATGATGAATTAGTTTTTGAAGTAAATAATACATTTGTAGATATTGCAGTAAAACAAATTAGAAAACTTATGGAAGAATGTTTTATTTTAAATGTTCCTTTAAAAGTAGATATTGGAGTTGGAAAAAATTGGGAACAAGCCCATTAATCAAGAAAATAATACCAATGTTTAAAAAATTATTACTACTATAGTATATAGAGTATATAAATACTACAATAATTGCTATATTCTATCTTATAATATTAAATTAAAAAACTACAATTTATTTATTAAAAATCTTCTATTCAATAAATAAAATTCTTTTATAAAAAATAAAATTCAATTTTTAACGCAAATAATAAAAAGTTATATGTAGCTAATTTCTTTTTACATTGAATACTTATGGAGATTTTATCAACGACTTATTAATAATAATTTTTAATTTAGTTTTAATGTAGTGTTCAATGATGTTATTGATTTCTAAAATTTACTTAAAATATCATAATCAATTGTAATGTACTTATTTATCGTGATATTTTTCATTTTTTATAAAAAAATTTATTTAAATAATTGAAGTAATATAAATATATTGAATATTAATATAAATCCTTGTCAAAATTTATTGATATTTTTTTATTATTTATAAAACTAAATAATACTGATACCTTAAGCATCATGAAATTATGATTCTTATTTCAACAGTACTCTGATTCGAAACTTTTCTTTCCTAGTTATTTATTAACACTTATTCAAAAATATCAAGTTCAAATGAGCACTGCAATACTTACACACACTACAATATGAAGAATTGATTATCCACTATTAAAAATAGAAAGTATACTATTTTACTTATACCGGTAAACACAAAAACACAATAACTTTATTTATATTTTGAATGTATACGTGAACAATTACATACTTTGATAGTATATATCAATATGATATATAAGATTCATTATTAAATTCTACCTAAACCCAGGATACAAAAAATAAACGACCCCCCAATATAATAATTTTTTAAATTATAGTATTCAAATATAATAAAATTCACCCATTTAATTCTATATTCTGCTATATAAAAAATTTTATAAAATACCTTGCTTGTTTTAGCATACCCCGTCCTTCTTGATATATAATTAATACATAAATTAATGATAATAATTGATAAATTTAAATCAAAGAAAGACTTTTATTTTGTATGCAAGATATGTATTATAGTTCCATTTCTTTAAAAGCACGAACAGTACATTTACTTGTATTCTGTTTAACAAAACAATTCTCTCTTTCTTCATTTTGAATTTGTCTTGCTCGTCTGGATGCTACTAATATCAAATTAAATCTATTTTTTATCTCTGTTTTTAAAGATTGCTTTATAGTTGTTTCATTCATTTTTTTTATCTATTATGTAATAGTAATATTCACTCATTCTATACTATAGGTTCGCTTTATTTTACAATAATTTTCAGACAATAAATCAATAATTAAATCATTATGTTGTTGTTTCTGATATACTAAGCGTAGCTGTTCGGATAAAATAATCGATTGTAAATGAAATAATGCAATGTTAAAATCATCATTTATAATGATGTAATCATACTCTTTGAAATGACATATGTCGTTGACAGCATGTTTCATTCTATTACTAATAATTTCATTTGTATCTTTTCTCCTAAGACGTAATCTTAGCTCTAATTCTTCTTTTGAAGGTGGAAGAATAAAAATAGTAAAAAAATTAGTTACTCTATTTTTGATTTGCTGTACTCCTTTCCAATCAATATCTAAAATGATATGCGTTCCAGCATTTAACATAGATTCTATTTTATTTTTTCCAGTTCCATAATAATTATTAAAAATTTTTGCATACTCAAAAAACATATTATTATCAATCATAAACTTAAATTTTTTAAATGAAATAAAATAGTAATCTACCCCATGTTTTTCTCCAAAACGGCGCTTACGAGTAGTATAAGAAATTGATAACTGAGTATCAAATAATAAACAATTTTTCTTTTGTAAAGCACATATTAATGTCGATTTTCCTGTACCACTGGGAGCAGATACAGCACATAATGAACCTATACATTTTTTCATATACCCTAAAACATTCTACTATTTTAATTAAATGATTACTATCATGCACCTTCCCCCGGGGAAATAAGAAATTTCCCCGGGGGAAGGTGCATGATTTTACATTTTTAAAAATTTACCAACTTAAAATAACACGTTACTACTATCTTAGTAACTCATAATATGAATCTTAAATATCTGATCAGTTTAACATATTACTTTTGTTCATAAAATAAAATAATAATAAAAATTTATCTAGATGTTTTTTGTTGAATTTCCAGCAAATGACATACTTCATAAAAATTTTTAAGTTGTACCTCCGATAAAGGAGAAAATATACGATCTAAAATTATATTATGAGTATTTTTAGCTATACGTAATTTATCTCTTCCTTTCTCTGTAATATGTACATATTTTACTCGTCTATCTGTAAGACTTTGTTGTCGTCGTAACATTTCATCTTTCTCCAACGCATCTAAAACTGTAACCACAGTTCTAGATGAAAACCCCATATAGTTCTTAATATCTGTTGCACTAATTTGACCAGTTGTGATGAGATGGAGTATTTTCATTTTGGACATAGACAATCCTTCATTAATTAACTGACCATTTACCTCTTTACGAAGACGATGATAAACTCGAGATAAGGATTCTACCATATTTGAAATATCTGTTAATCTATTCATAATTATATATCTCTAATTGCATTAAAAATAATCATAAGATCTGTATTTGTAATAACAGTGTAGTTACTGTATAAACAAAAACATCCCAGAAACTCTAAAACAAGAAAATTACTACTCTCTCTATGTTGTACAGACAATAAGTAATTTTAGACAATTCGTTTTTAGAGCTATAAATAGCTCGAATACTAATCAAAAAATCATTGTTAAAAATTTTACCTCCTAACTTATAATTCAATATAAAAAATATATGAGTATTGATATAAATCACGAATGATTTTTATTCTATCGAAGTTTTACAGAATTTGAAATATTCCTAACTGGAAAAAGAAAAATGAAAAAAAAGGGATTTTTTGATATATTTTTTATATTTTGTGATTTTTTTTATTATTTAATAATAAAAAATTAATAAAAATTAGAAATTTTTCTTATTAAACACATTTTTTTTAAAAAAAATTTAAATATTTTTATATTATTTGATGTAAAAAAATAAAAAAAATTTTAGGATTTCTACTCCTTTAATTAAAAAAATTAAAAAATAATAATAAAAATTCATATACTTATCCTATATTCCTTATTCGATATTTTGTACCTGCTCGCGAATCTGTTCAACCAGTACTTTTAAAGAAATTGATAAACGTATTATATTCATATCTGCTGATTTAGAAATTAAAGTATTAGCTTCTCTCTGTATTTCTTGAATTACAAAATCTAATTTTCTTCCAATAGGACCTACCTTATCTTTAGAAATACATTTATCCATACTTTGGATATGAATAAATAAACGATCTATTTCTTCTGAAATATCTAATTTTTGGGTCATTACCAATAATTCTTGTTCTAATCTAGTTTTATCTACCATTGAGCAAATATTTTGTACTTGCTCTAAAAGTTTTATTCTTTTTTTATTTAAAAAATCAGGAATATATAACTTAATCTTTTTTATTATTTCAAAAATTTTATATAATCTATCAACCAATTGTTTTTTTAAACATATTCCTTCTTCATTCCTATTTTTCATTAATTGATTTAATGCACTTTTAAAATGAATTAATAACTCTCTAGAAATATGATTCATATCATATTTTTCATATGAAATTACACCGGGATAAAATAATATTTTTGTAAGATCAATAGTTCCATCTGGAATTTTTAATTTAATTTTCTCTGCCGATTTTATTAAAAAGGAAACCAAATTTTCATTAATAATGAAATTAGAATACTCATTACAATAATCTATATCAAATTTTAAATTACACTCAATCCTTCCTCGCGCTATATGAGTTTTAATTATTTTCCTAATCGTCCACGATAAACACTGAAAATTTTTAGGCAAATCAATACAAATATCTAAATAACGTTGATTTAAAGAACGAACTTCCCAAAATCCACATCCCCATACATAAGATATCTCTTGCCTTGAAAAAGCAGTCATACTATTAATCATAATTTACTCTATTATATTTAGAAAATTAAAATCAAAATATACACTCACATCAAACACTTATTTGCAAATATAAAGCATATTCCCATTGTATATTAAAAATAATACACGCTATTTTTATATAAAAAATAAATTATGCTTTTTAAAAAATATACCTCATTGATAAATATACAATTATGATTGTAGTAACTAAAAACAAACGGGTCCAATTCATAATATCCCGTTTTATTTAATGATTCATAATAAAATATCAATTACATAGATATCAAAAAACCCAATTTATATATTTGACATAACTAAAATTTACATGTTTTAAGATAAATCTACATTATTATAATAACTTCTCACATAGAATGACCAAAACCCTTAGTACCACGCATACTACAAGATTTAAAAGATGTAACCAAAGAAAACTGAACTTGCACAAGAGAAATAAATAATAATTGCGCCACCCTTTTCCCAGGAGTAAGAATAAATTCTTCTTCCCCCCTATTCCATAAAGAAACCTGTATTTCTCCTTGATAATCTGAATCAATAAGCCCTACAGAATTACTTAATATTATACCATGATAATGTCCTAACCCAGAACGAGGCAATATGATACCTGCTATTTTTGGATCAGAAATATATACCGCAATTCCAGTAGAAAAAAGTTTAGTTTTATTAGGATAAATAATAACAGGTCTATCAAGGCAGACAAACAAATCTAATCCCGCAGATCCTTCAGTCATATACCTTGGTAATAGAAAATCCCTACACACTCGATTATCCACAATTTTTATATCAATGGTCTTCTTCATATTTTTCATTAAAATTAAATACAATGAATAACAAAACCCATCTTTTTTGAAACCCCCTTTAATTCAATATCGTCAACAATTATTAAACTAAAATTTACAATCAAATAATATAACATATACATATAAATTTATTTTAATGAAATACACACTATAATAAAAGGATTAAAATTATCCTTTTATTCATAAAAAAATCAAATTTATCTTAAATCTCAGTACAATATTACTTACGTACGCCTATTAACCCCTAATAGGTATTATTATTAGCTAATAAATATCATTTCAATAAATTTAATCAAAAATATTCTCCTATGTAAAAAAATACCATACAATTAAAACATATTAATATTTCTAAAATAAAGTTAAATTTTTACAATAATAAAAAATAAAAATCTCCTATATAAAATTATTTGTATATTCTAAATACTATAAAAAAATTAAAATTACAAAATATAAATAAACAATATATATATAATTTAAAGATAATTCAAACCAATCATAATAAACTATAAACATAAAATCTAAAAATTACTATAATTAAAATTAATAATATCGAAAATAACTACTATCATTATAACAATTAGTTTATACTACTTACTTGAATAAATTTTTAAAATATATGTGAGAGTAGAAAAATAAAATTATGTCTAGAATATGTCGTATTACTGGAAAACGTCCCATTAACGGAAATAAACGTTCTCATTCTATGAATGCAACCAAACGTTGGTTTATTCCAAATATTCATTATCATCGTATTTGGATAGATAGCAAAAAAAAGTTTTGTTCAATTCGTATTTCTGCTAAAGGTCTACGTTTTATTGATAAATTGGGTATTGACCAATATTTATCAAATTTATCTTCTAAAAATATAAAAATAACAAAAAAGAAATAAAATCATGGCTAAAGAAATTCGTGAAATAATTTATTTATTTTCTTCTTCTAAAAATGGGCATTTCTATAGTACTACAAAAAATAAACGCTCAAACATTGAAAAAATAAGATTAAAAAAATATGATCCCATTATACGAAAACATGTAATATACGTAGAAAGAAGTAAAAATAAAAAATAATATAAAATAATAATTTACCTAATTTAAAATTTACAATACAATTCAATTTATCATCTATAAAAAATAACACTTTAACGTAATAAAAAATACCAAAGTATGTCATTTATAAATACTACAATTACTCATTATTTAAATTACAAGCGCAATTCTTTACAATATAAAAATAATTTATTTATCAAAAATAAACAAACATACTTTAAAAATTTTCATTTGCTTTAAAATATATTAAATACATATAATTTTCTTAAATCAACTTAACATATACTATTGTACATAATTTTTAGTTAAATAATCATTCAAAATATTGAACGCTTGAGATGTTACTCCTTCATTTTTTTGAAATGCTTTGTAAGCACACTTCCCATAATGTAAACGAAGTTCTTGATCTTTTAATAAAAGATACATAACTTTAATTAAAGAATCAACATCAACAATATTAATTAATCCTCCTAATTTATGTAAAGTAGAACAAATACTATTAAAATTAAACACATAAGGTCCCATAATTATAGGAATAGCATATGTAGCCGGTTCTAAAGGATTATGCCCTCCATGTGGCACTAAACTACCTCCAACAAAAGCTATATCTGAAATTCCATATAACAACATTAATTCTCCTATAGTATTATTAATAATTACTTGTATATTTTCTGATGGAATTACTCCACTACTTTTTGTGATATAAGAAAAACCAAAATTTTTAGTAATATTAATAACATGCGAAAAACGCTCAGGATGTCTTGGAGACAAAATCATAAGTAAATTTGGAAATATAGTTAAAAGATTTTCGTGTACTTTCAACAATATTTTTTCTTCTCCCTGATGTGTACTACCAGCTATCCATACTATTCGATTTCTAGTCCAATTTTGTTTTAAATCTGAAATTTGTTTTAATATATCGTGAGTAACCACAACATCAAATTTTAAATTACCTATAATACGTAATTGATACCTTTTTAACCCCAATTTAAGAAACCTACCCGCATTTTCTTTATCTTGAGCAAGAACTATAGTAATACATTGAACAATGTACTTAAAAAAACAACTAATTTTTTTGTATTTTTTAAAAGCAGAATGAGATAATCTAGCATTTAAAATAACAATAGGAATTTTATACAAGTATAAAGTTCTAATTAAATTAGGCCACAATTCTGTTTCCACAATAATAAATAATTTAGGTTTAATACGATTAATAAATCTTTTTACAGCATTAGGTAAGTCATATGGAAGATACATACATTGTACATTCTGATAATTAATCGTAACCTGACAAGCTAATTTTAAACCAGAAGGGGTCATTGTAGTAACAATAATAGCAAGATTAGGATATTTTTTTTTAAACTTCTTAATTAACGGCACTATCGATAATATTTCTCCTACTGATACCGCATGTAATACTATCCCTCCTAGCTTACTACTGCCGATAGTAGTATAATGATAACTATAACGTTCTAACCAATTTTTACGATATTCAGGAACTTTTATACTAAGCCACAACAACCGGATCCAAATTATAGGTTGAACAATATACATGATTATGTCATATATTACAAAATAAAAAATATACATATATTTATTAATTAAAATATAAACAAATCTCTAATATAATAGAACTCCCCAATACTATAATCATTATATATAAATATATATAAAAAATGTTGATTTAATGATAGTATATTTCATAGTGTATGGTTTATTCACTCAAACATACAAATCTAAAAAATTAGGTTTGTATGTTTGAGATAAAAATATAAATTTTTAATAAAAACCAAATAGTAAAATAAAGGGGTCTAATTATGTATAAAATTCTACTCAACAAGTACCGAATTTTTATAAACAAATTAATTACTATACTTGTAAAATATTTTAAAAAATAAATTAATTAAAATTTAATGAAAGTTTAAAATAAAATATTGCATGCAGTCTTATGGAACTTCTACTAATCCTAAAAATTTTTTATGTATAAACTTATTCTTTATCGGATCTCAAATAAAAGAATTATGTAAAAAACTTATCTTTAAATTTACTCCAAACAAACTCTGGATGAAGATTATCCATCCGTCCTGTTTTAGATCTTAAAATAGTTTGATTCAATCCATACGTACCTATTAATTCTGGATTAGTTGGCCCGTATAAAGTTAGATTAGAACAATCGTAAGCTGCTGCTAGATGACTTAATCCAGTATCAACTGAGATAATAGCTGAAGCTTGTATAATTTGAATAGAAACTTCCCACAAAGTTAAATGCGGTAAAACTATAATTTGAGAAAAATAATTTTTAAGACATTTAACAAACCACTCTTCTCGTTTTGTCCAAAATGGGATTTTTATACGATAATCTGAAAATTTTAATACTTTTTGTATAAAAATTAGCCAACTAGATTCTGGCCAACACTTCAGTAAACAAGTAGTGGAATGTAATAATATTAAATATGGGGCCTCACTCTTTTTTATACAAGATTGAAAAATATGTCGAATATTGTATTGTCCTATACATGATGGGACTGAATATCCTAAACTATAAGCAAATAATTTTCTTATACGTTCTATAGCATGTTGAATTTTATTAATACGATAACACTTATCATAAACCCAGCAACTTATAGGTTCTTTAGCACTAAACCGATCTAAACCATGCTTTATTCCAACAGCAAAATATGTTGCAAATAAAGATGTTTTTAACAAACCTTGAGCATCAATTATAGCATCATATTTTTTAGCCCCTACTTGTGTAATATAATTATTATATTCTTTCCAGGAACGCAATGTATACCATTTCTTTTTCCACAGTCTTAGTTTGATGGGTATAACTTGAAATACGGATAAATGCCACTGTGGAATTTCAGCAAACGTTTCCTCAACAACCCAATCAAATAATACATTAGGTATAAAATTTGCAGCATCAGTCACCGCAGGTAAGGTATGGATGATATCTCCCATAGAAGAAATTTTTATAATCAATGCATGATACGTACTCATTATAATATTTACATTAACAAATTAAAATTATTACTTCAATAATGTTTCAATTCTTTAAATACTTTTGAATTGAAGTTTTTTAATTAAATTCCTATGATAATCATCATTATATTGAATAATATGACGATTTTTATTCATTCTACATATCAATATATATCTGTTATACTATGTTTGATGACAAAACACTACTTATTATCTAAAAATCGGAATAGAAAATAACGTACGTAACATATATGATATGAATCATATATGTATGTCTATTGAATTCACATCAACCTCCCTACGATAAGCTTGTGTATGTGATTTATAATAATGTTTTCCCAATACAAAAAAATACATTATACATTATCTGCTACAAACTACGTTTACTATAGAGAAATACTCCATCCCTGAATTATTACCCCTTGCGACATATATAATACATAAATAAAACCAAAATTTTTTATTCTAAAGAAGTATGATTTCAATAGATTCTAATAAATTTTTTTCAGTTTATTAAATTTAACAAATTTAATAACGTTATTTATTGATAATCAATTTTATCACAATCTTACAAATTACTACGTATCATCCATGATACAAATTACTTTTAAATTTAAATTATATAATAATAATAGAGAACTAATTTTAATAATTCATATGTTAATTCAAGATCATCATACCCAATTAATTATTTACATAAAAATTATGCAATTTAAACCTAAATTATTTATTATGAATTTCACTACCTTATTTTTTAATACAAATAATATCAATAAAAAGACGAATCTGAAAATTTTTGTTATATTTAAATCATACTACATAATATTATAAAGAATCATATCTTCTATTATGAATAAAATTGCTACTGTATTTTTAACGTATATCATTTTCTATAAAAGCCTATATTGCATCATTTTATTTTCATCAAACTAATTTTTTTCTCTAATAAAAAAGTACCCAATAAAAAATATGAAAACAAATTTAAATGAATTAATTAACGCTATTACTTGCATACAGTTGTCGAATAATTGTTCTTTATTAATAATATGCTGATAATTTTAAAGTTCTATATATAATAATATATTATGAAAGTAATAAGATTTATTTCTTTCACCCTATCATTTTATTTACTATAAATTTATTTATACCGAATTGAAACAATACAACCAACCTTTTAATTATAACCCATATTTCATAAACAATAATTTTTATATAAAATATACACTATTACTGTATCTTTTTCTACCAAACAATTAATCATTAACACTGTTCATACAAAATAATATACTATCATACACATATATAAATTCAGCCAATTTAAATACTTATAAATACCCTCATTTACATCAATAAATTTATTTTCATATCCTATCCCTTGAAGTTGAGAAATATTTGCTTTTGTAAAATATTGATAATATTTTTGTATTTCTTTTGGCATAGTAACATACTTTATTGTGTTATAATTTAAAAGATTTAATACAATACTAGTGACAAATTCAAAAGACCTAGCGTGACCCGTACCACAATCAAAAATACCAGATATTTTATTATACCAAATCCATAAATTCACATTCACTATATCATCTATGTATACAAAATCTCTTTTAAAATTTTTACTTCCAACAAATAAAATAGGACTTTCTTTATTTTTAACTTTTTTATATATATTTAAAATAACACTTGCCATTCGGCCTTTATGAAATTCATGAGGACCGTATATATTAAAATATCGTAAACCACATACTTGAGACTTTACCTTAGGCAATATATTATGTACATACCGATCAAATAAAAATTTAGAGTAACCATACATAGTAACCGGATTCTCAATTGAATTAATAATTTTATTATTACGACAATAAACATTGCACATATTTGATCCATACACTGAAGCAGAAGAGGCATATATAAAAGGAATCTCATATTTTATACAGTAAAATAAAAGTAATTTAGAATATTCATAATTATTTTTCATCAAATATTTACCATTCCATTCCCTTGTATTAGAACAAGCACCTTCATGGAATACTACTTCTATATTTTTAAAATAACTAGGGTTATCTAATAATTTATTTATAAAATAATCTTTATCTAAATAATCTGAAATATCTAAATTCATTAAATTTCTATATTTTTTACCATTACTAAGATTATCGACTACTAATATTTCTTTTTTCTCTACCTCATTCAACTTTTTTATAATATTTCTACCAACAAATCCAGCTCCTCCAGTAACTATAATCATGTCTCAATATCTCTGAGTTTTCTACATAAAAAATATATGATATATACTAAATATATGCCCTTTAGTGCATATTAAATTATTATTTTTAATTTTTTACACAATGAACATATCGGATCAATTTCTTATTTTCAATAAGTCATCTCTATACATTACTTTGTATCTTTATTTAATGGATTTTTTATTTCTGACCCCACAACAATACCACATGCTTTTCTACCATTTTAATTATATAAATAAGGAAAGTAAAATAATTTTAAAACATATATACTATACTAATATCATCACACCACCATAAGTGTATATCCCAACATTGATTTTTTAATTTCATCATTAAGAATAAATACACTTTACAATATCTTATTTTTACTGATCAATAATTCTATGATATATTTTATATATAACTGTTACTTTCACTAAAAAGTCCAACTTTACTTCCCAAGACTTATTACCGACCCTTCTTATAACTATACAAGAAATCTATTCTTCAAATTTCTTTTTAGATTTTCTCTAAAGAACATTAACCGCTAAAAATAGTGAAGGTAGCATACAATAATAATAAAGGCCGGGCACAAATATAAACTATTTTTTTTCATTCATCATACCACAGCTCAATCGTAGCACACACAAACGCTACAGCCACATACGAAGGTGTGTATATATTATTTGATTGTGGTATGTTATAGTTATATATATATTAGTTTTCTTCTCTCTTCCCATTATACTGAGTAGTATCTTTGAATTGGAGGGGTTTGTCAATTGAATTATAGAAAATTGTACGTTGTTTCTTTTATCTATTTTAGGTATGAAAATCAGATAAGAGAAAATGTTTACTTTTAATAATTTTGGTAGTAATATATGTATGTGTGTTACTATTGTATGAGAGGTAATTTGTTTTAGTGCATAAAAGCTTATGCATGGGTTGGTTGTTTGTAAAGTATATGAGTTTAAACTTGAGGTGTGTTAGTTTGATTGTTATTTGAATAGGGGATGATTAATCGGTAAAAAAGGGAAATATTTAATTATTTTTGTTTTTAAAGAGTTGATGTAAGAAAATCATGATTAATTGTTGTTAATGATGTTATTAAGAGAATTGGTGGCATTTACAGAGAGGCATTTATTTTTAGTTTCTGTGTGGTGTGTGTTTTTTTTTATCGTGGTATATAATTTTATTATAGGGTATGTGTTTGGTTATTTTGAAATTTCTTGTGATAAAGTTGTTTTTTTGATTAATAAAAGGAATGCAGTGGTTTTAGATATAAGAAGTTCAAATGAATATTTATCTGGTCATATTATAAATAGTATTAATGTAAAAATTGAGGATATAAAGTATGGTGTTGTTTTTTCAATGAGTGATTGGGTTAAAAATAAAAGAAGTCCGTTAATTATTGTACATGATGTTTGTAGAGGATGGTCATTATTTGCGTTGAGAAGGCATTTAAAGAAATTGGGGTATATGGAGGTGTATTTATTGAAAGGGGGTATTTTAAGTTGGGAAGAGAATTTTCCTTTATTTTTAAAAACAAATAAAATTGGTGCTAATCAGAAAAGGGAATAATAGAAATGTCTTATAATATAGAAATTTATATAAGGAAAGGGTGTCCTTATTGTGATAAAGCAAAATCTTTTTTAAAGAGTAAGTCTTTAAATTTTAAAGAAATTTTTGTTGGCAGGGATTCTTCTGATGCTACTTATTTAGAAATGCGTACTAGGTCTGGAGGATGTGTCACAGTGCCCCAAATTTTTATTAATGGAAAGCATATTGGGGGGTCGGATGATTTATTGAAGTTTAATGATGATCAGGAGGCTTTGAATTTGGTATTAAAATAATAGTGATGTTTTTTGTTATGTTTAGTATAAGATTGTTTTGAGCTAGATTTTTTGAGATTTTATTAAAAAAAAATTTGTATATTTTAAAATAGGGAGAGTCTGAATTTTTATTTTTTAAAATGTTTTGTATTGTGGAGTATGAGTTAGTAAATTGAGATAGATTATGGTGAAGTTTTATAATGAAGTGTTTTTATTTAAAAAAAAGGTAGTTTACTACAATTAGTTGCATATTTTATAAGTTGGTTAGATCATTGTGTATCCTGAGTTTAGCGCAAAAACCAATTGCTATTACTGTGATTGGAGCTGGAGCATATGGAACAGCGATAGCTGTTGCTTTATCTAAAGGTGGTAATGCAGTTGTGTTATGGGGACATAATTCTAAACATATTGAGATACTTAAAAGTAATCGATCTAATCCAATTAATTTACCTAATATTCCTTTTCCTCCTTTGTTATATTTAGAGAAGTCTTTATCGATAGCCTTAAGTGTTTCTAAGAACATTCTAATTGCTGTTCCTAGTTACGTTTTTAGTTGTGTGTTGTTAAAGATAAAGATAAATTTGACAGATAAAATTCGTGTTATTATTGCTTCTAAGGGTTTGGAGCCTAATACTGGTCGATTATTAAAGGATGTAGTTGATGATGTTTTGGGGAATAATGTTTCTTTTGCTATAATTTCTGGTCCAACTTTTGCTCGAGAACTTGCTATAGGTTTGCCTACTGCAATAACTTTGACATCTAATGATGTTGATTTTAGTTATGATATTCAAAAACTATTATTTTCTGTTAAAAATCTTCGAGTATATAGAAATACTGATGTTGTTGGGGTTCAGGTAGCAGGAGCTGTAAAGAATGTTATTGCAATTGGCGTAGGCATATCTGATGGATTAGGGTTTGGGGCTAATGCTAGAACTGCTTTAATTACTCGAGGTTTAGCTGAAATGTCTAGATTAGGAGTTGCGATGGGTGCTACTGATAGCGTATTTTCAGGATTAGCTGGATTAGGAGATTTGGTATTGACTTGTATTGATAATCAATCGCGTAATCGTCGTTTTGGTGTCTTGTTAGGGGAAGGGATAAATATTGATCAAGCTAGAAAAAAAATAGGTCAGGTAATAGAGGGGGTGTATAGTGCGAAAGCAATACACATGTTATCTATTAAACATAAGGTTATTATGCCTATTACCAATCAAATATATCAGATTTTATATGAAAATAAAAATATTTATGAGTCGGTCTATGAATTGTTGAGACAAACATATGTTGATGAAATAGAAATTTCAAGTTAAATTATATTGATTTATTATTTTTAAGGAGGTGTATGGTTGTAAATAAAATAGATATGGTTTGGAGTAATATGATATTTGAAGCTAAATTATTGTTGAATTCTGAACCTTTATTGATGAATTTTTTATATATGTTTTTATTAAAACATAACAGTTTTAAGGATGCCTTAGTTTATATGTTGTCTACAAAGTTAAGTAATGTAGATATAAAAAAAAATGATTTAATTGGTATGTTGAAAAATATATATGAAGATGATAATGATATTGTTATTTCTGCGGCATGGGATGTATATGTAATTCGTTTGAATGATCCATCTGTATCAAAATATATTACTCCTTTTTTATATTTTAAAGGATTTCATGCATTACAAGCATATCGCATTATTCATTGGTTATGGAATAATAATCGTGAAGAGTTAGCTATGTATTTTTATAATTGTATTTCTGTTATTTTTAATGTTGATATTCATCCTGCTGCTAAGATTGGACGTGGAATTATGTTGGATCATGCAACTGGAGTGGTGATAGGAGAGACAGCAGTAATAGAAAATAATGTTTCTATAATGCAATCGGTTACATTAGGTAGTACTGGTAAAATTCAGGGGAATCGTCATCCAAAAATAAAGCAAGATGTATTAATTGGAGCTGGAGCCATTGTTTTAGGTAATATTGAAATAGGTTGTGGAGCAAAAATAGGTGCTGGTTCAATTGTGTTACATTCAGTCCCTCCTTATTCTACAGTTACTGGGAAATCTGCTCAATTAGTTAGTTAGTGTATAAGCAGTGAAAGTTATAAAATTAGATATGTCCTATAAGGAGAATTATTTTATTAAAGTAAATTATTAAACGTAGAGCATTGATCTTATTTTATAAAAAATAAAAGAATGGGTATGTTGTTATATTTTTTACTTTTTCATTTTTTATGAAAATGGAATAGATTTATTTGTTATTAGAATTGTATGGATAATATTTATATGTAGTTTTTAAGATTAAAATTTGTGTAAAGGTTATTTTTTGAAAATATTCATGTGTATATATAGCATTGTTTTAGTGTGATTAAGGTGGGATTGAGTATAATTAATTGAAAATTGGTATATATGATAAAAAGAATAGGAGTATTGACAAGTGGTGGAGATTCTCCTGGGATGAATGCAGCTATTCGGGGAGTCGTTCGTACGGGGTTGTCTGAAGGTTTAGAAGTTTATGGTATATATGATGGTTATTTGGGATTATTCCAAAATCGTATGATTTTATTAAATCATTGTAGTGTATCAGATATAATTAATAGAGGTGGTACGTTTCTTGGATCTTCTCGTTTTCCGGATTTTAGAAAATATACTATTAGAGAAAAGGTTGTGCGTAACATTAAAAAACGTAATCTTGATGCTCTAGTGATTATAGGTGGGGATGGGTCTTATATTGGTGCAAAAAAGTTAAGTGATATGGGATGTCCTTGTATTGGATTACCTGGGACTATTGATAATGATGTTTCTGGAACAGATTATACTATTGGTTATTTTACAGCTTTAGAAACAATTATTGAGGCAATTGATCGGTTACGGGATACTTCTTCTTCACATCAACGTGTTTCTATTGTGGAGGTTATGGGTCGTTATTGTGGAGATTTAACTATAGCAGCAGCTATAGCAGGAGGTTGTGAATTTGTTGTTGTACCTGAATTAAAATTTGAAGTGCAAGATTTAGTTAATAAAGTCAAATTTGATATTGCTAAGGGTAAAAAACATGCAATAGTTGCTATTACTGAGCATATTTGTAATGTATTTGATTTAGCAAAGTATATTGAGAAAAAAACCGGAAAGGAAACTCGAGCCACTGTTTTAGGATATATTCAACGTGGGGGAAAACCAGTTGCGTATGATCGTATTTTAGGATCTAGAATGGGGGTGTATTCTGTTGAATTGTTATTACAGGGATGTAGTGGGTGTTGTATTGGAATTCAAAATGAAAAATTAGTATATAATGATATTAGTAGTATTATACAACAATGTGTTCATCGACCATTTCGACAAGATTTTTTTAGGACAGCAAAAAGATTATTTTAATCACATAGGAAATAGTTCACAATTTAAATTATGATAGTAGATTAGTAAAGTTTATTTTGAAGATATTGTTCAATAGTTTGTATAATTTGAATAAAAGTGTTCATGTTTAAAGAAGCAGCTCCAATTAATAATCCATTGACGTCTTTTTGTTCAAGAAGTTGAATAGCATTATTTAAATTTACGGAACCGCCGTATTGTATTAATATTTGTTTTGCTATGTGTGTATCATGTAGAGCAATGCGTTGTCGTATAAATTCATGAATTGATTGTACATGTTTTGGGCATACATTTATTCCATTACCGATTGCCCATATAGGCTCGTAAGCAATAATTGTATTTTTAAATGCCTGTATTCCTGTTAAGTTAATTACAGAGTCAATTTGATAAGCGCATGTTAGTTGTGTGGATCCAGAGTCGTAGTCTTGTTGGTTTTCTCCAATACATAAAATAGGTATTAATTTTATTTTTTTTACAGTAGTGATTTTTTTTGCGATATATGTAGTATTTTCTTTGTGATATTTTCTGCGTTCAGAATGTCCAATAAGGACATATTTTACTCCTAAATCTTTTAGCATTGCTGCTGAGATATCTCCAGTGAATGCACCTGATAAATTAATGTCGACATTTTGAGCGCATAATTCAATATATTTGTGCTTAGTTTGATTAGAAAAGTAGGTGCAATTTTTTAATAGGTAATCATTAACTAAACTTAGATATACTATAGGAGGAGCTATAGCTACATCAATATGTTTTTTATATTGAATTATTTTTTCTTTAGTTAAAATAGATAATGATTCTTGTATTTTTTGTCGTGTGCCATTTAGTTTCCAATTACCTATTATTAATGGGGATGTCATACAGTTTTCTCTTTTTTACTTTAAAATAAAAAAATAGACGTATTATTTTTGTATATATATTCTTATTTAAATATAGTAAAAAAATTGTTATAAATCAAGGTGATTTCTAATAATAGAATGATATGGGTTAATTTAAATTAGAGTATATTTGTTTATTATGTTTTATTAAAATGATTAAGTGAAGCAATTATTAAATTTTATTTAAAGATTGAGAATGATGGAAAATATTGATATTTATATTATATTGCTGAATATAAAAGATTGAAATATTATTACCAGTATCGTTCTTGAGTGATGCGTTTTATCTTATTTTTGGGGCAGTTTTTTATTCCATACTTTTTGTATAGTATTGTTTTAGTATCTAGTATCATATGAGGGTTTCCGCAAAGCATTATATGACTTTTATTATTTAAGTATAGTCCTATGCTTTTTTCTAAAGTATTATTCTCTATTAAAATCGGTATTCGACCATATAATGAATGAGAAGTTTGTTCTTGGCTAAGAATGGTTTGTATGATTAGTTTTTTTTTATACAGTTTTTTTAATGTGTGCATTTTATGCAAATAATTTAAATTTTTGGAGTATTTAGTTGCGTGAACTAATATAATTTTTGAAAAATGATTGAGTCTATTGTCAAAACTATCAAGTATAGATAGATATGGGCTTATTCCTGTTCCTGTTGCAATCATCCATAGAAAATAATAATTATTAGAAATAGGAATTGTATTAATTGTAAATTGTCCGTATGACTCCTTAGAGATTAGTATAGTATCTTCAGAAGATAAAGAATATAGTAAAGTAGTTAATTTTCCAGAGATTACTTTACTAATATAAAATTCTAAGTTTGGACTGTTTGGAGAATTAATATAAGAGTATGCGCGTTGTATTATCTTATTATTAATTTTTAATCCTATCTTAGAGAATTGTCCTGCGATAAATTTATCAGTTTTAGCATTTATCACAATACTAAATAGATTATTTGTCCAGTGTGTAATAGAAATAATTTTTCCATCAATCCATGTAGGCATATATTTATGTCTAGATTAAATTTTAGATATAACGCATTGTCATATATAATACTCTTATATGATCGATCGTGTATACAATATACACCAAATTTTATTGTTAAATCAATGTTAGTGTGCTTTTTTGTGATAAAATAATTAGTGTTGTAATCTGCATGCAGATATCATTTAAATTTATATTGTATATTACGTGATTTTTAAAAATTTTGAGATATTAAATTGATTTGTGATATACATTGAAGATATTATTATTGTATCAAGCTAGATGTGTGTGTTTTATAATCGAATAAGGGGTAATATTGAGATTAATTATATGTGTAATTGGTATTGCTAAAGTAGAGAATTGATTAATTTTGACACTTTTATTATGTGGCTACTGTGTTACTAAATTAAAGTTGTTAGGATAATTATAATAGAATAGTAGGTTATTTTTATTATTGTAATTTAGATTTTTAATATAAAAGGTTTAGTAGTAAAGTGAGGAGAAAATGAAAAAAGATATTCATCCGCAGTATAATTCAATACAAGCAACTTGTTCGTGTGGTAATATAATCAATGTGAAGTCTACTTTAAAAAATAATATTCATTTAGATGTGTGTAGCTTGTGTCATCCTTTTTATACTGGAACTCAACGTGTCATAGATACAAGAGGGAGAGTGAATTTGTTTAATAAGCGTTTTAATAAAAATAATGATAATGCTTTCTTGTCTAAGTTTAATAAAAGTAAATGATAAGATATTAAATAAATGTTTATTATGTTTATGTTATTATTATATTAATGTATAATTAAATGTAGATAGTTACGGTGTTGTTTAGATAGTATCTTAAAATATGCTGTGTTTATTACATATAAGTTTGTTGTATATAATGATGATAACTCTGTTATATGAATAAAATAAATCAATCAACGATTAGTGTCAGGAGTGGATTAAACAGTGATGAGCAGCATGGATGTGTAGTTTCTCCTATCACTCTTTCAACTATTTATAATTTTACTGGTTTTAATGAACCTAGAATGTATGATTATTCTAGACGTAGAAATCCTACTCGAGATGTGGCTCAGAAAGCCTTAGCTGATTTAGAACAGGGACAATATGCAATAATCACAAGTAGTGGAATGTCTGCAATTTCTTTAATATGTATGACTTTTTTAAATCCGGGGGATTTTTTAATTGCTCCTTATGATTGTTATGGGGGTACTTATCGTTTATTAGAATCTTTAGATCAAAAAGGAATTTGCAGAGTTCGATTTATCAATCAGTGTGATTTGAAATCTGTGTTAAGGAGTGTTAGTAAGTATAGTCCTAAGTTAATTTTAATTGAAACTCCAAGTAATCCAATGCTTCGTGTCACAGATATTGCTTTTATATGTAATTTAAAAAAAAATGGTGTTATTTGTGTTGTGGATAACACTTTTATGACTCCTATTTTACAAAATCCATTACAATTAGGAGCAGATTTAGTATTACATTCTTGTAGTAAATATTTGAATGGTCATTCAGATGTAATATCAGGAGTCGTGATTACTGATAATATTAAATTTTATGAAAGATTGTTTTGGTGGGTAAATACGTTAGGTATTACTGGAAGTGCTTTTGATAGCTATCAGCTGTTGCGAGGAATTCGAACCTTGGTTCCAAGAATTTATCAACAACAGAAGAACACTAAGAATATTATAGATTTTCTTTTAAACCAAGCCGAAATTAAATCTGTATATTATCCAGGTTTACCAGGTAATACTGGGTATGAAATAGCTTGTGCGCAACAAAGAGGCTTTGGGTCAATATTGAGTTTTGAATTACATGGGTCTGAAAATACATTAATTAAATTTTTAAGATCGTTAAAATTGTTTACGTTAGCAGAATCTTTTGGTGGAGTTGAGAGTTTGATTTCTCATCCTGCTACTATGACTCATGCTGCTATGTCACAAGATTCAAGAAAAAAAGCAGGAATTAGTAATATGTTATTGCGTATATCTGTAGGATTAGAAGATAGCGTAGATCTTATTAATGATTTAAATCAAGCGCTTGGATCAATACGATAAAATTTATCTTACACTAAGTATAAGATAATCCATTCTGTACGATAATAATATAGAAATAAATATTTTTTGGTTTTATATAAATATAAAGTAATAGACTATGTTGTAGTTAGTAGTGGTTATTTAAATTTTGGGGTATATATTTTATATACAAGATAGTGATGATTTATATATTATTTAAATTCATTAATTCATGATTATAAATATGGTGAGATATGTAATTTAAAATGAAAATATGCCTTAGAAACGTATTGGAATGTAATTTAATGCTTATATATAAGTTTATATATTAAATATCTTTGATTACATGTATTTAAATAAATTTGAGCTCTATCATGCATTGTGTATCATATATGCAAATATATATTGTATCATAATGATGAGGTAAATTACATGAGCATGTTTCATGCTACTCAACAAGAAATATTAAATCGTTATTTGGTTGAATTAAAAGAAAATATTAGTGTATCGTTTGAATTTTTTCCTCCTAAGAATGCAGAAATGGAGAAAGTATTATGGCATTCTGTAAATAAATTAAGTAAATTAGGTCCTGATTTTGTTTCAGTAACGTATGGAGCATATTCTGGAAGAAGAGAATATACGAATAGGATTATTAAAGATATAAAAGAGCGTACTGGATTGATAGCAGCACCACATCTTACATGTATTGATACAACACCTGAAATTTTACGGAATATTGCTTGGGAATACTGGAATAATAATATTCGCAATATAGTCGCATTAAGAGGAGATCAGGTAGTACAAAGACATTCGTCATCTATGTATGCTGTAGATTTAGTTTCCTTACTAAGGGAAGTAGGAGATTTTGATATTGCAGTGGCTGCTTATCCAGAAGTTCATCCAGAAGCAAAGACTCCTCAATCAGATTTAATTAATTTAAAAAAAAAAATAGATGCTGGTGCAAGTAAAGTAATTACACAATTTTTTTTTGATGTTGAGCAGTATTTAAGGTTTAGAGATTTATGCGTTTCAGTAGGTATTGAAATAGAAATTATTCCTGGAATATTACCTATTTTCAATTTTAGTCAGTTAAAACGTTTCATTACTTTTACTAAAGTGAAAGTCCCGAACTGGATGTGTATAATCTTTGATGGATTAGATCAGGATTTAGATACTCAAAAGATGTTGGGTGTTTTTATCGCAATAGATATGGTAAAAATTTTAGTGAAGGAAGGAGTAAGAAATTTTCATTTTTATACTTTAAATCGATCAGATTTAACATATGCGGTATGTCATGCATTAGGTGTGAAGAATAAAAGGCATAAGTAATGTTGTATATGTATATAGTTTATATATAATATAATATTATTATTGCAGTATATAAGGTTTTATACAGAAAGGGAAGATTAAATAATTATGATTAGGGGGTGTTTTAACAAGATTTAATTAACTATAATTAATAGTGGTGTATATTTTTATTTAATAGATGTACTATTAAATTAAAGGGATTAATGTATTTATTTGTAAAATCTATGGGATTAGACAGATATCTTATATTTATTTATAGAAAGTGATCGCGTGATAAATGATATGTATTGTTTGATAATGCTAAATTACATTATATAATTGGATGTATTTAGAATTTTTTAATTTTTATGATGAGTAATCAAGATATTATTTACAGGTATTCGACTGTTTTAATTTTAGATTCTGGAGTAGGAGGTTTATTTTTTTATGAAACAGTTCGTAGAATAGTTCCATTTGTTAATTATTTATATTTAATTGATAATAAATGTTTTCCTTATGGAAATTGCTCAGAAAAATTTATTATTCAACGAGTGATTTTAATCATAGAAAGGATATGTAGATTTTTGAAATTTGATTTAGTGGTTATTGCATGTAATACTATTAGTGTAGTTGCATTAAGTATATTACAAATTAATTTTAGATTTCCTATTATAGGGGTAGTTCCTGAAATTCAATTGGCATGTCAATGTACTAAAAATGGGGTAGTAGGAATATTAGGGACGTGTCGTACTGTAAATAATAAATATATTTTTAATTCAATAAAACGTTTTGCATATAAAAAAAATATAGTTTTGTTGGGAACTTCTAGATTAGTGGAATTAGCTGAATCGAAAGTTTATGGTAATTTAGTTTCAAAATTGGAGTTAATTGATATTCTAAATCCTTGGTTGAATTTAAAAAAAATTCCTGACACAATAGTATTAGGATGTACTCATTTTTCTTGGTTGAAGTCGGAATTACAATCAGTACTACCAGTGGATAGTTGTTTAATAGATTCTAGTAATCGACTTATTAATCATATTAAATATTTGTTAAATTCACGATGTCTTAAAAAGAAGAATAAATGTTATTTTGATGTGTTGTTATATCAAAATAAAGCATATTATACTATGCATACCGCAGATATTGTAAAGTTACGGTCTATTTTACTGTTCAATTATAATTTTTTTTCTTTAGAAATGTTACCGATATAAATCGGTATATGCTTGAATAATGAAGTTTTTGTATTTATAGTATAAATTATATAGTGTGTAATGTAATAGTAATGTTGTTATTTAACATTTGACTATTACTAAAAAAGGTATAGCATTATACTGTTATAATTTACTGCGAATTACTGTAATAATTTTAAGGTTATTTATAATGGTATTGTTGCATATTAAATGATGTATATATTTTATTTCTCTTTTGAGAAGAGAGAAAGGGAGAGAGGTAGGTATGGGGGGCTATAGCTCAATTGGCAGAGCGTCTGTTTTGCACGCAGAAGGTTAGCGGTTCAATTCCGCTTAGCTCCATTGTAGTTTTTAAAATTGTTGATTTATAATATTATGTCCTCACCATTGTATTTACAGTAGAGGTAAATACAGTGTCAGCATATTGTAAAAGTAGTTGAGTATTTGCATAAGTTTGTTATGTATGTGGCACGTGTATTATACATTACGATTTAGTTGTGTTGATAGCAAGCATAGTGTATAAATATATAAAAGATATTGAGTGGTGCGATAGTTCAGATGGTTAGAATATCGGCTTGTCACGCCGGGGGTCGCGGGTTCGAATCCCGTTCGCACCGTTTGTTTGTAGGGAAATGTAATTTAGTTTTAAGATTTGTATCAGGGGTGTAGTTCAATTGGTAGAATATCGGTCTCCAAAACCGAGGGTTGGGAGTTCAAGTCTCTTCACCCCTGCTGATTGAGTTTTTATAATTATGTATTCATCAGTAATATATAGTTTTGTTGTTTACAGAATTAAATTATGTGAAGTATTTTAAGATATCAATATATATCAGACTCGGTGAGATTATGTATTTTATGTATAAGAGAGAATAAAAATAAGTAGTATTAATTATTGATATATTAAGTAAATGGTATCTTATGAATTTTATTATTGTAAATACAATTTAGGGGTGGGTGGTTTATTAAAAATATATTTTTGTAGTATAATTAATGTTTATATATATTTTAATGAGTATAAGTAATAATAAAAATTATTATACAGATGTAAGAATAAATAGTGTATGTAATTCAATTTTAAAAATTTTTAGTAGTTTATGATGTAATTATGTATGGTATTTTTTAGAATTAGGTTTTAAATTAATAATAAAGGTTAGATGTTGTTTTTTGTATAATCTCATTATTGTATATAATGAAGTAATGGGGGTATTTTAATGGAAGATTTTGATATATTGTTTTGTTATCAATGAAGAATTACAGTGGATGCATACACTGTTTTAGATAAACGAATATGTGTTATATAATGAGTTGTGCCCATTTATAATCAATTAGTTTATTTAAAATAATGATTTTATAATTTTTATATAAGTGATTATTTTACAGTATATAATTTTTTTTGATGTATGTAAATAATAGTTTATTCACATAAACTATTGCGCAGTATATAATTTCCATTGTTTTTCTCAAGTATAACATACTGTATGATATTGTCGGATTAAAATAAAAATAAAATATTAATGATTATTTATTTTTGTATGATATCAGTTTTAATATAATTGATGATGAGAAGCAATTATTATGAATGGGGCTCAGTGGGTAATTAAAGAGTTACAACAACGAGGGGTAGATGTAATTTTTGGTTATCCGGGGGGGGCTATTATGCCAATGTATGATGCTTTATTTGATTCTGAAATTAAGCATTTATTGTGTCGGCATGAACAGGGCGCAATAATTGCAGCTATTGGATATGCTAGAGCTACAGGTAGAGTTGGAGTATGTTTTGCTACATCTGGGCCTGGGGCAACTAATTTAATTACTGGGTTAGCTGATGCGTTATTGGATTCAATTCCGATAATAGCTATCACTGGTCAAGTTGGATTAAAGTTCATTGGAACCGATGCGTTTCAAGAAATAGATGTTTTAGGTTTATCATTGGCATGCACTAAACATAGTTTTTTGGTGCATTCTTTAGATGTATTGCCTGATATTATTGATGAAGCATTTTCAATTGCGTTATATGGAAGACAAGGTCCAGTGCTTATAGATATACCTAAGGATATTCAATTGTCGTCTAGTAGAGAAGGAGGTATTTTTTCTTTTGCACAAGCTTCTGTAAAAAACGATAAACATAGTGTTTGTAATCATCATATTTATACAAACAAAGATAATATTGCTTTAGCGCGTGTGTTGATGTCTCAATCAAAGTGTCCTGTCATATATGTAGGCGGTGGAGTAGGAATGGCTGGAGCGGTTTTATCATTAAGGAAATTTATTGCTAATACTGGCATACCTACTGTAGTAACATTAAAAGGATTGGGCGCTCCGGATTATACTGAGGATTATTATTTAGGTATGTTAGGAATGCATGGTAATCAAGCAGCTAATTTAGCAGTACAACAATGTGATTTACTAATTGTAATCGGAGCAAGGTTTGATGATAGAGTTACTGGAGAATTGAATACTTTTGCTCCAAAAGCAAAAATAATTCATTTAGATATTGATTTAGCAGAGTTTAATAAGTTGCGTACAGCACATGTTTGTATATCGGGCAGTTTAAATGATTTGTTATTAGAGTTAACTCAAACGTTATCTATTGCATTGTGGCAAGAACAGGTAAAATTATTGAAATCGAAATATAAGTGGTCTTATGATTCTGGGAATGATAAGATTTCTGCTCCAGTTTTATTAAAAACAATTAGTGATAATGCTCCTGTTGATACTATTATCACTACTGATGTTGGTCAACATCAAATGTGGGCTGCACAGCATATGCAATTTAATCGACCAGAAAATTTTATTACTTCTGGAGGTCTAGGGACTATGGGGTTTGGTACTCCTGCAGCAATTGGAGCGCAAATAGGTCGTCCTAATGATATGGTAATATGTGTTTCAGGTGATGGGTCATTTATGATGAATGTACAGGAACTAGCTACTATTAAACGAAGGAAATTACCCATAAAAATTATTTTATTGGATAATAAACGATTAGGAATGGTGCGTCAATGGCAAGAATTATTTTTTGATAAACGTTACAGTGAAACTATTTTAGATGATAACCCAGATTTTCTTATTTTAGCTAAAGCATTTAATATTAGCGGTGTGTATATTTCTCAGAGATCTCAAATATTAGATGCGATTGATATGCTATTTTCAAATACAGGGCCTTTCTTATTGCATGCTTTAATTGATGAGAGTGCCAATGTTTGGCCATTAGTACCTCCTGGTGCTTCAAATGATTCTATGTTAATTAGGAATGAATGATTAAGATATGTATAGTATAAATTGGCAGTTTAAAAATTATAATGATTGTTTATTATTCTTTGTTTATACAAGCTAGGTTTTGTTCAGAAGTAGTGGAACGTATTCTTAGAGTTACTCGACATCGAGGGTTTGAGTTGTGTGCATTAAATACGATTGTGTATAATATCGATAATAATAAACAGATAACTTTATTTTTAACGGTTTCCAGTGAAAAGGCAATATATTTGTTATGTACTCAATTAAATAAATTAGTAGATATCCAATATATTGAGGTTAGATGAATAATAGTGATATTAGTGAGTAGTTTATCAGTTTAATTTCAATGATGATGTTTATTTTGAAGATCTATATATATGATTAAAAAATCTAATTTTATTTGGTTTAATGGTAAAATGGTGCCATGGGATAAGGCGAATATACATGTGTTGTCTCATGCATTACATTATGGATCTTCAGTATTTGAAGGAATGCGTTGTTACCAATCGTATAAAGGGGCAGTTATTTTTCGTCTGAAAGATCATATTCAAAGATTGATTAATTCCGCAAAAATTTATCGTATGCCTATTTCTTGGAGTAGGCAAGAATTAATAGAAGCTTGTAAAATAGTTATTCGAAAAAATAATTTAATTGATGCGTATATTCGTCCTTTACTTTTTATAGGAGATGTGGGAATAGAAATTAATCCTATTATTCAATATGATACTGATCTTGTTATAATTGCTTTTTATTGGGAATCTTATTTAGGGAAAGATTCTTTAAATTTAGGGATAGATGCCATGGTATCTTCTTGGAATAGAGTTTCGGCAAATACTATACCATATATGGCTAAAGCTGGGGGTAATTATTTATCATCTATGTTGATTAGTAATGAAGCTCATAGGCATGGTTATCATGAAGGTATTGGTTTAAATATATTTGGTTATATTTCAGAGGGGTCTGGTGAAAATTTGTTTGTAATTAAAGACGGTATTATATTAACTCCTTCATGTAGTTCTTCTGTGTTACTCGGGATTACAAGAGATTCGATTATTAAATTAGCAGCAAGTATTAACTTAGAAGTACGAGAGTGTATGTTGCCTCGAGAGTATTTGTATATAGCAGATGAAGTTTTTATGGTTGGTACTGCTGCTGAAATTACACCAGTACGTAGTATTGATGGGATTAAAATTGGATCAGGAGGAGTTAAGGGGCCTATTACCATGAAGTTACAAGAATTATTTTTTGGTTTATTCACTGGAGAAGTGAAGGATGAATGGGATTGGTTAGAGGAAGTATAGTAATAGTTCTTTAATTATTATAAATAAATGTGTATTGTAGTTTTGAAAGCTTTATTTCAAGTATTAGTTCAATATTGTAAATGAGAGAAAAATATGCCTAAATATCGTTCATCTATTACTACCCAGGGTCAGAATATGGCTGGTGCTAGAGCTTTGTGGCGCGCTACGGGTATGGTTTCTGAGGATTTTAATAAAATTATTGTTGCTGTAGTAAATTCATTTACTCAATTTGTTCCAGGGCACATTCATTTAAGAGATGTAGGGAAAATAGTTGCTAAGGAAATTAATATGAATGGTGGAGTTGCAAAAGAATTTAATACTATTGCTATTGATGATGGAATTGCTATGGGACATAGTGGAATGTTATATTCTTTACCATCTAGAGATTTAATTGCTGATTCTGTGGAATATGTAATTAATGCTCATTGTGTTGATGCCATGGTATGTATTTCTAATTGTGATAAAATTACTCCTGGAATGTTAATGGCAGCATTGAGGTTAAATATTCCAACTATTTTTGTATCTGGAGGACCAATGGAATCAGGATCAATTAGGTTATCTGAGAGTAATGGTCATAATACTATTAATAAATTGAGTTTAGTTGATGTTATAGTTTCTTCAGCTGATCCGAAAGTTACTACAGAGGATAAAGAACGTATTGAATTAGCGGCATGTCCTACATGTGGTTCTTGTTCAGGAATGTTTACTGCAAATTCTATGAATTGTTTAACAGAAGCATTAGGATTAGCTCAACCAGGTAATGGGTCATTATTAGCAACACATTGTGATCGTAGAACAATGTTTATAGATGCTGGTAGGAATATTATGAAATTAGCTAACTTATACTATGAAGAGGATAATTATTCTGTTTTACCCCGTAATATAGCAAATAGGTTGGCGTTTGAGAATGCAATGATGTTGGATATTGCTATGGGAGGATCTACTAATACTGTGTTGCATTTATTAGCCGCTGCTCAAGAAGGAGAAATAGAGTTTACTATGAAAGATATAGATCAATTATCTAAAAAAGTACCTTATTTATGTAAAATAGCTCCAAATTCTAAACAGTATTATGTAGAAGACTTTCATAAAGCTGGAGGAGTGATGGGTATTCTTGGAGAATTGAATAGTTGTGGTTTATTGAATACAAATGTCAATAATATACTTAATAAATCTTTATTAGAAACATTACTACAATATGATATATTGTCATGTAATGATTTTAAAATAAAAAAAATGTATGCTGCAGCTCCTGCCGGGATACGTACGACTAAGGCATTTAGTCAAAATAAAAGATGGAGTGCGTTAGATATAGATCGTTGCTCTGGATGTATTAGAAGTCGAGCTTATGCTTATAGTCAAGATGGTGGCTTAGCTGTATTGTATGGTAATATCGCCAAAGGAGGGTGTCTTGTCAAAACGGCGGGGGTTAGTATAAGTTTAAGAAAGTTTCGAGGTCCTGCTAAAGTGTATGAAAGTCAAGAAGAATCTGTACAAGCTATTTTAACGGGTAAAATATGCCCAGGTGATGTAATAGTGATTCGATATGAAGGTCCAAAAGGAGGTCCTGGGATGCAAGAAATGTTATATCCTACTTCTTTTTTGAAGTCTATGAATTTAGATATGTGTTGTGCATTAATTACAGATGGAAGGTTTTCAGGAGGAACTTCAGGTTTGTCAATTGGACATATCTCTCCGGAAGCAGCATCCGGAGGTTTAATTGGGTTGGTATATGATGGAGATATAATTAATATTGATATTGATGAACGTAATATTACATTGGAGGTATCGAAGTATGTTTTAGACCGGAGAAATGAGTTGGAAATTAATCGTGGAATTAAATCGTGGACTCCAATAAACAGAGATCGGGTTGTGTCTATGTCTTTAAAAGCATATGCTAAATTAGTTACTAGTGCTGATAAAGGTGCTGTTCGTGATAAATCCCAATTATTATAAGGTATTTACAATAATATAATAATAATAAAAGATCAATGATGGACGATAAATATCAATGTTTTCTTCTAGAGAAAGAAGCTCTTTGTTGTATCTTAAAACTGCTTTAAGATCTCATGTATACGAAGTAGTGCAGGTTACTCCGTTGCAGATAATGAATAAATTATCTCAAAGATTTAAAAATGTGATTTTAGTTAAACGTGAGGATAGGCAACCGGTGCATAGTTTTAAATTGAGGGGGGCTTATGCGATGATTTCAAGTTTAACACAAGCACAGAAGTCTGCTGGAGTAATTACAGCATCAGCAGGAAATCATGCACAAGGTGTAGCTTTTTCTGCTAAATATTTAGGCATTGATTCTATAATTGTAATGCCAATTAATACTGCTGATATTAAAATTGATGCGGTGCGTCATTTGGGGGGGGAACCTTTGTTGTTCGGTTCAAATTTTGATGAAGCTCATATAGAAGCTTTACGTTTATCTAAAAAGAATCATTTAATTTTTGTGCCTCCTTTTGATCATTCACTTGTTATCGCTGGACAAGGTACTTTGGCAATGGAGCTATTGCAACAGGATGCTCATTTAGATCGTATCTTTGTGCCTGTAGGAGGGGGTGGGTTAGCTGCTGGAGTTGCTGTTTTGATTAAATATCTTATGCCTCAAATTAAAGTAGTAGGTGTTGAGTCGGAGGAGTCTGCTTCTTTAAGTGCCGCTTTGTTAGCTGGAGTTCCTGTCTCTTTAAATACAGTAGGATCTTTTGCAGAAGGCGTGGCAGTACGATGTGTTGGAAATGAGACATTTCGTTTGTGTAAAAATTATCTTGATGATGTTATTACTGTGGATAATGATGAAATTTGTGCAGCTATAAAGGATTTATTTGAGGATGTTCGAGCTATTGCTGAACCTGCAGGAGCATTAGCATTAGCTGGAATGAAAAAATATATTCAACAACATGAAATACATGGAGAAAGATTAGCTCATATTTTATCAGGTGCTAATATTAATTTTCATGAATTAAGATATATTTCAGAGCGTTGTGAGTTAGGAGAAGAAAGAGAAGCGTTAATGGTAGTTACTATTCCAGAAAAGAAAGGTAGTTTTTTAGAATTTTTTAAAATTTTGGAAAATAGATCAGTGACAGAATTTAATTATCGTTATAGCGGAACTAATGAGGTTTGTATTTTTATAGGAGTTCGTTTAAAACATGGACGTTATGAAAGAAATTGTATAGTAAGAAATATACTTAGTCATGGGTTTTCTGTGATAGATGTATCTGATAATGAAATGGCTAAATTACATGCAAGATATATGATAGGGGTTCGTGCATTACATTCTGTACATGAACGAATTTTTAGTTTTGAATTTCCAGAGTCTCCTGGAGCTTTATTAAAATTTTTAAATACTTTAGGCACTCATTGGAATATTTCTTTGTTTCATTATCGTAATCATGGTACTGATTATGGTCATGTTTTAGCGGGTTTTGAATTATCTAATCAAGAATCTAAATTTGATCAGTATGTATCGCAATTGGGATATGTTTGCCGTGATGTTACAACTAATCCAGTATTTCAGTTTATAAGAATTAACTAGAGTAGAGTTAATGATAAATTTGATGAATTCTTAATAGAGGTTTATATTGTTATGAGTAATTATTTTAATAAATTAAGTTTTATACAGAAATTAAAGCATTTAGGAAAATGTCGGTTGATAAGTACAAATGAATTTTCCAAGGGTATTCAATTATTGAAATTTAAAAAAATAGTGATAATTGGTTGTGGGTCTCAAGGATTAAATCAAGGTTTAAATATGCGTGATTCTGGATTGCAGGTTGCGTATGCCTTACGTTATGAGTCTATTATTAATAAAACAGAATCTTATATTAATGCGGTGCGGCATGGTTTTGTTGTAGGTACTTATACTGAGCTTGTTCCTGAAGCAGATTTAGTTATCAATCTAACACCGGATAAAAATCATGATTTTGTTATTAATCAAATAGAACCTTTGATGAAATATAAATCGGTGTTAGGTTATTCACATGGATTTCATATTGTAGAAATAGGTAAAAAAATTCGCAGAGATATTACAGTGATTATGGTAGCTCCAAAATGCCCAGGAACAGAAGTTCGACGGGAATATGAAAGAGGTTTTGGGGTTCCTAGTTTAATTGCTGTACATGAAGAGAATAATTTAAGTGGTTCAGGTATAGAATTAGCAAAAGCTTGGGCCTTTGCTTTAGGTAGTCATAAGGCTGGAGTATTAGAATCGTCATTTGTAGCGGAAGTAAAATCGGATCTTATGGGAGAGCAAACTATTTTATGTGGCATGCTTCAAGTTGGATCAATTTTGTGTTTTAATAGAATGGTTGAGAGTGGTGTAGATGTAGCGTATGCAGGAAAATTAGTTCAGAATGGATGGGAAGTAATAACTGAAGCTCTAAAACAAGGAGGTATAACTTTAATGATGGATAGATTATCAAATTTTTCGAAATTACGTGCTTTTGAATTATCTAAGCAATTAAAAAAAATTTTGAGGCCAGTTTTTGAAAAACATATGGAAAATATTTTGACTGGATTTTTTTCTAAAGAAATGATAGCAGACTGGGCAAATAAAGATTGTAATTTATTAAGTTGGCGTGAAAATACTAAAAAATTATTGTTTGAGCAAGCACCTGTATATGACAAAAAAATTCCGGAGCAGATATATTTTGATCATGGAGTTTTGATGGTTGCTATGTTAAAAGCAGGTATAGAGTTATCTTTTGATATTATGATAGAATCTGGAATTAAACCAGAATCTGCGTATTATGAGTCGTTACATGAATTGCCTTTGATAGCTAATACTATTGCTAGAAAGAGATTATATGAAATGAATATGGTAATTTCTGATACTGCAGAATATGGTTGTTATGTATTTAGCAATACTGTGATTCCTATTTTGCAGAAAGAGTTCATGCCCAATTTAAAAAAAGGAGATTTAGATAATATTATGGTTAATGATGTTGATAATAATCATTGGGTTATGTCTATAGATAATGTTGTGTTACGTGATGTGAATGAAACGATACGTAGTCATCCTGTTGAAAAAATTGGAGTATATTTAAGGAGTTATATGAAAAAAATGGTAAGTTTGTCTTTTTAGTCCAGGAATGAAGGTTGATTAATTGTATAATAGGTGATGAATGTATCATCAATTTTAACGATAATTAAATCTGTGTAGATTATGATACCAAACAAAATTGGTAAGGTATATAGTGTGTATAGTTTGTATTTGTATAACTGGAAGTTTAGAATTGTGAATATTTATATTATGTAGTAATAGTGTTATATGTAATAAAGTTGATAAATAAAATAATAGGATAAAATTAAATGAGTCAAAATATATTGTGTTTAACGGATGATAATTTTTCAGAATATTTTTCAGATTCTGTTAATGTTAAAAATAATTTCTTATTTTTAATTGATTTTTGGGCAGAATGGTGTAATCCTTGTAAGATGCTTGCTCCTATTCTTGAGGAAATAGCTGTTGAATTTAGAGGGAAGATAAAGGTAGCAAAATTAAATATAGATAGTAATCCTATCGTTACTAAAAAATATAATATTAGAAGTATTCCTACTTTATTGCTTATTAAAAATGACACAATTGTAGCTACTAAGGTAGGTTTAATGTCTAAACAACAATTATGTGATTTTATAAATACGTACGTTAATTAATTTGATTTATATTTCTAATTTTTAGATAAAATTATTACAAGTATGATAGATGTGTATTGAAGATTAAGATAAAATGTTTTATAGTGTACTGTACAGTATTAAATTGTATATACATGTCATGTATGGTAGGTGATAAAAGTAAAATATAGCTTGATTGTGTATAATAATGATTGAGTATATAGGTATTTGAGTGTGGTTGGTAGCGATCTTAGTGTTTGTAAAAATTTAATTTGTTCACTAGGTGTGTTGATGAGTTCACATTTAATGCGGTTTTTGACGCGTATTTCATAATAAAATAAAAATGAATTTAGTAAAATATGTAATAAGTAATGTTAAAATTAATAGTATTACTTGTGTAAATTGTATGATATTCATATCTAAAATCAATAGTAACATTATCTTAAATTAAGAATCCACGATTATGAATCTTACTAAGTTGAAAAATATACCAGTGTCTGAGTTAGTTAAGCTCGGAGAGGGTATGGGTCTAGAAAATTTGGCTCGTATGAGAAAACAAGATATTATTTTTGCGATTTTTAAGCAACATGCTAAAACTGGAGAAGATATTTTTGGAGATGGAGTATTAGAAATTTTACAAGATGGATTTGGGTTTCTTCGTTCTAGCGATAGTTCATATTTAGCAGGACCAGATGATATTTATGTTTCTCCTAGTCAAATTAGGCGTTTTAATTTAAGAACTGGAGATACTATTTCTGGAAAAATACGCCCCCCAAAAGAGGGTGAACGTTATTTTGCTTTGTTAAAAGTAAATGATGTAAATTATGATAAACCAGAGAATGCTAGGAGTAAGATTTTATTTGAAAATCTTACTCCTTTACATGCTAATTCCAGACTTCGTATGGAAAGAGGGAATGGGTCAACGGAAGATTTAACAGCTAGAGTATTAGATTTAGCTTCTCCTATTGGAAGAGGGCAAAGGGGGTTAATAGTAGCTCCTCCTAAAGCTGGGAAAACTATGTTATTACAAAATATTGCACAGAGTATTAGTCATAATTATCCAGATTGTGTTCTTATAGTACTATTAATAGATGAACGGCCTGAAGAGGTAACTGAAATGCAACGTTTGGTGCATGGAGAAGTTATTGCATCAACTTTTGATGAGCCAGCTTCTCGTCATGTTCAGGTAGCTGAAATGGTTATTGAAAAAGCTAAAAGGTTAGTAGAACATAGAAAAGATGTGATTATTTTATTAGATTCTATTACTCGATTAGCACGAGCTTATAATACTATAGTTCCTGCATCTGGAAAAGTATTGACAGGAGGAGTTGATGCTAATGCTTTGCATCGTCCTAAACGTTTTTTCGGAGCTGCTAGAAATATGGAAGAAGGAGGAAGTTTAACAATTATTGCTACGGCTTTGATTGACACTGGATCTAAAATGGATGAAGTAATTTATGAGGAGTTTAAGGGAACAGGAAATATGGAATTACATTTGTCTAGAAAGATTGCAGAAAAACGCGTATTTCCTGCTATTGATTATAATAGATCTGGAACAAGGAAAGAGGAATTGCTTACTACTCATGATGAACTTCAGAAAATATGGATTTTACGAAAGATAATTCATCCTATGGGGGAAATTGATGCTATGGAATTTATGATGAATAAGTTATCTATGACTAAAACTAATGATGAGTTTTTTGACATGATGAAACGTTGTTAGTAGTTTAAGCAGTTGAAATTCTTTATATTTGTTCATAGCCATCATTATTGTTTTATTAAGTTATGAATTTTAGGTATTATATAGGTTATGAATCAATATTTTTAATGTCGTAGTAGTGTCTTAAAAATACTAAGAGCATATTTATAGTGTTTATTTACCAATTTGTATTTTTATACGACAGATAAAATGACAATCTTAAAATTAAGAAAGGCGTCCGTGGCTTAAGTGGATAGAGCATTGCCCTCCGAAGGCAAAGATTTCAGGTTCAAATCCTGTCGGACGCATTTTGTTTAGATTGCATTAACGGGGGTAGATTATACAATAAAAGAATTATAATATTTTTTATTAATTACACATTATTATAAACGTTAAAATAAAGATAGTAGAAGGTGATTGTAGCTCAGTCGGTAGAGCCCTGGATTGTGGTTCCAGTAGTCGTGGGTTCGAGTCCCATCAGTCACCCATGTAAAATTTGTATGAAGTGGATGAAAAATAAAGAAGTAGTAATAAATTAATTTTTTTAAAAATTAAAATATGAGCGAAGGTGGCGAAATAGGAAGACGCATTAACTTCAGAGGTTAATGTCTTGAGCAAGACTTAAGGGTTCAAATCCCTTCCTTCGCATTTTTAATAAAAATTTATTATTTATAATAGCAAATAAGAAAAATATTATTGTAGAGATTGTATCAAAATAAAATAATTTTAAAGCTTAAGAGATCGGCGAGTAGCGCAGTTTGGTAGCGCGTCTGGTTTGGGACCAGTAGGTCGGAGGTTCAAATCCTCTCTCGCCGAAAATAATAAAGTGTGATATGTGGAAAGTGTATTATTAATACATAGGTATTAAAGGTATTATAATTCAACGTTATATTTTATTTATTTTAAAATTTATATATAAGTAAAAAATGTTGAATTTTATTTTAAAATATTAAAAATAGCGTTGTTATTTGCTGACTTGGCTATAATAATATTTGTTTTGTTCCATCCTAAATTTTCTGCTATTTTCGATAAACGTATGCTTACAACTATTAGTTGACATTGTATCAACCATGTGTCTCGGTAGTGTTGTGGAATTAAATAATATAATTGTTTTAGCGTTTCTTTAGTAGTTACTACTATAGTAGTAATATTTAGAGCAAGCATTAAATTAAGTTGTTCTTGCCCATTATATTTGATAGGATTTCTGGTATAACATTCGAAAGATAATACTAATGCTCCTCTTTGTTGAAGAGTGTTTTGTAACAGGGTACGTCCGTTATTTCCTTTTAAAATAAGAGCACGACGCCCAGATATGTTTTGTATTAATTCTGGAAATTGCAATAGGTTTTCACTAGTTTCTTCGTTGTATGGATATTTAGATGATATGCCTGATAATATATACATTTTTAAACTAGTTCTTGATCCAATAGAATAATATGTTATTGTAGAAGGCCAATGCCCTCCTGTTTTTAGTAATTGAAAATGGGCATATTTAACTGCATGTTGAGATAAAAAAAATAGTAAATCTCCTGACTCAAGTAAATTCAAATATTTTTTTATAAGTGGTAGGTTTTTTCCAGAAGAAAAATAAATTAGTGGTAAATGATGAGCAAACTTTCCAATAGCAAGTAATTTGTGTACTAATTCTTCTCCGTTAGGTGAAGGACGTGTTACTAAAATGTTCATAAAATTACTGCTCCATTTTTATTATTGAGTTTATTTGATTGCATTAATATCAAGTTGAGTAGTTTCTTTAAATTGATTCAATAATTTTTTAGCAAGAAATAAACCTAATTTTTCTGCTTGATCAAATGGTGCTCTACCTTCGGTTCGAATAATTTTACTACCATCAGGTAAGCCTATGAGAGCTCTTAGCCATATTTGGTGATTGTGAATTTCAGAATAACTAGCGATTGGAAATTGACAGTAACCTTCTAAATAAGTAGTGACTGCTCGTTCTGATTGAATTCTTAAAGAGGTTTCTTGATGATATAAAGGAGAGAGTAAAGATAAAGTATCAATATCTTTTTTACGGCATTCTATAGCTATTGCACCTTGTCCCATGGCAGGTAATAAATCTTTTGGATTGATGTATGTTTTAATATATTGGGTTAAATGTAATCTATTTAATCCAGCTACTGCTAAAATTATTGCATCATATTTTCCTTGATGTAATTTCTTAATTCTTGTGTCTATATTCCCTCTGAGATTGTGTAATGTTAAATCTGATCGTCGGGCTTGAATTTGACATTGTCTTCTTAAGCTAGATGTACCTATTATACTTCCTGATGGTAACATGTCTATATTGGAATATTTTATACTGACAAAAGCATCTCTTGGATCGATACGTTTGCATAATATTGGAAGTATTAGTTCGTTAGGTAATGATGCGGTCATATCTTTCATAGAATGCACGGCTATGTCTGCTCGATTTTCAATTAACGCATATTCTAATTCTTTAATAAACGCCCCTTTTTTGATTTTTATTTTTGTAGTTGAATTAAAAAATTTATCCCCTGTTGTAACGATAGGTACTAACTTGATTTTTATGTTTGGATGAAAACGTTTTAATTCATTGCAAACATATTCTGATTGACAGATGGCTAATCGACTTTTTCTTGTGGCAATTCTTAAAAATTTAGTATTCATAAATAGATTATATTATGAATGACTTTTAAAATACTATATTTTCATTAGTTATCGGTAAAATAACAAATATATTCGAATTAATTTTTATAATTTTATTTGTGAAAATATAGCTTTATAATAATACGTATAAGGAAAATTAATAATATATGAAAGTAATAATATAATTAATTATTTATTTGAATAGATAGCTAGATTATTTTATATTTGGTTAAATCAAGAAAGATATGTGTAATAAAATAAATTAGGGCATGTGCTATATAGTGTGTATAAGGGGATGGGATATATTGCATATAAAACTTTATTTGTAGTTATTATAATAAATTATTATAATTTATTATAATAAGTATATTATACTAATGGTTTATATATTAAAAATATGTAGTAATATATGTATGATATGAAATGTATGTTTTTTATCTTTATAACGAAGTGTATCTAACATATAATTAGATTTAGAGTGGTGAGTATTACTTTCTAGATATATAAGAAGCAATAGTTTTTATTATATACTATTGTTTCTAGTAGATTGTATTATATTTACTTGTCGATGCTATACGAGGGAATATGAGATTTTCAAAAATGCATGGCTTGGGAAATGATTTTATGGTTGTTGATTCTATTACTCAGAAAGTGCATGTTACTTTTGAAAAGATACAGTGGTTATCTAATAGATATAGAGGAATTGGGTTTAATCAATTATTAATAGTAGAACCTCCTTATGATCCTTCTATTGATTTTCATTGCCGAATTTATAATGCAGATGGGTCAGAAGTGTATCAGTGTGGTAATGGTATACGTTGTGTTGCTAGATTTGTATATATAAAAAAATTAACTAATAAAGAAAATATTAGAATTAGTACGCGTTTTGGCAATATGTATGTATCGATAATAGACGATGATCTTATATCTGTTAATATGGGAGAACCGATATTTGAGCCTGATAAGATACCATTTATTTTTCCTCAGTATCAAAAAAATTATATTTTATTTTTACCTACACAAACGATATTGTGTGGAGTAGTATCAATTGGTAATCCTCATTGCATTGTTTTAGTTGAAACAATAGAATCAGTTTCTTTAAATATATTAGGGCCTGCTTTGGAAGATCATCATTGTTTTCCTAAGAAATCTAATATTAGTTTTATGAGAATTATTGATTCAGAAAATATTGAACTTCGAGTATATGAGCGAGGGGTAGGAGAAACTCAAGCGTGTGGTAGTGCTGCATGTGCAGCTGTTGCTTTTGGAATACAACAGGGGTTATTAATACGAGAAGAGCGTTTGGTACAAGTACATTTATTAGGAGGAAGTTTATTTGTGTCTTGGAAAGGAATAGGATATCCATTGTATATGATTGGGTCTACATCATACGTTTATGATGGATGTATTCATTTGTAAAATAATATTAATTATTAATTAGGAATGTTTTGAAAAATTGATTCAGATTTGTCGATCGATTAAACCCTTTTATGCTATTACTTTGGATTTAGATAATACTTTATATGATAATAAGCCGATTATTTGTAGAGCTGAAGATAAGTTAGTTTTTTTTTTAAGAAGATATCATCCTGCTTTATATAATGTAAGAAAATCAGATTTTTATTTTTCCAAAAAAATGGTTAAATCATTAGATCCTGAGATCTATCATGATGTTAATAGTTGGAGATGGAAATCTTTAGAAAATATTTTATTAAAATCAGGTCTTTCTAAGCATGATGCTCAATTAGGGGCTGATTGTGCAATGGAGATGATTATATACTGGAGAAATCAAATAGATGTTTCTATTAATACAATTCAAGCGTTAAAAGCATTGAGTTCTAAATGGCCTTTAATAGCCATTACTAATGGAAATTCGAATCTTATAATGTGTGGATTAAGAAGATATTTTAGTGATGTTTTACGAGCAGGTATACATGGTAGAGCTAAACCATATAAGGATATGTATTTACTATCATCAAAGTATTTTGGTATGTCTTGTAAATATATTTTGCATGTGGGGGATGATTTATATTCTGATATTCAGGGAGCAATTTTATCCGGGATGCAATCCTGTTGGATGCAGAGGTATAGTTTAAGTAGTATAATTGTTAATACTAAGTTATTGCCACATTTAGTAATTTCAGATTTAACGTCTTTGGCATATTTTTTATAAATAAATAATAGAAGAAATAAATTTTGAGTGAATATGAATGTAATAAAAGTACGTAAGAAATAAAATGTATTTTTTGGATATTCATATTGATATGATTAGATATGGTTGATAAATAAAAAAAACTAAGAATTAATATAAGTATATGTAAGTTTTTAATAAATGAATACTTTTTGTATTTTATAATGTTAATTATTTGATGTATGTATAGATTTAAGATGATTATGCTGTATTTGTTTGTATGTTTTTATCAATTAATTTTGCTACATTTTTGTGTTTAAATGTTTGTTAAAATTTGTATAGTTCAATGATTGAGCTGTATCTTAAGAATAAGAATAATAAGTTGTATTGATTTGATATGATGAAAGTTGATTTTTGTTTTATACATTTTAAGTCTCAATAAATATAATGCAATCATTATTAGAATAAAATTATATAGTTCAAATATTTATTTTATGGAATATAAATGTGTGGGTATTTTTTTTGATTTAGAAAATTGAAATAAAATTTCACAATAATATTATTGATTGAGTCAACATGATAAAAATTTATAAAAATGATTAGTAGATTATTTTAATATAAGTATTTATATTTGTGTTTTGATTTTGTTTAGTTGAGTTTGATTTAATAAATTTAAATAGGCATTTTATACAATAAAAAAATAGATGTTCATTTTGTATTTGTTAAATTTTATTAAAATATGAGAAAATTTATATTGTTGATTAATACATGAAAGTTAAATAAAATACAATGTACTATATGATTATAGATAGTATTTAAGAGTGTTTTATTGAAGAGAATGAGTGTTATTAATAGTATATTTTATGTACGAAATGTAGAATTTAGCATGGTAATACTTTTAATTTTTATTTTTTAATTGTGTTTGTTGTAATTTTGCTTTTTAATTTATTTCATATGATAAGTGTATATTACAAACCTGCCATTGTGATCCTATTGTTTAATTATTAATTATTTTAGTTTAATTCAAATATGTGTTGATAATGATGAAAAATGATAGTATGAATATGCTTAAAGTATTTCAATTGAAAAATAATTATTTATTTCGTATTGATGAAAAAGATTTGTTTAATGCAATTAATGATATTCTTTGGGTAGATATAATTAAGTTGAATAATAATGAAAATTATTGTGTGCAACATATTTTAGAACAATATAAAGTAAATTTTTTTAAATTAAAAGATATAGAAAGTAAACGTTTTTGTAGTAATCAAGATGGTACATATATTAGTTCTTTCTTTTTTTCATGTGATGATCATAATCAAATAAGTAATGTAATTGTATTTTTTATCATTCATAATGATCGTTTATACACATTACGTGGATCAAGATTTCCAGTATTTTGTACGTATCAGCGATCTTTAAGTGATCATTGGCTAGGTGATGGTAATGCATATGAGTTATTATTAAGTTTGTTTTCGGTAAAGATTGATGATTTAACAGATAAAATAGAGAATATTTATTCTACTTTAGAAACATTAAGTTTTGTTGTTATGGGAGGTCAACAAATTGATGAATATGATAGTATATTATCTGATTTAGCTGAATTAGAAAGTATGAGCTGGAAAATTCAAATAAATTTGTTAGATACTGAAAGAGCAATTAAGTTTTTAGCACGTCAATCAAAATTACCTACGACTCAAAAACGATACGCTAATGAAATTTTAAATGATATAATTTTATTATTGTCATATAATGAATCTATTTTTCAAAAAGTTAGTTTTCTAACACAGTCAGTAATGGGATTAATTAATATAGAGCAGAATCGTATAATAAAAATATTTTCAATTGTTTTTTTGCCTCCTACTTTAATAGCATCTAGTTATGGGATGAATTTTGAGTTTATGCCGGAGTTGAAGTGGTTATTCGGATATCCTATAGCAATAATTTTAATGATCTTAACTGGATTAGTGCCGTATTTATATTTTAAGTATAAAAATTGGTTGTGATATATCAGTTTTAGGATAAATAATTTTTTTAGATTTATATTAGAGAATGTAATTGATTCATAGAGATTGAAGATAATTTGTTGTTTCGGTATTGTATTAAATTTATGTTAATGTAGAAGAGAGTTATATTTTAATGTAGATTATTAATGATAGATGGAGGTTTGGAATGTATGTTTTGTGTTGTTGTATCTGATTTAGATGGAACTTTATTAACTCCAAGTAATCAATTAACATATTTTACTAGAAAAATTTTGAAGTTGTTAGTTTCTAATTTTAGGGTGCATTTTATTCTTGCTACAGGAAGACACTATGTTAATGTTACAGCAATACGTAATTATTTAGATATTCATGATTATATCATCACTGCAAATGGATCAAGAATTCATAATTCTGATAGTAAGTTAATTGCTTCTTATGATTTGGATTTAGACATTATATACGATTTATTACAGATGACCCAGTATGATTTAAAAATAGTTACTAATGTTTGTAAGCATGATGGAACGTGGGTGGTGAGTAGATATCCATATAATAATACATCTATTTTTAGAAATTTTGTTTCATATAATGAAATATATGAAAAAAAGGTATTTTTTTGTAGTGATGTTAGTAAAATATATTTTACTAGCGAAAATTGTCAGGAGTTATGTTTTTTAGAAAAAAGAATAACTGAGCGATGGGGGGCTCGTGTTAATGTTAGTTTTTCTTTTCCGACGTGTTTAGAAGTAATGCCGGGAGGTATATCTAAAGGATTTGCATTAGAACAAGTAGTGAATTTGTTAGGATATCGTCTTAAGGATTGTATATCGTTTGGAGATGGAATGAATGATCAGGAGATGCTATCTATGACTGGAAAAGGTTGTATAATGTATAATGCTCAGAAACGTTTGAAAGATTCTTTACCACTTTTAGAAGTCATTGGAAGCAATGCAGATGAAGCAGTGCCTCATTATTTAAAAGATATGTATTTTTGTTAAATATAGTAGTGATTATTGTAAATTGAGTTTGAGTATAAATAAATGATTATTTGAGTATATATTAATATATAAATTTTTGTGATACACGTAAGATGTGTTTATATTTTTATTGTTTTATCATGTATTGATAAATACACCTTACATTATTATTATATCGATAGAAAAAAATTAATACAAATGGTGTTTGATTTCGAATCAAAATCAATAATTGATTTGTTTGTGTGTTTGTATTGATGCAAGGTACAGGGTTATTTTGTGTATATTTTGGGGTAGGATGTCATTAACAATTAACCGGCTCTTATTATATTATTTTATTTAGAAGCACGGTTAATTGTATACTTATTTAAAGAATTTTTGTGCAATATTGTTATTGCGTATGGAATTTTATGGATATAGATAGGTACGTATTCCATCAAGCAACATTTGAGTAGAGATCATAATTAATAATAATCCCATCAATCGTTCTAATGCGTTTATTCCTTTATTACCTAATAGATTTGAGAGCAAATTAGATAACATGAGAATTAATATAGATAACCCCCAGGCAATAATTAGCGCAATGATTATTAGATTTATATGATGGGGATATTGATGGGATAATAGTAGCAATGTTGCTAAAACTGATGGTCCAGCAACTAATGGAATCGCAAGTGGAACTAAAAAAGGTTCTTCTTCGCTAGAAAATCCAGAGTTATTTCCTTCCTGTTCAGGAAAAATCATTTTTATGGCAATTAAAAATAAGACAATTCCACCAGAAATTGAAACGGTTTCTGTATGTAAATTAAGAAAGGTTAAAATATGTTCTCCAACAAATAGAAAACTTAACATTAATAACAAAGCAATTAACATTTCTCTGATTACTATAATTTGACGTCTTTTTGGTGATAAATCTTTTAGTATTGACATAAAAATTGGTAAATTTCCTATGGGGTCCATTATTAAAAATAATAGAATTGTAGCCGATATCATGTCATTCATTATTATTTTCCTAAAAGTTATTTTGTACTTTATGTACTTTTTTTGTTATGTAAAATAAATTATTAATTATATTAATATATAGTTATATTAAATTTTAATAATGATGATATTGTATATATATCATAGATATGTCTTTTATTTTGAATAAAATTTAGTTTTAATTACTATGATAGACATAATTATGTTTATACAATATTTAATAATGTGATTGAGAGACAATTATAATGAAAACAGTTGGTTTTGTTGGGTGGCGAGGTATGGTAGGTTCAGTCTTAATGAATCGTATGAAGGAAGAATCTGATTTTAATCATTTTAATGCAGTTTTTTTTTCTACATCTCAAGCAGGAGAGAAAGCGCCTGTTGTAATTCAAGATCATCAAAATTTAATTTTACAAAATGCGTGGGATATAGAATATTTAAAATCATTAGATATACTTGTTACATGTCAAGGAAGTACATACACTAAATTTATATATCCAAGATTGAGAGCTAGTGGGTGGACTGGATATTGGATTGATACTGCTTCTTATTTACGAATGCATCAAGATGCTGTAATTGTGCTTGATCCTGTTAATAAATTAGTAATAGAAAGAGGTATAAATAATGGTGTTAAAACGTTTGTTGGAGGGAATTGTACTGTTAGTTTAATGTTAATGGCATTGGGTGGTTTGTTTAATCAGAATTTGATTGAATGGATTTTTGTATCTACTTATCAAGCAGCTTCTGGTTATGGAGCTAAAGCTATAAAAGAGTTGTTAGTACAAATAGGGCAGGTATATAATACAATTTCTGACTTATTAGATGATTCAAATATACCTATTTTAGAGATTGAACGAGTGATTACCGAATTTAGTAAAACGAATACTATTTCGACAGATTGTTTTAAGAAACCATTAATTGGAAACGTTCTTCCATGGATTGGAGAAGAATGTGTTGAATATAAGGGGCAATCTCGTGAAGAATGGAAAGGTCAATTAGAGACTAATAAGATTCTTAATACATCGAAGTTAATTCTTATAGATAGTTTATGTGTTCGAGTATGTTCATTGCGTTGTCATAGTCAATCATTAATGATTAAATTAAAAAAGAACTTATGTTTAACAGAAATAGAAAATTTAATCGAATCTCATAATAATTGGGTTAAAGTTGTTTCGAATCAAGCTGATATATCGTTAGGTCAGTTAACTCCGTTATCGGTATCTGGTACTCTGAGGATTGCGATTGGTCGGTTACGTAAAATGAATATAGGAGATGAATTTATTTCTGCTTTTACTGTAGGAGATCAATTACTTTGGGGAGCTGCAGAACCTATACGTAGGATTTTAAATCGATTATTATGATCTATGTTGTATTATTAGTGTTGTAATTATTATTGAAATAAATAATTGAAAATTAATTTAGATTCTTCTTTTTAAAAAGATGAGAACTATAGTTCTACGGGATATTAAGTTATAATCATATATAAGAAATGTTAAATTTTTTATAATGGGATTTGTATATATAAATTTTTAATAAAAGGAATGTTTCCCTCTTTGATGGGAAGTGGAATCAATTACCCCTTTTAATTCTGGAAAAAATTTTTTTAAGGTTTTTTCGATGCCTTCTTTGATGGTGTACAAGGCCATGGAACATCCGTTACAACCGCCATGAAATTGAAGAATTGCCATGCCATCCGTATTGACTTTAATTAAAGATACACTTCCACCATGCATTGCTAATTGTGGATTGATTTGTTGTGTTATTACATATTTTATTCGATCTGTTAATGAAGAATTATTTGTTATTTTTTTATTTATATTGTCAGAAGGATTATCGATAGAGTTTGTAAGATTAGGGGATTGAATAGTAATTTGTGTTCTTAAATCATCAGTAATAATATCTATTTGGGTGTTTTGAATGAAAGGTGCTATTATTTTTTCTAAGTATATAGCAAATTGATTAAATTGAATTTTCAAATAATTATAGGAATCGTTTTGTTTTGGGGTATAATAATGGAGATTACATTGAGCATGTAATGTTCCTGGGTTTGTTACAGAAAGTCGTATGTGAGTATTTGTGTTTTGTTTTTTTAAAAGTTCGGCAAGATATTGTTGGGCCGCTTTAGTAATATATAACATTTGTGTCATGTCTCATTTTATTGAATAATTTATACGTCACAATAATATTTTTTTGAAGAAATAAAATATTTAGAAATATGCGTTTGTACTGACGAACATTGTTATTATACATATTTATAAATCAAAATAAATATCCATAATTGAAAATTATGATATTTAAAAAAATAAATATACCATTATATGTTTATATATGAAGTAAATATAATTAATGTGTATTTGCATATAATATATATAAGTATAAGAAATGAGTTGTTAAGTTTAATAAAAATATTGTTTGAATTTAAATAATGATGTAGAGATATTTGAGAAATATAACAATTAATTCATAGTCAAGTAAATTGTTATTTTGATAAATGAATTATTTATTCACTTTAAGATAAATGAGTAAGTCAAATGATATTTGATAGATAATTATATTGAAATTAGTGTGATATGGATTGATTTTTATGATATGCATTCTAATATTATGTAGTTAGTAATTTAGATAATTATAAGTAAATGTGATTAAAGATGAAATTAAAGTTGTTTAATTACATTTGTATTATTTTCAAAAAATTTAATATAAATCGTTAATAAAATATGTGCATAATAAGTTATATAGAATGAGTGATAATTGATTAAATAGCATTTACTAATATTAGAGTAAAAACACATAATTTTATTCTTAGATAGCTTATAAATACAAATTCGAATTATTGATGGTTTAGTCTAAGTGTAAAATGAGGTTTTGTAATTGTACTTAATAGAAGATTTATATTACAATGTGGCGAATATATATAAGAAAGTTGTTATAAATGTGGTGGGTTTTTATTTATTTTTAAATATATCATATTTTTTATCGTATGTCATAATCAATGTGATTTCTTGATAGACGAGAGAATTTCATAAATATTCGTTAGCATATGTTATGTTGAGAATAAAAATATTAGTATAAAATGTTTTATATATAAAGAATACTATGTTAGTAGAGAGACGAAATATTTTTTTAATTGGTCCTATGGGTGCTGGAAAGAGTACTGTAGGTCGGCAATTAGCCAAACAATTAAGTTTATTATTTTTTGATTCTGATCAGGAAATTGAGATTCGTACAGGAGCAAATATTAGTTGGGTATTTGATGTAGAAGGCGAATCTGGATTTCGTGATCGTGAAGAGAAGATTATTAATGAATTAACAAAGAAAACGGGAATTGTGTTAGCTACAGGTGGAGGTTCAGTGTTATCTAGTATAACTAGAAAGAATCTTTCTAGTAGAGGATTGGTAGTGTATTTAAAAACAACTATTGATAAGCAATTAATAAGAACTAAGCGTGATAAAAGACGACCGTTATTATTGCAATCGTTGAATGATGGTTTCTCTACTAATGATGACAGTATTAGAGAGACATTAGAGTTATTAGCTAAAGCACGTAATCCATTGTACGAGGAGATTGCAAATATAACTGTATCAACTGATGAACAAAATGTTAGATTTGTAGTAAATAAGATCCTTGTTTTGTGTAAAAAACAAAATATTTTGTAGTGTGTGTAAGTGATGTAATTGGTATATTTAGTGATTTTTGAATAGTTTATTTATGATGAAAAGAATTTTTATTGAATTACAAGAAAGGAGTTATTTTGTTTATATAGCCCATGGTATATTAAAAGATACTAAGTTTCGTTGGAAATTGAAAAAAGGAGATGTAGCAGTACTGATTACAGATATTCAAGTTGCCCCTCTTTATTTAAAGAGAATATGTAATACATTAAATTCATTTGGTGTGATCACTGACCGATTAGTTTTGCCGGTAGGAGAACAAAGTAAGTCTTTGTCTGTATTAGATCAAATTTTTACTAAATTATTAAATAAAAATTATGATCGAAATATAGTACTTATTGCATTAGGAGGAGGTGTTATTGGAGATTTAACTGGATTTGCAGCAGCAACATATCATCGGGGAATACGTTTGATTCAAGTTCCAACAACTTTATTAGCTCAAGTAGATGCGTCTGTTGGAGGAAAAACTGGTATTAATCATGTTCTTGGTAAAAATATGATTGGAGCTTTTTATCAGCCTGTTGAAGTAATTATTGATTTGGATTGTTTATTTACTTTGAGTATGAAAGAATTTTCTGCTGGATTAGCAGAGGTAATTAAGTATGCTGTTGCCTTTGATGCGAGTTTTTTTAATTGGCTGGAGAATAATTTAGATGATTTGTTAAAGTTTCATCCTCAGTCTTTGATGTATTGTGTTTATCGTTGTTGTAAATTAAAAGCATCTATAGTATCGTTAGATGAACGTGAAATTCAAATAGGGAAAAGAAGTTTATTAAATCTTGGTCATACTTATGGTCATGCTATAGAGTCTTATTTTAGTTATACTGGATGGTCTCATGGTGAGGCAATATCGGTTGGAATTGTAATGGCAGTAAATGCTGCATTACATTTACAAAAGTTTTTGAGTACGCGAGATGCTATGCGAATTAAATTATTATTAGAGCGAGCTCATCTTCCTGTTCATGGTCCTCAAGAAATGCAGTCGAAAGATTATCTTAGGTATATGGCTCGAGATAAGAAATCAAGATTAGGAAAAATTAATTTAGTTTTACCTGTATCGATAGGTAGAGCAAGAGTATTTTTGAATATTGATCAAAATGTAATATTAAATTCTATTGAATATAATTTAATTAAATAGATGAATAATGTTTTTATATGTTTAGATTTTGATTTTCATTTATAATGAAATTATTGGGTAGTGTAATATGTATTGTAAATAAATAATGGCATGGGTGTAGTTAAATAAAATGTATTGTGGTTACGTGTTTGTGCAACATATTTAGTTGTCCTATTAAGTAATAGGTATAGTTGTTATGTCGATTATTATTATTTGATTGCAAATCGTGTAACTTTGTTGTTATATAATGTGATACACTTTAAAATGAGTATGAATAATTTTTAATAAACAAAAATAGATGATGAATAAGTTTTTAATAGCTCCGTCTATATTGTCTGCAGATTTTGCGAAATTAGGGGAGGAGGTGTTGTGTGTCATATCTGCAGGAGCAGATATGTTGCATTTTGATGTGATGGATAATCATTATGTTCCTAATTTAAGCATTGGTCCTATGGTGTTAAAATCATTACGGAATTATGGTGTTACTGTTCCTGTTGATGTACATTTAATGATAAAACCTATAGATGGATTGATATCAGATTTTGTTGATGCTGGAGCACATTGTATTAGTTTTCATCCAGAAGCGACAGAGAATATTGACCGATCGATACAGTTAATTAGAAAACATGGATGTGGTGTGGGGTTAGTATTGAATCCTGGCACAACTCTTGAGTGTTTAAAATACGTGATTAATAAGGTTGATGTAATCACATTGATGTCAGTGAATCCAGGATTTGGGGGGCAAGTATTTTTACCTGAAACTTTAAATAAAATACGTCAGACGAGAAAATTAATAAATGCTATTGATGATACTATTAGTTTAGCAGTTGATGGAGGTATTAATTTTGGGAATTTTAATGCAGTTCGTGAATCTGGAGCTAATATTTTTATTATAGGGTCTGCAATTTTTAATTCTACAAATTATCATGATGTTATATGTAGATTTCGATCGATGTTACCACAATATTAATAAGCATTAGTATTTTTGATTTATTTATATATTAATATCTTGCTTAAATTATCGAAGAAAATTGATTGATGAGTTAGTTTATGTTTATTAAATTTTGTATATCACCTAAAATAATTTAGGTAGAAGTATATATACGTATATAGAGATTAGTAAGTTTTGAGTTAATAAGCTTAAAAGAAGGAATAGAAGTTTTTATGTTGATAAATTTTAGAATTATATGTTAATGATGATTAACATTATTTCAACATAATTAGAATATTATATTTTGTTAGGTTTGTTTTATATGGATAAATTGCTTGTTTTTAGTGGCACACAACCATCAGGTAAACTTACAATAGGTAATTATATTGGAGCCATACGTCATTGGATTGTAATGCAAAAATATTATGAATGTATGTATTGTATTGCTGATTTACATTTAATTTCAACGGTAAGCAGCTCTAATGTTTATGCTTTTCGTAAAATGTCTTTAGATACATTGGCATTATATTTAGCATGTGGTGTAGATCCTAATGTTAGTACAATATTCATGCAATCTCATGTTCCTGAGCATACTCAATTGAATTGGTTATTGAATTGTTGTGCATATTATGGAGAATTAAGTCGTATGACTCAATTCAAAGAGAAATCTAAATTCAAACAAGATAGTGTGAATGTTGGGTTATTTAATTATCCAATTTTGATGGCTGCTGATATTTTATTATATCAAACTAATTTTGTGCCTGTTGGCGATGATCAGAAACAACATTTGGAATTTACTTGCAATATTGCTCGCAGGTTTAATAATAAATTTGGAACGGTTTTTACTATTCCTAAGATATTAGTACCAGATTTTGGATCTCGTATTATGTCTTTATTAAATCCATTAAAGAAAATGTCTAAATCAGATCAAGATTCTAATAATTATATTTCTTTGTTAGATGATGCGACTCTTATATCTAAAAAAGTTAAACGTGCTATTACTGATTCTGATCAACCTCCAGCAATTTACTATGATCCTGTAGAAAAACCAGGGGTTTCTAATTTATTGGCTATTCTATCAGGAATAGGAGGAGAATCTATAAGTAATTTAGAGTTGATTTTTAAAAATAAAACGTATTCTTGTTTAAAAAGCAATTTAATTCAATCATTATCTACAGTACTTAAACAAATACAAAATCGTTATTTTAATGAACGCTCTAATGAAAATAAGTTAAATAATATATTGTGCGTAGGAGCAAAAAAAGCACGTCAAAAAGCTAATTTAACTTTAAAGAAGGTATATCAATTAATAGGTTTATGATGTGATGTATTGTGCATGTATGATCTATAGTTATTGATTGCATGTATACTTAATATAAGTAAGTATATGAAAATCGGCATTATATGCATTATTAATGTTTTTAATGTTGTGTAAGAATAATATAGATACATAATCATGGATGTGGTAGGAATAATCGAAATAATGTAGTTTAAAGAAGTTAATTGATTTATAGAGTAAGTATTTGATGAATAAGATTTTAATAATAGATAATTATGATTCTTTTACTTGGAATTTATATCAATATTTTAGAGAAATGGGTGGAATGGTAGAAGTTCGCAGACATGACAGTATTAGTGTTTTGGATTTAGATCATTTAACTCCGGATCGGTTGGTGATTTCTCCTGGACCAGGTACTCCAGGCAATTCAGGTATTTCTTTACAAGCCCTCAGTTATTTTTGTAATAGAATTCCAATTTTTGGAGTTTGTTTAGGACATCAAGTTATTGCTCAATTTTTTGGTGCCAAGTTAAAATGTGCTCAATCGATAATGCACGGAAAATCTTCTATTATTTCACATAATAATAAAGGAGTGTTTTGTGGATTGATGCAATCTTTGCGTGTGATTAGGTATCATTCTTTAGTAGTTGATTTAAATAGTGTTCCTGTAAGTTTAGAGATAACGGCTTGGAGTACATGTAGTAGTAGTCAAGGTAGGGAAATAATGGGGATTCGGCATCGTAGTTTGTTGATAGAAGGAGTTCAATTTCATCCTGAGAGTGTATTAACTGAACAAGGGTATGAGATGTTATTTAATTTTATGCTTTATTAAAATAAGTAAGATTATATATATTTTATTAATATAATATTATATATTTAGTATATAAATGTTGGAATTTTTCTGATGTGTTGGATGTTGTAGATTAATAATGATACATTATTAATCTACATAGGTAGAGGTAAGGAATGGTTATTTTGTTGTATAGGGGAGTATACAAAAATATTAATATTTTGTATTTAAATAATTAATGATGTATTTAATGGTAAGTAAGTATTTTAGTCTGTAAAAGTATATTTAGAATTTTTGATATAGTTTGTTATTTTTTGATAAAGATGATAAAGAGGAAAATAGATGAAACCATTGTTCATTAAGTTCATTTTATTTGTATCAATTATTTCGATTGTTTTAACTGGTATTATTTGTTAATTTTAATGTAAATTTTTATTTTTATAGATAGATGTGTACTATATGTTTTATTTATATTTTGAATTTATTTAATAATTTGGGGAAGTGTAAAGTATTGGGAATTTTATTTATAAGAAGATTATTTGTGTTAGTAAGAGTGTAAAATAAAACTTGATTTTGTAAAAATTATTTAGATGTATAAATAATATATATTTATCATTTAAATATTTGAATAAATATTCACAGGTGAGGTCTATGAGAATTTATTGATATATAGAATTGTATATTAATTTTTCTTGACTTTATAGTAATCTAGGACTAAATTAAAATGGAGTCGATGAGGTGTGAATATGATTTAAAATAGTGAGAGGGCACATTTAGTTAGGTATACTGCAAACATAGTAATAGTGCTAATTAATATTAGGGTTTTATGAATAAGATATGTGTAGAAATGATAGATGGTTACTATAAATCAACTCGTTCGTAGTGCACGTTCTATTAGAATATCAAAAAGCAATGTTCCTGCTTTGGGGGGGTGTCCTCAAAGAAGGGGGGTTTGTGTTCGTGTATATACTACGACTCCAAAAAAACCAAATTCAGCTCTTAGAAAGGTATGTAGAGCGAGGTTGCCCAATGGATTAGAGGTAACTTGTTATATAGGAGGAGAAGGTCATAATTTGCAAGAACATGCTTCTATTTTAATTAGAGGAGGTCGAGTTAAGGATTTGCCAGGGGTACGGTATCATGTTATTAGAGGTGCTTTAGACTGTGCTGGGGTTAAAGATAGGAAAAAAGGCAGATCCAAGTATGGAACAAAAAAGCCGAAATAATAATGCAATAAGAAGAGAATATACGTTTTATTTTTGTTTATTTTATTGTTAGGGGGATGTCGTTTGTCAAAGGGTTAATTAAATAGAGTTGGTACTGTGTTAATATTATAGGAATGGTATTTTATGTCTCGTCGTCGTATTGCTAAAAAACGGATGATTTTAACTGACTCAAAATTTCAATCAAGTCTTTTAGCAAAGTTTATTAATATCTTGATGTTGAATGGCAAGAAGTCTGTAGCTGAATTTATAGTATATTCCGCTTTGGATATTGTAAAACATAGATCAGGTAAGGATTGTATTGAATCATTTGAGAGAGCTTTAGATAATGTTCGTCCTGTGGTAGAGGTGAAATCAAGACGGGTAGGAGGATCAACATATCAAGTTCCAGTAGAAGTGAGGCTAGTGCGTAGAAATACTTTAGCAATGAGATGGATTATTGAATCGGCTAGAAAAAGACAAGACAAATCTATGGAAATTCGTTTAGCGAACGAATTATTAGATGCTTCAGAGGGTAAGGGAAATGCAGTAAAAAAACGAGAAGAGGTGCATCGTATAGCTGAATCTAATAAAGCATTTGCACATTATCGATGGTAATTTGCAGTAGTATACTTATTATATACCGTATAAGAGAAGTTTTTTGAGTATGTGTTGTATTTTTTTTATTGTGATAGTATTTTGGTTTTGATATGCTGAAGGATGTATTATTTTAGTGTGATGTCAGTTAGTATTTGAGATAAGATATATTTTTGAGGATAGAATGAATAATCGAATAACTCCAATTGAGTATTATCGTAATATTGGTATTAGTGCTCATATTGATGCTGGAAAAACCACTACTACTGAGAGGATTTTATTTTATACTGGTGTCAATCATAAGATTGGAGAAGTTCACACTGGATCTGCTACTATGGATTGGATGGAACAAGAACAAGAACGTGGAATTACTATTACTTCAGCAGCTACTACATGTTTTTGGTCTGGAATGTCAAACGAATTTCCTTTACATAGAATTAATATTATCGATACTCCTGGGCATGTTGATTTTACTGTTGAAGTAGAACGATCAATGCGTGTTTTAGATGGTGTTGTGATGGTGTATTGTGCTGTTGGAGGAGTTCAGCCTCAATCAGAAACTGTATGGCGTCAAGCTAATAAGTATAAAGTACCTAGAATAGCGTTTATAAATAAAATGGATCGTATGGGTGCTGATTATTTACGTGTAGTATCGGAATTACGAACTAAATTGTGCGCTAATCCTGTTCCTATACAATTAGCTTTAGGAGCAGAAGATCAATTTACTGGGATTATTGATTTAATAAAGATGAAATCAATTAAATGGAATGATACTGATCAAGGAGTTACTTTTGTTTATGAAGATGTTCCTAAACATTTGTTTGAACTAACAAATGTTTGGCGTAAGAATTTGATAGAATCTGCTGTTGAAGAGTCAGAAGAGTTATTAGATAAGTATTTATCTGGTTGTGGCACAATAACTGAAAGTGAAATAAAAGTAGCATTGCGAAGGAGAGTGTTAAAAAATGAAGTGTTGTTAGTCACTTGTGGTTCTGCTTTTAAGAATAAAGGTGTGCAATCGATGTTGGATGCTGTGGTAGAGTATTTACCATCTCCCACTGATATAAGATCAGTAAAGGGGGTTTTAAAAGATGGTTCTACTGTAGTAGAACGTTATTCTAGAGATGATGAACCGTTTTCAGCATTAGCATTTAAAGTATCTAATGACCCATTTGTGGGTAATTTAACTTTTTTCCGTGTTTATTCAGGAATAGTTAATTCTGGAGATAATATTTTTAATTCAGTTAAGGATAAAAGAGAAAGGTTTGGAAGAATTGTTCAAATGCATGCAAACAAAAGAGAAGAAATTAGAGTTGTATATGCAGGAGATATAGCTGCAGCTATTGGATTAAAAGATGTGTCTACCGGAGATACATTATGTGATGTAAATAATCCTATTATTTTGGAACGTATGGAGTTTCCAGAACCTGTAATCTCTGTAATGGTTGAAGCTAAAACTAAATTAGATCAGGAAAAGATGGGGACAGCTTTGAATCGTTTATCCCAAGAGGATCCATCGTTTCGAGTATGGATAGATCAGGATTCAGGACAAACTATTATTGCAGGTATGGGTGAGTTACATTTAGAAATTTTAGTAGAACGAATGAAAAGAGAATTTAATATAGAGGCTCATGTAGGAAGGCCTCAGGTTGCTTATAGAGAAACAATTCGTGCTGCAATACAGCAAGAAGGAAAGTTTATTCGTCAATCCGGGGGTAGAGGTCAGTTTGGCCATGTGTGGTTACGTATAGAACCTATTAATCCTAATATAATAGGAGGAGGAGACGCTATTTATAAATTTTCTAGTGAAATTGTAGGGGGGGTTATTCCTAAAGAATTTATACCGGCTATAGATAAGGGTGTGCAGGAACAAATAAGTAATGGTGTTTTAGCGGGTTACCCTATTGTAGGAGTTTGTGTGACTGTTTTTGACGGATCTTATCACGAAGTTGACTCTTCAGAAATAGCATTTAAAATAGCAGGATCTATGGCTTTTAAAGAGGGGTTTATGAAGGCTAATCCTGTTTTGTTAGAACCTATTATGAAGGTAGAAATTGAGACCCCAGAGGATTATGTAGGGGACGTTATTTCTGATTTAAATCGTCGAAGAGGGATGATAATTAATTTAGAGAGTGTTACTGTTATAGGTAGGATCATATGCGCTCATGTTCCATTATCTGAAATGTTTGGGTATGCTACTACGTTACGTTCTAAAACGCAAGGACGTGCTTCTCATTCTATGGAGTTTTTTAAATATAATGAGGTACCTTATAATGTAGCTCAATCAATTATAGAAACTCGTAGAATTAGATAGTGAGGATTATATTATATATTTAAATTAATTAGTGAATTAGTTATGTAGATATAATATTTTTGGTAAGATGGGTATTGTATAAATAAATAGAGATTAAGGAGTGTAGAGGTGTCCAAAGAAAAATTTCAACGTATCAAACCTCATATTAATGTAGGTACAATTGGCCATGTTGATCATGGTAAAACTACTTTAACTGCAGCTATAACAACTGTTTTAGCAAAAAAATATGGAGGGTGTGCTAGAGCTTTTGATCAAATAGATAATGCTCCTGAAGAAAAGGCTAGGGGTATTACTATTAATACGTCTCATGTTGAATATGATACTGGACTTCGACATTACGCTCATGTTGATTGTCCTGGTCATGCGGATTATGTAAAAAATATGATTACTGGAGCAGCACAAATGGATGGAGCTATTTTGGTTGTGGCTGCTACTGATGGCCCTATGCCTCAAACTCGTGAACACATATTATTAGCCCGTCAAGTAGGGGTACCACATATTGTGGTATTTTTAAATAAGTGTGATATGGTAGATGATATAGAATTGTTAGAATTGGTTGAGATGGAGGTTAGAGAATTATTGTCTAGGTATGATTTTCCTGGGGATAATGCATCAATTATTCAAGGATCAGCTTTAAAAGCATTAGAAGGTGAAGAGGTATGGACTAAGAAAATATTAGATTTAGCTAATGCTCTTGATAGTTATATTCCTGAACCTAAGAGATTAATAGATAAACCATTTTTATTACCAATAGAGGATGTTTTCTCAATTTCTGGAAGGGGAACAGTGGTAACTGGTCGTGTTGAAAGTGGAATTATTAAGGTGGGAGAAGAGGTAGAAATAGTAGGAATCAGAGATACCGTGAAAACTACGTGCACTGGAATAGAAATGTTTAGAAAGTTGTTAGATGAGGGTCGAGCAGGGGAAAATGTAGGGGTTCTTTTACGTGGAACTAAACGAGACGAAGTAGAAAGGGGGCAGGTATTATCTAAACCTGGTTGTATAAAACCTCATTCTCATTTTGAATCGGAAGTGTATATTTTAAACAAAGATGAAGGGGGAAGGCATACTCCTTTTTTTAAAGGATATAGGCCTCAATTTTATTTTCGTACTACTGATGTGACTGGAACTATTGAATTGCCTAAGGAAGTTGAAATGGTTATGCCTGGTGATAGTGTAAAGATGGTTGTAAATTTGATTGTTCCTATAGCTATGGGTGATGGATTGCGTTTTGCAATTAGAGAGGGAGGTCGTACTGTAGGAGCAGGAATAGTATCTAAAGTGATGGCTTAATTTTGTGTGGAGAGATGGAAGGTTTTTATTTATTTATGTGTATGTTTGTTGAAATATTTTGATGTACAGTAAGTCTATAGTAAGCTAGTTTTTGGATAGATATTTGATTAAATTGAGTATAGCAATAAAAATGAATATTCAGGGATTAAAGAAAAAAATAGAATTTATAGAAATAATTAAATGGATTGGGATTGTTTCTTTATTGTGTTTATCTTGTATTGCAAGTTATTTTTTTTATGATTACAATTTTTACATAAAAAAAATGATGGTATTTTTTTGTTTAGCGGTGGCAATTGGTATTTTTTTAATCACAAAGATAGGGAAGTTGTTAATTATATTTTTAAAAGAGTCTAGTATTGAATTACGGAAAGTGGTTTGGCCGACTTATCAGGATAGTTTAAATACTACTTTAATTGTTGTTGTAGTCACTGTAATTGTATCTTTAGTATTGTGGGGGTTAGATACTGTTTTATTACATGTGATATCATTTGGATTGAGGTTATAATGCATAATGTAATGGATAGTGTAAAGAAACGTTGGTATGTTGTTCAGGCTTTTTCTGGATTTGAAAATAGAGTTGTTCATTCGTTAAATGAATATATTAAATTAAAGAATATGGGTTCTATGTTTGGGGATATAATGGTTCCTACAGAGGAAGTGGTTGAAATGAGAGCTGGACAAAGGAGAAAAAGTGAACGGAAATTTTTTCCGGGGTATGTTCTTGTTCAAATGGTTATGAATGATGCTAGTTGGCATTTAGTTAGGAGTATTCCAAAGGTTATGGGGTTTGTAGGGGGGACTTGTGATAAACCAGCTCCTATTGGTGATAAAGAGATTGATAATATTATATATAGGTTGCAACAAATAGGAGATAAGCCTAGACCTAAAACCTTATTTGAACCTGGAGAGTTAATTCGTGTTAGTGATGGGCCTTTTTCAGATTTTAATGCAGTAGTAGAAGAAGTAGATTATGAAAAAAATAGATTAAAAGTGTCGGTTTCTATTTTTGGTCGTGCTACTCCTGTAGATTTAGATTTTTCTCAAGTGGAAAAATCTTGATTTGTTTTGAATATAAAAATTATGAATTTATTTATAACTGAATAAATACAGGGTTTTGTTCTGTTTTCTAAAGATGAGTTTTGATAATTATAAAAAAAGATTGTTAGATTTAGGTAAGTAGTATATTGTTATGATTTCAAAGAAAGTACAAGCATTTATTAAATTGCAGATTTTTGCTGGTTCAGCAAATCCCAGTCCTCCTATTGGTCCAGCATTAGGCCAACAAGGAGTAAATATTATTCAATTTTGCAAGGAATTTAATGCCAAGACAATTAAATTGGAGACTGATTTAATTGTTCCTGTAGTTGTTACTGTATATTCAGATCGTTCTTTTTCATTTATTGTAAAGACCCCTCCAACAGCTTTTTTATTAAAACGAGCTGTTGGTATGCAATCAAGTTCGGGAAATGCTAAGATTTTAAATCCTGGAAAAATATCACGTGCTCAAATAAATGATATTGCTAAAATTAAATTTGTTGATATGACTGGGGTAGATTTAGAAGCAGTATCTAAATCTATTATAGGAACAGCTAGATCTATGGGATTAGAAGTAGTGGAAGAGAATTTATGAAACAAATAGGAGATGGAATTAAAAGAACTTTATCTCGTCGTAATGGGACGAGAGTGCAGTATAGTATTGTAGATGGACTGAAATTGTTAAAAAATACTGTAAAAGCTAAGTTTATAGAAAGTGTAGAAGCCGCAATTAATTTAGGTATTGATGCGCGTAAATCTGATCAAAGTATACGTAGTAATGTTATATTGCCACATGGAATCGGAAAAAGTGTAAGGGTTGCTGTTTTTACTCAGGGAAAAGATAAGATTAAGTTAGCAAAAGATGCAGGGGCAGAATTAGTAGGATTAGAAGATTTATATGATAAAATTAAAGCAGATGGGTGTGTAGGTTTTGATGTAGTTCTTGCTTCTCCTGATGTGATGCATATAGTTAGTAAATTAGGATCAATTTTAGGGCCTAGGGGGTTAATGCCTAATCCTAAAATGGGCACTATATCTTCAGATATTCAGGAATCTATAAAGAATGTTAAATTAGGGCAAGTTCGGTATAAAAATGATAAAAATGGTATTGTTCATGCAATTTTTGGAAAAATTGATTTTAGTATTATAGATCTTAAAGAAAATTTAGAAACCTTAATTGCTTCTATACAACAAGTTAAGCCAGTTCAATTTAAGGGAACATATATCAAAAAAATATCTATTTCTACTACTATGGGTAAATCAGTAATTTTAGATAAAAATAGTTTTAGTATGGTGATATATTAGTTTTGTACAATTGTGATAATTGTTTTCTGTATTTTGTATTATTTGGCTGGTTGAGTTGTTTGTTTATAAGTAAATGATTTTTTATTTATAGGTGATAAAATGAATAATAAGTTGTACAATACACTTAATTTAGCATATATGTAGTAAATAAGGTAGTTGTTAGTTTAATTTTGAGTAGAAAAAATAAAAAATTAGGTATTAGCATGATAGGATAAGTAAGGTAAATATAACACATTGTATAGTGCATAATGAATTATTTAGTAATAGTATAGGTATTTTTTGATCAAGATGAGTAAAAGAAGGGAAATTTTTAATAATTGAAAATAGGTATAATACATGGTTTTAAGTATGAAAAAAAAAGAGGAAATTGTATATAGAATTAAAGAAAATTTTAAATCTGCTTTGTCTGTGGTAGTGGCATCTCTTCATGGAGTAACGGCCTGTATTATGAATGAATTAAGAAAAGAATCTCGGGATTTAGGGGTGTATATAAAAGTTGTTCCTAATTCCTTATTAAAGAAAGCTGTTGTCGATACATCTTTTGAATGTTTATCTAAGGTTTTTGTGGGGAGTAATGTTGTGGCTTTTTCTACTAAACATCCAAGAGATGCTGGTCATATTTTAGTAAAATTTTTTAAAGAGAGGGAATGTTTTAAAATAGCAGGAGCGGCTTTTGAAGGTAATTTTATAGGTTCAGAGCAGATTGATTTATTATCTAATTTACCTGATCATAAAGATTCTTTATTACGATTAATATTAATTTTAAGAAGAATTAGTATAGGAAATTTGATTAATATCTTAAAAAGATTATCTAGTCAAAAAAAATTAAAGTCATAATTAAATATCAGTATTAATCATATGTAAATATGATAAATAATACTTATTTACTATGTTTTTTTTATTTTTATTTTGTATTTTTATATTAGGAATATTTATGTCTCTTAAAAAAGAAGAAATTTTAGATGGTATTTCAGAAATGTCTGTTATGGATATAATGCAGTTAGTTTCTATGATAGAAAAGAAATTTGGGGTTGTTTCTGGTCCATTCATAACTAATAATGAAACTAAAATAACGGAATCATCACAACCAACAGAGCCAGAACAAACTGAGTTTACTGTGATTTTAAGTGTTGTTGGAAATAATAAAATTCCTGTTATTAAAATGGTACGTAGTATTACTGGATTGGGTTTGAAAGAATCTAAAGAATTAGTAGAATCTGCACCAGTAACATTAAAAGAATCAATGAGTAAAACTGATGCAGAAGATTTAAAGAAACAGTTAGAGGAAATTGGTGCAAAAATTGAAATTAAGTGATTGTATATTTGTTTTGAGGTATTTAATGTTTTAAATAAAACAGGTTACTTATAATTAAAATTTAATTAATTTTACATAAGAATAAAAAATTAATTTATGTTTTTTGTTATGTAAAAAAAGATTGTTGTATTTTAATTTAAATTAATTTTGTATTTTAATTTTTATAAGTAATTGTAATAGTAGTAACTTTTATTAATTGAGGAACATATGGTGTATTCTTATACCGAAAAAAAAAGGGTTCGTAAAGATTTTGGAAAAAGACCTAAAGTTTTAGATATTCCATATCTACTTTCTATTCAATTAGATTCTTTTGAAAAATTTATTAATAAAGATTTAAATGGTCAGTATGGATTAGATGCTGCATTTAAGTCTGTTTTTCCTATTAAGAGTTATAATGGTAATTCTGAATTACAGTACATTGATTATACATTGGGCGAACCTGTATTTGATGTAAAAGAATGTCAAGCTCGTGGAGTTACTTTTTCTGCTTCATTGCGAGTGCAGTTATGTTTAGTTGTTTATGAAAAAGATGGATCAGGGTCGTGTAACGTCATAGCAAAAAAAATTCAGGAACAAGAAGTGTATATGGGAGAAATCCCATTAATGACTAATAATGGTACTTTTATTATTAATGGAATCGAGCGCGTTGTTGTATCTCAATTACATAGAAGCCCAGGTGTATTTTTTGATAGTGACAAAGGTAAAACTCATTCATCTGGAAAGGTATTATATACTGCTCGTATTATTCCGTATAGAGGATCTTGGTTAGATTTTGAGTTTGATTTAAAAGATAATTTATTTGTTAGAATTGATCGTAGACGTAAATTACCAGTGACGGTGCTTTTAAAAGCATTAAGTTATACTAATGATCAGATTTTAAATATATTTTTTGATGTAGTAGTATATGAAGTTGTTGGAAATAGATGGTATATGCATTTAATACCTGATAGGTTGCGGGGTGAAACAGCATTGTTTGAAGTTAGAGTAAATGATACAGTATACGTAGACAAAGGACGTCGTATTACGACTCAGCATATTAATAAATTAAAATTTGATAATATTTCAAAAATTGAGATTCCTGTTGAGTATTTATTAGGTAAGGTGCTTATAAAAGATTATATTAATAGTAGTACTGGGGCATTAATAGTGTCTGCCAATACAGAAATTTCTTATGAAATATTGAACAACTTAATAAAATCGGGGTTTAATTTCATTGAAGTTTTATTTAGCAACGATTTAGATTGTGGAAATTATATTTCTGAAACTTTACGTATTGATACTACTATTACTCGATTTGATGCATTAGTAGAAATTTATCGAGTTATGCGTCCTGGTGAGCCTCCTACTAAAGATGCGGCTGAATATTTGTTTTCTAGTTTATTTTTTTCAGAAGAACGTTATGATTTGTCTAATGTTGGTCGGATGAAGTTTAATCGTTCATTACAACGTAACAGTATTGAAGGTTTGGGTGTTTTAACAAAGAAAGATATTGTTGATGTAATAAAAAAATTAATTGATATTAGAAATGGAAAAGGGGACGTGGATGATATTGATCATTTAGGAAATAGAAGAATACGATCTGTTGGAGAAATGGCAGAAAATCAATTTAGAATTGGGTTAGTACGGGTAGAACGAGCAGTAAAAGAAAGATTATCTTTAGGAGATGTACATATGTTATCACCTCAGGATTTAATTAATGCTAAGCCAATTTCTGCAGCAGTTAGAGAATTTTTTAATTCTAGTCAATTATCTCAATTTATGGATCAAAATAATCCATTATCTGAAATTACACATAAGCGACGTATTTCTGCATTAGGTCCTGGAGGATTAACTCGAGAACGAGCTGGATTTGAAGTACGTGATGTGCATCCTACCCATTACGGAAGAGTGTGTCCTATTGAAACTCCAGAAGGACCGAATATAGGTTTGATTAATTCTTTATCTGTGTATGCTAGAGCTAATGAATATGGTTTTTTAGAAACTCCTTATCGTAAAGTAAATAATGGAGTGGTTGGTAATAATATTCATTATTTATCTGCAATTGAAGAAGGTGATTTTATTATTGCTCAAGCAAATACTAATCTTAATTTTCAAGGTCAATTTATTGATGATTTTATTATTTGTCGTAATAAAGGAGAATCAGGATTATTTAGAAAAGATCAAATCGATTATATGGATGTTTCTACGCAACAAATAGTGTCAGTTGCTGCTTCGTTAATTCCTTTTCTTGAACATGATGATGCAAATAGAGCTTTGATGGGAGCAAATATGCAACGTCAAGCTGTTCCTTTGATTAGAAGTGAGAAACCTTTAGTTGGCACTGGTATGGAACGTGCTGTAGCGGTAGATTCTGGAGTCACTGTAGTAGCTAATCGTGGAGGTGTTGTAAAATATGTGGATTCATCTAGGATTATAATACATGTTAATTTAGGTGAATTAAATTCTGAAGAATCAGGCATTGATATTTATAGTTTAACAAAATATATTAGGTCTAATCAAAATACTTGCATTAATCAAAGACCTTGTGTTTCTTTAGGAGAAAGAGTTAGTATTGGAGATGTGATAGCGGATGGTCCATCTACTGATTTAGGAGAATTATCATTAGGGCAGAATATGCGTATAGCCTTCATGCCTTGGAACGGATATAATTTTGAAGATTCTATGTTAGTTTCAGAGAGGGTTGTGCAAGAAGACAGATTTACCAGTATACATATTCAAGAATTAATTTGTATATCTAGGGATACGAAATTAGGCTCTGAGGAGATTACAGCTGATATTCCTAATGTGGGGGAAACAGCTTTGTCTAAATTGGATGAGTCTGGTATTGTATATATAGGAGCAGAAGTGATAGGGGGAGAAATTTTAGTAGGCAAGATTACTCCTAAAGGAGAAACACAATTAACACCAGAAGAAAAGTTACTACGTGCTATTTTTGGAGAAAAAGCTTCTGATGTTAAAGATTCGTCTTTACGAGTTCCTAATGGAGTATGTGGTACGGTTATTGATGTACAGATATTTACTAGAGATGGAGTGAATAAAGATAAACGTGCTTTACAAATTGAATCAATGAAATTGAATCAAGTTAAAAAGGATTTAGAAGAAGAGTTTAAGATATTTGAGTCTGCTTTATTTGATCGTGTTTATGAGTTATTACTTAATAGCGGTGAAGTAGAGGAAGAACGATTATTAAAAATGGAACGTAGGTTTTGGTTAAAATTGGAATTGAATGATTTAGTAAATCGCAATCAATTGTTTCAGTTATATAATCAATATTTAGATTTGAAGAGTTTGTTTGAAAAAAAAATTGAGGCTCAGTATCAAAAAGTCACTCAAGGAGATGAATTAGCTCCAGGGATATTAAAAGTAGTCAAAGTATATTTAGCGGTAAAGCGTCATATACAACCTGGGGATAAAATGGCAGGGCGTCATGGCAATAAAGGGGTTATTTCTAAAATTAATCCTGTAGAAGATATGCCGTATGATGAATACGGAGTTCCGGTTGATATAGTATTAAATCCTCTTGGAGTTCCATCTAGGATGAATATTGGTCAAATTTTGGAAACTCATTTAGGAATGGCAGCAAAAGGTATAGGCGATAAAATTAATTATTTATTACAACAACATAAAGAAGTTTATCGACTAAGAGAATTTATTCAAAAGGCTTATGATTTAGGTAAAGGGTTGAGGCAGAATGTTAATCTTGATAATTTTTCAGATGTAGAGATTCTGGAATTAGCCAAAAATTTGAAGAAAGGTATGCCTATTGCTACTCCAGTTTTTGATGGCGCTACAGAACAAGAAATAAAAGATTTATTGAAATTATCTGGATTACCAGAATCTGGTCAGATTACGTTGTTTGATGGATGTACTGGAGAAGTATTTGAAAGACAAGTGACTGTAGGTTACATGTATATGCTAAAATTAAATCATTTAGTAGATGATAAAATGCATGCTCGTTCTACTGGGTCTTATAGTTTAGTAACTCAACAGCCATTAGGAGGAAAAGCTCAATTTGGAGGCCAACGTTTTGGAGAGATGGAAGTTTGGGCATTAGAAGCTTATGGGGCTTCATATACCTTACAGGAAATGTTAACAGTAAAATCAGATGATGTAAATGGTAGAACTAAAATGTATAAAAATATTATAGATGGTAATCATTCAATGGAACCGGGAATGCCCGAATCTTTTAATGTTTTGTTGAAAGAGATTCGTTCTTTGGCAATTAATATTGAGTTGGAAGAATAGATCTAAATGTATGTTGATATGCATCATATATTTATTGTATATTAAATAAATTATATATCTTACTGTAGTATATATACAGTAAGGATGGGGTGGTTTCGAGATAAGGGATCGTTTGTGAAAGATTTATTTGGTTTTTTCAATAAGATACATAATAGCAATAAAATAGAAGAATTTAATGCGATTAAGATTGAACTCGCTTCTCCAGACATGATTAGATCGTGGTCATTTGGAGAGGTGAAGAAACCAGAAACTATTAATTATAGAACCTTTAAGCCTGAACGGGATGGTTTGTTCTGTGCTCGTATTTTTGGTCCTATTAAAGATTATGAATGTTTGTGTGGTAAATATAAACGTTTAAAACATCGGGGAGTGATTTGTGAAAAATGTGGAGTAGAAGTGACTCAAAGTAAAGTTCGTCGAGAACGTATGGGTCATATAGAATTAGCATCACCCACTGCACATATTTGGTTTTTAAAATCACTACCTTCTCGTATAGGTTTATTATTAGATATGCCATTACGTGATATTGAACGTGTTTTATATTTTGAATCATATGTAGTCGTTGAAGGAGGAATGACTAGTCTTGAATGTCGTCAAGTTTTAACTGAAGAAGAATATTTGGATGCTTTAGAAGAATTTGGTGATGAATTTGAGGCTAAAATGGGGGCGGAAGCAATTCAAATTTTATTAAAAAATATAAATTTAAAAAATGAATGTGAATATTTAAGAGAATTATTAGCAGATAATAATTCAGAAACTAAGAGAAAAAAAATATCTAAACGGATAAAGTTAATTGAGTCATTTTTATATTCTGATAACAAACCAGAATGGATGGTATTGAGTGTATTACCAGTTCTTCCTCCTGATTTGAGACCATTAGTTCCATTGGATGGTGGACGTTTTGCTACTTCTGATTTGAATGATTTATATCGAAGAGTGATTAATCGTAATAATCGATTAAAACGTTTATTAGATTTATCTGCTCCAGAAATTATAGTGCGTAATGAAAAACGAATGTTACAGGAAGCAGTTGATGCCTTGTTAGATAATGGACGTAGAGGAAGAGCTATTACTGGGGCAAATAAACGGCCTTTAAAATCTTTGGCAGATATGATTAAAGGAAAGCAAGGTCGTTTTCGTCAAAATTTATTAGGTAAACGTGTTGATTATTCTGGAAGATCAGTGATTACTGTTGGTCCATATTTAAAATTGCATCAATGTGGATTACCTAAAAAAATGGCTTTAGAATTATTTAAACCGTTTATTTATGGACAATTGGAATCAAAAGGATTAGCTAGTACTATAAAATCTGCAAAAAAAATGGTAGATAGAGAAGAATCGGTAGTATGGGATATTCTTGAAGATGTAATTAGAGAGCATCCTATTATGTTAAACAGGGCTCCTACATTACATAGGTTAGGTATTCAAGCATTTGAACCAATTTTAATAGAAGGAAAGGCTATTCAATTACATCCATTAGTTTGCGCAGCTTATAATGCAGATTTTGATGGAGATCAGATGGCAGTACATGTGCCGTTGACCTTAGAGGCGCAATTAGAAGCTAGAGCTTTAATGATGTCTACTAATAATATTTTATCTCCGGCTAATGGTGAACCTATTATTGTTCCATCTCAAGATGTGGTGTTAGGTTTGTATTACATGACAAGAGAGCGTATTAATGCTAAAGGAGAAGGAATGGTGCTATCTAGTGAAAAAGAGGCAGAACGGTTATATAGTTTAGGAATAGCAGAATTACACGCTAAAATTAAAATTCGTATTACTGAATATGATTTACAAGAACATGGAATTTGGGTAAGTAAAACAAGTGTGGTTGATAGCACCATAGGACGATCTATTTTTTGGATGATAGTTCCAAAAGGTTTACCTTTTTCTTTAGTTAACCAGGTATTAGGGAAGAAATCTATATCTATTTTGTTAAATCATTGCTATCGAGTTTTAGGGTTAAAATCAACCGTAACTTTTGCTGATCAAATTATGTATACTGGATTTTTATATGCTGCTCGTTCTGGAGCGTCTGTAGGAATTGATGATATGATTATCCCTGTTAAGAAAGTTGATATAGTTGAAGCAGCAGAATCTGAAGTGTCAGAAATTCAAGACCAATTTCAAACAGGGTTAGTTACTGCTGGGGAACGGTATAATAAAGTGATTGATATTTGGGCTTCGGCTAATGAACAAGTGTCTAAAGCTATGATGGATAATTTGGCAACTGAAACCGTGATAAATAGTGATGGGATAAAAGAAACGCAAGCGTCTTTTAATAATATTTTTATGATGGCTGATTCTGGAGCAAGAGGGTCAGCAGCTCAAATTAGACAGCTTGCGGGAATGAGGGGATTAATGGCTAAGCCGGATGGTTCAATTATCGAAACTCCTATTACTGCGAACTTTCGAGAAGGATTAAATGTGTTACAGTATTTCATTTCTACACATGGGGCGAGAAAAGGGTTAGCTGATACGGCTTTAAAAACTGCAAATTCTGGTTATTTAACTCGTCGGTTGGTAGATGTTGCTCAAGATTTAGTAGTGACTCAGGATGATTGTAATACTTTTTCTGGAATTACTATGAGTTCTATAATTGAGGGAGGGGATGTAAAAGAATCTTTAAGAGAGCGTGTTTTAGGTAGGGTATTATTAGATAATGTATTTGAATCGAATGATAATAATAAAGTTTTAATTACCCGAAATACTTTATTAGATGAATTTTGGTGTGATGTCCTAGATCAACATTCTATTGATATAGTGAAAGTGCGGTCTGTTGTGACATGTGATGCCGATTTTGGAGTATGCGCAAGTTGTTATGGTCGAGATTTAGCAAGAGGACAATTAGTTAATAAAGGTGAAGCTATAGGGGTTATAGCTGCTCAGTCTATAGGAGAGCCAGGAACTCAGCTGACTATGCGTACCTTTCACATTGGTGGAGCGGCTTCTCGAGTAGCATCGGAATCGAGTATTCAAGTTAAACATAAAGGAACTATTAGATTAAAGCATGTTAAGTTTGTTTTAAATACTCAAGGTAAATTGATTATCACTTCCAGGCATGCTGAATTAAATGTTGTAGATAAGTTTGATAGAACTAAAGAAAGTTATAAGATTCCGTATGGATCTACGGTAATAAAACAAGATGGAGAGCTAGTAATTAGCGGAGAAGTAGTAGCTTATTGGGATCCTCATACTATGCCAGTAATTGCAGAGGTAAGTGGATTTGTTAAATTTATTGATATGTTAGATGGTCAAAGTGTTGTTAATCAAACTGATGAGCTTACTGGTTTGACTTCTATTGTAGTGTTAGATACATCTGAACGAGTAAGTAGTGCTAAAGATTTAAGACCTGCTATAAAAATAGTGGATATTAATGGGTATGATATTCTTATTACAGGAACAGATATTTCAGCGCAATATTTTTTACCTGGAAGAAGTGTAGTACAGTTAGTTGATGGATCCAGAATTATATCTGGAGATGTATTGGCTAGATTACCGCATGAAACTAGCGGAACTAGAGATATTACTGGTGGATTGCCTCGAGTTGCTGATCTTTTTGAAGCGCGTCGGCCAAAGGATTCGGCTATTTTAGCAGAAGTTAGTGGAGTAATTTCTTTTGGAAGGGAAACGAAAGGAAAACGTCGGTTAATGATTTCATCTGCAGATGGAGATGCTTATGAAGAAATGATTCCTAAATGGCGTCATCTGAATGTTTTTGAAGGAGAGTATGTTGATAGAGGGGATGTAATTTCTGATGGGCCAGAATCTCCTCATGATATTTTACGATTAAGAGGTATACATGCTGTTACAAGTTATATTGTGAATGAGGTTCAAGAAGTTTATCGGTTACAAGGAGTAAGAATTAACGATAAGCATATAGAAGTAATTATCAGGCAAATGTTGAGAAAGGCTATAGTTACTAATCCTGGTAATTCAGATTTTTTAACAGGAGAACAAGTAGAGTATTCACGTATTAAAATTGCTAATAGAAGATTAGAAGGAGAGGGGAAGATAAAGGTAGATTCTGTACGTATTTTGTTGGGGATTACTAAGGCATCTTTAGCTACAGAATCATTTATATCTGCTGCATCTTTTCAAGAAACAACTCGAGTATTAACAGAATCTTCTGTGGCAGGGAAAAGAGATGAATTAAGAGGATTAAAAGAAAATGTAATTGTTGGGCGTTTAATTCCAGCTGGAACTGGATATTCTTACCATCAAGAACGTATTTTAAAGAATTATGTTACTAAAAAATATACTGAGGATGGTAATATAACAAAGACAATTAAACCTGAAAGTATTTCAGTAACGGCAGATGAAGCATCAGCAAATCTGACTGAATTATTGAATGCAACAACTTAAATTTAGTTAGTCTGTGTGTAATAGGATGATTATTTTTATTTTTAAAAATATTGAAATAAATTAAAAATAAAGTATATACAGAAATGTAGAGGAAAATTTTAATTTGGGGGGATGTTAAAAAAAAATGAAACATTATAATTTATTTTAGATTAAAATGGAAGATTTATAGTATTTCAATATCAGCTTAAGTGAACCAGAGTATTTTTCATTTATGTAGTAGTGATTTAGTTGAAATCAGGCTGTATTGTAAAAAAAGGTAGATTTGAAATTATGAATACATATTTAGTGTCTAAAATGTCTGACATGAGTGAAAATCATAGCAATTTTATAATTGTTGGCAGTGTTTATTATTTCTTTATCTTTAATAGATCCTCCTGGTTGTATAATACCCCGGATTCCCATTTGGGCAGCTACGTGAATTCCATCTGTGAATGGAAAAAATGCGTCAGAAGCTAAAACAGACCCTTTTACATTTATAGAAGAATGCCTTGGTTGTAAATCAGTAGCTATCTTTACAGCAAATACTCTATTCATTTGACCTGTTCCGATCCCAGTTGTTTGATAATTTTTTCCACAAACTATGGCGTTAGATTTAACAAATTTCACTATTTTCCAGCAAAATAATAAATCTTGCATTTCTTGATCAGTGGGATGAGTAGTGGTAACTATTTCTAAATTTTGTAAATCGTTAATACAATTTTGATTGTAATCCTGTACTAATAATCCTCCTGAAATTTTTTTAAAATCTATATTGTTATTATTTGTAATATTAAGTGATGAAGTATTGGGATTTTGCCACATACCTGATTTTAGTACTCGTATGTTTTGTTTTTTAGATAGAATTTGAAGGCAGTTTTGATTAATATCTGGAGCGATAATTGCTTCTATAAAGTGTTGATTAATGATAGATTGAGCGGTTTTTTCATCTTTCAAAGGTTGATTAAAAGCAATAATTCCTCCGAATGCGGATATAGGATCAGCTTGATAAGCTTTATGATAAGCATCATTAATAGTATGAGCTGTTGCAACACCGCATGGATTTGTGTGTTTGACGATTACGCAAGTTGGTTGAGTAAATAGTTTTACGCACTCTAAAGCGGTATCTATGTCTGTAATATTATTATAGGATAATGGTTTTCCTTGAAGTTGTTTTGAAGTAATCACAGTACCAATCATTTTTTGTTGAGCATATTGTGCTTCTTGATATAACGCGGCGCGTTGATGTGGATTTTCTCCATATCTCATATTTTGTTTTTTTATGAATTTTAAATTCATACAATTCATAGTATTAGGGAATGGGGATTTATTTGAATAATGAATATATTTATGAGTGCTGTTGAGAACAGGTTGGTGGAGATATTTGTGTAGTGTATCGTTATTAAAATAATCTAGTATTGCTGAATCATATTGAGTAATATACCTAAATGCTTTTTTAGCTAAAATAAATCGGGTTTTTAAGCTAATTGAGCCATTGTATATAGCCATTTCGCTTAGAATATTGTTGTAATCGTTATGGTCTATTATCACAACTTTATTTTTATAATTTTTTACAGCTGCTCTTACCATATTAGGTCCTCCAATATCAATATGATTTAACATTTTATCTAAATCGTAATTATTATTTTTTTTTAGTATTTCATTCAATGGATAAAAGTTTACCACGATCATATCAATAGGTTTGATGTTATATTTATGCATGATAGTGTCATCTATTCCTTTTCTATTTAGAATACCAGCAGATATTTTGTGATGTAATGTTTTAACTCGTCCATTCATAAGTTCTGGTAATTTAGTATAGTTAGATACAGGATGTGTTGTAACTCCGGCATTTGATAACATATGAGCAGTACCTTCTGTAGATATTAAACATACTCCTTGTTTAAATAGAGCTCTTGAAAAATTTAATAATTCAGATTTATTAAATACACTAATAAGTGCTTGATGAATAGGTAATAACGATGACATAATTGTAATTTCCTGTATATTAGGTGTTAGTATGTATTTTGAGCTGTTAATTTCTACTAATTATTACTAGTGTAGTAAAATATTTGTGTTGTTAATTTTGTTCAGAAATATTCTACTATAGAATAGATGAATAAGTTAAATAAAAAATAATTTATTATTTTGTAATAAATTGTTAATTTTAGGTTTTGAAAAAAAATTAACAATTTTATATAAAATGTTGTTGACAGTGTTGTTGAAGTGTGTTACTAACTTATATTCTATATTATTAAATGAAATTTAATGTAATAGTTAGAGATTCGTATAGTTTAATATAGAAAGAAGATGAATAAAAAAGTTTTGTAGTAATATTTAATGGTTGTATTAGAATTGGAATAGGTAATTTAAGAAGAAGAGTTTGTGTAGACACTTGAACACATGCGTTTCAGTAAGATTTTAAAAATAAAGTAATGGTTTTTAATTACCGTTCTGTAGTTAGTGAATTGAGGAATGGTGTGTTGATTTTTAAAAATTGAAGAGTTTGATCATGGCTCAGATTGAACGCTGGCGGTAAGCTTAACACATGCAAGTCGAGCGGCAAACGGGAAGTATGCATTTTCATTTTTAAATGAAGATGTGTGTTTTGTCTGGCAAGCGGCGAACGGGTGAGTAAAATCTGGGGATCTACCCGAAGGAGGGGGATAACTGTTGGAAACGACAGCTAATACCGCATAAAGTCGATGAGACCAAAGTAGGGGACTTTTTTTGATTGTTTTTTTCAATCAATATGGGAAGAAAGTAGTTAAAATTGGCCTTACACCGTCGGATGAACCCAGACAGGATTAGCTAGTAGGTAAGGTAATGGCTTACCTAGGCGACGATCCTTAGTTGGTTTGAGAGAACGACCAGCCACACTGGAACTGAGATACGGTCCAGACTCCTACGGGAGGCAGCAGTGGGGAATATTGCACAATGGGGGAAACCTTGATGCAGCTATACCGTGTGTGTGAAGAAGGCCTTAGGGTTGTAAAGCACTTTCAATAGGGAAGAATTTAGTTTTGCTAATATCAAAATTAGTTGACGTTACCTATAGAAGAAGCACCGGCTAACTCCGTGCCAGCAGCCGCGGTAATACGGAGGGTGCAAGCGTTAATCGGAATTACTGGGCGTAAAGAGTACGTAGGTGGTTTATTAAGTCAGATGTGAAATCCCTGAGCTTAACTTAGGAACTGCATTTGAAACTGATAGGCTAGAGTTTCGTAGAGGGGGGTAGAATTCCAGGTGTAGCGGTGAAATGCGTAGAGATCTGGAGGAATACCAGTGGCGAAGGCGACCCCCTGGGCGAAAACTGACACTCAGGTACGAAAGCATGGGGAGCAAACAGGATTAGATACCCTGGTAGTCCATGCTGTAAACGATGTCGATTTGAAGGTTGTGACTATAAGTTGTGGCTTTCGGAGCTAACGCGTTAAATCGACCGCCTGGGGAGTACGACCGCAAGGTTAAAACTCAAATGAATTGACGGGGGCCCGCACAAGCGGTGGAGCATGTGGTTTAATTCGATGCAACACGAAGAACCTTACCTACTCTTGACATCCAAAGAACTACATAGAGATATGTGGGTGCCTTCGGGAACTTTGAGACAGGTGCTGCATGGCTGTCGTCAGCTCGTGTTGTGAAATGTTGGGTTAAGTCCCGCAACGAGCGCAACCCTTATCCTTTGTTGCCAACGAGTAAAGTCGGGAACTCAAAGGAGACTGCCGGTGATAAACCGGAGGAAGGTGAGGATGACGTCAAGTCATCATGGCCCTTATGAGTAGGGCTACAAACGTGCTACAATGGCGTATACAAAGAGAAGCGATCTTGTGAAAGTTAGCAAACCTCATAAAGTACGTCTTAGTCCGGATTGGAGTCTGCAACTCGACTCCATGAAGTCGGAATCGCTAGTAATCGTGGATCAGAATGTCACGGTGAATACGTTCCCGGGCCTTGTACACACCGCCCGTCACACCATGGAAGTGGGTTGCAAAAGAAGTAAGTTGTTTAACCCTGCTGTAATAAAGGGAGGGCGCTTACCACTTTGTGATTCATGACTGGGGTGAAGTCGTAACAAGGTAACCGTAGGGGAACCTGCGGTTGGATCACCTCCTTACTTAAGATGATGTATGTAAGTAGGGTGTCTATCACAAGTTAAGTTGATATTTTAACAAAGAAAGTAAGTTTGTAATAGGGAAAGTGTTTTGTTAGATTTTTTTATGTATGATGATGTAGATGAATCTAGATAAAGAAGAGTCCCCTTCGTCTAGAGGCTTAGGACACTGCCCTTTCACGGCGGCAACAGGGGTTCGAAGCCCCTAGGGGACAGAGTTAGTAAAATAGGGGTGTAATTTTTTTGTTTAGTTTTTTGTTCTTTAACAAAGTGGATGTATTGGTTTTACATACTATATGAATAGTATTTTCATATATTAATGTGTGCAATATACAAAACCGAAAATAATACTGCTATAAAATAGTAACAACAGGTAAGTGTGTTTACTTGCGTGTTGAGTTTTTGTGGAAAAAAGAGGTCTCAAGTATTGCGAAGTTAAGTGATGTAAGCGTATACGGTGAATGCCTTGGCAGTCAAAGGCGAGGAAGGACGTGCAGATCTGCGAAAAGTATCGGTGAGCTGATTTGAAGCGTTATTAGCCGGTAATATCCGAATGGGGAAACCTAATGCAATTTAAGTTGTGCATTATCATTTAGTAAATTCATAGCTAAATGAAGCAAACCAGAGGAACTGAAACATCTTAGTACTCTGAGGAAAAGAAATCAATTGAGATTCCCGTAGTAGTGGCGAGCGAACCGGGACTAGTCCAGAGCGTGTAATATTACTTATTTATGTATTAAGAGAATAATTTGGAAAAGTTAGCAATATAGGGTGATAGCCCCGTATCTGAAAATATATTAATTTGTAGGCTCAGTGAGTAGGACGAGACACGTGGTATCTTGTCTGAAGATGGGGGGACCATCCTCCAAGACTAAATACTCTTGACTGACCGATAGTGAACTAGTACCGTGAGGGAAAGGCGAAAAGAACCCCGGTTAGGGGAGTGAAATAGAACCTGAAACCGTATACGTACAAGCAGTAGGAGCAAGTTTTAATTTATATTATATTAATTTTTGTTAATATGGATTAGTATAAATTTGTGACTGCGTACCTTTTGTATAATGGGTCAGCGACTTATATTCTGCAGCAAGGTTAACTGATTAAGGGAGCCGTAGGGAAACCGAGTCTTAACTGGGCGTCTTTATAGTTGCAGGATGTAGACCCGAAACCCGGTGATCTAACCATGAACAGGTTGAAGGTTAGGTAATACTGACTGGAGGACCGAACCGACTAATGTTGAAAAATTAGCGGATGATTTGTGGTTAGGGGTGAAAGGCCAATCAAACCGGGAGATAGCTGGTTCTCCCCGAAAGCTATTTAGGTAGCGCCTCGTAAATTCATCTTTGGGGGTAGAGCTCTGTTTCGATTAGGGGTTCAAACCGAGCTACCAACTCGATGCAAACTGCGAATACCAAAGAATGTTATTACGGGAGACACACAGCGGGTGCTAACATTCGTTGTGGAGAGGGAAACAACCCAGATCGCTAGCTAAGGTCCCTAAATCATAATTGAGTGGGAAACGATGTGAGAAGGCTTAGACAGCCAGGATGTTGGCTTAGAAGCAGCCATCATTTAAAGAAAGCGTAATAGCTCACTGGTCGAGTCGGCTTGCGCGGAAGATGTAACGGGGCTAAATTATGTACCGAAGCTGCGACAATAACAGTTCTTGTTTTTATTTATTCACTAAAATTTTATAAATATCATTTTTTGGGGGAATGGGTAAGGATAAGTATTTCATATTGGGTAGGGGAGCGTTCTGTAAGCCTGAGAAGGTATGTTGTAAAGCATGCTGGAGGTATCAGAAGTGCGAATGCTGACATAAGTAACGATAAAACAGGTGAAAAACCTGTTCGCCGAAAAACTAAGGGTTCCTGTCCAACGTTAATCGGGGCAGGGTAAGTCGACCCCTAAGGTGAGGCCGAAAGGCGTAATCGATGGGAAACAGGTTAATATTCCTGTACTGGATGTAACTGCGATGGGGTAACGGAGAAAGCTAGGTTCGCCGAGGATCGGTAGTCTCGGTTTAAGCAAGTGGATGGAAGAATTAGGAAAATCCAATCTTCATACATTAAGATGTGATGACTAACCATTAAGTTGGTGAAGGAATTGATGCTATGCTTCCAAGAAAAACCTCTAAGCTTTTCAGGTTATATCTAATCGTACCATAAACCGACACAGGTGGTTAGGTAGAGAATACTAAGGCGCTTGAGAGAACTCGGGTGAAGGAACTAGGCAAAATGGTGCCGTAACTTTGGGAGAAGGCACGCTAATATGTAGGTGAAAGAATATATTTAATTATATACTTCTGGAGCTGAAGTTAGTCGAAGATACCAGCTAGCTGCAACTGTTTATTAAAAACACAGCACTGTGCAAACACGAAAGTGGAAGTATACGGTGTGACGCCTGCCCGGTGCCGGAAGGTTAATTGAGGGGGTTATTTTTTTGATAAAAGAAAAGAAGCTCTTGATCGAAGCCTCGGTAAACGGCGGCCGTAACTATAACGGTCCTAAGGTAGCGAAATTCCTTGTCGGGTAAGTTCCGACCTGCACGAATGGCGTAATGATGGCTAGACTGTCTCCACCCGAGACTCAGTGAAATTGAATTCGCCGTGAAGATGCGGCGTACCCGCGGCAAGACGGAAAGACCCCGTGAACCTTTACTATAGCTTGATACTGAATGTTGAATTTTGATGTGTAGGATAGGTGGGAGGCTGAGAAGTAAAGACGCTAGTTTTTATGGAGCCATCCTTGAAATACCACCCTTTAATATTTGATGTTCTAACTTCGATCCGTTATCCGGATTAAGGACAGTGTCTGGTGGGTAGTTTGACTGGGGCGGTCTCCTCCTAAAGAGTAACGGAGGAGCACAAAGGTTAGCTAATTACGGTTAGAAATCGTAAGGTTAGTGCAAAGGCATAAGCTAGCTTAACTGCGAGAACGACGGTTCGAGCAGATGCGAAAGCAGGTCTTAGTGATCCGGTGGTTCTGTATGGAAAGGCCATCGCTCAACGGATAAAAGGTACTCCGGGGATAACAGGCTAATACCGCCCAAGAGTTCATATCGACGGCGGTGTTTGGCACCTCGATGTCGGCTCATCACATCCTGGGGCTGAAGCAGGTCCCAAGGGTATGGCTGTTCGCCATTTAAAGTGGTACGCGAGCTGGGTTTAGAACGTCGTGAGACAGTTCGGTCCCTATCTGCCGTGGGCGTTGGAAGATTGAGAGGGGCTGCTCCTAGTACGAGAGGACCGGAGTGGACGCACCTCTGGTGTTCGGGTTGTCATGCCAATGGCATTGCCCGGTAGCTATGTGCGGAAAAGATAACCGCTGAAGGCATCTAAGCGGGAAACTTGCCTCAAGATGAGTCTTCCCTGAGGATAGATGAAAATCATCCTCCTGAAGGGACGTTAAAGACGATGACGTTGATAGGTCGGATGTGTAAGCATTGTGAAATGTTCAGCTAACCGATACTAATGGACCCGTGAGAACTTAACTTCGCAATATTTGAGATCTTTTGTAGCTTAAAATTAATAGAAAATCAATTGAGATCAAAAAGGTTATTAATAAAAAATTTTTACGATAATTATTAAATTTATAATAATTTGTTTATTAGTTTATCAAATTTAATTTGACGTATTCGAAGAATCAATCGTTTAATTTTTGCAGGATAATCAGAAATATTTTGTAAGGATGTATAATGAGGGATTAGATAGGTATAAGATTGAATTTGATTTAATTCCTGTTTTTTTTGATGTATTAGTTCGTTTAATGGATCGTGAATGAGTAAGGCATTTTCTAAATCAAATCGTAAGGCTCTAGGATTTAGATTACTTCCAGTAATTAATTGCCATTCATCATCAACCCATATGCCTTTAATATGATATCCATTATTGCCTGCTTTCCATAAGCGAATAATTAGTTGTTTATTATCAATAAAATTTTGTAATTTTTTTACAAACAAACGTAAATTAATTTCGTATAAGTATGGTAAAGCATTAATAAATTTAAATGGTTCATGTTCTTGATTAGCATTGTAAAAATCATTTGCAATTTTATCGCCTACAATAATCTCTATAATTTTATTTTGATGTAATAATGAATGTATTATACGAATGAATGTATTGGGTATGTTGAAATAAGGAGTACAAAAAATTATTTTATGTTTTACTGAAGATATTAAATGGTATATTGTTTGATTAAGTATACTATTTTTACCTAATCCAACTAAAGGAGAAATTGAAAGTTCATTAAAATTGGCATTATTTGTATAATTATAAGTAAATTTTCGTAATTTGTTTCTAAATATTAAAATTTTATTTTTATTTAATTTGGGTAAAAGCTCGTGTTGGTTAAATTTTTTAGTTACTTTAGAATTTAATAATGTTTTTTCAATATATTCTAACATTGTATAGGATAAAATTTTGTTTTTTATAATATGGTAACGATCGTGTCGATATTTATCATAGATATGTAAATATTCGTTATTTAAATTAGCTCCACTATACAATATAGTATCATCAATAATAAAGCCTTTTAAATGTAAAACTCCTAATATTTCACTAATATTTATTGGAATTCCGAATATTGCAATATCAGTATGTGGATATTTATTAATAATATCATTATACCAGTATATGTTGGTATAATATGTAGATTCACCAAATCTTCCTCTTTTAGCTCTGTACCAATCAACTACAATTTTAATTTGTATTGATGGACGAATTTTTTTTACATTTAAGATAGCATTTATGATGTTTTGCCCTCCTTGATCATTTTCTAAATATAAAGCAACAAGGTAAATATGCTGATAAGCTTGATAAATAGCATTTAATAGTGCTGAATAAAATTCCTTAGGGCTGTATATAACTTTAAAATCTTTAGATTTTTGTGTGATTTTTGGTAATTCTATTAAAAATTTATTGTGTATATTATAATTGAGTTGATTTTTACTTTTTTTTATTTTGTGAAACACAAATATACCTATTTGTTATGAAAATAAATTAAAGTTAAAACTTTATAATTATTTATTACATATTAAAATATGCTGCCATTATATGGGTTTTAACGTTAATGTTTTACTGTTTGTGAAAAAATATTAATTAAAATAATGCCAGTAATTATTAATATGATACCAACAATAGAATAAATATCTATTTTCTGATTATAAAAAAAATATCCCACAAAAGTAATAAATATTATACCTAATCCAGCCCAATAAGAATAGGCTATACCCATAGGTATGGTGCGTAATACCAATGATAATAATATAAAAGATAAAGAATAACCTATTATTACTACGACAGCAGGGCAAAATTTACTTAATCCTTCAGAAGCTTTTAATGAAGTTGTAGCAATTACTTCTGAAATAATAGCAACGAATAAATATAAGTAATCCATATAAATTTATTTTATTGATAATTGAAATATATAGAATAATTTGGTTTGAGATTAGCTGGTTTAAAAATAACAAACACTTTAATTTTGATTTTTATAAAATCTTTTTGGGTTAAAAAACAAGAATTTTAAATTCTTTTTAAATTTTATATAATGGTGGAGCTGGCGGGATTCGAACCCGCGTCCAGAACTTCTTACAGCTTATAGTTACTACATGTTTAGATCTTATATGAGTTTCATTGAAAATAAATTAAGATCAATTTTTAATTCAACTAGCTTTTAATTTTTATTTTTCGTTATGTGTAAAAGCGCACTTATAACGAGCACTCTTATTATTTTATAACCTTTCTTTGTATTTTATACTTCAGTGTATCTTAATATATTATACACTATACGAACCTAAAATTAAGAGTAATTTTTAGTTCGGAAAGGGAATCTCCAATGGTTTAGTTTGGTTAAGCTGCTAGCGCAGCAGATTCATTGTAATTGTAATTTGCAATTATTTTTCGAGATTTTTTTTCGAGGCCTATCTCCCCTCGACATGCACTTTAAACTTAAGATATTCCGTCAAATCCAAAATCAGCCCCTAATATAAGTAATTTTTATTATATCATCAAAATTATGTAAATACAAATACTATTGTCTATATTTAACAAGATTTTGTTTTTTAGATTTCCATTCATTTGAATGAACAATATTTCTTTTGTCAAAATTTCTTTTTCCTTTAGCTAATCCAATAGTAGCCTTTATCCATGAATTTTTCCAAAATAGATTTATAATTACTATGGTATATTTATAACGCTTAATTTTTTCTTTTAAAAATAGTAATTCTTGTTTTTTTAATAATAATTTTCGAATACGATTCGTATCATAAATTGGGTTATTATTTGTGTTTATTTTTTTAAAAAAAGAATTATATATGAATGCTTCTTGGTTTTGAAAAGATATGTAACTATTATCAATAACCACTTGTTTAGATCGTATTGCTTTCACTTCCCATCCTAATAATACTAATCCAGACTCTATTTTTTTTTCAATAAAGTATTTATGATATACACCTTTATTTTGTATGATTTGCTTAGAGTATGATTGATTCATTTTTTTTGATTTAAATAAATAGTAAATACTAATTTTTAATATTATTATGTATCCTATTCGGGATATAAGATACAACAGATATTTTTATATTTATTTATTGTACATACATAAATATCATTATTTAGCAATAAGAAAATGTTATATATTGAAATAATAAAATAAAAATGTGTTATGTTAAATGTTTAGCTTTAGTTCCTTACAGTGTAGAACAAATGTTTTGTTTAATCAATGATGTTGGGGCTTATACTGAGTTTATTCCGGGGTGCAATTTAATACATGTTATACAACAAAGTGATACTGAATTGATTGCTGAAATTCATTTTACTGTGAGTGGAGTAAAGCAATCTGTAATTACTCATAATTTTTTTACGAAAAATAAGAGTATTATAATTTATTTAATAAATAGTCCATTTAAATCATTTTATGGTTGTTGGCAATTTGTACCTGTAACTAATGTAATTTGTAAAATAGAGTATATTTCTTATTATGAATTTAAATCTGTTTTATTTAAAAAGTTTTTTAATTATTCTTTTCAGAAAGTATATAAAAATATAATAAAAATATTTATTTTAAGAGCTAAGAACATATATAGTTGTTTCTAAAAAGTTATTTTAATTTTTTTATTATTTTAATTACGATTCAATAAGTAGATAGAGTCAATATTCTAATTATGATTATTTTTTTTAATGTTATTTAAAATATTGAAATCAGTTAATATATCATTATTATTGAATGTTAGAATAACAGTTTGATATTGTAATTTACCATTAATATATTGGTGATATATGTAATACCATATGTTTGATCCGAAACAATTTTTTAAGGTCGGAGTTATACCAATATTTGAAAGAATTTCAGATTTTGTCATACCGATACGAATTTTTTGTATATCTTGTGATTGAAGGTACGAGCCTTGTTTTGTATTTAAATAATTTAAATGATAATTAATTTGATTTATGGAGCTACAGTTAGAATTTAATAGAATCCATATATAGTAATATATATGGATTCTATTAAATGGGTTCCATTTTTTTTTTAGTTTAATGTGTGGTTTTTTATCCATTTTTTTGGATTTATTTGTATGTGATGAATAGTATTGATAAAATTTATTATAATGAACTTTAATTTTTTTTGTTAATATAAGTAAATACATCAAATTTTTTATCTAATTATTTTTTTGACCATCCGAGTTTTATAGTTAAATTTTTAAAATAATTATAAGTATTAGGATGTATGAGATCGAGAAAATAATTACTGCGTTGTATTAAAATTTCTTTTTTTCCATAAATATTAATTGGAGCCTGGTTATCACATCCTAATCTGATTTTTGATATAAATTGAGAAAATTTTAAAGAAATTATACTTTTGTTGTCAACTACGATTGGTCGTGATGATAAGATATGTGGACATATTGGAATTAAAATAACTGCATTTATTGCAGGAGTGACAATTGGTCCTCCAGCAGAAAGAGAGTATGCGGTAGATCCTGTTGGTGTAGCAATAATTAAACCATCTGATCGAGAGGAAAAAATAAATTTATTATTAATGTATAATTTAAATTTAATTAATTGCCTAATTGTATTAGTATGTAAAATAACTTCATTAATAGCGGTACCTAATTTGAATACGGTATTGTTACGTTTTATTTTTACATCTAATAAAAAACGTTTTTCATTAGTAAAGTTTCCTGTTAATACTTTTGATAATTCTGCTAATGCAGATTTGGGATGTAAATCAGCAAGAAATCCTACAGTTCCTAGATTAATTCCAATTATTTTAATGTTATATCTAATAAGAATATTTGCGGCTCTTAATATATTTCCATCTCCACCTATAATTATTGCTAAATCAGCGAGATTTCCTATATCTTTTAAATTGCCTATAATTGCTTTACGTGCATGTAATAAATTAGCAGTATGTTGTTCTATTATAACCTTAATTCCTTTTTTATGCAACCAGTTATATAATGTATAATATATATGTATTGCCTGGGGGTAATAAGTATTCCCTATAAGACCAATGGTGTGAAAAATAGAAATAGTCATGTTATTTTGAGCCTTTTTTGTATAAATTATATTTTTTATTCATTATAAATGAGTCTTGAATACCTGCTATTCATCCTTATAATAACTGAATTATAAAATATATAATTAAGAAACGGAGAAAATTCATGATAGATAATAATAAAGATAACCTTGATGATAAGATTGCTTGTTCTAATGCAGTAAATTTGAAAGAAGAGTCGTCAGAATCTACCTCCAATATCAATAATATTATTGATTTAAAAAATGATCAAATTATTAAATTAGAATTGCAGTTATCTCAACTGAAAGAACATGAAAGAGATACTGTTTTACGTCTTCAAGCTGAAATAGAAAATATTCGTAGACGTAATATACAAGAAATAGAAAAAGCTCATAAGTTTGCCTTAGAGAGATTTGTGGCAGAATTATTACCAGTGATTGATAATTTAGAACGGGCATTAGGTATGGTTGATCGTACTAATAATTCTTTTTCTATGATTGTAGAAGGCATTGATTTAACTCTAAAATCGTTTTTGGATACTGTGTATAAATTTGGAGTAGAATCTATACATGAAATTCATGTTCCATTTAATCCTGAAATACATCAGGCAATATCTACAATAGAGTCAAAGGAATGTCAGGCCAATCAAGTATTAACGATTATTCAGAAAGGATATTTGCTTAATGGAAGATTGATTCGGCCGGCTATGGTGACCGTATCGAAATCTAAATGTTGAAGTTGTTTATTATTGAATAAGTTAAATAATAATTATTTATATATGTGATCATTATGTAACCATTTTTATATAAAATATGATTAATTTTGTGATGAGTGTAAGAAATTTTCTTATTAAGAAAATCATAAATTATGAATATTTTTAGTGTATCGTTTATATATGCAGATAATAAATCCTTAATATGCTTTTATGTTTTGTATTGATAAGTTTGGTATAGGATTTAGGGGGATGCTGCGAATAAATAAATATTATTTGTTCGAATTAAATATAAAGCAGATTAAAATTTTTACAATTTCCAATTAATAGTGTTTTTATTATGTTTTAATAAAAGTGCATTAGTTTTAGAAAAATGTTTGCATCCTAAAAATCCATAATGTGCTGATAGAGGGGAGGGATGCGCAGCACTTAAAATATAATGTTTTTGTGTATTTATAATTTTACCTTTTCTTTTAGCATAATTACCCCATAGTAAAAATACAATATTTTTTTGATAGATATTAAGTATATGTATGATTTTATCAGTAAATTTTTCCCATCCAATATATGCGTGAGAACAACTCTTTCCTTGTTCAACGGTTAAAATACTATTTAATAATAAAACTCCTTCTTTTGCCCAAGATAGTAAGTAACCATGTTTTGGAGTAATAAAATCAGAAATATCGGTTGATAGCTCCTTATAAATATTCTTTAACGAAGGAGGTGGAGTAATTCCAGGAGAAACAGAAAAAGCAAGTCCATGTGCTTGATTAGGTCTATGATAGGGGTCTTGTCCTAGTATTACAACTTTTACAGATTCAAATTCGGTAAAACGAAACGCATTAAAGATATCAGTGGATTTAGGATAAATAGTGATCCCTAATTTATTTTTTTGGTTTAAAATATTAAATATTTTTTTAAAATAAGGAAGTTTTGTTTCTTTTGATAGCAAAAGTTTCCAGGTTAATCTTTGATTCATAAAAATAATTTTTATATAATAAATTTGTTAAGTATAGCATTGATGTTTATATTAATAATGTAAATATTGTTATTTATATCGATATTATAAATATTTACATTTATAATATATGTAGTTTTAGTCAATATGGAGAAAGTCAAATATATAAAATGAAATATATACGTAATTTTTCTATTATTGCTCATGTTAATCATGGTAAATCAACATTATCTGATCGATTTATTCAAATGTGTGGGGGGCTGAATGAACGTGAAATGAAATCACAAGTTTTAGATTCTATGGATTTAGAACGCGAGCGTGGTATTACTATTAAATCTCAAAGTGTAACTTTAAATTATGTTTCTAAAAATGGAGAAAGGTATAAGTTAAATTTAATAGATACTCCTGGGCATGTTGATTTTACTCATGAAGTATTTCGTTCCTTATCAGCATGTGAAGGTGCTTTATTAGTAATTGATGCATCTCAAGGTATTGAGGCTCAAACTGTAGCTAATTATCAAATTGCTATGGAAATGAATTTAAAAGTTCTTGTGATTTTAAATAAAGTAGATTTATTAACGGCAAATATTGAGCAAATGTCTAGGACAATACATAATGTTATTGGGACTAATATAAAAGATATAATTTTATGTTCTTCAAAAACTGGTTTTGGAGTATCTAAAATATTAGAATGTTTAATTGATAATGTTCCTCCTCCTCAAGGTGATCCTAATGCTCCTTTGCAAGTATTAATCATTGATTCATGGTTTAACAAGTATTTAGGGGTGGTGTCATTAATATGTGTTAAAAATGGAGTTATACATAAAGGTGATATGCTAAAATCTATGAGCACAGAAAAAATTTTTGTTGTAGAGCAAATAGGTATATTTACTCCAAAACAAATAGAATGTGCCTTATTGCATTGTGGAGAAGTAGGATGGTTAGTGTATGCTTCTAAGCATATTGCAAGCGCTGAAGTAGGAGATACTTTAACTGCAGTGGCAGATCCAGCAAAAGTGGCGTTACCTAAGTTTAAAAAAGTTCAACATTGTGTATACTCAGGGTTGTTCCCTGTTGGATCTACAACACATAAATTTTTTTCTGATGCTTTGTATAAATTAAGTTTAAATGATGCATCTTTACATTATGAACCGGAAAACTCGGAATATTTAGGATTGGGTTTTCGTTGTGGATTTTTAGGTTTATTACATATGGATATTATCCAAGAAAGATTGAAAAGAGAATATTCTGTAGATTTAGTTGCTACTGCTCCAGAGGTGGCATATGAAATATTAACTATTGGAAATAAGATATTATCTGTAGATAATGCAGCTAAATTTTTATCTATACCTAATATTAAAGAAATACGTGAACCTATTGCTTTGTGTAGTTTTGTATTTCCAAAAATATATTTAGGAAGAATTATTGAATTGTGTACTAAAAAACGAGGTGTTCAAATATCTTTAAATTATAAAAAAGATCAGGTGTCTTTAATTTATGAATTACCTATGTCTGAAATAATATTAGATTTTTTTGATAATATTAAGTCAATTTCTAGGGGATATGCTTCATTTGAATATGAGTTCAAGCGATTTCAGGTATCTGATGTAGTATGTTTAGAGATATTAATCAATGGCAAACGTATTAATGAATTGGCGATGATTACACATCGAACATTAGTGAGAAGAAAAGGTTATGCATTGATAAATAGATTACAATTATTAATACCAAGACAACAGTTTGATATTTCAATTCAAGCAGCTATTGGTAATCGGATTATATGTCGTAATACTGTGAAACAATTAAGAAAAAATGTTACACATAAGTGTTATGGTGGAGATATAACTAGAAAAAATAAATTATTGTATAATCAAAAAATGGGTAAAAAAAGAATGAAACAGTTAGGGAATGTTAGTTTAACTCGAGGAGCTTTTTTATCTCTTTTAAGTAGAAATGACTGAATATTATGTCTTTCAGTGTTTATTTTAATATTTATGTGATAGGTTTATATATATATGATTAATACATTTTCCTTCATTTTAATGTTTATTACAGGCTTATCAGGTATATGTTGGATATTAAAAAAATTATATGTGATTTTTTTGTATAAACGAAATGAATTTAAAAAAATAAATTTAAAAGAAATTCAAAGTGATTGTTGGAGCTCAAATAATGTTTTAAATTTATTTACATTGTTTTTTTCAAAATCATATGAATGTATTTCTTCTATTTTTCCAGTATTATTACTGATTTTTATATTTAGATCATTTATTTTTGAACCATTTCAAATTCCATCTGGATCTATGATGCCTACTTTGTTAATTGGAGATTTAATTTTAGTAAATAAATTTGTATATGGGATTAAAGATCCTATTAATCATAAGACTTTAATTAATTTTAATAAACCAAAACGTGGAGATTTAGTAGTTTTTAAATATCCTAAGGATTTAAAATTAAATTATATTAAAAGAGTAATAGGTGAACCTGGGGATAAAATAATTTACAATATAATAAGTAAAAAATTAATAATATATCCTATAGATGATCATGGTGAATATAGCAAAGAATTATCAATTACTTATAGTAATATTATGTTAAGTAATTTTGTTCAGACTTTTTACAAATCTAGAACTGGAGAAATAAATACAAATTTTATAAAAATTGAGGATGATTCGGTAAAAGATTATCCTGATGGAATTAGATTGGTTGAAACTGTGGAATCATTCGGTGGTTTAAAACATAATATTTTAACCATGATTTCACCTGGAGATATTAGGTTTATGAAAATGTATGATCAACATTCTAGTCATTTAGTATCTGAGTGGATTGTTCCTAAAAATGAATATTTTGTAATGGGTGATAATAGAGATAATAGCTCAGATAGTCGTTATTGGGGGTGTGTGCCTACTCAAAATATTATTGGAAAAGCTGTAATGATTTGGTTGAGTTTAAAAAAACAAGAAAGACAATGGCCTACTGGTATACAGTTTAATAGAATAGGAAATATAATACGATGAAAATTGATAATATATATATAATTTGGTAAGTTTATGAGATGCATATAAGTTTTTTGAGTGTTTTTTATATATGAGTTCTTTAGATTTTAATGTACTTCAAGGAAAATTAGGATATTTTTTTTGTAAATTAGATTTATTAGAATTAGCTTTAACACATAGAAGTTTTAGTAATCAACATAATGAAAGGTTGGAATTTTTAGGTGATGCTATACTAAATTATGTGGTTGCTAATCTATTATATCATAGATATAATTGTATTAGTGAAGGCGATATGAGTAGAATACGGTCGAATTTAGTATGTTCTAAAACTTTAGTAAGGTTAGCTAAAGAATTTAATGTGGGGGAATATTTAAAATTAGGACAAGGAGAATTAAAAAATGGTGGAATTAGTCGCGAGTCTATTTTATCGAATACAGTTGAAGCAATAATAGGAGGGGTATTTTTAGATAGTAACATGAAAACTGTAGAAATACTAATTAATAATTGGTATTTATGTCATTTAAATGCAATAAATTTTATGAATAAACAAAAAGATCCTAAAACTCGTTTGCAAGAATATTTACAACGACATGGTTGTCCTTTGCCTATATATTATGTAAATCGAATTCAAGGTAAAGCGCACAGTCAGATGTTTACTATATTCTGCCAGATTAGTCAATTAACAGATCCATCAATAGGGTATGGATCTAGCATACAAAAAGCTGAACAATCAGCAGCAGAAAATGCTTTAAAAATATTAATACAAAATGAAGATTGTGAAGGATAATTTCGATTGTAATATACACATCAAATCTTTTATTGAGAAATAATTTTTTATTTAAGTAAATAATGTAGATTATATAATTTTATTAGATGTATAAATGTTATTTTTGGGGGGGTATTAATAGTAATTTAATGTATTAAAATTATTTGTTTTTTTGTATCCTGCTTAGGAAGAGGAGGAAGGATACATGGATTGTGTTTTATGAATTTTATTATGTTAAATTAATGTAATTAAAAGTGGGTGGGTATATTAGTGTAAGGTAAATTATACAGAATTTTATGTGAGTTGAGTTATGTCTGACGTATTGTTAGCTTTAAATGTTGATCATATAGCAACTATAAGAAACTTGAGGGGAACTAAATATCCTGATCCTGTGCATGCTGCGTTCATCGCAGAAAAATCAGGAAAGATAGATGGTATTACTGTGCATTTAAGAGAAGATAGAAGACATATTACAGATCGAGATATTAAATTGCTTCGAGAGACTATACAGACTACTATGAATTTAGAAATTGCAGTAGTAGATGAAATGATCAATATTGCATATCAAATAAAACCTGATTTTTGTTGCTTAGTTCCTGAAAAACGTCAAGAACTTACTACTGAAGGTGGATTAAATTTAATTAATCAGGTCAATAGATTAAAAGATGTAGTAAGTAAATTGCAAGATGTTGGAATTCGAGTTTCGTTATTTATTGATCCTGATGAAAAACAAATAGATGCGGCGTGTTTAATTGGAGCTGCATGTGTGGAATTACATACAGGATTATATGCTAATGCTTTAAATAATAATAATATTAGAATAATTGATACAGAATATAAACGAATAGCAAATAGCATAAAGTATGCTGACAATTGTGGATTAATAGTAAATGCTGGTCATGGACTTAATTATAGTAATGTACAAGCTATTTCAAAGTTTATTGAAATACAAGAATTAAATATAGGACATTCTATTATAAGTAGAGCTATATTTGATGGTTTATTGCAAGCAATATTAGATATGAAAACATTATTAATAGAATCAAGGAGGATCCGTAGTGATTCATGGAATAGGAATGGATATAATAGAAATAGATAGGATAAAAAAAATAATAGTGCGGAGTGGAGATAAATTAGCTCAACGTATCCTTAGTAAATTAGAATTAGAGATTTATTATCAAAAAAAAAATTCTGTTTATTTTTTATCCAAGAGATTTGTTGCAAAAGAAGCAGCATCGAAAGCATTTGGGACGGGTATGAAACAAGGAATAGCTTTTAATCAATTTGAAATATTTAATGATGATTATGGACAACCGGGGTTGCGTTTTTTTTCTTGTGCCGCCCAGTTAGCTGAAAGATTGGCTTTGAAAAAGACATATGTTACTTTAACTGATACTCGTGTGTATGCTTGTGCAGTAGTAATTTTAGAGTGTTAATATTATAATTTTTTTATTTTTATCTAAAAAGCGCAGTGAATTTGATTCATAGATTTGCAATCTATTCTTTTAAAAATAATAAAGAAAATAGATATATTAAAAAATAATATGAGTTTTAATGATTTATTTTGTAAATTATTTACTTTGATTACCATCGTAATTTCAAAATATATGCATTATGTTTGATTTGTTGGATATGGATATAATATGGATGCGTTATGCTATAACCTTAGCTAGTGTTGCGGCTTTGTCTGGAAATGTTGCAATAGGAGCGGTATTGGTATATGATGGTAGACTTGTGGGGTACGGGTATAATGCTGCATTAATATTTCATGATCCTAGTGCGCATGCAGAAATTATAGCATTGCGTGTAGGAGGGAATTATTTAGGTAATTATCGGTTGTTGAATACTACTTTGTATGTAACTATGGAACCGTGTATTATGTGTGTTGGGGCAATAATTAATGCTCGTATTCATAGATTAGTGTGTGGAGCAATAGGGAATAAAATACGATGGATAAATTTATTAAGGATTAATTATTTTATAGATCATGCCATGATTAATCATCAGTGTGATATAAAAACAGGGGTGTTATCTGAAGTTTGCTCTAAACAGATAAGGGATTTTTTTAAATATAAACGTTAAATATGTACTGAATAACATTCAGTTGTGCGTAATAGTCTTATAATTTAGATTGAGGTATGTAAATATAATAGTAATATATAAAGTAGGTTATTAGGGTTAGGATGTGTATAGTTGTATTAATTTGTGTATTATTGTATAGTTCTTTTTTATGGTGTTGATTATTGTTTAGTAGTTGATATATGCATGATGATATTGAAGTATGGAATATAATAAAAAAAGAAATCATTAGACAGGAACAACATATAGAATTAATTGCTTCTGAAAGTTATATTAGTCCTCAAGCTATGAGGGCTCAAGGTTCTGCTTTTACTAATAAATATGCAGAAGGATATCCTGGGCATCGTTATTACGGAGGATGTGAGTATGTTGATTTAATTGAACAATTAGCTATAGATAGAGCTAAAAAGTTGTTTTCTGCTAAATATGTTAATGTACAACCCCATTCTGGTTCTCAGGCAAATTTTTCTGTTTATAATGCTTTATTAAATCCTGGAGATACAATAATAGGCATGAATTTACAACATGGAGGACATTTGACTCATGGATCAAAGGTAAATTTTTCAGGAAAATTATATAATACTGTGTTTTATGGATTGGATGAATTTGGAAATATTGATTATGAACAATTACAATGTTTAGCGCAAATACATAAACCTAGAATGATAATAGGTGGATTTTCTTCATATTCAGGTATTGTTAATTGGGATAAAATGCGAGAAATTGCTGACTCTGTTAAAGCGTATTTTTTTGTTGATATGGCCCATGTTGCTGGTTTAGTAGCGGCTGGAGTGTATCCTAATCCAATTCCTTATGCTCATGTTGTAACAGCTACCACACATAAAACGTTGTCTGGACCAAGAGGAGGAATGATTTTATCCAATGGAAGTAGTAGTAATAGTGCAAATAATTTAGATTTTTATAAAAAAATAGATGCCTCAGTATTTCCTGGATCACAAGGTGGTCCTTTAGTTCATGTTATTGCAGCTAAAGCTATAGCTTTTAAGGAGGCAATGACTTTAGATTTTAAGAGATATCAAAGACAAGTGGTAGAAAATGCTCAAGTAATGGCTAGAGAGTTTTCTTTGCGTGGATTTAAAGTAATTTCTGGTGTCCCGCAGAATCATTTATTTGTGTTAGATTTAACGAATCATAATATTACTGGACAAGATGCTAGTTTAGCTTTAGAACGAGCTAATATTATTGTTAATAAAAATTGTATTCCTAATGATAGTAGACCTCCTTTTATTACTTCTGGGATACGTATTGGAACCTCTGCTATAACTAAGCGTCGATTTAATAATGATGATATTTTAGAATTATCTGAATGGATAAGTGATATTTTAAAACAAATAAATAATGAAAAAATTATTTTAACTATAAAAGAAAACGTATTAAAAAAATGTAATTTATATCCAGTGTATTCGAAGATAAAAATATGAGATTTGTACAACGGAATTAAATATTTTTTTTTATTAAGGGTAGTATTTTCTTTATTAGTTTAGGGTGTCCTGCTATTACGTTTTCATTAAATAGATAATCGTTAATATTATTACCTTCAAAATCAGTTATTATTCCCCCTGATTCTTTGAGTATTAAAACACTACTAATTAGTTTGATGTTTTTGTTTGAAGAAAGTATGAAACATCCGTCTGTTCTGCCCATTGAAACATAAATTAAATCTAAATTTACAGATCCAGTACATCTAAAATTCATAATCATTTGGGATTGAGAATTATGTAATTTATTTAATATACGTATAGCACGGTTATTATATTGTGTATATTCAGTATCGCATGATATTGCCGTAAACATAAAATTATTTGATGGGGGGAAAATATTATTATTTTGATATAATCGAATGCGATGGTAGTTATTAAATCGAGCTCCTTTTCCTCGACATGCACTGAATAATTCATTGTGGATAGGATCATATATTACACCTATTTCAATATTTTTGTTTTGTTGTACAGCAATAGATAAAGTAAGGAATGGAAACTGTTTACTAAAATTGATGTCACTATCGATAGAATCGATAATCCAGTACGTTTGATTATGCTCTCGAATAGACATAATAGTGTGTGTGTTATGAATATCAATAATTATATGCGAAGGATAAAATTTTTTAATAATTGTGGAAATAATTTGGTTAGATTCATTGCGTACATCATTTAAAAAGGTTTGAATATAATTTGGTAGTCTAATATTGTTTCTACCGAAAAATTCATATTGTTTAATGATAAAATTTCCAGCTTTTCTTATTGCTTGCATAGCAATGTTGAGTATTGGGTGCATATATTTATTTTATATACAGAGTGTATGAAAAATTATTTATAGTTGTTTAAAATATAATTTTAGTGATAAAATCAATGCGTAATAGTAATATACTATATTTTATGGTGTATTATAAATGTAATATTTATTTGATGATTATGTATGTATATTTAAAATACGAATTGCAATAAATATATGTGAAGTTTATTAAGTAATAATTAGGGGAATGGTGTATTATAATATGAAAAATTTTTAATTAAAATATAATATTTATATGAATATGTAATATTATATATTATATTTTTATGTATGTACATGTAATGTATTAATTTAGTTATTTTTTAATAATGAGATGAATCAAAAACAATGATGTGGATATTGGATTTTTATTATATGGATGAGAGTTATATATTATAATTTTAAATTTTAAAGTGACTTTTATTGTTTGTGGAGTATATACAGAATGAGATTGCCGATATATTTTGATTATGCTGCTACATCTCCAGTAGATGTAAGGGTAGCAGATAAGATGTATCAGTATTTGATGGTAGATGGGATATTTGGTAATCCGTCATCTCGATCTCATTGTTATGGCTGGAAAGCAGAAGAGGCAGTAGAAATATCTCGAAAACATATTGCGTCGTTAATTGGGGCTAGATCTAGTGAAATTATTTTTACTTCAGGAGCTACTGAATCGATAAATTTAGCTATTAAAGGTATAGCGCATTCTTGTTATAAAAAAGGTAAACATATTATTACTAGTGCCACTGAACACAGAGCCGTACTTGATACATGTCGTAGTCTTGAAAAACAGGGTTTTGAAATTACAAGAATAGTTCCCCAACGTAATGGATTAATTGATATCAATCAAATTAATCAAGTATTGCGCGATGATACTATATTAGTATCTATCATGCATGTTAATAATGAAATAGGAATAATTCAAGATATTGCAGAATTTGGTAAGTTATGCCAGCTTAATAATATTATATTTCATGTAGATGCTACTCAAAGTGTTGGAAAATTACACATCGATTTATCTGTATTACCGGTAAATTTAATGTCTTTTAGTGCTCATAAATTGTATGGACCAAAGGGTATTGGAGGGCTATATATACGTAAATATAGTGATAATAGAATAATAAACCCGGAAGTTAATCTTATTGCTCAGATACATGGAGGAGGGCATGAATATGGTTTGCGATCTGGGACCTTGCCAGTACATTTAATTGTTGGAATGGCTGAATCGTATCAAATAGCTAAAAAAGAGATGGAAGTAGAGATGAGTTATTTAAAAACAATGCGAAATCGTTTGTGGAAAGGATTGCAACAAATTGAAGGCATTATGGTTAATGGTGATTTAAATCATTGTATTGGTACATTGTTGAATGTGAGTTTTCGTAATATTGATGGCGAAACATTAATGATAGCGTTAAAGGATTTTGCTTTGTCTTCTGGCTCAGCATGTACTTCTGATACGATGAGTGTATCTCATGTGTTAACAGCTTTAGGGATACCTAATGAACTTGCATATAATTCAATTAGATTTTCTTTAGGAAGATTCACAACAGAAGAAGAGATAGATTACGCTATCCATCAGATTGTTGCTATAGTTATGAAGTTAAATGAAATGATTCATTTATTATGATAATAATATAATTGATATTACAGTGTATTTAAATAATTATGCAAATATATTAAAATGATTGTTGTTTCTAAATGATTTTTTATTTTTTAAATTGTTAATGAGTTGTATCATAAGTATATAGTAAAATAGAAAATTTTTGTTTTTATTTATTTAACAAGAGAAGAGATAAGAGTGTGATATTTGGAATTTTATAGGCAATAAATATGAGAAAAGAACACACGTTATCAATAATTAAACCTGATGCAGTTTCTAAAAACATAATTGGAGCTATAATTAATCGATTTGAGATTTCTGGATTAGTTGTAGTATCGGTTCAGATGTTACAGCTTACATGGAAGCAAGCTTCAGAGTTTTATTATGTACATCGAAATAAATTTTTTTTTAATGATTTGATTCAATTTATGACTTCTGGTTTAATATTTATTCAGATCTTAGAAGGTGATTGTGCTATTCAAAGAAATCGTGAAATTATAGGTGCTACTAATCCAAGTGATGCTTTATCTGGGACAATTAGAGCTGATTATGGAGAGAATTATACTAGAAATGCTATTCATGGATCAGATTCTAAAAGTTCTGCTCAGTTTGAAATATCATATTTTTTTGACAAATGATTCAAAATGAATGTATTAAATTTATAAATTGATTATATATATTTAATGTATTATTATCCGTTCGATAGATGAGAGATAAATAATGGCTTTTAGATTGTATAAATGTATGGGTAGGAGACGTATTATTAATAATATGGGTGGCAATATTAGGCGTATATGTGTAATATCAGTTAATAATTAGATATTGATACGATAGAATATTTGATGATGCTAAAAAAAATAAATTTACTCGATATGTCTCCTAAAAAATTATTGGTGTTTTTTAATAAATTAGGGGAATGTGCTTTTCGTTCTGATCAAATAATGGATTGGATTTATAAGAAGTATTGTAGTGATTTTAATAAAATGACTAATTTACACAAGGATTTAAGGGTGAAATTAAATCAAATATCAGAAATTAACGCGCCTATAATTACTCATGAACAAGAATCTTCAGATGGAACAAGAAAATGGATGATGAGAATTCATGATGATAAATATGTTGAAACAGTTTATATTCCTGATAATAATAGAGCTACTTTATGTATATCGTCTCAATCTGGATGTGCTTTAGGATGTAGTTTTTGTGGTACAGCAAAATTAGGGTTTATTAAAAATTTAAGAACGTCAGAGATTGTTGGTCAAGTTTGGAGAATAGCTCGATTTATTTCTCATTATAATAAACAACAAGTAAAAAATTGTAATAATCTTATTCCTATTACTCATATAGTATTCATGGGTATGGGGGAACCCTTACTAAATTTGATGAATGTCGTATCATCTATTCAAATTATATTGAATAGTTCTGGTTTTAATTTGTCTAAACATCATGTAACATTATCTACATCCGGAGTGGTTCCAGGTATAGATAAGTTAAAAGATATGGTTGATGTATCGTTAGCTGTATCCTTGCATGCTCCTAATGATGTTATCAGAAACAAAATTATGCCAATTAATAAAAAATATAATATTGATTGTTTATTACAATCAATTCGTTGTTATTTACAAAAAACAAAATCAAACAATAAAAAAGTGACAATTGAGTATGTATTATTAAATCGTATTAATGATGAGATAGAACATGCTCATGAATTAGCAAAAAAACTTATTACTCTGCCATGTAAAGTAAATTTAATGCGTTGGAATTCCATTAAGAATATTAAATATTTAAAGAGTACCTCTGATGCTAGGTTAAATAATTTTTATAAAGTTTTAAAAAATTATGGAATTGTTACAACAATTAGGAAAGTACGAGGAGCTGATATTCATGCCTCGTGTGGACAATTGATGGGTGAGATAAATTGATTAATAAAGGTATATTATATATGATGTGTTGTTATATCATCAGTCAAGTTTATAATCATAATTATAAATACAGTGATATATATTTGTATCTGTAAATGTATTAACAATAATTAGTCTTTATAAATTTTAATCTATTTAATGTTGATAATATTTTATATTTTAATGTGCACAATGGTATTGTGCTATAAAACAGTAGATGAGTTTTAGGTTGTATTAACATAACTGTGTGAAAAAATGCTTATATTTATATGTATTACAATATAGAATTGTGAGGATAATATGAATAATTTGACTAATATTATTCGTCGGAAATCTACTCGTATATATGTTGGTAATGTTCCAATAGGAGATGGTGCACCTATTGCGGTTCAGTCTATGGTAAATACTCGGACTGTAGATGTTTCAGGAACAGTTAATCAAATTAACGACTTAAAGAAAGCAGGAGTTGATATTGTACGGGTATCGATTCCTACGATGGATGCAGCTGAAGCGTTTAAACAAATCAAACTTAAAGTTGTTAATGTACCGTTAGTGGCTGATATTCATTTTGATTATCGTATTGCATTGAAAGCTGCAGAATATGGTGCTGATTGTTTAAGGATTAATCCTGGTAATATTGGTAACAATAATCGTATTAGAGCTGTAGTAGATTGCGCTCGAGACAAAAATATTGCTATTAGAATTGGAGTGAATTCTGGATCTTTAGAGCGTGATTTAGTAGATAAATATAAAGACAGTTCTGTAGAACGTATTTTATTAGAGTCTGCAATGCGTCATATAGATATTTTAGATAAATTTAATTTTCATCAATTTAAGGTAAGCGTTAAATCTTCGGATTTATTTTCTACCTTACGTGCATATAAAGAAATATCATCAAAAATTGAGCAACCGTTACATGTAGGTTTGACTGAGTCTGGATTATTACGAAATGGAACAGTTAAATCTTCAATAGCATTAGGGTTGTTATTACTGGAAGGAATTGGAGATACTATACGTGTGTCATTAGCTGCCGATCCTGTCGAAGAGGTTAAAGTGGCATTTGATATTTTAAGAGCTTTAAAGATTAGAAGCAGAGGGATAAATTTTATAGCTTGCCCAGGGTGTGCAAGGCAGGAATTTAATGTCATTGATGTAGTAAATGAGTTAGAGAAAAAGGTATGTGATGTTACAACTTCTATGGATGTATCTATTATTGGATGTGTAGTAAATGGGCCGGGTGAGTCATTATCATCAACTATTGGAGTTGCAGGGGCTAAAAATAAAAGCGGGATATATGAAAATGGCATTAGACAAAAAGAACGTTGCGATAATTCATCTATAGTCGATGAGTTAGAGCGTCGAATTCGAGCTAAATCTATCACATCGTAATCTTTTAATGTGTATTTATATACACACAATAATATATATTGTGTATGCATATTCGTGAGAGTTTTGTTACATTATCAAATTTTGTAGTATTTATGTAGTGATGAAAAAAATTCAATCTATTCGTGGTATGCATGATTGTTTGCCTCAGGATGCTGTTTTATGGCAGAGTGTAGAAAATATTCTCAAAACTGTATTAAATAGTTATGGGTATAATGAAATTAGGTTTCCTATTGTTGAATTTACAGATTTATTTAAAAGAGCGATCGGGGAAGTAACAGATGTTGTCGAGAAAGAAATGTATAATTTTAATGATAGGAATGGAAATAATTTAACATTAAGACCAGAAGGTACGGCTGGGTGTGTTCGAGCTGGAATTGAACATTCTTTATTTTATCATCAAGAACAACGTTTGTGGTATATGGGGCCAATGTTTCGTAGAGAGCGTCCCCAAAAAGGTAGATATAGACAATTTCATCAATTTAGTATAGAGGCTTTTGGACAAATTGGCCCAGATATAGAGGTTGAATTAATTTTAATTATTGTGCGTTGTTGGAAGATGTTAGGAATTAGTGAGCATTTGACGTTAGAATTAAATTCTATTGGATTATTATCATCTCGAATAATATATCGATCTAAATTAATAAATTTTTTAGAAAAAAATAAAGATAGTTTAAATAGTGATGCAATTCGTCGATTATATTCTAACCCGATTCGTATTTTAGATACAAAAGATGTTCAACTTAAAAAGTTATTGATGAAAGCGCCGATTTTATATGATTATTTAGATGAGTATTCTAAGAATCATTTTAATAAATTATGTAAATTATTGGATTTATCTGGAGTGTCTTATGTTGTTAATCCATATTTAGTTCGTGGATTAGATTATTATAATAGTACGGTTTTTGAGTGGGTGACAAATAGATTAGGGGTTCAAAAAACTATTTGCGCAGGTGGGCGTTATGATGAGTTAACAAAACAGTTAGGAGGGCAATCCGTACCAGCCGTAGGATTATCAATAGGATTAGAACGTTTATTATTATTGATGAAAGATGTGGATAATAATGCTATTGTAGCTTCTTCATGTGTATATATAGATGTATATGTAATTAATTTAAGTTGTTGTTTTCAACAGTATTCTTTTATGTTATCAGAACATATTAGAAATGAATTACCGTTTTTACGTTTAATGATGAATCAGGGGGGTGGAAATTTTGATAAACAGTTTAATCGAGCTATAAAAAATAATTCCCGATTTGTTTTAATTATCAATGATCACAATGTTTATGAAAAAACTGTTGTTTTAAAAGACTTGGTGTGTAAAAGCCAAGAAACTGTTTCATATACTGAGGTTATTAAAAAATTTAAAAATTTGTATTAATTATCATGAATAGATGATGATATCAAAATAAATTTATGGTTATTATTTGAATTCATTAAATTTGGTTATGTTGAATGGATAAAAAAGAATTGTTTATTGTCGTTTTAGTTGGTCAAAAAAATGTAGGGAAATCTACTTTATTTAATAGGTTAACTCAAAATTATCGAGCGTTAGTGGCAGATTATTTTGGTGTTACTAGGGATAGGCAGTATGGTTATATTCAACATAAAAATGATAAATGTATTATTGTAGATACAGGAGGAGTTGACGAATCTAGTGATTCGTTCCTTCAAAACGCTATTAATTATCAAACAAATTTAGCTATTCGAGAGGCTGATATTGTATTGTTTGTGGTAAATGGACGTGCTTATGAATCATCAATAGATTATAATATTATTGGTAATTTGCGTAAATTAGGAAAAAATAATATATTTGTCGTGATCAATAAAATTGATAATTTCAGGTTTAAAAATAAAAATTTAGAAACTAAGTATAGTTATTATTCTTTTGGAATAAAGGAAGTAATAGTTATTTCTGCGATGCATGGGTATGGAATTGATATTTTACTAGATAAGATTTTCTTAAAAATTAAAAAAGAAGTTTTTTTAGATAAAAAAAACACATTATGTCTTATAGATAAGAAAAATAAAAAAACAGTATCGTTAGTTTCTGAGAATAATTCTATAAAATTGGCCGTGGTAGGGAGACCAAATTCTGGCAAGTCTACTTTTATAAATTACGTGGTACAAGAAAGTCGTGTGATTACTTCTAGTATTCCAGGTACCACTAGAGATTCTGTATATATACCTATTATTTGTTATAACCAAAAGTATATGTTAATTGATACAGCAGGGATAAGACGTGGGAATAATAAATATATTGATAATTTACCTGAACGAATATCTGTTTTAAAAACATTTCAAGTCATTAAAGATGCTCATGTAATTTTATTAATAATTGATATTAATGAAGGAATTGTAGATCAGGATTTATCTTTATTAAATTTTATTATACGTCATGGTAGATCGTTAGTAATAGCTTTAAACAAATGGGATAATTTTTCTCCTTTGATAAAAAATTCTAAATCAATTATTTTGCAATCCTTAACAAGGAAACTAAATTTTTTAGGATTTTCAACAGTTAAAATGCATTTTATTTCTTCATTATATGGATATGGAGTAAAATTATTGTTTAAATCTATAGAAAAAATACATTTTGATGCTTCAAAAATTATTAATACGGTTTTTTTAACTAGTATAATGAATAAAGCTATTACGGAATGTACTCCACCATTTGTATCAAAAGTAAGAGGAGGGGGTATTCCGAAGTTTAAGTATGTGCATATCGGAGGATATGATCCTATAACTATCATTATTTATGGAACTCAAATTAATAGGTTACCTAATGAATATAGAAAATATTTGAAAAAATATTTTTGTCGTGCTTTAAATTTTGATGGAATTTTTTTTCATTTAAAATTTAAAGAGGGTGTTAAATCTATGTCTTATTAAAAAATCAAATATATATTTTAGATTAAAAAAAATTATGTTGTTTTAATAAAATAATTAGTAGCAGAGGCATTATTTTCTTTGAAATAAATTGCTATTATTTTTTTTATTTATTCTGTAAAGGTTAAAGATAATGCATCTCTTGTATTTTTTATGAGTTGATTTGTTATAATGATATTATTATTTTGAATATATTGAGAATATACTGGTATTATTTCTTGAAGTTTAGTTTGCCAAGCACTACTGTGTATTTGTGTATTAAACATAATATGTAGTAATCTTATTGCTATTGATACTGCAATTGATGCTCCTGGAGAGGCTCCAAGAAGCGCGGATAAAGATCCATTATTTGAACTGACTATTTCTGTCCCAAATTGTAGTGTACCTCTATTATGTTGGTTTTTTTTTATAATTTGTACCCGTTGTCCCGCTTGTATTAATGACCAATCTTTAATATGTGCTTCAGGATAAAATTTTTTAAGAGAATTGATTCGATCCTTATGAGACATGGTTACTTGATGAATTAGGTATTTAATTAAAAATTTATTGTCTAATCCAGCTTGGATTATTGGGATTAAATTATGTTTATTTAAAGAATAAAATAAATCCCACCAAGATCCATATTTTAAAAATTTTCCACTAAAGGTTGCAAAAGGGCCAAATAATAAAACTTTATTTCCATTAAGTATACGAGCATCCATATGCGGGACTGACATAGGAGGCATATTAAGAGAGGATTGACCGTATACTTTTGCTGAATGTTGTGATACTATTTTGGGGTTGTATGTAATGAGAAATTGTCCTCCTACTGGAAATCCGGCATATCCTTTAGTTTCTCGAATACCAGAAGTTTGTAATAGATTAAGAGATTGTCCTCCTCCTCCAATAAATACGTGTTTTGCATAAACGTTTTGTTTATTTTTATGTTGTGTATTAATTATAGATATATTCCAACAAGTATTATTGTTATGAGGCTGTATGCTTGTTACGTTGTGTTGGAAGTATATATTAAAATTAGAATTTTTATTTAATTGGTTTAATATTTGTTGGGTAATTTCTTCAAAATCTACATCTGTTCCCATTTCCATATATGTAGCAGCTACCTTTTGATTTTTGTTTCTTCCTGTCATAATAAGAGGAATCCATGACTCTATTTGTTTAGAATTTTCAGAGTAAATCATTCCATTAAAAATGTTGTTTGTTTTTAAAGCTTGAAAACGTTTCCTTAAAAAGGAAATATGTTTATCATCAGTTACAAAACTGATGTGTGGAATATTTCGTATAAAAGATTTAGGATTTTTTAAAATATTGTTTTTAGTTAAAAAAGCCCAAAATTGTAATGATAATTCAAATGCGGTATTTATTGAGAGTGCTTTTTCAATATTAATGGATTTATCTACATCGTTATATTCGGTGTAATTTAATTCACAAAATGAAGCATGTCCTGTACCTGCATTATTCCAGGCATTAGAGCTCTCTTGAGCTGGTTTATGTAGTCGTTCATATACATTTATTTTCCAGTTTGGTTCCAGCATTGCTATAAACATCCCTAAGGTTGTGCTCATAATGCCGGCTCCAATTAATACAACATCAATAGGGGGGAGTACATTTTTTTTATTTAATTGCACAGGTGTTTGATCAAAAGTATTACTGTTCATTTAAACTTGTCAAAATTACTACACTAATTTTTAGTATATTTCAGGTGATAATTATTTATCAGTAAGCTGATGTGTTAATAACACTAACAACATTTGATATTGTTAACATGCTATATTTTTTTATAGAAATATTCAATACTTTTAATAAAAGATATGATAAATTATTTTGTTTAGTAGTTTTTAAATAGATTATTGATTAATTTAACGATATTGCAACATATTGTGATTTATGGTTAGAAGATACAGAAACACGAAAGAAATTATGTAATATTGTTATTGTTTATATGTGCAGCGAGATACATGATCTTTAACCAATAAATTAATAATTTGCATATTAGTTGAAAAACTGTTGTTATTTATTATATCATTGATGATATATATATTTATAATAATCAAGGGTTTAGCATAATAGTTTTTGTATAAAAAATATTTATATATTTTATTTTTATAATTTTGTATAACATTTTATTAATAACATAAAATTAAGATTGTATAATGTTGCGTTTTTCTTTTCAGGAAGCATTAACGTTTGATGATGTATCTCTTGTGCCGGAGAGATCTTCTGTGTTGCCTATAGAAGCAATTTTAAAAACTCGATTAACAAATTCTGTTTTTTTAAATATTCCTATTGTATCTGCTGCTATGGACACAGTAACTGAATCTAATTTAGCTATTGCTATAGCTCAAGAGGGTGGAGTAGGTTTTATACATAAAAATATGTCTTTAATAGAGCAAATTAACGAAGTGAGTCGTGTAAAACGTCATGAAAGTGGTGTAGTTACTAATCCTCAGTGCGTTTCTCCTAATACTACATTATTGGAAGTAAAAGAAAGAACTCGTCGTAATGGTTTTGCTGGGTATCCAGTAGTAGTGAATAAAAATGAATTAGTAGGTATTGTGACCAGTAGAGATGTACGTTTTATAGATAATTTAAATACTTTAGTTTCCAATGTTATGACTCCTAAAGCTCAATTAGTGACAGTATGTGAAAAGAAAGATCGAGAAATAGTACTTGCTAAGATGCACGAGAAAAGAGTAGAAAAGATATTATTGGTGGATTCTTCATTTCATTTAAAAGGAATGATTACTGCAAAGGATTTTGAAAAATCAGAGCGTAAACCAAATGCATGTAAAGATAAGGATGGACGATTACGAGTTGGAGCAGCAATAGGTATAAACACAGATTATAAGAGTAGAATTGATGGGTTAGTTAAAGCTGGTTTGGATATTTTATTAATTGATTCTTCTCATGGACATTCGGAAAGTGTATTGAATTATATTTCAACGATTCGGAAATTGTATCCTGATTTACCTATTATAGGGGGGAATGTTGTTACTACAGAAGGAGCATTAGCTTTAAAAAAAGTTGGAGTTAATGCAGTGAAGGTTGGGATAGGCCCGGGGTCTATATGTACAACACGGATTGTCACTGGAGTGGGAATTCCTCAAATTACTGCTATATATAATGTATCTAGAGCATTAAAGAATACTAATATACCTGTTATTGCTGATGGAGGAATTAGATTTTCTGGAGATATAGCTAAAGCGATAGCAGCTGGAGCACATTGCGTTATGGTTGGTTCTTTATTAGCAGGAACAGAAGAATCTCCAGGAGATATAGAGTTTTATCAGGGCCGATCATTTAAGAGTTACCGAGGGATGGGGTCTTTAGGGGCTATGCATCGGGGTTCATCTGATCGATATTTTCAGCAAGATGAAAATGTTGTTGGAAAATTAGTTCCTGAGGGGATTGAAGGTCGGGTTATCTATAAAGGAAAATTGAAAACGATTATACACCAATTGATGGGGGGATTGCGTTCTTGCATGGGATTAACAGGGTGTGAAACTATTGATGAATTAAGAACGAAAACAAAATTTGTACGAGTCAGTTATTCTGGAATGAGAGAAGGGCATGTGCATGATGTGACAATTATAAAAGAGGCTCCAAATTATCGGTTGAAATAAAAAAGGAATTATTATTGTTAGTTATGGATACGATTTTTATATGAGTTAAGATGGAAAGTTATGGTATACGATATCATATATTTAGCTAATTTTAATTACTGAAGATTAAATAGAATATATGCAATGCACTAAATATCGGATTTTGGTTGTGGATTTTGGATCTCAATATACTCAATTAGTTTTGAAAAGAATTAGGGAATTGGGAGTTTATTCTGTTTCATATGCTTGGAATTGTAACGTATCGAAATTTTATGAACTAAATCCTCATGGCATTATTCTTTCTGGAGGTCCATGTAGTGTAACTCAGAAAGATAATCCATGTATTCCTAGTGTTATTTTTAAATTAAATATTCCAATACTGGGAATATGTTACGGTATGCAAATTATGGTTGCCCAATTAGGCGGCACGGTGCGATATTCTGATAATCAAGGAGAGTTTGGTTATGCTCGAGTAAAGATTGTTACCGAAAATATATTAGTGAATGGTATTTATGATTCTACTAATCGAGACGGGTATAGAATATTAGATGTGTGGATGAGTCATAGGGATGTAGTTACTGTTATTCCTGATGAGTTTAATATTGTTGGTTTAACTCAATATAATAAGATTGCTATTATGGCTCATAAAAAATATCATTGGTATGGGGTACAATTTCACCCAGAAGTTACTCATACTAAAAAAGGGAATAATATTTTAAATAGATTTGTTACCGATATTTGTAAATGTGAATCTTTTTGGAAACCGAGTAATATTATTAAAGATATTATTAAAACAGTGAGAGCAGTAGTGGGTAGGGATAGAGTAGTGCTTGCTTTTTCTGGAGGGATTGATTCGTGTGTTACTGCTTTATTATTAAAATATGCAATTGGTAATAATTTTGTGTGTGTGTTTGTGAATAATGGGTTGTTATGTTATGATGAAATTGAAAAACTTAGTAGTTTTAAAAAAAAGTATCAATATTTAAACATTGTGTGCTTATCAGAGGAGAAACGATTTTTAAGTGCTTTAGTTGGTGTTGTGGATCCAGAAGAAAAAAGGAAAGTAGTGGGTAGGGTATTTATAGAAATATTTGAAACATATATTAATAGCGATAAAGTAAAAAATATTAAATGGCTTGTTCAGGGGACTGTATGTTCAGATGTAATTGAATCTGGTATATCTGCAGTGTATAATAATTCAACACCTAATGTAATTAAATCCCATCATAATGTAGGAGGTCTGCCGGATTATTTAAATATAAAATTATTAGAACCTATAAAAACATTATTTAAAGATGAAGTACGTAAAATTGGTTTGAGATTGGGGTTACCTCAGGACGTAGTATATAAACACCCATTTCCAGGACCTGGAATGGCTGTGAGGATATTAGGAGAAGTAAAAGAGGAATATTGTAATATATTAAGACAAGCAGATCAAATATTTATTGAAGAGCTTCGTAATAGAAATTTATATACTAAAATTAATCAAGCGTTTGCAGTGTTTTTGCCTATATCTTCAGTAGGAGTACAAGGAGATAATCGTAAATATAAATGGGTTATAGCGTTAAGAGCAGTGGAAACAATAGATTTTATGACTGCTAAATGGGTAAATTTACCTTATGATTTTTTAGATAAAGTATCTAATCGGATTGTGAATGAAATTCAGGATGTATCTCGTGTCGTATATGACATTTCGTCTAAACCTCCTGCTACTATTGAATGGGAATGATTGATGATGCTAAGTTATTAAGAGTACAAGATAAATAAGATAAGGATAAAAAATTGTATGTATTGTTGTGTTATTTAGTGAATATAAATAATATGAAGATCAAGGCTGTTGGGTTTTTTTAAAAACAGTAATGTTGTGGTAGGTTTTAAGTTTTTGACATAATGTGTAGATAAAGAAAAATGTATTTATTCTATGCATAATGAGTGATGTATTAAAAATGCATAGTACTTTAATAAAAATTAATATAGTACGTGATTATTGTGATAAAAGATGTGTGGTTATATAAATTGCATGATGGGTGGTTGGGAAAATTAGAATTAAGTTTTTCTTTGAAAAAAAGACGCAGTGTATTAGTGAAAAATAGTCATTTGGGCCCATTTATGGTACAAAAAAGTTTTTATCCAGAAGATGATGAAATGACACCTCATGTATATTTATTACATCCTCCTGGAGGAATGGTAGGTGGAGATCAATTGCGGTTATTAGTAAATTTGGAACCTGGAAGTCGTGCATTGCTAACTACTCCTAGTTTCAGTAAATTTTATAGAACTAATGGAAAGGTAGCATATCAAGAAAATTTCTTTAGAATAAAAAGTAATGCTGTTTTAGAATGGATCCCTCAAGGTAATATTTTTTTGCCTAAATCGAAGGCACGAATACATACGACTTTTCAGTTGGACAAAGGAGCTTGCATGATTTCATTTGAAATTCTATGTTTTGGTAGTACTAATATTATTGGAGTGCATGAAATTCCAAAAAAAATAGATGTTTCTTTATATATATGTAAATTTGGTTGTGTTGGGTTAAGAGATCGTTTAAGAGTTAGTGATCAACAAGAGAATTGTGTTAACACCCAATTGGGTGGATTTAAAATTAGTGCTTTTTTATTTGCAATTCCAGCGAATTTAATGATGTTAAAACAAGTTCAACAATTAGTGCGATCTATTGTAGATGAGCAAATAGGAGGGGCGACATTATTAAATACATTATTAATAGTGAGGTTATTAGGTAATGATAGTCACAAGCTAAGAAAGTTGTTGTTTAGAATTTGGAGTATAATACGTCCTGTTATAATTGGTAAAAAAGCTGTGATACCACGTGTGTGGTTTACATAAAATAGGGATTTTATAATTTTATGAAATTATTACCCAGAGAAAAAGATAAGTTATTAATATTCATGGCTGCTTTAGTAGCAGAAAAAAGACGTAATAGAGGGTTAAAATTAAATTATCCTGAAGCTATAGCTTTGATAAGTGCTGTTATTTTAGAAGGTGCTCGTGAGGGTAAAAATGTATCTGAATTAATGGAATTAGGTAAATCTGTGTTAAGTAGAAATGATGTAATGTTAGGAGTGCCAGAAATGATTTCTAATGTTCAGGTAGAAGCTACTTTTCCTGATGGGACTAAGTTAGTAACCATACATGATCCAATAATTTAATAAAAAGTTTAACGTAATATATGGAAATTGAAAATTATGATTCCAGGTGAGTTGTATATAATAGATGGATTAATAGAGTTAAATTCTGGACGAAGATATTCTACTGTTATGGTTTTAAATTATGGAGACAGGCCAGTACAAGTTGGATCTCATTTTCATTTTTATGAGGTAAATAATTTTTTGAAATTTAATAGAGATGTTGCTATTGGGTTTCGATTAAATATTCCATCAGGAACATCAATACGGTTTGAACCAGGTCAAACTAGAAAAGTAGAGTTAGTGCAATATTCAGGAAAATTAAAAATTTTTGGTTTTTGCAAAAAAATTATGAGGAGATTAAGTTAATATCTTATGTATAAATTAAATAGAAAAGCGTATGCGGAAATGTATGGCCCAACTTGTGGCGATTCTATTAGATTAGCGGATACGAATTTATGGGCTAGGATAGAGAAAGATTTTACTGTATATGGGGAAGAATTAAAATTTGGAGGTGGTAAGGTTATACGAGACGGTATGGGGCAAAGTCAATTAAGTAACAAAGAGTGTGTTGATTTAGTGTTAATTAATGCAATAATTATAGATTATTGGGGCATTGTCAAAGCTGATCTTGGAATAGCTAATGGTCGTATTGTTAAAGTTGGAAAAGCAGGCAATCCGGATGTCCAACCTGGAGTGACTATATGTATTGGTCCTGGAACAGAAGTAATTGCAGCAGAAGGAAAGATTATTACTGCAGGAGGAGTTGATACGCACGTGCATTTTGTTTGTCCTCAACAAATAGAAGAAGCGTTATGTTCTGGTATTACTACGTTAATTGGAGGAGGTACAGGACCAGCAACCGGAACTAATGCAACAACTTGCACTCCTGGGCCATGGTTTATATCTCGGATGTTACAAGCAGCGGATTCGTTACCTATTAATATTGGTTTTACTGGCAAAGGTAGCGCCTCATTACCAGAGGCTTTAATAGAACAAGTAGAATCTGGAGTGGTTGGTTTAAAAATACATGAAGATTGGGGTGCAACTCCAGCTGTTATTGATTGTTGTTTAAATGTCGCAGATCAATTTGATATTCAAGTTTCTATACATACAGATACTTTAAATGAATCCGGATTTGTAGAGGATACAATATCTGCTATAAATAATAGAACAATACATACTTATCATACTGAAGGAGCGGGAGGAGGGCATTCTCCAGATATTATACGAATGTGTGAATTTAGTAATATTTTACCATCGTCTACTAATCCTACGATGCCATATACTATTAATACCATTGATGAACATCTAGATATGATGATGGTTTGTCATAATTTGAATTGCAGTCTTCCTGAGGATATAGCTTTTGCAGACTCTAGAATTCGAAGAGAGACAATTGCTGCAGAGGATATTTTACATGATTTGGGTGCTTTATCTATGATTTCTTCTGATTCTCAAGCTATGGGTAGAATTGGTGAAACAATTTTAAGGACTTGGCAAACTGCAGATAAAATGAAATTACAACGTGGATCATTAAAGGAAGATGATAGATACAGTGATAATATGCGTATAAAAAGATATATTGCTAAATATACGATTAATCCTGCTATAACTCATGGTATTGCTCATGAAGTTGGTTCTGTAGAACAGGGAAAATTAGCAGATTTGATATTATGGAATCCTTCATTTTTTGGGATTAAACCTGATTTGGTGATAAAAGGAGGCATGATTGTATCTTCAATTATGGGAGATCCCAATGCTTCTATACCTACTCCACAACCAGTATATTATAGATCAATGTTTGGGGAATGTGATCAGGCAAAGCGTTTTATTCGAATGACATTTGTATCTAAAATTAGTTATAGCTTAGATATAATAGGTCGTTTAAAATTGATTAGTTTGATTGGAAAAGTTAAACAATGTAGAAATATTCAAAAAAGAGATATGATTCATAATACATGGCAACCTGTGATTGAAGTGGATCCTCAAACATATGAAGTACGGGCGGATGGGGAGTTATTAATTTGTGAGCCTGTTTCTGTATTACCTATGTCTCAACGTTATTTTTTATTTTAAAATTGATTTTTATGTATATATATTTTACCATTAGAATGGGAGGGTGTAGATTGAAAATGTATTGTTGTTTTAGTTAATAGATGTGTATTGCTTGATGCAAGGTAGATATTGCATTTTTATTGATAAGCATATTAATAAGAAGCAGTTATTACTGATATTGATATTAATGAATTTATATTCATATTTTTTTGTGCGTGTATGCAATTGGGTATATTTAAGAATACGAGATGAATAATTATACTATCAGGAGATAGTAAAATGTATATTTTAGTATATAAAAATATGTTTTTGAATATATTTATAAAAAGTATTTATAATTCTTGATCAACGATGAATACATATAAAAGTGATGGATCGTTATTATCGCTTATGCAATTAGTTAGTTCTAATTTACCGGTGGGGAGTTTTAGTTATTCTAAAGGATTAGAATCAGCAATCGAATTTGGATGGATTAAATCTATTGAAAATTTTTTAGATTGGCAAAAACAATGGATTTATGGTGAATTAATGTATTTAGATTGGCCTATGTTAAAGCGTTGTTATAATTGTGCTGAAATTAATGATGCTGTGAAATTTGAGCAATGTGCTGTACAAGTTTTATCATATCGAGATACTTATGAGTTAAGAGTAGAGGAACAGCAACGTGGTAAAGCAATGTCTAAATTAATTTTGCAATGGTATTCTCCTGTTGATGAGAATTGGATCTCAGGTTTTCAATATAGTGGATTAGCATCCGTGGCATGGTTGGGTCACGCTTGGGATATTCCTATTAAAAATTTAGCATTAGGATATGCTTATAATATTTTAGAATCTTCTGTAATTATAGGATTAAAATTATTACCTTTTGGTCAAAATATAGCACAACAGTTAATAAGATATTTGTCAAGTTTTTTTTCACAAGTTTGGGATCGATCTAAAAGTGTATCAGATTTTGAATTAGGCAGTAATTTTTTATGTAAATCTATAGCATCTTCATGTCATGAGATTCAATATTCTCGACTGTTTCGTTCTTAGTTATATTTGATATGTAATTGGTTTTTGATTATTTGAGTAGTATGTTAAATTTTTATTTATATAATAATGATTATGATATTATTTCAGGATGTATAATATTATTTTAGGATTTTAAAAAAACGATGGTAGTATTAAAAAATAATAGAATTAAACCTCTTAAGATTGGAGTAGGTGGGCCTGTCGGTTCAGGAAAAACTTCATTAATTGAGGTTTTATGTAAAAGACTTAAAAATAAATATCAATTAGCAGTCGTAACTAATGATATTTATACTACAGAAGATAAACGTATTTTAGTAGATTCAGGTGCTTTAGAAGCTGATCGTATTATTGGAATAGAAACAGGTGGGTGTCCTCATACTGCTATTAGAGAAGATGCATCCATGAATTTATTAGCTATTGATGAATTAACAAATAAATTTAAAAATTTAGATATTATTTTTGTAGAGAGTGGAGGGGATAATTTAAGTGCTACATTTAGTCCGGATTTAACAAATTTAAATTTTTATGTTATTGATGTCGCTGCAGGGGATAAAATACCTCGTAAAGGAGGGCCTGGAATCACTAAGTCTGATTTATTGATAGTTAATAAGATTGATTTAGCTATATATGTTGGAGCTTCATTGGATATTATGAATAGCGATATTAATTTAGCTCGTCATAATAAGAAGGGTTCTTGGATTTTTACTAATCTTAAAATAGGTGATGGAGTACAAAATATTATTGATTTTATATCACAACAAGAAGTGTTTATGTAAAGCATTAAAATCTATTTTTTTGAATCATATTTATTTTGTGCAGTAATAAATAAATTCAGAATCAATATATATTGATCCAACAAAAATAATCACCATTATTATATAATGAATATTAATAATAACATTATACTACAAGTAATGTATAGTTATAAAAATAGATTAACATATATGTTTGTCATTATTTGTAGTATGATGGGGATGGAAGTAAGAGTTGTTTTTTTATAAAAATCCCAGGATTGTATCAAAGAAAAGATTAACCGAGCAAATAATACGATAAAACTGATTAAAAAAACTCCTTTTGCAATCCTGGTTTTTGCTTTATTTTTTTTCATTGGTATAAAATATCTGATATTACAGATATATTAGGTAAAAAATATTATTAATTCATAAACAATATCATAAATTATTAAAGGATATTTAAAATTTTATTAAGAAGAATACAGAGTAAAATTTTAATATAGTAATTTTTGTTACATATATATTTAATATTTAAAAAATAGTTTACATATTGTTATCTCATTGTTGATTATGTGTAATGAATTATGATCACAAATTATAATATTTTTTTTGATATAATAGAATAATGTATTTATAAGGAATGTACTATAGTATGAAAATAATTGAAATTAAACATCCTTTGGTACAACATAAGTTAGGATTAATGCGTATTTGTGATATTAGTACTAAACGTTTTAGAGAGTTGTCTGCAGAATTGGGAAGTTTATTAACTTACGTCGCTACTGATAATTTAGAAATAGAAACAGTAACTATTAAAGGATGGAGTGGGTTAGTAAAAATTACACGTATCAAAGGAAAAAAAATAACAATAGTACCTATTTTAAGAGCTGGATTAGGTATGATGGATGGTGTTTTGGAACATATTCCTAGTGCTCGTATTAGCATGATAGGGGTGTATAGAGACGAAATTACCTTAGAACCAATACCTTATTTTCATAAATTAGCATCTAAGATTAATGAACGAATGGCAATGTTATTAGATCCTATGTTAGCTACTGGAGGAACTATAATTGCCGCTATTAATTTATTGAAACAAGCAGGATGTAACAATATAAAAATTTTGTCTTTAGTAGCTGCTCCAGAAGGAATTACAGCTTTAGAACAAAAACATCCAGATATTGAATTATATTTAGCCTCAATTGATCAAAAACTCAATAAATATGGTTATATTATCCCTGGCCTTGGAGATGCTGGAGATAAAATTTTTGGAACCAAATAAAATAATAAAACGAGATAATTATTTTATTTTCATGATATTTCATTATAAAAGTTAATGTATGAATATAAATTCAATAATATAAGAAGATATAATGTATAGTGTTGCACGATAATATTTGATAGATAGGATATATCGTTATATTCTCATAAGTAAGTGTATAATTTTTTAAATATAATACTAATGTAATATTATCTTAATACTACTAAGGTGAACAATGAGTTGATTTTTTGTAAATAATTTAAAATTATTTGAATATGATTGTTAGGTTGAAATTTTTTAAATACTTGTTCAAAGATGTCTTGTTCATTAATTAAAAAACTAATTCGATGAATACCGTTATATTTTTACCCATAAATTTTTTTCTTTATGCGCTAAAAATGTATTAGAGATTTGGTGTTTTTGAATCAGATAATAAAGTGTGAAATTTAATATTTTTTTTTAGAAAAGGTTAATAATTTTCTTGGTGTATCTGAGCTAATTTCAACAATTTTTACCTGTAGTGTGTTAAAAATATTCATTTTGTCGTGTAATTTTTAAGTTTGAATAGTACATCTTGGATGTCATGGTTTTTAGATAAAAATATATTAGTATTTTTTTCTAAAAAAGAAGAAGAATTAATCAATATTCCATTTTGGTCAAGTATATTATTAAAAATTGGAGCTTTAATTCCAGGTTGTAATATCATTATGTTAATACTCCGAAATAAAATTATTAATAATTGTATTAATAATATTTTATTACATAAATATTGTGAATTTTTAATTAAATTTAGTATATTTTCTTTTTTTTATTATTAAATATTAGTCATTATATATATAAATTAGTTTATTTATATAAAAAATAGAGGCAATATCTACTAATATTAGTTATTGAATTTAATAGTTACGTCCTATATTATAGAATCAATTATTGGTGGTGCAAGTGTATTTATAATTAATAGAGTTTAGTAATATTATAATTATATTATATTAATTAAAATTTATATTTTTAAATAGTTTGAATTAATTTAATTAGATTTTAAATAATGATTTGTCATTAATAATATTTAAAGTTTATTTGTTGTAGTTATTATGTATTAGTATAGTTTTAATGAGCAGGGTATGTTGTTTATATTTTGGAGAAGATAATTTATGTTTGCTGGTAGCATAGTTGCATTAATTACACCAATGAATTTACGAGGTTCTATAGATCGTAAAAGTTTAAAAAAATTAGTGGAGTATCATGTGCGCAGTGGAACATCTGCTATTGTTTCCGTGGGAACTACAGGAGAAATGTCTGGTCTTACACATACAGAACATGTTAATGTTGTTATGTGGACTTTAGAATTTAGTGATGGAAGACTACCTATAATAGCTGGAACTGGATCAAATTCCACCGCTGAGGCTATTTTGTTAACACAACAATTTCAAAATAGCAAAATAGCTGCGTGTTTAAGCGTGACTCCTTATTATAATCGACCAAATCAAGAAGGTTTATTTAAACATTTTCAGTCGATTTCTGAGAATACATCATTGCCTCAAATATTGTATAATGTTCCATCTAGAACGGGATGTGATTTATTGCCAGAAACAGTAGGTCGTTTGTCAAAGATAAAAAATATCATTGGAATTAAGGAAGCTACAGGAAATTTAAATAGAGTTAATCAAATAAAGAAATTAGTTGAAGAAGATTTTATTTTACTTAGCGGAGATGATTTAAGTGCCTTAGATTTTATGAGATTAGGAGGAAATGGAGTAATTTCTGTGACGGCAAATATCGCAGCAAAAGAAATGTCGATTCTTTGTGATTTAGCTAAAAAAAATGATTTTAAACATGCTTATCGCGTTAATAATTATTTGATTCCAGTACATAAATCTTTGTTTCTTGATTCTAATCCTATTCCAGTAAAATGGGCTTGTAAAGAGTTAGGTTTGATACCTTATGATACTCTTAGGTTACCTATGACTCCTTTATCTAAGGAGAATCATAATGTAGTTAGGCAATCTTTAATAAATGCTAATTTATTATAGGTAATATATATTAAATGTTACATATAGCCAATGTATATTTATACATAAAAAAAAGAATTGTTTGTATATACATAGGGTTGATATTGCAATTTTTTTGCGCCCTGTTGTTAACAGGATGCCTTGTTTCTAAAGAAATGAATAAAAAAAATTATTGCTGTGCAATAAATGCAGATGATAAATTGCAATATTTGAAGAATCGTAAAAACAATTATTTTTTATATGAACTTAAAATACCAAAAAATTTAGGTATCATTTTTCCTGATCCGTATACTGAGTATAATATACCCGCTATTGATACTATTACAATAAAAAAGATAGATACAGATTTTACAAGTAGTAATAATCTGAATATATGTCCTCCTGTTATATTAAATAATGTTCTTAATTAAGAAATATGGGAATTGTATTTATTAATAATTTTAATTATTTTATGTTCTAAAATTTTAGTAGATTACAAAATTCTAATTTTTTAGAAATAGCATAATAAAGGTATTATTGTGGTTGTATACTTAAAATTAGGGGGGTTATTTGGTTACTAATGTTTAATTAGATAATAAATTACAATAGCATTTTTTCCATAATTTTAAAATAAAAGTAACTTAATAATTTTAAATCTGTTAATTTTATATGTTCGTTAAATTTATGAATTGTATGATTAAGAGCTCCTAATTCTAAGACTTCTGATCCTGTTTTAGCGATAAATCGTCCATCAGAAATACCTCCTGTAGTTTCTAATCGTGGAATGATATTGTAATGATAATGTTTTGTAATAATATTTGTAACAACGTTGGTTAATTTCCCAGGATTACTAAAATAGGGTTCTGAGATACATGGGTCCCAATATATATGATAATTTAAAGAATGCATGGATAAAATTTTGTTAATATTATTTTGAATACTTTTTATAGAAGATTGATCACTAAATCGTAAATTAAAATTTAATATCAATTGATCTGGTGTAATATTGTGTGTTGTACAATTAGCAGGTACGGTATTGATATTGGTTATTTGAATAGATGTTTTAGGAAATATTATACTGTTTTTTTGATCCCATTTTATATTCATTAAATCAAATAACATGGGTATTGTTAAATGTATTGGATTTATTAGAAATTGTGGATAAGCAACATGCCCAGATGAACCTTGTATAATTAATTTACCTGTACAAGAACCTCGTCGTCCATTTTTAATTACATCTCCTAATTTATTTTGACTGGATGGTTCGCCTACTATACAATACTCTATATGTTCATTGCGCTCTATTAATTGTTGAACTGCTTTTATGGTGCCGTTTTTTCCAGAACCTTCTTCATCAGAAGTGAAGAGGAATGCTATCTTTTTTTTATGATTAGGATGTCTTTGAATAAAATGTTGGGCGGCTATTAACATAGCTGCTAAAGCCCCTTTCATATCTGATGCACCTCGTCCATATAGAACTCCATTGTTTATTAATCCTGAAAAAGGTGGATATTTCCAATTTTGAGTATTGCCAGGAGATACTACATCTGTGTGTCCTAAAAATAATAATGTTGTTGTATGTTGTTGTTTTTGTTTATGTTGTCCATTTCGATAAGCCCATATGTTGTGTGTATCATAAAAATTCATAAGTTCTATATTAAATTTCAATGACTTTAAATAACAAGCAATAATATTTTGACAATTATGATCCTTTGGAGTAATTGAAGGTTGATTGATTAATTTTTTTGTTAATTCTATTAGTGAAATAGTCATATGATTTATGTTATATCAATAATGATGAATTAGTTTCATTTTTAGATTTTATGAATAAATAAATATCATGCTATAAATTATTAGTTTTATTTTTAACAAATAAAAGCATATTATTGTAATAATTTAATTTCTATTTTAATAATTCGTAAGATTTTTGTAGTACATAATCTATAGTAAAATTAAAAAAATTAAATAGTTCATGTGCTGGAGCAGATTTTCCAAATTCATTTATGCCAATTATTTTTCCGTATGACCCAATATATTTATACCAAAAATTATCACTACCAGCTTCAATAACTAATTTGTTTAATGTTTTTTTTGGCAATACGTATTCTTGGTATTTTATATGTTGTTTGTCAAAAAGGTTGGTAGAAGGCATAGAGACAACTCGTATCTTATATCCTTTTTTAGTTAATATATAATATGTTTGTATTGCTAGTTCTATTTCTGAGCCAGTAGCAATGATTATTAGATCAAGATCTTCTTGGAAATTTTTTAATATATATCCTCCTCGAGCGATATTAGTAATTTGTGTTGATGTGTATTCTTGTGTTTTTAGTGTTTGTCGAGATAAAATTAAAGCAGTTGGGCCTTGGTATTCAACTGCTGATTTCCAGGCAATTGCAGTTTCAATTTGATCACAAGGTCGCCAGATTTGTAAATTAGGAATGATACGTAAACTTGATAATTGTTCTATAGGTTGATGAGTCGGCCCATCTTCTCCTAATCCAATAGAGTCATGAGTATAAATCATAATATGATGAGTATTCATAAGAGCGGCCATACGAATAGCATTACGCGCATAATCACTAAATGTTAGAAAAGTTGCAGTATAGGGTAAAAATCCTCCGTGATTGGATATTCCATTGGCTATAGCAGTCATTCCGAATTCTCGAACACCATAATGAATATAATTTCCTGCAGGATTGTGCATGATAGAAGTGGATTGAGAACAAGTAGTTAGATTACTAGGGGTTAAATCTGCTGAGCCTCCTAAAAGTTCTGGTAATTTTTTGTAAAGATGCTCAATGATAATTTGTGATGCTTGTCGGGTAGCGAGATTTTTAGGATTTATATTTAGTTTTTCAATAATTTTTTTTATTTCTATTTCCCAATTTTGAGGTAATTCATGTTTTATACGTCTTTTAAGTTCTTGAGATAAATTAGGATAATGAATTTGATATTGATAGAATATTTTATTCCAGTCATTTTCTTTTTTTTCTCCTAATTGAGTAGCATTCCAAGCATTATATATTTCTTTCGGAATTAAAAATGCTGTTTTTTCTTGCCAAAGCAATGCGCGTCTAGTTTCATAAACTTCTATTTTTCCCAATGGAGATCCATGTGCGCTAGCTTTTCCGCTTTTATTTGGAGAACCGAAAGCAATAATGGTTTTAAAAATTAACAACGATGGTCGATTCAATTCTGATCTAGCTTGATCAATAGCGATTTTAATGGAGTTTCTATGATGACCATCAATATTATCAATTACATGCCATCCGTAAGATTTAAATCTTATCGCAGTATTATCGGTAAACCATTCTGAAGTGTTTCCATCAATAGAAATATTATTGCTATCATAAAATACAATCAATTTATTTAAATGCATGGTTCCGGCTAATGAACAAACCTCATGAGAAATTCCTTCCATCATACAGCCATCTCCAGCAAAAACATAAGTATAATGATCAATAATGTTAAATGAAGGGCGATTAAATTGTTTTGCTAATGTTCGTTCAGCTATTGCAAACCCTACGGCATTAGCTAAACCTTGTCCTAAAGGTCCTGTAGTGATTTCAACTCCATCTGTGTGTTTATATTCTGGATGTCCAGGGGTTTTCGAATGTAATTGCCTAAAATTTTTTAAATCCTCTATAGATAAGTTGTATCCGGTAAGATGTAAGATGCTATATAATAACATAGACGCGTGTCCGTTGGATAAAATAAATCTATCTCTATTTATCCAATTTGGGTTATTTGGATTATGATTCATGTAATCCCTCCATAAGACTTCAGCAATGTCTGCCATGCCCATAGGAGCTCCTGGATGTCCGGAATTTGCGTGTTGCACACAATCTATACTTAGTATACGTATAGCATTGGCTAAAGTTTTATATGTTTGTGTTTCCATAGTTATTTCCTTGTGTTGTTAATAATATAATCAGAGTTTTGTGATAAATAGTTCATTGGATAAATTGTGATTTATTAAGAGTTTTTGATGCCTTTTTTTAAATTATTAATTTCCATTTTATTTTTTATATTCTAAAAAATTGATTAGGAAAATGGATTTTGGCAATTAAGTATTATTAGATTACATGGAGATAATTGACCTTCAACGGATTTTAAATTTTTGTACAATATTTCCTTGAGGAAGTTTAGAAAAAGAATTAGATAATCATATTCAGATATAGTAGTTAAAATTTGTTGAAATATATGGAGATTAGGTTCCATAGTAATTATATTATAGTGCGTTTTGTAAAAATGATAATTTTTTTTTAGTGTTTTGACATTAGGATCGTTATTTATGTAATGTCTTTTTAATAAGTTATTTTTATTGTACCAATCATCGATATAAACAATAAAAGGAGATATTAAGTATAAATTGTTTGTAGTATATGAATGTGTCTGAGTAAAAAAAAATAACGATGTTACAATATATTTTATCTTAAATTTTTCTAATTTTTTTGTTGATTTGATCCTTTTCCAAGTAGTTTTAATTTTTGTTAACACTAGTGATGTATTTGTATTTTTTTCTTGATAAATTTTAATTAATTTATATGCTTGTTGTATAGAGAAGTGTTTTTTTAAGAAAAGTGTTGTATTAATTTTGGGGAAGGAAATGCATTCTGTAATTTTTTTTAAGATTTTAGATCTAATATTTACTGTGCATTTATGACTTGCATTAATTACCTGTTTATTTGGATTATGTATTAATTTGTGGGTATAATTTAAATTATCTTCAAATAGTATAGCAGATATGGTGAATAATGGAGACTTTACACTGAGTAATAGGTGATGAGTTATTGTGTATTGAATTTTATATAATACAATATCTTCAATAATTTCAGTATTTGATGAAATCATGGGAATTTTTTTTAAGATATCAAGCTGATTCATTATGATTATTAACTCCATTGTATATAGGTAATCAATATTGAAGTCATTTTAATTATTCTTGTATTCGTTGTATATTAAATTACTGACATTCATATTTGTAATATGAACACAAGTCATAAATATAATTTATACATAAAGTAACATATATTTATATAATTTACTAAGTTAATTGAATTAAAAAACAAGAAAAGAATATTGTATATTAAAGTAAAGAATTTTATGTTTCATGTGAAACATTATTGTTTTTGGAATTGATTAATTAATAAATATAGAATTATTCATATTTAATTTAAAAGAAAAATGTATCTAATATATTTGACATATTGTAATTTTATATATATTAGTATACTAATGTGCAAATATAAATGTTGTCTAATCTTAGATAAAAAATTAATAAACTTGTTATCGTTGCAATTATTAGATATGTAATACCGTAAATTGTTTATTATAGTACAATTTAATAAATAATATTATGTTGTTAGTATATATCGTTGTTTGTATAAGCAAATTTGGTTTGGATATGATGATATAGGTGTTATATGGATAGGTCAGTATTGGCATTAATTATATAATTATTTCTAACAGTAAAGAGAATGAAATTCACTCATATGATGAGTTGAAATGTTATTAGTATACCATACTAGGTTAGTGTGTAATATTCTTTAATTAAAGAATTATTAAGGTTATATCGGGGTCACTCTAGTAAAATATTTTTTTATTTCATAAAAGTATATATATTTTATTTTCTGTATGATTATTATAGCTGTTGTTTATCGAATTATAAAAATAACAATATTATTATTATATTGTCTGATATGTACTTCAGTGTATAGTATTATTTTATTAAATAGTTCATATGATGTATCTCGAGAATTATTTTCAGAAATTAATTCTAATTTTATTCTATATTGGAAAAATATACATCCTGAAGATAAATTAATTATTCGCCAATCGCATTCAGGGTCTACTAGACAAGCAATAGCTATATTACAGGGATTACGCGCAGATGTTGTTACTTATAATCAAATTATAGATGTTCAAATATTACATGATCGTGGTCAGTTAATACCTAAAGATTGGCAAAATAGATTACCTAATCGTAGTTCTCCTTTCTATTCAACCATGTCTTTTTTAGTGAGACAAGGGAATCCAAAAAGTATTTACAATTGGAATGATTTAACCCAAGATGGATTAAAGATAGTATTTCCTAACCCTAGAACATCTGGAAATGGACGCTATACTTATTTAGCTGCTTGGGTTGCTTTTTTAAAAAGCAGTAATAACAATATAGAACTTACTCGTAGTAAGATGAAAAAAGTTTTAAAAAATGTAATGGTATTTGATTCGGGAGGACGATCTTCTACTATTACTTTTGTCGATCGTGATCAAGGTGATGTGTTAATCAATTTTGAATCAGAATCAAAATTTATAAAAAATCAATTTAAAGATAATAATTATGAAATTATTATACCTGATCCTAATATTTTAGTAGAGTTTCCAGTAACTTGGATAGATAAAAATGTGGTTAGAAATGGTACTCAAAATATAGCTAAGGCCTATTTAGAATATCTTTATACTGATGCTGCTAGAAAAATTATTAGTAAGTTTGGATATCGGGTAAATGTAACTAGTATGCTTCAAATAAATCGAAGTATGTTTCCTGTTGTACATTTATTTACAGTAGAAGAGCAATATGGAGCAGATTGGAATAATATTATGAAAATTCATTTTAGACGTGGTGGAGAATTGGATCAATTGTTATCATCTGTAGGAAAAGATTAATAATGTTATTTGTTGGTAATCAAAAATTACCTGGTTTTGGTATAGCTCTTGGTAATAGTTTATTATTTATTTGTTTAGTTTTATTTTTACCTTTGAGTGCTTTAGTAATTCAGTTGTGTAAAATTAGTTGGAGTCAATATTGGGATATAATTACAGATCCAGCATTGTTAATAGCGTATAAAGTAACTTTTTTATCTGCAGGAACAGCAGCATTATTTAACGCAATGTTTGGTATAATGGTATCTTGGGTTATTGTTAGATATAAATTTGTTGGTCAAAGATTATTAGATGCTATAATAGATTTGCCTTTCGCTTTACCAACAGCTGTAGCTGGGTTAACTTTGGCAGCATTGTTTTCAGAATCTGGATGGTACGGAAGTTTGTTAGTTCATTCAGGAATATCATTATCTTATACATGGATAGGTATTGCAATTGTAATGATTTTTACGGGTATTCCGTTTGTGGTAAGATCTGTGCAGCCTGTTTTAGAAGAAATTTCTACAGAATATGAAGAATCGGCAAAAATTTTAGGGGCAAATAATTGGCAGATTTTTTCTAATATAATTTTTCCAGAATTAGCGCCAGCTTGGTTATCTGGTATAGTATTATCGTTTATACGTGGTTTAGGAGAGTTTGGTGCAGTGATTTTTGTTGCTGGAAATATTTCTTGTAAAAATGAGGTGATATCATTAGTTATTTTTGTCAGATTACAAGAATTTGATTATCCTGCAGCTAGTGCAATTTCTTCTGTGATATTAATGATTTCGTTATTATTGTTAATAATTATCAATGTGTTCCAATTACGATTACAACAAAGATTTAAGGGTTTTTAATAATGGCGAGTACATTTTATCAAATGTATAAAAGTAATGAACAGTAATTTTTTTTCATCTATTGAATGGGGAAAATGGATTTTAATTATTTTTAGTGTATCAATTTCTATAATTTTATTATTTATTCCGTTAATTATGATTTTTATATCTGCTTTATCGGCAGGATTACATATGGTGGTTTTAAATCTTTTAAATACAGATATGATTCATGCTGTGTTGTTAACAGTCATTGTAGCGTTAATAGTGATTCCTGTCAATGTAGTTTTTGGAATATTTATGGCTTGGTTAATAACTAGATTTAATTTTTTTGGGAAACAATTTTTATTAGCTTTTTTAAGTATTTCTGTAGCAGTATCTCCTGTGGTTGTGGGTTTGTTATATTTGTTATGTTACTCTAATGGTAGTATTATAGGAGATTGGTTGGATTCATATAATATACAAATTATGTTTTCATGGATAGGGATAGTATTAGTGACTATTTGTATCACTTGCCCTTTCGTTGCTAATGAGTTGATTCCTGTCATGATTAATCAAGGCAATCAAGAAGATGAAGCAGCTGTTTTATTGGGAGCCTCAGGGTGGAAGATGTTCTGGTATGTTACTTTTCCTAATATTCGATGGGCTTTATTATGTGGGATAATAATTACTAATGCTCGAGCTATGGGTGAATTTGGGGCATCATCTATTGTATCAGGGTTAATTAGGGGAGAAACATATACCTTACCTTTATATATAGAGTTATTGTATCAGGATTATAATATTGTAGGTGCGTTTATAGCTGCGTCATTGCTAGCATTAGTATCAATTATTATGTTGTTTATTAAAAATTATTTTAAATATTATTATGAAAATAATATGTAAATATATATTAGTATTATATAGAAGGTTGGGCAATGAATATTGAAATTGATAAGATTACTAAATTTTTTGATTGTGGAGCAGTCTTAACTAATATTTCGATATATATTAAATCTGGAGAAATAGTGGCGTTATTGGGTCCGTCTGGATCTGGTAAAACAACTTTGTTACGTATTATAGCAGGATTAGAAAGTCATAGTAGTGGATATTTACGCTTTTATGGAAAAGACGTGAGTAAATTAAATGCACGTGATCGGAGTGTAGGTTTTGTGTTTCAAAATTATGCATTATTTCGTCATATGACGGTATTAGATAATATTTCTTTCGGAATGCGTGTATTGCCGCGTCATAAAAGACCTAATAAACAAGTTATTAATAATAAAGTTATGCAATTACTTAATATGGTACAGTTAAAGCATTTAGCGTATAGATATCCTTCTCAATTATCTGGGGGGCAAAAACAACGTGTTGCATTAGCACGTTCTTTGGCTATTGAGCCAAAAATTTTGTTATTAGATGAGCCGTTTGGAGCTTTAGATGTACAAGTACGTAAAGAATTAAGGCGTTGGTTGCGTAATTTACATCATGAACTAAAATTCACTGGAGTTTTTGTAACACATGATCAAGAGGAAGCTATGGAAGTAGCGCATCGTGTGGTAATTATGAACTGTGGAAATATTGAGCAAATAGGCACTCCTCAAGATATTTGGTGCATGCCAGCAACTCGATTTGTTTTAAAGTTTTTAAGTGAGGTGAATTGTGTAAATGGAATGGTGTATGGTTCAAAGGTGTTTATAGGTCCTTATCATTGGTCTTTATCTTATGTACCGGATGTACAAGGAGAAATTGAATTGTTTTTTAGGCCTTGGGAAATGGAAATAAGGAAGGAATTTAGTATTTGTACTCCATTGCCAGTAAAGATTGTAAATGTTAATTTGCATGGATACTATTGGCAACTGAGCGTTGAACCCTTAGGGTGGCATTGTGATTTATTAACTATTATTTTAGGAGTTAAAGATGTGTTTGGTGTTCCAAAATCTGGTATGTATTGTTATGTAAGCGGTCAAAATGCTCGCTTATATTCTGGTGAGACAATATTGTAATAGCCTATGATAATTTGTTTTTAATAAATTTAATAAGTATTATTATGTGTAGATGTGTGATTATTATGATGTTTTTATATGTGATATATATATATAAAAAATGTCAGATAAGTTTTTTATGCTTGTGATTTATTGAGAGCACTATTGATATTATTCAATGATTTATATATTGTGGATATTGAATATATTTATATTATATGTAATATGGCAATTCACTTAATATTGCATAAGTGTTATGTAGATTTTAGGAATAGTTGTTTTTTATTTTACAAATCAACTAGATAGGTTTTTGATTTGGGTAGGTTATATAAATTTGTAATATTTGGTACCATGTTTAAGGTTTAATTATATGTGTTGTTTTTTTTTGTTTTTTAATAATTGCATTAAAGATTCAGTGGTGGAGTAATTTAATGCTTTTTGAGCTAGTTTTTTAGCATCTTTATAGTGTGTATTACGTATAATTTTTTTTATTTGCAGGATAGATGTAGAACTCATACTGAATTCATCTAATCCCATGCCTAATAACAATGGGATAGCGAGTTCATCTCCTGCCATTTCTCCGCACATAGCAGTCCATTTTCCTGCAGCATGCGATGCTTCAATGACTTTGTTTATTAAAATTAAAATAGATGGAGATATGGGATTATATAGATGAGAAATTAATTTATTTCCTCGATCTACAGCAAGAGTATATTGAGTTAAATCATTAGTACCTATACTAAAAAAATCTACTTCTTTTATGAGATGGTGTGCAATTATTGCTGAAGCAGGAGTTTCTATCATAATTCCTACTTTGATATTTTCATCAAATTTTTTTCTTTCATTGCGTAATTGAGTTTTTAATAAGTTTAGTTCTATATTTAATTGTTGTATTTCTTCTACTGAAATAATCATAGGGTACATAATTAGTAATTTACCAAAAAAAGACGCTCTCAGTATTGCTCTTAATTGAGTATGCAACATATCTTTTTTGTCTATCATAATTCTGATTGCTCTCCATCCAAGAAATGGATTTTCTTCATAAGGAAGATTCATATAAGGTAAGTTTTTATCTCCTCCAATATCCATAATTCGTATGATGATAGATTTATTAGACATATATTCAGCTGCATTTTTATAAGCTTGAAATTGTTCCTCTTCGGTAGGTAATTCATTACGATTCATAAATAAAAATTCAGTTCTATATAATCCTACTCCTTCAGCTCCGTTTTCTTGAGCTTTTACAATATCATGCATAGTGCCGATATTAGCACATATACGGACGTGATGTCCGTCTATAGTGGTGGATGGTAGGTATTTTAATTTTTTTAGTTCGTATTTGTCAGCAATATGTTTTTGATTTATTATATTTATAGTATTAATTATATTTGTATCCGGATTAATATAGATTTTATTATTTAAAGCGTCTAGAATAATATAATCTCCATTAGCAATTTGTTTGGTTGCGATGCTTGTTCCTATAATTGCAGGTAATTCTAAAGAACGAGCCATAATAGCAGTATGAGATGTTTTTCCTCCTACATCAGTAATAAATCCTAGTACTTTTGTTAAGTTTAATTGAGCAGTTTCTGATGGACTTAAATCTACTGCAATAATAATAACTTCTTCGGTAATAGTATTCAGATCGATAATTGGTATGTTTAGAATATTTTTTAGCAGACGATTACCAATATCACGTACGTCAATTGCTCGTTCTTTTAAGTATTCATCTTCTAATTTTTCTAAAGCTTTTGCTTGAGTTTCAATAACAGAATGTACTGCAGAATCGGCACTAAATAGTTCTTCTTTTATGAGTGTTACGATATCTTGTTCTAGTTCTGTATCTTCTAATAGTAAAATATGTCCCTCGAAAATAGTTTCTTGTTTAGATTCTAATCCTTTTTTTACTTTTTGTTTTATTTGTTTTAATTGTTCAATAGTTTTAGAACGAGCAGAAAGAAATTTATGAATTTCTGTTGTAATAGAAGATGCAGCAATTTTTTTTGTATTAATAATGATTTTTTCTTCTTTTAATAATAATGCTTTTCCAGAAACAATTCCGGGAGAGACTGAAATTCCTGAAATCATCATTTTGTTTGTATTGACATTATAAATTAATTTATTGTTCATATAAGATTACTATTTTAGATTTTCAATTAATGTAGTTAAATGTTGTACTGCTTGTTTTTCATCTTTTCCTTGAGCAGAAATAGTAATTATAGAGCCTTTACTTAAACCTAGAGTTTGTAATTTAAATAAACTTTTTGCATTTGCTTGTTTTCCATTGGAGATAATTGTAATATCAGAACTAAAATTTTTTGCTTCTTTTACTAAAGCTGTAGCAGGACGAGTATGTAATCCGTTAACTGCAGTAATTGTGATTTCTTTTTGAAACATTTTTTTCTCCATCTTTGTATTATTAATTAATATAATTTCGGTTTAATTGCTTAATTATGTAAGGATTTAAATCATTATTTTTTTAAATTAATATACTTTTATATACTAATGCAGTTTTATTTTGTTATATGAATAATTTCATTCTTATAAAGATAGATTTTAGTAAACAATTTTAAATATATTTTATTTAATTTTTTGATTTTAAAGAAGTTTATATTTTATTATATAATGTAATTAATTCAATGTTTTTTGGGGGTTTATAATAAATAAAATGCACAATATTTTTACGAAAAGTAAAAATAAGAACATTGCTATAAATTAATTCTTCATGAAGAAGAACAAGCATTATATATATTTGTAAAAATATGCTTTCATAGCTCAGAAAACAAAGTGGTGCTTATATATCTTTCTCCGGATGATGGTAAAATAATTACGATATTTTTGTTCATATATTTTTTTTGTTTTTGTAATTGTATTGCTGCTGTTAGTGCTGCTCCTGAAGATATTCCTGATAAAATTCCTTCTTTTTTCATTAAAAATTTGGCGCAATTAATTGCGTCATCTGAATCTACTGTTTCTACATGATCAATTATATTTAAATCTAAATTTGAAGGAATAAATCCCGCTCCAATGCCTTGAATTTTATGGGGTGCTGGTTTTATTGGTTTTCCAGATAATTTTTGAGTGATTATTGGAGATTGTTTTGGTTCTACTGCTACTATAAAAATTTTTTTATTTTGTACACGTTTTAGAAATCTACCAACACCTGTGATAGTACCTCCAGTTCCAACTCCAGAGACGAATATATCTATTTCACCATTTGTGTCATTCCAGATTTCTGGACCTGTAGTTTTTTCATGAATTTCAGGGTTAGCCGGATTATCAAATTGTTGTAACAATAAATATTTTTTAGGATTTTTAGAAACAATTTCATTTGCTTTAGCAATAGCTCCTTTCATTCCAAGATTTCCAGCGGTTAAAATTATTTTTGATCCTAATGCTGTTATCAATTTTCTACGTTCGATACTCATAGTATCTGGCATAGTTAAAATTAACTTATAGTTTCTAGCAGCTGCTACATACGATAAGGCTATACCGGTATTACCACTTGTTGCTTCTACTATAACTACATCAGGATTTAATAATTTTTTTTTCTCCGCATCCCAAATCATGTTGGATCCTATTCTACATTTAACACTAAAACTTGGATTTCTAGACTCAATTTTAGCTAAAATATAATTATTGCCAATATGGTTAAGACGTACTAATGGAGTATTGCCAATAGTATAAGAATTGTCTTGATAAATTTTGTTCATAAATGTGTATACTCCTTTTTAATATATAATAAGGCAAAAAAATTTATTGGGGTATATTTTAGTTGGATTTATATATTAACTTTTACATATAAATAGGTCTGATTATACACTATAGTATGTGCGATATATTATGATTTGTAAATATATTAAATTTTGTTTAATTTTGTTCTTTATTGCAAGAAAGTAATAATATAGTGTAAACATTATAGATACTATTTATAATTGTATAAATTTTTGATATTTCAATGAAAGTTATTTATTAGTCATTATGTATTATGGTGTTTTAAATAAATGTTTTATCGGATATTGATATCATGAAGATTATTGAAAAAAGAATAAAAAAATTAATAAAAAAATTACGTCAATGGGAATATGCGTATTATTTAAAAAATGAATCTGAAACATCTGACGAAGAATATGATAAAACTTTACAAGAATTACGTCAATTAGAATTTGAATATCCGTGTTTAATTACAGAAAACTCTCCTACTAAATTTCTTGGTAAGATATTAGAAAATAATTTTCGTCAAGTATATCATAGAGCACCAATGTTATCTTTAAATAGTGTTATGAATAAATCTCAATTATTATTATTTAATGATCGTATAGAGTATAAATTACGAGATAATAATCAGAATAAATCTATTATTTATTGTTGTGAATTAAAAATAGATGGAGTTGCAATTAGTTTGTTGTATAAATCGGGTAAATTATTGAAAGCTGCTACGAGAGGAGATGGAAAAATTGGGGAAGATGTTACTAAAAATGTTCGTGTAGTTTCATCAATACCTGAATGTTTAAGAAAAAATGATGGTATGCAGTTGCCGTATTTACTAGAAATTAGAGGAGAAATATTTATATCTAAATTGTGTTTTTTAAAACTGAATCAGAAAATATTAAAATCTGGAAATAAACCTTTTTCTAATGCAAGAAATGCAGCATCTGGTTCATTACGGCAATTAAATCCAAATATTACTGCATCTAGGTCTTTAATGTTTTATTGCTATGGGATTAGTTATTATGTTGGAGCTGATGAATTACCGAATAGTCATTGGGATCGGCTACAATTATGTTTAAAGTTAGGTATACCAATTAATGATCATATTCAATTAGTCAATGGAGTTGATAAAGTGCTTAAGTATTACGATCACATAACGTATATACGGTCTAATTTAAAGTATGATATTGATGGAATAGTTGTAAAGGTGGATAATTGTGTATTTCAAAAAAAATTAGGTTATGGAACAAGGGCGCCACATTGGGCTATTGCATATAAATTTCCTGCAGAATCAAAATTAACTCAGTTAAATGATATAATATTTAAGGTTGGTCGTACAGGTTTAATTACTCCTATAGTTTATATTAAGCCTATAGTCATTAATAATGTTGTTATTAAGAAAGTAAGTATGCATAACGTTAATGAAATTAGACGATTTAATTTAATGTTTGGTGACACGGTTCTTGTGCAAAGGTCAGGGGATGTGATTCCTAAAATTGTGAAAGTAATTTTATCGAAACGTACGAATGATATGAAAGTTATAACATTGCCTCAATTTTGTCCGGTGTGTGGTACTTTACTTATTACATCTAATTGTAGATCTTCTGTATTGCGTTGTCCCGCTAAATTAATATGTTTAGCTCAACGTAAATCAATGTTGAAGCATTTTGTGTCTCGAAAAGCTATGAATATTCATGGGATGGGGGAAAAAGTTATTAATCAATTAGTTGATAAAAATCTAGTATTTTCTCCAGTGGATTTTTTTTATTTAAATAGGGAAAATTTATTATTTAATTTAGATGGATATGGAGTAAAATCTGTGGAGAAATTATTACGATCTATTGATTTAGCAAAACACACTACCTTAGCTAATTTTATATATGCGTTGGGTATTCCTAATGTTGGAGAATCGGTAGCTAATAGTTTGGCTGTTAAATATAAAACTATTGAGAAATTAATATCTGCTGATTTCCAATCTTTATCAACGTTACAATATGTAGGAGATTCTATAGCTTTCACAATATATTCTTTTTTTAAGGATCCAATAAATTTAAAAAATATTAAAGATTTAATCAATCCTGATATTGGGATTAGATGGATTTTAAATAATTAGTTTGTATTATTTTGTTTATATAAAATGGGTAAAATTATTAAATTATAGATATTAGCAATGTAAAAATTAAATTTTTTGATTAAGTATTTTTGTGATTAGGTAGATTAGTAAAAAACTTAATTTGTTATGAAAAGAATCTGGGTCGTACAGGATTCGAACCTGTGACCAATTGATTAAAAGTCAACTGCTCTACCGACTGAGCTAACGACCCTAGAGTAATATTAAAGTATATACGATGAATTAAAACATAAAATAATTTATGAGTAATATAAAAATAATTAGGTGATGGCGGATTTGAACCGCCGGCCCTCTCCTTGTAAGGGAGATACTCTACCACTGAGCTAATCACCTGTTTTTTGAATTATGATTATATAATGAATTTGTGATGTAGAGTCAAATGTTTTTATAAAAAATTTTTTAATTAATTACAGATATAATACATTATATATTATTTATATTTTGAATTAATATAACTGGATGTTGTTTACTATGACCATTAGAACTCGATTTGCACCTAGTCCGACAGGTGAATTACATATTGGAAATATTCGAACTGCTTTGTATGCTTGGTTATTTTCTAAGCAGCAAAAGGGAAAATTTATATTGCGTATTGAAAATACTAATTTTAGCAATACTACTACTGACAATTACATTGCAAATATTTTTGCTATAATGCGGTGGTTACATTTAGATTGGGATGAAGGTCCTTATTTTCAATCTGATAGATTGAATCGATATGATTATATAATAAATGATATGTTAAAATATAATATAGCTTATAAATGTTATTGTTCTTTAGATCGATTAAAGATGCTTCGATTAAAGCAAATGAAGGATGGTCAGAAACCTAAGTATGATGGTTATTGTCGTATGAAAAATCATATGGGTGCCATTAGTAATAGTAATAATGATTGCACTAATAATAAAAGTAATCCTTATGTAGTACGGTTTGCTAATCCATTATCTGGAAAAGTGACATTTTACGATCACATTCGAGGAATGATTACAGTTGATAATACAGAGTTAGATGATGTAATTATTTGCAGAACGAATGGAGTACCTACATATAATTTTTGTGTTGTAATAGATGATATGGATATGAAGATTACTCATGTTATACGAGGAGAAGAACATATTAATAATACTCCACGACAAATAAATATTTTAAAATCGTTAAATGCTACAATACCCCAATATGTGCATGTACCAATAATTTTAGATGGTAATCGACAAAAATTATCTAAACGACATGGTCAAGTAGGGATGATTACATATAAAGATGGTGGATTTTTACCTGAAGCAATATTAAATTATTTAGTTAGATTAGGATGGTCTTATGGTAATCAAGAAATTTTTAGTGTAGAGCAAATGAAAAAGTATTTTAGTTTTAATAAAGTTAGTAGATCTGCTAGTGTGTTTGATTTTAAAAGATTACTCTGGTTGAATAACTATTATATAAATAATTTGCCAGTTGAGTATGTTGCTAAATATTTATTACAGTATATGGAGGAACAGAATATAGATGCCGAATCTATTAAACCAAAATTATTTGATGTGGTACAATTATTATCAAAACGTTCTAATACCTTACGAGAAATGGTATTGAATTTTTTGTCTATACATAGAGAGTTTAATATTTTTGATAATCCAACGATTGCGGATAAATTTTTAACGCCTATTATTTTACCTATATTAAAAATTTTAATAAAAAAATTAAATGCTATCAGTACTTGGACAATAAGTTTGATTAAATTAGCAATTAAAGAAACTATTTACGAATTACGTATGGATATCAGCATAATAGGAATGCCTTTGCGAATTGCTTTAATTGGATCTAGTAATTCACCTGAGCTTAGCACTATTATATATTTTCTTGGAAAATATCAAGCATTATATCGATTGAAGCAGGCAGAGGCTTATATAAATAAATGATTGTTTTTAATTTGATTATTCTAACTACATGATCAGACGAATTTGATTAAAAAATACTATATTTTATATTTAAAGTAAAAAATATTATACAAAATATATATATGTATTAAAATGAATATTAGTGTGCATGAAAAATAATTTATATATAAAAATCGATACTATGTGATGTCAATACTATGTTTAGAATAATAAAGTAAATAATGATTTAATATTTTTGAAAGGAAGGATTATACTGCAACATAATTAATAGATTTAAGTAGAGTGTTTTGTAATAGATAAAAAGTTAATGTGTTGCTTAGATATTAGATTTATATTGTTTATATATAAACATGTATATTACAGTGTATTATTAAGAATAAGTGTATAAACATCAAAGTATAGTATAGAGAAATGCAATGTGTTATTTGTTTTGGTTCTATAAAAAAAGGATGACAATACTTAATTTCATATTATAATTGGAATATATTAATTCATATGAATTAATATATTAATATTAGTTGATCTTGTAATATCATATCAAATGTTTTTGTGCAATTCTGAAGTAATATCAGTTATAATGTCAATGTGTTAGAAATAAAGAATAATATATATAAATAATAAAAGTTATAGATTTTTTAAGTAAAAAAATAATAAATATTTGTTATTTTATAAGTTGTTATAATCTAAATTTAGTAGAATTGAATTTAATTTTTATAATGTTGTTGTTTATTTTTAATAAAATACTTCAGTGGTATATTGATATTAAAACTAATCAATAGAAGTATTGTTCGAATTTTTTGAAAGTAAATTTTGTATAATATTTTAATAACAAAATAAAATTATAGGTAAGTCAGTATCTTTTTTAAAAAATTACAGCGATAATAATAGATATTTAAATTTTATTATAACATGTTTTATAATTAAAAATTATTTTTATTATAGGCAAATAAGATATATGCTCAATTTTATTTCTGATTAAATAATACATAAGATTAGGTAAGAGGAATATTGTAATGAACAAAAATATTCTATATGCCTGGTATTAGTATCATTACAACATGTTATGGATATAATATTATTTATATATTTATAAATAATAGCGTAAAATATAGGGATGTAGTTATAGAAGTAACGATATATAGTAAATATTAGAGATATTTAATAGTGTTTATTTGTTTAATGTTGTAAATTTTTAGATTAATTTTAAAATTAATAATTTATTTATATTAAAAGATTTTAATTTTTTGAATGTTACTGATATAAATAAAATAATATTTATTCTTTGTGGTAATAAAGATACATTATTCGTTTATAAAAAATTGAAATTTTAGTAAGTGTAGCAATAAAATAATAAGTATACATCCTTAGTAAGGAATATAAATGTTTTGTATATGTATTTTTAAAAAACAGATGTATTTCTTAATATGTAAAATAATATTATTCAGATAATGGAAATTTTTATATGAATTTAAATATAATTTAGGTATATACAATAAAATATTTTATAAAAATTTTTGTTGTTAGAATTTAAAAGTGATATTAAATATATTTAAATTTTTATTTATTCAAAATATTGAAATGAGTGATAAATCTAATCTGAAATTAAAATATATTACCATGATATGTTATTTTTTGTATATTTGAATATTCGATATAAATGTATAAATTAAAGGATAAGAGTAATAATGTATTTAAATGATTTATAAAAATTAGCCTATGATATAATCATATGTATTTTGAAAAATAGTAATTTGTTATAGTACTGATTTATTAAAGTTAGTATGTAATATGAAGTTGATCAAATTATATTATTAATAGAGAGGTTGAATGTTGAGAACTCAATCTAATGTAGAAAGCAATCATGCTAAAAGAAAAATAAAACTTACATTGCTTGGACCAGCTTTTATAGCAGCAATAGGTTATATTGATCCTGGAAATTATGCCACTAATATTCAAGCTGGAGCTACTTTTGGTTATAAATTATTATGGGTAGTGGTATGGGCTAATGTGATGGCTATGTTAATTCAATTGCTTTCTGCAAAATTGGGTATTGCCACCGGAAAAAATTTAGCAGAACATATTCGAGATCAATTTCCTAAGTCTATAGTATGGATGTATTGGGTGCAAGCGGAGGTAATTGCTATGGCAACAGATTTAGCGGAATTTATAGGAGCTGCTATTGGATTTCAAATATTATTAGGAATTTCTTTATTTAAAGGAGCATTATTGACTGGTGTAGCTACTTTTTTGATTTTAACTTTACAAAATTATGGTAAGAAGCCTTTAGAATTAATTGTAGGTAGTTTATTATTATTTGTAGCGGGTGCATATTGTATTGAGTTATTTTATTCTAAGCCTGAATTAATTGGATTAGGTATGGGTATGTTGTTTCCTGTGTTACCTAATAAAGAAGCAGTTTTTTTATCTGCTGGGGTATTAGGAGCGACTGTCATGCCGCATGTTATTTATTTACATTCTTCTCTGACTCAAGATAATGTAATGGAAGCAACTAAATTGGAGAGATATGATTCTACTAAATTAGACGTTGCAATTGCAATGACTATAGCGGGGTTTGTAAATTTGTCTATGATGGCTACAGCAGCAGCAGTATTTCATTTTAGTGGGCATACTGGTGTTGCTAGTTTAAACGAAGCTTATTTAACATTATCTCCATTATTAAATCATACTGCTGCTGTGATTTTTGGATTGAGTTTAACTGCTGCAGGATTATCGTCGACAGTAGTGGGTACGTTAGCTGGACAAGTTGTCATGCAGGGTTTTGTGCGGTTTTATATTCCGATGATGTTGCGTCGTGTTGTTACTATGTTGCCGTCGTTTATAATTATCGCTTTGGAAATTGATTCAACTCATATTTTGATTATGAGTCAAGTATTGCTTAGTTTTGGAATTGCTTTGGCATTGATTCCACTATTGTTATTTACTGGGGATGTAAATGTCATGAATGAGTTAGTAAATTCTACATGGATTAATTTTATTGGGTGGATGATTACAAGTATTGTAATTGGGTTAAATATATATTTATTGATAGGTATTTTTACAGAATGAATAATGAGTTAATTATTTTTTTTGGTGTTTATTGGTTTTTCAGGATATAGTAAATGAGTAATTTTTGGTAAATATTATTAATAATGTTAATAGTAGTGCTGTTTTTAATAAATCACAGATAGATTATAACTTCTAAAAGAGTGATTTTTAATTTTGTTATACTTTTAGTATTTATATGTTTTATTAATTGTAGTATATATAACAGTTATGTCTTCGACAGGAATCGAACCTGTAATTAGCTTTTAGGAGAAGCTTGTTATGTCCATTTAACTACGAAGACAAATAATTGAGAAGTATATAGAAAATTGTTTAATTATAATTGTTATTAATTGGTTTATATTTTTTACCAAGAGAAATATAATTACTATATTTTAATTACATTTTAAATAAATTTAAGTTAATTTTATAGTATTAGAAATTATTAATTTTATTTAAAACAATTTTATATTAGTTTAAATATATTTGTTATGTCAATTTAAGTAAAAGGTTTTTGAATATTAATGTAGTAATAAGTATGTTTTTATATATTTATTAAATCTCTTTGTGCAAGTGAGTATTTATCCACATTGGGCTCTAAATCGCAATAAATGATCCATCAGCACAATAGCCGTCATTGCTTCTGCAATAGGAACCACTCTAATACCTATGCAGGGATCGTGTCTACCTTTTGTAATAATTTGTGTTTCTTCATTGTTTTTAGTAATAGTTTTTCCTGGTATTGCTATACTAGAGGTTGGTTTAATAGCTATGTGTATAACGATAGGTTGTCCAGTGCTTATTCCGCCTAATATTCCTCCGGAATGGTTACTTTTAAATTCTCCTTGGGTCGTAATTTCATCTCGATGTTCACTTCCATGCTTAGTAACAACTAAAAATCCGTCTCCAATTTCTATTCCTTTGACAGCATTAATACTCATTAATGCGTGAGCGAGATCTGCATCTAATCGATCAAATACTGGCTCACCTAGTCCTACAGGCAAGTTTTTTATCATTATTGTTACTTTTGCTCCAATAGAATCTCCAGATTTTTTTAAATTTCGTATTAATGAGTCTAGTTTTTGCAATTGATTAGGATCTGGGCAGAAAAAAGGATTGCTGTTTATTTGATCCCAGTTTTTTAAATCGCAATAGATGTTTCCCATTTGAGCTAAAAATCCTTGGATTTTAATGTTTTGAACTTTTAAAAGATATTTTTTTGCGATAGCTCCTGCTGCTACTCGAATTGCTGTTTCTCGAGCTGAGGAACGTCCTCCTCCACGATAGTCTCTTAATCCGTATTTTTTTTCGTAAGTATAATCTGCATGGCCGGGACGGTATAAATTTTTTATTTTTTCATAATCCTGAGGTCTTTGGTCAGTATTTTTAATCATTAATCCTATACTAGTGCCTGTTGTTTTTCCATTGAAAACTCCGGATAAAATTTCTATAATATCTAATTCTGATCGAGGGCTAGTGTACTGCGATGTGCCTGGTCGTCTCCTATTTAAATCGTGTTGTATATCTTCTTTTTTTAAGGATAATCCTGGAGGTACTCCATCAATAATTCCTCCAATTGCGAATCCATGGGATTCACCAAAGGTTGTAACTTTAAAGCATTGTCCAATACTATTACCAGTCATAATTTGTTCCTCGTAATTTTTAATGTTATGTATAATTTTTATTTAAAGATAGCAGCTGTTGATAAGTTAGAGCGAAAACTCCTGTTCCTCCGTTGTTTAGAGTAAACCAATGAAATGGAATATTTTCGTAGTATTTTTTTAATTCATTTTGAGTATTGCCTACTTCACATACCAATACCCCATTGGTATTTAAATAATCAGTAATTTGTATAAAAATTTGATGAATTATTTCTAATCCGTTGCAATTGGCAGATAAAGATAATATAGGTTCATGAAGGTATTCCTCAGGTAAATTGCATATATCTGCTTTGTTTACGTATGGAGGATTTATTACAATCAAATCATATTTTTTAAATTTAGGTATATTTTTAAATAAATTAGAATGTATAGGGATGATTTGATTTTCTAAATTGTATAATTTAATGTTATATTCTGCAATTTGTAAAGCTTTTATAGAAAGATCTACAGCATCTATTTCTGAGTGTGGATACATTATCATAGCTATAGCAATTGCTATACATCCACTTCCAGTGCACATGTCAAGTATGTGTTTAGGAGGCGTTGGTAAAATGTCATGAAAATTTGACATGATTAATTCCCCTATAGGAGATCGAGGAATAAATACTTGATTATTTACATAAAATTCTAAATTACAAAACCATGCCTTGTTTGTTAAATACGGAACTGGTATACGTTTTTGTACTCGAAGATTAACTAATTTAATGATTAATGCTCGTTCTTTTTTACTTAAACAAGAAAAAAATATTTCGGTTGGTGTGTCGATTGGAAGGTTTATACTACTTAAAACTAAATGTAGTGCCTCATCCCACACATTATTCGTACCATGTCCATAATACAGTGGTGTTGAATTAAATTGGCTGATAGACCATCGTAATATATCTAATATAGTGTATGTTTTCATTAGTATTTTTTAATTTTTATGGTTCATATACTGATATGATTTATATATAGAATTAAAAATATTGTGATTTTAGTATAAAATTATATCAATATGCAAATAAAGTAATAAAATTACTTTTTGTTTTTATGTTATTAGAGACAATATAGTTAAATATTGTAATCATTGTATATGAGTTGTTGTAATATCAACCGGGATATAGAAAGTATAGATAATATGTATATATCATTGATAACAATGCTTGTAATAAGTATTTATTAACTTTATTAATATATAGTCAATGCAATATGATGAATCTATAATATATAGGAGATACATCATGCAATATATGTCTATTTTTTTGTATTTATTTATATGAGGGTATGTATAGTAATAAATTAAATTATTTATTATAAGATGATGTAGCATTAATTCTGTTTGAGATCATATTATTATTCTTATATATGATTACGAATTATCTATAATATGCACATATAAATGAAAGGTGTTGTATAATAATCAGATATATTATTAATATAGTTTATAATTTCCATAAATTTAATTAGTAATTAGATAATAAGTATTGTATCAAATATATTTAAGTATACAAATAATATTTGTAATATTTAAATTATACTATAGATATAAACAAATGTGTTACTCAAATAAGATATTTTATAATGTTAAGGTGTTGATAGTGAATTTGACGATTTTTTAATGATATTAGGTAATTAATATTTGGGATATATTTTGTAATATAGTCGTATTTTGTAATGCTCAAACTATTATTATATGAGGTGTAAAATGAAACGTGTTGTTATTACTGGTTTGGGAATTATATCGAGTATTGGTAATAATCACAGTGAAGTGTTGCGTTCTTTACAACATGGGTTATCTGGAATAAATTTTTCTAAGGAGTTAGAAGAATCAGGTATGCGTAGTCATATTTGGGGAGGCATTAAACTTCACACTGAAGGATTAATTAATCGTAAAATTGTACGATTTATGAGTGATGCTTCCATATATGCTTATTTATCAATGCAACAAGCTATACAAGATTCTGAATTATCTGATGAAGTAATTGGTAGTGATAAGACTGGTCTAATTATTGGTTCTGGAGGGGGATCGCCTAGAAATCAGGTGGTTGGATCTAATAATATGAGAATGAAAGGTTTAAGGGGTGTAGGGCCTTATATGGTTACTAGGTCTATGGCTTCAGGAATATCAGCATGTTTGGCAACTGCATTTAAAATTCGTGGAATAAGTTATTCCATTAGTTCAGCTTGTTCTACATCTGCTCATTGTATTGGACATGCGTTTGAATTAATTCAATCAGGAAGACAAATTGTTGTTTTTGCTGGGGGAGGAGAAGAATTATGTTGGGAAATGGCATGCGAATTTGATGCTATGGGCGCTTTATCTACTAAATACAATACAATTCCTGAAAAAGCATCTCGGCCATATGATGTAAATAGAGATGGTTTTGTGATTTCGGGAGGAGGGGGGGTAGTAGTGCTAGAAGAATTAATGCATGCTCTGAATAGAGGAGCATATATTTATGGTGAAATTATAGGATATGGAGCTACTTCTGATGGATTTGATATGGTTGCGCCATCAGGTGAAGGAGCAGTAAGATGTATGAGAATAGCGTTAAAAGATCTTGCTATTCCTATAGATTATATAAATATGCATGGTACTTCTACTCAAATAGGTGATGTGAAGGAGTTATGGGCTATTTTAGAAGTTTTTGGAACTGATCATCCATATTTTTCGTCTACTAAATCTATGACTGGGCATGCGTTAGGGGCAGCAGGAGTGCATGAGACTATTTATTCTATGCTTATGTTAAAGTACAATTTTATTGCTCCTAGTATTAACATTGATCAGTTGGATCCATATTTAAATCATATGAAAATCGTCAGGCAACCTGTGCATCGAAAATTAAATACAGTTATGACGAATAGTTTTGGTTTTGGGGGAACGAATGCTACATTGGTTATTCAAAAGTATATTTAATTGCATGAATAGGTATGGTTATCGATTAGAGATTATTAATAATAACTATATTGTAGTTTAAATTATATTTTGAATAAGTTATTTTTTTATTATTTAAGGAAATAATTGGGATAATTGTTATATTAATGTTTTTATCAATTTAAGATTTTTTAATAGATAGTTAGATAAGTTAAGGGAAAGAATTTAAAAATAGGTGTAGTAGAAATATGGATAGTTTTTAATGGAGTCATTAGTTTATACAACTCTATTGTAAAAAGATATTTAATTAAATTTTAATTTAGCCAATTTTATTGTATAAAGTATTATTATATTAATGATAGCATTCAGTAATTTTAATGATTTGATTTTAAGAGAATAGTATAGTGATAGTTATGTGATTAATATTTTATTATGAGTAACAGAAATTAATGATCATCATATGAGGTAATCTTGAGAATTTTAGCAGATAAGGAAATACCTTATGTTAATGAGTTGTTTGGCTTAACTAATCAATTAAGACAATATGAAGGACGTTTTCTTTCTGATAAACATATTAAAAATACAGATGTATTAATAGTACGTTCGATTACTAAAGTGGATTATGAATTATTACATGATAGTTCGGTTAAATTTGTTGGGACTGTGACTTCTGGAACAGATCATATTGATCAAGATTATTTAGAGAAAAATAATGTTAAGTATATTTCTGCCCCAGGTAGTAATGCTATAGCTGTTGTGGAGTATGTTTTTTCAGCTTTGTTTTGGTTAGCTCATCGTGATCATTTTTTTTTACGTGATAAAATTGTTGGTATTATTGGAGTAGGGCATATAGGGAATTTATTAAATCAAAGATTAAATAGTTTTGGTGTGCAGACTTTATTATACGATCCTTATTTATCAAAAATAAATACTGATAAATCTTGGAAATCATTGGAAATTTTGGTTTCTGAATCAGATATTTTGACTTTTCATACGCCTTTAACTTATACGGGTAGTTATCCTACATGGCATATGGTTAATAAGGATATTATAGAAGCATTACCATCTAACAAAACATTGATTAACACATCCCGAGGAGAGGTATTTGATAATTCTGCTTTGTTAAAAGCTTTAGATCATGGGAAAAAAATAAATGTCATTTTAGATGTGTGGGAGTTTGAACCAAAATTGTTATTGCCATTGTTGTTTTGCATAGATATTGGGACTGCACATATTGCAGGATATTCTATTGAGAGTAAAATAAGGAGTATTATTATGATATATAATGCGTTTTGTCAATATTTTAATATTTCTGATAAAATTAATGTGTCAAATTTATTTCCATCTTTTATTAATTATATTCGTATAAAGAAAATGGATGAAGCCAATATAAATAGTTTGATTAAAATTATTTATAATATATATAATGATCATATTTGCCTGAAAAGTTATGCGTTAAATTCGGGGGGGTTTGATAAGTTACGTAAATATTATTTTTTTCGTAGAGAATGGTCTTCTATTTTTGTAGATACCGGAAAAGATTATACTACCGAAATGTTAAAAAATTTTGGTTTTAGCGTGTTTTAAATGATTGTTTGGAGAATTAATATAAGAGTATTGATATAATGATAGAAATATTATGTGTTGTTATTTAGATAAAGTTAGTTTTATAATAAATAAAAAGTTCTTTATGTATGTATGTAAGATAAAGATAGCAAGGTAATTATTAAGTTAGTATATAGTTGAATTTTTAAAAAGTTTTATTTATTTTAAGTAATAGATGTAATTTGTACTATAAATGTAGAAAAATAAAAAAGGATTATATTTTTTATATATGTGTATTTTTATTTTGTATTGGTTGTTATTTTTAATATAATGCAAAAAATAGCTTTAGGCATTGAATATGATGGATCTAGATATTGTGGTTGGCAAAAACAAAAGAATGGAATTAGTGTTCAAGATTGTGTAGAAAATGCTTTAAATATAGTGACGGCTGAATCGGTTTCAGTTTTTTGTGCGGGACGAACAGATTCTGGGGTGCATGCCTTAGGACAGGTTGTGCATTTTGAAACTGATGTAAAATATTCGAAATCTGCTTGGACGTTTGGGGTTAACCGTTATTTGCCGAGAAGTATTTGTATTCGTTGGGTAAGTTTAATGAAACAAGATTTTCATGCTCGATTTAGTGCTGTTTCTAGGCGTTATTATTATTATATCTATAATGATAAAATTAGATCAGCAATTCTTTTTCAAAAAACTTGGCATTATACAAAATTACTAGATGTTTGCAAAATGTCTAGAGCAGCTCAGTATTTATTAGGAGAAAATGATTTTTCTGCATTTAGATCAGCAGGATGTCAGTCATATTCAAGATGTAGGAATTTATATCATTTACGAGTTATTCGTATAGGGCAGTGTGTAATTATAGATATACAAGCTAACTCTTTTTTATATCGTATGGTTCGAAATATTGTAGGCAGTTTAGTAGAAGTTGGATGTGGAAATCGGCCAGCAATATGGATTTTAGAATTACTAAAGAGTTGTAAAAGATCATTGGCAGGGATGACTGCTCCTGCGGATGGCTTGTATTTAGCTGAAGTGAAGTATCCTGATCATTTTTTTCTTTCAGATGAGAGAATGTAGAAAATTTTTAGATTAATTAGTGAGTGATATAGATATGGTTTTTATAGATACATGAGTATAAAAGTTTATTTATGTTTAAGGGGATTATTAATGATAATTTTTGTAATATACGAAATGTGATATTTAGAACATTTCTATAGTATTATATATAAATATTATAATATAAATGTTAGGTAGGATATAAATGGTGTTGTTTTGGTTGTTGAATCAAATTTTGTTGGTGGCAGTGTATATGTATTTGTGTTTTCAGTTGAGAAGATGATCAATGAGTTGGATTGAGCGCATTATTAATAAAAATACTATATTGGCTACTCATAAAATGAATGTTCCAGAGGGGATATGGACTAAATGTAGTCACTGTTCGCAACTTTTATATACTAAAGAATTGGAACGTAATTTGAAGGTATGTCCTAGATGTGATTATCATATGCAAATTTCTGCTAGGGCTCGTTTGCTTGCTTTTTTAGATCAGGATGGTGTTTTTGAATTGGGAAAAGAATTTGTACCTAAAGATATTTTAAAATTTAAAGATTCGAAAAGATATAAAGATCGTTTGGTTTCAGCTCAAAAAGAAACTAAAGAAACGGAAGCTTTGGTTGTTATGCAAGGAACATTATATAATATGATAGTTATTGCTGCTGCTTTTGAGTTCAATTTTATTGGAGGATCAATGTCGGGAGCAGTGGGAGCTCGTTTTGTTCAAGGTGTTAATCAAGCTTTAAAATTTAAATGTCCTTTTATTTGTTTTTCTGCAAGCGGAGGAGCCCGCATGCAAGAAGCTTTTATATCTTTAATTCAAATGGCTAAAACTAGCGCGGTTTTATCTCTTTTATATAAAAAAAAGTTACCATATATTTCTGTTTTGACTAATCCAACCATGGGTGGCGTATCTGCTAGTTTAGGAATGTTGGGTGATTTAAATATTGCGGAACCAAAAGCGCTGATAGGTTTTGCTGGCCCTAGAGTTATTGAGCAAACTGTTCGAGAAAAATTGCCAATAGGCTTTCAACGTAGTGAATTTTTATTAGAAAAAGGAGTGATTGATTTAATTGTACGTAGGCCAGATATGCGAATTAGGTTGGCAAATTTATTATCTAAGTTAACTAAGCAGTCAATTTCTATTAAGAAAGCGTGATGAAATTTTATGTATTTTTAATAGATTAATCTTATTAATAAGATGATAAAAAATCGTAGTAAAAAATGTGTTTTATGCCAATATGAGATACTGTGATTAATTAGATTTTAAATAAAATAAAAATGTGTGACATGATATATGTATACTTGTTTTAAATCAATTAAAAAAAAATGTTCATTGATAGATTGGTTGGATTATATACAAAATTTAAATCCTGTTTTAGTTGATTTAAATTTAGATAGAATAAAAAAAGTAGCAACAGTTTTAAAGTTAATACCTTTTCAAATTTATAGTATATTAGTAGGTGGGACAAATGGTAAAGGAACTACATGTTATTTGTTAGAACAGATATTACTATTTAATAATTTTAAAGTAGGTTTATATACTTCTCCTCATTTATTATCTTACAGCGAACGAATTCGTGTGTGTGGAAAACAATTACCCGATGATATACATATAAAATCAATGTCTGTTGTTGAAAATGCACGTAGTGGTGTTTTATTGACTTACTTTGAATTTATTACATTATCTGCATTGAATATATTTAAACAATTTAAATTAGATTTAGTGATTTTAGAAGTTGGTTTAGGTGGTCGATTGGATGCTACAAATATAATAGATCCGGATATTTCTGTAATTACAAATATTGCAATAGATCATGTTGATTTTTTAGGTGACACTCGGTATAAAATTGCTATAGAAAAGTCTGGAATTTTTCGAGTAAATAGACCGGCTATAGTTGGAGAAATAGATCGTCCCTTGGTTATAGATGAGATAGCAAAGAATTGCTCGTCAATTTTATTTGCTCGAGGAAGAGACTGGGATTTTTATTGTTGTAAAGATAATACATGGATATGGAGATGTTATAGTGAATCTCATGGATTATTAATAAATTTTCCTATGCCTTTATCTATTCCGTTGGAAAATGCAGCTGTTGTTTTGAGTATATTACATTGGTTGCCTTTTAAAGTTTCTAGGAAATCTATTGAGTATGGATTACAAAATGCTGTTTTATTAGGAAGATTTCAAGTAGTTAATTATAATCCATTTATAGTGTTAGATGTAGGACATAATCCCCATGCAGCTGCTCATGTGAAAAATAAATTACATCCAATAGTTTTGAAAAGAAAAGGAATTGTGAGGATAGTTATAGGAATGTTAAGTAGAAAAGATGTTAAAAGTACTGTGTTGTGTTTAAATAATTTAATTGATGTTTGGTATTGTGCTGATTTAAATACCCCATGTTCTGCAAATATGAAGTATGTGTTTGATTGTTTTTCTGGGTTTGATGTGAAATATTTTGAAGATATAATAAGTGCTTGGTATAAGGCTGTTGATGATTCTGATATTGATGATTGTATATTAGTATTTGGTTCATTTTATGCGGTTCATCCTATTTTAAAATTAATATTGAAAATTATGTAAATTTATTTTTATATTATGAGTTAATAGCATTATTAATATGGGATGTTTACATAAATAAATACGCTTGTATAATGTAGTAAATATATAAAAATTATTATAGTGTTATTAACATTCAAATAAAGAAATATATGAAGTATTTAGGGATATGTATTTATATAGTAAGTGCAGTACTTTTGTGTATTTTTATGTTATTGTGTGGATATTTTTGTGGTGGTAGATCTTATTCGCGATCGAAACATGTTCCTTTTGAATCAGGTATTGAGTCTACAGGCAATTCGAAGGTGAGATTTTCTGTTAAGTTTTATTTAATTGGAATGATTTTTGTAATTTTTGATGCAGAAGGGATATATTTATATGTTTGGTCTGTTTCTGTTCGGGAAGCAGGATGGATGGGTTTTATTGAAATATTTATATTTATTATAATTTTATTAATAAGTTTAGTTTATTTGATACGTACAGGAGCGTTTAATTGGGTAGAAACATCGTTAAAAAATGAAAATAGTAATAAAACTTGTTTAAATGTAGATAATGTTTTAAAATTACTTAAAGAATATGATAGGTAATTATGAAATATACTTTAACATCAGTACGTACAAATACAAATGATAATGATCAATATCCGTTACAAGATCAAAAATTAGTTTCTGATCCATTGGAGAAATGTGTTCAAAAAAGTGTTTTTTTTGGAAAGTTAACTGCTTTTTTGCACAAAATAGTAAATTGGGGTAGAGGTAATTCATTATGGCCTTACAATTTTGGATTATCTTGTTGTTATGTAGAAATGACTACTGCTTTTACTGCTGTACATGATGTCGCTCGATTTGGCTCAGAAGTATTACGATCTTCTCCTCGTCAGTCAGATTTCATGGTTATAGCTGGTACTCCGTTCATTAAAATGGTTCCAGTAATTCAACGTTTATATGATCAAATGTTAGAACCTAAATGGGTGATTTCTATGGGTGCTTGTGCAAATTCTGGGGGAATGTATGATATTTATTCTGTGGTACAAGGGGTAGATAAATTTCTTCCAGTAGATATTTATATTCCTGGTTGTCCTCCCAGACCTGAAGCATATATTCAGGCTTTATTATTATTGAAAAAATCTATTTATGAAGAACGAAGACCTCTTTCTTGGATTATAAAAGATAAAGGAATATATCGTATAAATATGCAATCAGAGAGAGAACGTAAACGTGATTCTCGTATTGCAGAATTATATCATACAGAAGTTTAGTGCTTTATATGTTGAGAAAGTATAATATGGTTTGTGTTTATTTGATTTTACATATATATGTCTTGAGTTATATCAGTACATAAAAATGGATGGATAAATGTGGGTAGATATGTTTATTTAATACAATGAGTTTATCATAAACGTATGAATAGTAATAATAAAGATAATGATAATAATTTATTGTTTCGTGAAGAAAATTATATTTTGAGCAGTTTGATTTCTAAATTTGGATCATCTAATTTTATAGTACAATTTGCTTATACCGACGCTGTAATAGTGTGGATATCGCGTCAAAAAATAGTACCTATAATAAAATTTTTAAAGAGTAATTTAAAACCGTATGTGATGTTGTATGATTTACATGGTATTGATGAAAGATTGCGAATACATCGTGAGAATTTACCGGAAGCTGATTTCACAGTGTTTTATCATATAATGTCTATTTCAATAAATTCTGAGATAATTTTAAAAGTTCCTTTATTAGAAAAATCCATGAATGTTCCTACGATTACTTCTATATTTATGAATGCTAATTGGTATGAACGAGAAACTTGGGAGATGTTTGGAATAAAATTTGATAATCATCCAAATTTAACTCGTATTATTATGCCTAAATACTGGAAAGGTTTTCCGTTACGAAAGGAATACCCAGCTCGAGCTACAGAATTTATCCCTGATTTTACTCTTACAAAACAAAAAGAAGATTTAGCGATGAAGGGATTAACATTTAATCCAGAGGAATGGGGGATGAAACAACGTAATAATAATGAAGACTTTATGTTTCTTAATTTGGGCCCAAATCATCCATCAGTTCATGGAGTATTTCGTATTGTTTTGCAATTAAATGGAGAAGAAATTGTTGATTGTGTTCCAGATATTGGATACCATCATCGTGGGGTAGAAAAAATGGGAGAACGTCAATCATGGCATAGTTATATACCTTATACTGATCGAGTTGAATATCTCGGTGGTTGCGTTAATGAAATGCCTTATATTTTAGCTGTTGAAAAGCTTGCTGGAATTATTGTGCCAGATCGAGCAAAGGTTATTCGCATTATGTTATCCGAATTATTTAGAATTAACAGTCATTTGCTTTATGTTAGCACTTACTTGCAAGATATAGGAGTAATGACCCCAGTATTTTTAGCGTTTACTGATAGACAAAAAATATATGATGTAATAGAGGCAATAACTGGAGCTCGAATGCATCCGGCTTGGTTTAGAATTGGTGGAGTGGCTTGTGATTTACCTGATAATTGGGATTATTTATTAAAACAGTGTTTGTCTTGGCTGCCTAGGAGAATTGCATTCTATATTGAAATGTCTTTAAAAAATGATATTTTAAAAAAGCGTACTTGTGGAATTGGATCGTATGGTGTTAAGGAAGCGTTAGATTGGGGAGTAACAGGGGCTGGGTTAAGAGCAACTGGTATTGATTTTGATATACGAAAATCTCGACCATATTCTGGGTATGAGAATTTCGATTTTGATGTTCCTGTAGGAAACGGGATTAGTGATTGTTATAATAGGGTTGTCTTAAAAGTAGAAGAAATGTATCAAAGTATACGTATCTTGGATCAGTGTTTGAATAACATGCCGGAAGGTCCTATTAAGTCTACTCATCCTTTAACTACTCCTCCTGAAAAAACATATTCATTACAACATATAGAAACTTTAATTACGCATTTTTTGCAGGTATCTTGGGGTCCTGTGATTCCACCGAATGAATCATTACAAATGATTGAAGCAACTAAAGGTATAAATAGTTATTATTTAATCAGCGATGGTAATACTATGAGTTATCGTACTAGAATTCGTACTCCAAGTTTTCCTCATTTACAACAAATTCCATCTGTTATTAGGGGTAGTTTAATATCTGATTTAATTGCTTATTTAGGTAGCATAGATTTTGTGATGTCGGATGTAGATCGTTAGTAAATAAAATAAATATGACAGTAAAGATAGAAGTATAGTAGAATATTATTCATAATGTATTAACTGTTATAAAATGCAACATATATTATAATGCAATTAACTAAGGAAGAATTAAGTATTATTCGGGAGGAGTGTAATTGCTATGAGAGTACCCGAGCAGCCTCTATAGAAGCATTGAAAATAGTACAAAAAAATTACGGGTGGGTATCTGATGATGCAATTGTGTTAATTGCACAAATATTACACATATCGGTATCAGATGTAGAAGGTGTAGCTACATTTTATAATCAAATCTTTAGACAGCCAGTGGGTCAAAATATTATACGATACTGTGACAGTATAGTTTGTTATGTTACTGGGTGTAATGCTATTAAAAAGACTTTAGAATGTATTTTAAATATTAAAATTGGAAACACTACTAAAGATAATAAATTTACCTTATTGCCTACTTGTTGCTTAGGTATGTGTGATAAATCTCCTGTTATTATGATTAATGAGGATGTATATTCACACATTGTTTTATCAAAAATTAATAAAATCTTAAATTTATATCGATAATTAAATACACTATGCTGAAAAATAAATATTTGGATCCAGAAAGTAATCCGTTGACTTGGAGAATGCGTTTAGATAAACGACCAGTATGGTTGCACGAATATCAATCGAAAAATGGATATTTTGCTTTACGTAAAGCAATTACGTGTTTATCTAAATTAGATATTGTTGAATTAATTAATAAATCTAGATTAAGAGGTCGTGGTGGAGGTGGGTTTTTAACTGGTTTAAAGTGGTCTATGATGATAAAACATCAGTCAATATTGAAGGTTAATTATTTAATATGTAATGCGGATGAAATGGAGCCTGGTACTTATAAAGATCGTTTATTGATGGAACGATTGCCCCATTTATTATTAGAAGGGATATTGATTGCAGGATATGCTTTAAGTGTTTCGGTTGCTTATATTTTTTTGCGTTATGAATACATGATTGCAGCTAAATATTTAAATTTTGCTATTTCTGAATTACGTTCGGCAGGATTGTTAGGTAAAAATATTTTAAATACTGAATTTAGTTTAGATATATTTTTGCACACAGGAGCTGGGAGATATATCTGCGGGGAAGAAACTGCTTTAATTAACGCATTGGAAGGAAAGCGGGCTGTGCCTCGATCTAAACCTCCATTTCCTGCTCAATCAGGATTGTGGGGTAAACCTACGTGTATTAATAATGTTGAAACATTATGTAATATTCCTGGTATTATAGAGTATGGGGTAAGTTGGTATAAAAATCTTTCTAATAAATATAGTAATGATTCTGGCACTAAATTAATGGGTTTTTCTGGAAGAGTAAAAAATCCAGGAGTTTGGGAATTACCATTTGGTATTACCGCCCGGGAAATTTTGGAAGATTATGCTCGAGGTATGTGTGATGGTTTATATTTAAAAGCATGGCAACCAGGAGGAGCCAGTACGGATTTTTTAATTCCAAATCATTTAGATACACCTATGGACTTTCATAGTATTAGCATTATAGGTAGTAGATTTGGAACTGGGATGGCAATAGCGATAGATAATACTGTTAATATGATTAGTTTAATGCGTAATTTGGAAGAATTTTTTGCTAGGGAATCGTGTGGATGGTGTACCCCGTGTAGAGAAGGGTTACCTTGGATAGTCAAATTACTTATTTCATTAGAAAAAAATAATGGTGATCCTGGAGATATTGAAATTTTAGAGCATTTATGTAATTTATTAGGACCTGGAAAGACTTTTTGTGCACATGCTCCTGGAGCAATAGAACCTTTACAAAGTGCTTTAAAATATTTTCGCAGTGAATTTGAAGCTGGAATTCATTTAAATAATTTGAATGTTTCTAATAAAATTTCCACTATTCAAATTATTTAGATTAATATTTTTGTAGAATGAATTAATTTTGATGAAAATGATATTATAAAAAATATTTGTGTAGCAGATAAATACATCATATGTATTTATATGGCCTATATTAAAAATGGATATTAATATATGATGATTCCTGTTTATATAGAAGGTAAGAAATATTTTGTAGATAAATCAAAAAATATTTTAGATGTGTGTTTATCATTAGGTTTTGATATTCCTTATTTTTGTTGGCATCCAGAATTGGGAAGTATTGGGTCTTGTAGGCAATGTGCCGTGAAGTTGTATAAAAATGATACTATTAATGTACATTCTGGCAGACTAGTTATGTCTTGTATGACTCCTGTAGAAAAAGATATGTATGTTTCTATTTTTGAAGAGGAGCTTAAAGAATTTAGAAAAAGTATATTAGAGTTATTAATGATTAATCATCCTCATGATTGTCCTGTATGTGAAGAAGGAGGAAATTGTCATTTGCAAGATATGACGGTGATGACTGGTCATGTTTTTAGACGTTATAGATTTACTAAGCGTACTCATTATAATCAGTATTTAGGTCCATTTATTTCTCATGAAATGAATCGTTGTATTACTTGTTATCGATGTATTCGTTATTATCGAGATTATGCAGGTGGCGATGATTTAGGTGTATTTGGTATTCACGATAATATTTATTTTGGTCGTGTTCAAGATGGTATTTTAGAAAATGAGTTTTCTGGAAATTTAGTAGAAATATGTCCTACTGGGGTGTTTACTGATAAAACACAATCAAAGAACTATACTAGAAAGTGGGATGTGACTTTCGCCCCTAGTATATGTCAACAATGTAGTGTGGGGTGTAATATTATTGTAGGTGAGCGATATGGTAAATTATGTCGGGTAGAAAATCGTTATAATGGTGAAATAAATGGGTATTTTCTATGTGATCGAGGGCGATTTGGTTGTGGTTATGTGAATATTAGTAATCGACCAACAAATCCATTAAAACAGTACCATAATAATTGTTATATTAAAATTAATTCAGGTAATGCTATAGAAGATTCTGTAAATTTTTTAAAGGATAGCAAGAAAATAATTGGAATAGGGTCATCTCGAGCAAGTATTGAAAGTAATTTTGCTTTAAGAAATTTAGTTGGAGCAGATAATTTTTATTCTGGAGTTAATTCTTCTGAGCAAGAGAGATTATTATTAATACTTGAAATATTAAATAACAGTGGAATTCATGTTCCATCAGTACGTGAGATAGAAGATTATGATGCGATATTGATTTTAGGAGAAGATATAACCCAAACTGGAGCGCGTGTTGCATTATCAGTAAGACAAGCAGTTAAAAGAAAATTAAGTAAAATAGCAGAATCTGAAGGAATTTTTGATTGGCAATCTATATCTGTAACTAATTTATCCCAAAATGTTCAATATCCATTGTTAATTATTGGGTTTGATAGAACAAAATTAGATGATTTAGCTATGGTAACATATTATGATTCTGCATTAAATCAGGCTAGGTTTTGTTTTTCTGTAGCTCATGCATTAAATAGCACAGACTTTTTTGTTAAAGATTTTAGTACTGAATTAAATGTTAAGCTCAATCTAGTGGTGCAACAATTAAAAAAAGCGCGTAAGCCATTGATTATTTCTGGAAGTAATGCTGGAAGTAAAGAGTTGATTATTGCTGCTGCTAATATTGCTGTTTCTTTAAAAAAAATAAAAAAAGATGCAGGAATTCTTTTTATTACTCAGGATGTTAATAGTATAGGTTTAGCTATGATGACTGATAAAAGTCTTGACGATGCCTTTGACGTTTTATGTGCTGATGATAGCAGTAATATAACAGCAGGATCTTCATTATCACGTACTACTGTTATTGTGTTAGAAAATGATTTATATCGTTACATCAGCATGAAAAGAATCAGCAATATGTTAAAGAATATTAATTATTTAATAGTTTTAGATCATCAATATAATTTAATTCAAGAAAAAGCGAGTTTGGTTTTACCAGTTGCTAATTTTGTAGAGAGCGATGGTACTGTGGTGAATTATGAAGGAAGAGCTCAAAGATTTTTTAGATTGTATGATCCTAATTTTTATACTAAAAATACAGAGATTTTAGAAAGTTGGAGGTGGTTGTATTTAATACATGATGCATATACTAATTGTATCAGAACGGAAAAATTACATCTTGATGATGTCATAAATTCTGTTGTATATTGTTTTCCAGAATTGATTGGAATTAAATATGCAGCTCCGGAGTCAAATTTTAGAGTCCATGGTCAAAAAATAGCTCAGTCTACACATCGTTATAGTGGGCGTACTTCTATGCATTCAAATTTAAATATACATGAACCTTGTATTTCGAAAAATAATGAAACAATGTTTACTTTTTCAATGGAAGGTAATCATCGTAATACGAAATCACTATATAATCAGGTAGCATTTGCTTGGGCTCCTGGTTGGAATTCTCCTCAATCATGGAATAAATTTCAAGATCAAGTAGGTGGAAATTTATACCCAAAAGATCCAGGTATTCGATTATTTAATGGAGTTAGTCATAAAAATTGTAAAAATAATGATGGTGATATATATAAAAGGACAAGGTGGTTTGACATGATGATTCCTAAAATTGATTCGGTTAATAATGAGAATAGATGGTTAATAGCTCCTTATTGGCATCTATTTGGTAGCGACTGTATGTCTCAGCGGACGAGATGTATTCAGGATTGTATGCCTCCTGTATATGCAATGATTAGTTCATTAGATGCTGATCGGTTTAATTTAAAAGAAGCTATATATGTCCAATTTATGTGTGGTGGATATAGTTTTCGTTTACCAATAAAAATTAGTGTTAATTTACCTCAGAAACATATTGGATTACCAATAGGTTTTCCAGGAGTGCCTGTGTTTTTTTTAGGTATGTATGTAGAAAGTATAGAGGGATTTTTTAAAGAATGATTGTTAATTTTACAGAATTATTAGAATTTTTAGTGATTAGTTCATATTCGGTATGTGTTTTGTTTATAATAGTGGCATGTGGAGCGTACATGAGTTTTATTGAACGTAGATTGTTAGCTCTTTTTCAAAATCGGTACGGACCCAATAGGGTAGGTTGGCAGGGATCTTTACAATTATTAGCGGATTTGATAAAAATTATATTTAAAGAAGATTGGGTGCCTATTTTTTCTGATCGATATATATTTACGTTAGCTCCAATAGTTGCATTTATTATGTCTTTAATGATTGCACCTATTATTCCTTTTATGCCTAATTCAGTGATATTTGATTGTAATATTGGAATACTATTTTTTCTTATGGTATCAGGGTTGATGGTATATTCAGTGTTGCTTGCAGGTTGGTCAAGTAATAATAAATATGCCTTAATTGGAGCTATTCGAGCTATTGCTCAAACGTTAAGTTATGAGATATTTTTAGGGTTATCTTTAATGGGAGTAGTTGTGAAAGCTGGATCATTTAATTTATTGCATATAATACAAGATCAAGAAAACTTATGGAATATAGTACCTCAATTTTTAGGATTTATTATGTTTTTTATATCTAGTTTAGCGTTATGTCATAGACATCCATTTGATCAACCAGAATCAGAGCAAGAATTGGCTGCAGGCTATCATGTTGAGTATTCTGGAATGAAATTTAGTTTATTTTTTATTTCTGAATATATTAGTATTATAGTGATATCATCGTTTATGGTTGTTTTATTTTTTGGGGGGTGGTCAGGACCTTATTTTTCTTCTATAATATGGTTTATTGTTAAAACAAGTATCATTATATTATTATTTATATTAATTCGGGCTTCTTTACCCAGGCCTCGTTATGATCATGTTATGTTCATTGGTTGGAAATTATTATTACCTATAACTTTATTAAATTTATTGATTACTGCTTTTATTATTTTGATATAGGTAGTTTTTGTATTGGGCAATATATTAATTATGATAAAACTAAAACAGTTTTTTATACATATCTTTTCTATTTTACGTAGTATATGGATGGTTGGTAGGCAAGCATTTAATCAACGAGAAACACAGATGTATCCTGATATTACGTGTAAAGTATCATCTAGATATCGTGGTCGTATTATTTTGACTAGAGATAAATTAGGTAATGAGCGTTGTGTAGCGTGTAATTTATGTGCGGTGTCTTGTCCTGTGGGGTGTATTTCTTTGAAAAAATCAGAAACTATTGACGGTCGGTGGTATCCTGATTTTTTTAGAATTAATTTTTCTAGATGTATTTTTTGTGGTATGTGCGAGGAAGCTTGTCCAACAGCAGCTATTCAGTTGATTTCAGATTTTGAAATGAGTGATTTTAAAAGAGGTGATTTAGTATATGAGAAATCTGATTTATTAGTATCGGGTCAAGGAAAACAATTAGAATATGATTTCTATCACATTTCTGGAGTGACATGTGATAATAAAAATAAAGGAGAAGCTCAAAATGAAGATAAACCTATAAACGTTAAAACTATATTACCCTAATTTTTAATTAAATATCATTATTATAATAAGGAGATAATTAAAATATGATGGTTGTTTTGTTTTATATATCTGGGTGTGTATCAATATTGGCGACTATTTGTGTGATTTTTAATAATAATACAGTGCATTCATTATTATATTTAGTTCTTTCGTTGTTATCTGTATCATTGAATTTATTTTCTTTAAAAGCTTCTTTTGTTGGAGCTATAGAAGTTATTGTTTATGCTGGTGCAATTATGGTTCTTTTTTTGTTTGTAATAATGATGCTTGATATAGATAGTGTTACTATAAATTTTGATAATAAAACAGGTGAGTCATTTTTATTGAAGAAATTTAATTTAGGTGTATCACTTTTCATGAGTAGTTTATTATTTGTTTTATTATATTCTATTGGTAGAATAGACAATTGTTTTATTAATATAAAAAATGGAGCAATATCTGTTAAACAGATTGGTATTACTTTATTTGGAGGAAATGGAGAGTATATTTTAGTTGTAGAAATAGCGTCGTTGTTGTTATTGGGGGCATTAATTTCTGTATTACATATAGCTCAAGAAAGTAAAACTTGTTTTGATAATGTTGTTTTTATTAATAATAATAAGAAAAATAAGTAAATGATTCCTTTATCACATGGATTATCTTTATCTATTATTTTATTTGTATTAGGATTATTGGGAGTGATAATCAAGAAGAATTTTTTTTTCATGTTATTAGGATTAGAAATTGTTATTAATTCTGCAGCTTTAGCGTTTGTAGTAGTAGGCACGTATTTAGGTCAAGAGTATGGTCAAATTATGTATATGTTAATTATTACTGTGGCTGCTTCTGAGTCAGCAGTGTCATTAGCGTTGTTATTACATTTATATCGGCGTTATGGGACATTAAATACTGATGAGATAATTTAAAAATTGAGATATGTAAATGAATGTATTTATTTTAACCATGTTATTCCCATTATTAAGTTTTTTTATATTAGTAGCATTTCAAAGAAAATTTGGACAGAATATTATTGCTATAATAGGAGGGGGTGGGATCGGAATATCGGCATGTGTTACTGTGTTTTTAATATTTAATTTTTATTATCATTTTTATGATAATGCTGCTGATTTTATGATTGTTCGGGAGTTATGTTCATGGTTTAAAATAGATAATATGAATATGAAAATAGCATTTCGATTAGATCGTTTGTCTTTGTTAATGCTATCTATAATTACTGGAGTTGGTTTTATAATCTCAATATATTCTGTTGGGTATATGCGGGGTCTAGAAGGATATTCTCGTTATTTTATTTATATTAATTTATTTATATTTAATATGATTCTGTTAATACTTTCGGATAATTTATTATTAATGTATTTTGGATGGGAAGGAGTAGGTTTGTGTAGTTATTTATTAATAGGTTTTTATTATTTAAATCCTGGAAATGGATATAAAGCATTAAAGGCATTTATTGTTACTCGATTTGGAGATATATGTATAATGTGTGCGTTATTTATGCTGTATGATCAATATCATACATTAAGTTTAGATAAATTACTGAAATTGTCTCCACAATGTTTATCAACTACCTTATCTTCTTGGGTTTCTGTTTTTTTTGTAATAGGAACTGTAACTAAGTCAGCTCAATTTCCTTTACAAACGTGGTTAGTGAGTGCTATGGTTGGCCCCACTCCAGTATCTGCTTTAATTCATTCTGCTACTATGGTGACCGCTGGAGTATATTTAATTTATCGTTTAAATGATTTTTTTTTAGTTAATTCATATATTTTGTGGGCGGTGAGTCTAGTAGGAGCAATTACTTTAGTTATAGCTAGTTGTTCTGCGTTGTTTCAGAGTAATATTAAAAAAATTTTAGCTTATTCTACTATAAGTCAAATAGGATATATGTTTTTAGCGTTAGGAGAAAAAAATTGGGATGGAGCGTTTTATCATTTAACAACTCATGCTTTTTTTAAAGCTTTATTATTTTTATCAGCAGGGTCGTTAATACGAGCATGTAAAGATGAGCAGAATATTTTTAAAATGGGGGGGTTATTTCAATCAATGCCTTTCCTTTATATTTGTTTTTTAGTAGGAGGAGCTTCGTTATCTGGATTCCCTATGTTAACTTCTGGTTTTTTTTCTAAAAAAATAATTTTATTAAATATATTTGATAATCATAATTATTTTTTTTTAATTTTAGGAATGATAGGAGTTTTTTTAACTCCTATCTATATTTTTCGTATGATTTTTATAATTTTTCATGGAAAACAGTTGATTAATCCTAAGGTTAGTTTCGAGATCAGTCAGTATTTGCCTTTAGTTATTTTATTAATTTTATCTACAGTTGTAGGAATAAAAATACCATTATTTTTATTAGGTAGTATCGATAATAATGATTTTTATATGTTTGATAATGAAAAAATATATTTTCTTATGACTTCTGAAATTTTAGTATTTTTAGGGATGTGGATAGCATATGTATTTTGGTTTAATAATGATATGTATAGAACATGGAATATGGTTATATTTAAAGGTCAATTATCATCAGAACTGATAACACGGTATTTAGTTTTATTGTGTCATTATGGATGGGGGATAGATTGGTTATATAAAAGAATATTTGTAAGGCCGTATGCTTATATAGTAAATAAATTATTTTATTATGATGATTTTATTGGAATGGGAATAAATATGTGTGCATCTTTTTGTGATTGGTTAGGTCGATGCTTAATATATATTGAAAGTAGAAAAATACATTGGTATATATTATTAATGAATGTTGGAGCAATAATTTCATTGCTTGTGCTTTTAATGAATTTAAATATGTGACATATATAGAAGTATAATAATAGATATTAATTATACAATTTATATATATTTACAGGAGAGGGGATTGATAAAATATAATGTTATTATTAACTATAGTATTAATTCCGTTTATTTTCGGTTTATTATCTTGGCAATTAGAACAGATTAGTGTGTTTGCTCCTAGATGGGTCGCTTTATTAGGAGTAAGTATAGTATTACTAATTAGTTCAATATTATGGTTATGTCAAATAGAGTGTTTTAATTTGCTTTTCAGTAAGTTTGTAATAATGAATCAGCCTACTTCTTTATGGCAGTTAGAATATATAGCAGATTGGATTCCAAGATTTGGGATTAATTTTCATTTAGCATTAGATGGGTTATCGTTGTTAATGCTAATGTTATCTGGAATTTTAGGGTTTGTAGCTGTATTAGGGGCTTGGAATAGTAATGTAGATTGTCATCAGCGCTCGCAAGGTTTATTTTACTTAAATTTATTGTGTCTTTTAGGTAGTGGAATTGGAGCTGTTTTATCAATAGATATGTTTTTATTCTTTTTTTTCTGGGAAATTACATTAATTCCGATGTATTTTCTAATTTCTGAGTGGGGGTATATTGAGTTTAAAAGTAAAAACCTACGAGTTATTTCTGCTACTAAATTTTTTATTTATGCTCAATTTAGTGGCTTATGTATGTTAGTATCTATTGTAATAATTTCCTATTTTAATTATCAAATGAATGGATTTTGGTCATTTGATTACGATACTTTATTACAAGTCAAATTGCCAAGAAATATCGAATATTGTTTTATGTTGGGTTTTTTTTTATCCTTTGCAATAAAAATGCCAATTGTCCCTTTTCATTCTTGGTTACCAGAAGTTCATAGTTTTTCTCCTATAATGGGATCAGTAGATTTAGTGGGTATTTTATTGAAAACATCGATTTATGGTTTTTTTAGGTTTGTTTTACCATTTTGTCCTTGTGCTGCTCAAGATTTTTCTTTGGTTGCGATGCTTTTAGGATTATTAAATATTTGTTATGGGTCTTGGATGGCTTGCGCTCAAACTGATATTAAGAAAATAATTGCATATGCAAATATATCTCATATGGGATTAATATTAATTGCAATTTATAGCAATAATCATTTGTCTTATCAAGGAGCTATTATACACATGATTTCATGTAGTGTATCTGCTGCTGGAATGTTTATGATATCTGGACAACTGTATGAACGATTTAATACTCGCAATATTACTGAAATTGGTGGTTTATGGAATAATATAAATTTTATTCCTGTTTTTTCTTTATGTTTTGTAGTTGCGATGTTAGGTATTCCCGGAACTGGAAATTTTGTTGGGGAGGCAATAATTTTGTTTGGAATTTTTCAGACTGCTCCGTTTATTGCGATAATAGCTGCTTTAGTTAGTATATTATTTTCATCTATTTATTCTTTGATTTTAATGCAAAAAGTATATTATGGTTTTCCATCAAAAATACGTGGGTTTTCTGTGAATATAGGATTTCGTGAAAAATTGATCAGCATAGTATTACTTATGTGTATTTTTTTAATTGGATTATTTCCTCAATTTATTTTAGATACTTCATATAAAACTACGCAGTATATATATATGCGATTGCAAAAATATGACCGTACGTGATAATTGTTACATTTGAATTTTATAAAAAATAAGGATAGTAATTTTTATTATGATAAAAAATTGTTGGGATAATATGGTAATTTTATTACCTATATTGATTATAGGTATAACAATTATTGTTATTATGTTATCCATAGCATGGAATAGAGGAAATTTGAAGCATGCTATAGTAACAGTAGTTGGATTGATTGTATCAGTAGTGTTATCTTTCAATATGATGGTATCGACCAAAAATAACATTCAAGAAAATTCAAATATTTTTCAGTTGGTTTATGTTGATAATTTTTCTATATTGCATACAGTATTAGTGGTATTTTCAAGCTTAGCTAGCGTTATATCAGGATATTCATGGTTATTATCTTATCCAAATGATCGAAGAGATGAGTTTTATTTATTACTATTATTGTCTACTATGGGGGGGGTATTGTTAACTATTACAAATCATTTAGTAATATTATTTTTAGGAATTGAATTAGTTTCTATTCCTATGTGTGGGTTGATTAGTTATTCTGTTTTTCAGAAACGATCTATAGAATCAGGTATTAAATATATTATATTATCTGGAGTTTCATCATCTTTTTTATTATTTGGGATAGCTTTTATATATTGTGGATCTGGGTCTTTATCTTTTATTGAGATTAAAGAATTAATGTTAACTTATAGTAATACTAAAATTACATGTTATCAGCTATCTCCGATGTTATTGATAGTTATAGGATTATCAATGATGATGGTAGGGATTGGTTTTAAATTATCTTTCGTTCCATTTCATGTATGGGTTCCTGATGTATATCAAGGAGCATCTTCTTCGGTATCTATGTATTTAGCTACTGGTAGTAAAGTTGCTGTAGTTTCTGCATTAATCCGATTTTTTTTAATCTTACCAGATCAATATAATGAAATACTTTATATTTTTTTGTTAAGTTCAGCATGTTTGTCTATGTTGTTTGGTAGTATTATGGCTATACAACAAAGGAGTATTAAGCGTATTTTAGCCTATGCTTCAATAACTAATTCAGGGTATTTGTTAGCAATGTTAAGTACATTATATATTAATACTGTGATAGCTCAAGAAGCTATTCATGTGTATCTTATAAGTTATTTAATCGCTAATATAGGAGTATTCGGAATAATTAATATGGTATCAGGCTCGTGCGTAGAAAAGGATAATAAAGACTCAGATTTAATTTATTTATATGATGGTTTATTTTGGAAGTCACCTGTATTATCAGTAATGTTTACAATAATAATATTATCATTGGCAGGGATTCCTTTAACTTTTGGTTTTATTGGTAAATTTTACTTATTATTATTAGGAGTAAGTAGTAAATTATGGATACTTACTACTTTTATAATAATTAGTAGTATTATTAGTATGTGTTTTTATTTAAAAATTATGGCTAATTTATTCCGTGATTATTCTATGAAGAGAAGTAATATTGCTATTGATTTTAATTTTCTTTCTAATTGGATCTATAAAATAGAAGGGTGGATGATAATAATCATGGTGATTATTATCTTGTATTGTGGTTTATATCCTCAATCTATAATTTGTTTAATTCAGTCAATGTAATTCTGTCATAAATAGTAATATACATTAGTTATTTTGAGGAATAATAAATAAATTTTTTATATTATTTATAAAAAATAGAATTTTATATTTTTAAAACAAGTTATAATATGAAATGAATCAGTAATTTGCGTGGTATTTGTTTATTTTCGATAAACATTATATTTTTATGATGATATCTTGCTCAGGGAAGCAAGAACAAATAAAGATTTCTTTAGAGGAAAAACTAGACGCTAAAGGTTGAGAGTGATATTTGATTTGTCCTTGTATTAAATTAACCCGACAGCTTCCACAATACCCAGATCTGCATTGATAATTTGTAGGTATTTTGTGATATTCTAATGCTTCTAATAAAGATTGAAATCTAATATTATTATAGATGAAGTGTATGTTATGAGATATGTGTGCATTTATAATAATAATTTTATAATTGAAAATTATTAAATTCATCATCATTAATTTGAGTATTGATTTGACCTACCAAATAAGAACTTGATTCTACTTCTTGAGGCGCAACTTGAACGTTATCTGATACCAACCATGAATTAATCCAGGGTATTACATTAGCCTTAATATGAAAAGGGGCTTTCAATCCAATTGCTTGCATACGTATATTTGTGATATATTCAATATATTGACATAATATCTCTTTATTTAATCCTATCATGGATCCATCTTTAAATAAATAATGAGCCCACATTTTTTCTTGTTCTGCGGCCATTAAAAATAAATTATAACTTTCTGACTGATACATGAGGCTAATTTCAGCCATTTCTGGATCATCTGCTCCAGATTGCATTAAGTTCAGTATATGCTGAGTTGCGCTAAGATGTAAAGATTCATCTCGAGCGATAAAACGTATAATCTTAGCATTACCTTCCATTAGTTTGCGTTCTGCAAATGCAAAAGAGCAAGCAAAACTTACATAAAACCGAATAGCTTCTAACACGTTAATACTAATCAAACATAAATATAATTTTTTCTTTAATTCATGCAAGTTTACGGCAACAATATTTTTGTTTATTGTATGTATTCCTGGTCCTAAAATATGATAGTAATTAGTTAATTTAATTAGATCATCATAATATATTGAGATGTCTTTTGCTCGTTTTAAAATTTCTTTGTTGGTTACAATATCATCAAACACTGAAGATGGATGAGTTACAATATTACGAATAATATGGGTATAAGAACGAGAATGAATAGTTTCAAAAAATGACCAAGTTTCTACCCAAGTTTCTAATTCAGGAATAGAAATTAAAGGTAATAAAGCGATATTTGGACTTCTGCCTTGTATAGAATCTAGTAATGTTTGGTATTTTAAGTTACTAATAAAAATATGTTTTTCATGATCAGGAAGAGATTGGTAGTCTATTCGGTCTTTAGAAATATCTATTTCTTCTGGTCTCCAAAAAAAAGATAGTTGTTTTTCGATCAATTTTTCGAAAATGATATGTTTTTGCTGGTCGAATCGGACAATATTCACTGGTTGTCCTAAAAACATTGGCTCTAAGAGTTGATTATTTTTTTTTCTAGAAAAAGTTGTGTACATCATACTATCCTGTCTGTTGTGTATTGAATGTTATAAAATAAGAAGTATTTTACATGATACAAGCATCGCTTGCACAGGTATTTGGTTGATGATTATTATTATACTCTATTTTTTTTTGTGTTTCTGAAAATCCATCTCGAGTATTGTGATAATACAATGTTTTAATACCTAATTTATATGCATATAATAGATCGGATAATAATTGTTTAATTGGTACTTTAGATTCTGGAAAACAAGATGGATCATAATTCATGTTAGTTGAGATAGATTGATCGATAAATTTTTGCATAATACCTACTAATTCTAAGTAACCTTGATTATTTGGGATATTCCATAGTAATTCGTAATTAGATGCTAATTTTTCACAATTTGGCACTACTTGACGTAAGATACCATCTTTTGATGCCTTTATGCTAATATAGCCTCTTGGAGGTTCAATGCCATTTGTAGAGTTAGAAATTTGTGAAGAAGTTTCTGATGGCATCAACGCGGACACAGTAGAATTTCTTAATCCATATTGTTTAATTTGATTACGTAATTCTTCCCAATTATAGCGTAATGGCTCACTAATTATATAATCTAGATCTTTTTTATATGTGTCAATAGGTAAAATTCCTTGTGCGTATGACGTATCATCAAACCATGCGCATGCCCCTTTTTCTTTAGCTAACAAATTAGAAGCTTTTAATAAATAATATTGAATAGCTTCAAATGTGTGGTGAGTTAGTGTATTTGCGCTGCCATCTGAGTAGCGTACTCCATGTTTTGCTAAATAATAGGCATAATTGATTACTCCTATTCCTAAAGATCGACGATTTTTAGCGCTGTATTGAGCAGCTAATACAGGGTAGCTTTGATAATCTAATAAGGCATCTAGTGCACGTACGATTAAAGTGGAAAGTTCAGATAAATCATCTAAATTGTTGAGGTTACCGAGATTAAAAGCAGATAATGTGCATAGAGCTATTTCTCCATTCGTATCATTAATATTATTTAATGGTTTAGTTGGCAATGTTATTTCCAAGCATAAATTAGATTGACGAATTGGAGCAAGAGCGCTATTAAACGGACTATGAGTATTACAATGGTCTGTATGTTGAATATAAATTCTTCCGGTAGAAGCGCGTTCTTGCATCATTAAAGAAAATAATTCTATTGCTTTAATTTTTAATTGTCGGATTTTATGATCATTTTCGTATTTGTGATATAAATAATCAAATAAATTTTGATCGGAAAAAAAAGATTCATATAGATCTGGCACATCAGCTGGACTAAATAATGTGATATGTTTTCCTGTTATAAGGCGTTGATACATTAATTTATTAATTTGAACTCCATAATCTAAATGTCGTATTCTATTAGATTCTACCCCTCTATTATTTTTTAGAACTAATAGGTTTTCAATCTCTAAATGCCAGATAGGGTAAAATAAAGTGGCTGCTCCACCTCTTACTCCTCCTTGAGAACATGATTTAACAGCTGTTTGAAAATGTTTATAAAAAGGGATACATCCTGTATGAAATGCTTCTCCATTTCGTATCGGACTACCTATTGCTCTAATTCGCCCAGCGTTAATACCGATCCCTGCACGTTGTGCAACATATTTTACAATGGCACTAGATGTAGCATTAATAGAGTCAAGACTGTCATCGCATTCAATCAATACACAAGAACTAAATTGTCGTGTTGGAGTACGTACTCCAGACATAATGGGAGTTGCTAAAGAAATTTTAAATGTTGATATTGCATTATAAAATTTTTTTATATAGTCCATTCTAGTATTTTTAGGATATTTAGCAAATAAACATGCTGCGGTTAATATATATAAGAATTGAGCACTTTCGTAAATTTCTCCAGTTACTCGATTTTGAACTAAATATTTTCCTTCTAGTTGTTTAATTGCAGCATATGAAAAATTCATATCTCTCCAATGATCGATAAATGTATCCATTTGTTCAAATTCGTTATGAGTATAATCGTTTAGTAAATGTTTGTCGTATTTGCCAATTTTTACAAGTCGTAATACGTGATCATAAAGTTTAGGTGGTTCAAATTGTCCATATGCTTTTTTACGTAGGTGAAATACTGATAAACGCGCTGCTAAATATTGATAATCTGGTTCTTCTTTAGAGATTAAATCTGCAGCTGCTTTGATAATAGTTTCTTGAATATCAGAAGTTTTTATTCCATTGTAAAATTGTATATGAGAACGTAATTCAACTTGTGAAACTGAAATTTTTTCTAAACCTTGAGCTGCCCAATTAATTACGCGATGAATTTTTTCTAAATTAATAGGCTCATGATGTCCATCTCGTTTAGTAACTAGTAAAGTTTGATTCATACTGATATATTTCCTTATTTAGTTATATATTAATAAATAATTAATAATGTTAATTTAATCAAGTAAAATTTTATATTGATGAGGAAGTAGTTTAAATTTTTTTAGTTATTTAATCATATGTTATTGCTTTTTAAATATAAAATAATTTTTACTATTGTTATAGTAGGTGTAGAACAAGTATTTATATAAAAATTGTAATAAATTTAATTAAATAAATTGTATCATTATTTAATTAAATTTTTGGTTGATAGCATTATAGAATCAATAATTATTTATTGTATTTTGTGAATTATAAAATAATAATATTATATGTGTTGTTTGTAATAGACATATATTCATGTGTATAAAAATTAATAGTAAATAACGTTATTGTTTTAAATTATAGTGTTCGTTGTGTATGTAATATATAGTTTACGCTTATATCTTGTGTAATCATACAATTGTAAGTAAATGGGTTATAGTATATTCCAGAGATATTGTTTGCTTCTAATTTAGTTATATCGATCCAATCAAGTAGTTCTGATGGCGTGATAAACCTTTCCAAGGTATGAGTCCCCTTAGGAATGAGGTTAAAAATATATTCAGCGCCAATTATAACTAATAACCATGCTTTTAGAGTTCGGTTTAATGTAGAAAAAAATATTGACCCTCCTATTTTAATCATGGAAGAACAAGCATTAATTATTTCCAATGGGTTAGGTACGTGTTCTAAAACTTCCATACAAGTTATAATATCGTAATGATTAGTATGATTGAGTAAGTGCTGTTCTATTGTTTCAAGTTTATAATTAATTATTAGATTGTGAGATAAGGCATGTTTTTTAGCTATGTTTAATGAATTAGAGCTGTAATCTAATCCGGTAACTTTTGCTCCTTTTCTAGCCATGCTTTCTGAAAGAATCCCTCCTCCACACCCAATATCTAATATTTTTTTTTTATGTAATCCATTGCTATATTTAATAATGTAATGTAAACGTGTGTTATTTATATGATGTAAAGATTGAAATATACCATTAGTGTTCCACCATTGTGAGGCAGATAGATTAAATCGTTTAATTTCTTTAGGATCGATATTTTTTGTTAAGTTTTTAGTGATTTTTTTGTTCATAATATTTTTGTATTAAATTAATTAAACTTGTATTTTTGTTAAGTTATTTATTTCGTAGTATGTTGTTTTATTGATAACTTCAAACTATAAAAATGTACTTATTTATATTATTAAAAATATAAATTTATCTTAAATAATAACAGGAAATTGTCTTTAATGTGTTTTTAAAAAGTAAACGAGAGTATAATACTGAGTTACTTTTTTGGATAGTTTTATTATGTAGATATATATATAATATACAAGGATATTATTATATGAATGATCGTGCTAAAGAAATTACACAAGTTTATATAGAAGAAGAATTAAAACGTTCTTATTTAGATTATGCTATGTCTGTAATTATAGGACGAGCTTTACCAGATGTTAGAGATGGATTAAAACCGGTACATCGTCGGGTACTGTTTGCTATGCAGATTCTTGGGAATTATTGGAATAAAAATTATAAAAAATCTGCTAGAATAGTGGGAGACGTTATAGGTAAATATCATCCTCATGGTGATTCAGCGGTATATGATACCATTGTTCGTATGGCGCAACCTTTTTTAATGCGTTATGTTTTAATTGATGGTCAGGGAAATTTTGGGTCAGTAGATGGTGATTCAGCCGCTGCTATGCGTTATACGGAAATACGTATGTCTAAAATTTCAAATGAATTATTATCTGACTTAGAAAAAGAAACAGTTGATTATGAGTTTAATTATGATGGTACTGAGCGAATTCCTGAGGTATTGCCAGCCAGAATTCCGAATATTTTAATTAATGGATCGTCTGGAATTGCTGTGGGAATGGCTACAAATATTCCACCTCATAATCTTTCTGAAGTAGTTAATGGTTGTCTAGCATTTATTGACAATGAAAATATTACTATTGATGAATTGATGCAACACATACCAGGTCCAGATTTTCCTTCTGCTGCTGTTATTAATGATTGTAGCGAACTGAAAAAAGCATATGAAACAGGTAAAGGTAAAATTTACATTCGAGCTAGAGCGGAAATTAATACTGATGTTAAGACTGGACGAGAATCTATAATAGTATATGAAATTCCGTATCAAGTTAATAAATCTAAATTATTGGAAAAAATTGCAGAATTAGTAAAAACAAAACGTATTGATGGTATACATAGTTTGCGTGATGAATCTGATAAAGATGGAATGAGAGTAGTTATTGATATTAAGCATGATGCTATTAGTGAAATAGTATTGAATAATTTATATTCTTTAACGCAGTTACAAGTATCTTTTGGGATTAATATGGTTGCTTTACATCATGGGCAACCAAAAGTAATGTCGTTAAAAGATATTTTATCTGCTTTTATATGTCATCGTCGTTCCGTTATAACACGTCGTATTTTATTTGAATTGAAAAAAGCTAGTAACCGCATTCATGTTTTAGAGGGGTTAGTAATAGCTTTATCTAATATAGATATTGTAATTGAAGTAATTCGTCGTTCTAATAGTGCTTTTAATGCTGGTTGTATTTTAACATCTCAATCTTGGAGGGCAAATGATGTCACAAATATGAGAAAGTCAATATCTATTGATTTATTAAATTCGGAGTGGTTAGATAAAAATAATTTTACCAAAAATAATGAATGTTATTTCACTAAAAATCAGGCACGGGCTATTTTAGATTTACGATTACATAAACTTACTACCTTAGAACATGATAAATTATTAGTAGAATATGATTCTTTATTAAAGAAAATGGAAAAATTGATTTTTACCTTGAAGAATAAAAGTTCGTTAATGGATGTAATTCGTCAAGAATTAGTTTCTATTAAGGAAGAATACAGCGATATCCGTCGGACTGAAATTAATAATACTATTCCTAGTATTGATGTAGAAAATTTAATTAATCAAAGGGATGTTGTCGTAACATTGTCTTATCAAGGGTATGTTAAGTATCAACCATTAACTGATTATGAAGCACAAAAACGAGGAGGAAAAGGGAAATTAACTACTCGTATAAAGGAAGAAGATTTTATTACTCAGTTGCTCATAGCAAATACTCATGATACTGTTTTATTATTTTCTAATTATGGTCGCATATATTGGATGAAAGTATATCGCTTACCGGAAGTAAAACGTAGTTCACGTGGCCGACCAATTATTAATTTATTACCTTTAGACGTAAATGAACGCATTACTACTATTTTGCCGATTCAAAAGTATACAAAGGGACATCAAGTATTTATGGCTACTAGCAGTGGATTTGTAAAAAAAACTGCGCTTATGGAATTTAGTCGACCTAGAAATGTTGGTATTATTGCGCTTAATCTTAATGTAGGTGATGAATTGATCGGAGCTGATGTGACAGACGGGAATAATGAAGTTATGTTATTTACTGCTTATGGTAAGGTTGTGAGATTTAAGGAAACTCAGGTGCGTAGTATGGGGCGTTCAGCAGTTGGGGTTAAAGGTATTCATTTGTTGCAAGGAGATCGAGTAGTATCTTTAATTATACCGAAAAATAAAAGTTCTATATTAACTATAACTAAAAATGGATTTGGTAAACGCACAGATCAATCGGAATATCCATTAAAATCTCGTTCTACTAAAGGGGTAATTTCTATTAAAGTTACAGAAAGAAATGGCAATGTAGTAGGAGCTGTGCAAGTTAGCCATGATGATCAAATAATGATAATTACTGATGCTGGTCGATTAGTGCGTATTCGTGTTTCTGAAGTTAATATTATTAAACGTAATACTAAAGGGGTTATGTTAATTCGTACTGCTTGTGATGAGCATGTAGTTGGATTGCAGCGTGTGGTAGAATCAGTAGACTCTAATTAGAGTAATGTAATAAATAATGTAAATATTATGTGATATCATATATGTTGTGATCTATATATAATTAAATTTTTATGTAATTGTATAGTAGTGTGCATGGTAAGTCTGTAAAACTAGAAAATAAATTATTGGAATGTGGGTGTGGTCGTGATTAAATAAAATAATAATTATTGATGTTGTATTTATAATGTAAAAAAGTAGTAATTTTATTGTTAATGGAATAAGTATTTAGGGATGTTACAGATTTCAAAAAATTTTATTTGAATAATTGTTTAATTTGTTGTATCTGTATACTAAGAATAGCTGTTAAAATTAAGGAATTATTTGTATCTTATTGCAAGATAAGATATGATATGAATTGTTATGTAATGAGCATTGAATATGTTACTTTAGTACACTAATTTTTGTATGATAAGAATACAAATAGAATAAAATTAATTAAGAAGATAAAAAGTGAATTATTAATAAATAGATGTAGGTTTTTCTATGATGAGGTATAGGATATGAAATTATGGTGTTTTGCTAACTTGATTGCGACTATGGTTATAGCAACAAGTGCTTTTGGTGCTTCTGAAATTTATAACAAAAATGGAAATATATTAAATGTGTATGGGAATATATCAGGGGGACAATATTTTTCAAAAAGTTCTAATAATAGTAGTAGCAATTATTCATTTGTGAGGTATGGATTGTTTGGTGAAACATATTTGAATGGAGATAAAATTTCGGGTTTTGGAAGATGGGAGCATGAATTTCCTTTAAAAAACGTTGAGGAAGGTATGTATTTAGCAGATAATGGGCATGCACTTTTAGGTTATCTGGGAGTTAAACTTGGAAATTTTGGAAGTTTTGATTATGGTCGAAATTATGGAATATTGCATGATGTAAAATCTTGGACAGATTTTTCCTCAGAATTTGGAGGGGATACGTCTTTATCAGATAATTTTTTATCTGGTCGAGCATCAAATGTTATTACTTATCGTAATAGTAATTTCTTTGGTTTATTAAATGGATTAAATTTTGCTGTTCAATATCAAGGAGAAAATAATACTAATAAAGCAACAGGACGAACAGTAAAAACCTCTAATGGAGAAGGTTACGGAATTTCTGCGTCTTATCATTTAAACAATGGAATGGCTGCTTCTGTAGTTTATGCGAATAGTAATCGTACTTTTGATCAGAGGAGCTTAGATAGTGATTGTAGTAATGAAGATCCTGCTGAAGCATATTATGTTGGTGTTAAATATGATGCTTACGGAGCGTATATCGCTGCTGTTTATGGAGAAACTTATAATATGACTCCTTTTGGGAACTTTGATGAAGTTTTAAATCCAGAAAGTATGTATGGTTTCGCTAATAAAACAAGAAATGTGTCAGTTATAGCTCAATATAGATTTAATTGCGGGTTGACACCTTCAATATCTTATTTACACTCAAAAGCTAGTGATTTAGATAACGGGTATGGAAATTATCTTAAAAAATATGTGACCTTAGGTAGTAGCTATTTATTTAATAAGAAAATTTCTGCTACTATGGATTATAGGTTAAATCTTTTAGTTAAAAATGATTTTACTACTGCTGCAAAAATTTGTACTGATGATATGTTTGCGGTAGGATTATCTTATTTGTTTTAATTAGATGAAGTTTTTAATAATCTCTTGAGAAAGAGAAAGAAAAGTATTGCAGTGTTGTGTGGTTTATAAAGAAAAACAAAGAAGCTTAATTAATTTAAAAACCATTAAATTTTTTTGCTTCTTTGTTTTTCTTTATAAACCTTAGAACTTAATCAATAGTTGAAGATATTATATAATACCGAAATGTACATGGGGTTTAAACAATTTTGTATATATGGAGATTAATTTTAATATATTACGAGTTGGATTAATTTGTGGTGGATGTTCAACAGAACATGAGGTTTCATTACAATCAGCAGCTTATATCATGCAACATATTGATAAAAATCTTTTTGAGATAGTTGTGTTTTGGATTAGTAAACATGGGGGTTGGTATATTATATATAATGATGTATCTAGAAATATTTTTTCTGATTCTAGAGAGCAGAAGAATAAATATATTCCAGTGATGATAAAACAATTTTCTGGTAGATTTGTTTTTTTTACTGATGATATTACTAGTGCTTTATTGAAAATTGATGTGATTTTCCCGATAATTCATGGTTCATTCGGAGAAGATGGATCTTTACAAGGACTAATACGTATTATGAATTTACCTTATGTTGGTTCAAGTATTTTAGGATCTTCTATTTGCATGGATAAAACTATCACTAAGCGTTTGTTACGTGATTCAGGATTACCAGTAGCTTCGTTTAAAACTTTTTCACATTATGAAAGATCAAATATAACTTTTGTTAGTTTTTATAATATGTTTGGATTACCTTTTTTTATTAAACCAGTAAATCAAGGTTCTTCAATAGGCGTATCAAAGGTTACTAATCAAAATGTTTTTAATAAAGCATTAGATGTGGCATTTGCATATGGTGATAAAATAATGGTAGAACCGTGTATCGTTGGAAGAGAGTTGGAATGTGCAGTTTTAGGTAATGATGATCCTATATCTAGTGTATGCGGTGAGATTGTTATTAACAGTAATAATGATAATGGATTTTATACATATTATAAAAAATATATAAGTAGTACAACAGAGGTGATAATCCCCGCCTTAATTACTAATATAATTAGTGATAAAGTTAGACATTATTCTATATGTGCATTTCAAACTTTAAGTTGCTCTGGAATGGCTCGAATAGATATGTTTTTAACATTAAATAATCAAATTATTATTAATGAAGTTAATACCTTACCTGGATTTACTAGTCATAGTATGTATCCTAAACTATGGGAAGCAACAGGAATTTCCCCTACTTTGTTATTAACTAAACTTATCACACTATCTTTAGAACGTTATGAGTGGGAAAAATATAGTTTTATTATTTTGTGTATATTTGAAATGATATTTTGATTTTAATCAGCATGAAAGGGTTTATTTCAGATTTTTTGCCAATACCCTTCACATGGTATAGTTGTTATTAAATCGAGGTATATGTCGATAATACACATTTTTTTACGTAGAAAGAATAAAATAAAAATAGAAAAATTCATATAGTTATGTAAAAAGTAGCGCAGCAATACTTTGTATGGTGTAATTTAACTTACAATTGTACTATTTTTAGTCTTTTATTATTTAGAAAAAAGTTTATTTTATTTTTTAAATTGAGAATTAAGGTATATATTGAGGTGTATTAATTATTTAATTAAATTTAGTGCAGATTAGTAATCTGAATGCATTTTTGGTTATTTAATTTGATTTTAATTATATTTAAAACACATAAAATCTATATGAATAATTTTTGATCGATAAGGATGATATTGTATTTCTTTTATTTGCACCTGAACTATTGATTTGTTTTGTATATTTAATTTTAAAATATTATTTTTGTAAAAATGAATGATAGAATTTGGATGTTGAATGTCTTTATTGTTTAATATAATAGGTAAATTTTCAAATTTTTTATTTTTATAATAAATGATAGCTGGACATTTTTCTTGATTTCGTAAACGACGGACTCCAGCCGTTTTTATGGCAATACGTAATTCAGCGTTTATTTTAAACATGTATGACTACCTGTATTATACGTGTCATCGTTAATATCATGATATATAAATTATATATAAAATTTTAAAAAACTCAACTTTAGCAACAGATATCTTTTTATTAAATAAAATTTTTTGGTATTTTATGTATTTTGAAAAATAATTATTGCATATTTATTCGTGAATTGTTCTAAATTTTAGAGAAATTAATTATTTTGATTAATATTATAATACTATTAATTAGAATAGGTATGGGTGTATTATTTTTGTATACTAGTAACAAAAATTATTTAGAGAAAATTATATGTCTACATTAACTCAAGAGGCGTTGTTGGTACGAGATGCTTTGTTAATTCAAGGATTGGAAAATCCTGTAATTGAATTAGATATAGATAATAGAATTCGTATGAATCAAATTGAAGATCATATGGCAGCTATTATGTATCTTCTTAAGTTAAATTTAAACAATGATAGTCTTTTTCATACTCCAAAACGTATTGCAAAAATGTATGTGGAAGAAATTTTTTCTGGGTTAGATTATTCAAATTTTCCTAAAATTTCAGTTATAAAAAATACAATGAAAATAAATGAGATGATTACGGTACGTAATATCAATATTACTAGTATATGTGAACATCATTTTATTATTTTTAATGGAAAAGCTACTGTATCATATATTCCAGAAAATAGTGTAATTGGTTTATCAAAAATTAATAAAATAGTACAATTTTTTTCTAAGAGGCCGCAATTGCAAGAACGATTAACTCAACAAATTTTTTTAGCATTACAAACGTTATTGAATACTAATAATGTAGCAATATTTATCGATGCTGTGCATTATTGTGTCAAAGCAAGAGGGATACATGATATTACAAGTACTACAAATACTACTGCATTGGGAGGATTATTTAAATCTAATGAAAATATTCGAAGAGAATTTATTCATACTATTACATATACTAATAGTTAAATAGATATATATATAATTTGGGTTAGAATAAAAGAGGTGTTATGTAGAAAAGTAGAATTTTTTTTCATCCTAATAGGAGAAGAATTAGTTCGAATTATTATATCTTTATAAAATTGTATAATTGATGTGTTAGTTTTGAATTTATTAATAACATTATGTATTTAAGCATATAATGTAAAATGTATCAATATATAAATATTGCTTAAGTAATGTAAGCGCAGTTTTTCTAAATTTATAAATTTGTAAAATATGATTTTTATTGTTTGATTTTTGATAGTAATAAGTTTTATAAAAAACATTTCATTGATGATGGGGGTGCGATGAATTGATTATAGATTCGATTTGGTTGTAATTAATACGACGAAATATTATTTCAAATTTGTTAATTTTATGATTTATTAAAGGTGTATCAAGAGTATTCCATAATAAATGAGTATTTAGAAAATCTTCGCTATATTTTGATAATATAGGTAATACAGGTTTTAAATAAGTCATTAAAATTCTAAATAATTGAATACCCATAGAAGCAATAGATACTGCGTTTTTTATTTCTCCTATTTGATGAATAATATGCCATGGAGAATGTTGATCGATATATTTATTTGCTTCATCTGCTAATGACATAATGCTGCGCATAGCTTCGCTAAATTCTCTATTTTTAAATGCTTTTCCAATAGAATGTTTAAAATTGATAAAAAAGTTATATAAATTTGGATCTTCTATTTTAGAAGATAATTGACCGTCATTATATTGATTTATAAAACTTGCACTTCTAGCTGCTAAATTTAATATTTTATTTATAATATCTGAATTAATTTTATTAAAAAAATCATTAAAATTTAAATCAATATCATTAATTTTAGAGGATAATTTAGTAGCATAATAATATCTTAAATAATCTGAATGAAGATATGATAAGTAAGTATTGGCTTTAATAAACGCCCCTTTAGATTTAGATATTTTTAATCCATTTAATGTAACATGTCCATGCACGAATATGCCTGTGGGTTTTCTAAATTGGCTTCCTTCTAGAATAGCTGGCCAAAATAGACTGTGAAAATAAATAATATCTTTTCCAATAAAGTGATATAATTCATTTTTTGAATGTATATCCCAAAAATCCTCAAAAAATATATTTTTATTTTTTTTGCATAAATTTTTAAAGGTTCCCATATATCCTATAGTCGCGTCCATCCATACATAAAAATATTTAGAGCCTGTATTTGGAATTTTAAAACCAAAATATGGAGAGTCTCTAGAGATATCCCATTCTTTTAAACCTAATTTAAACCATTCTTCTATTTTATTTAAGATCTCCTGTTGTAAAACTCCAGAATATACCCAATGTTGTAACATTTTTGTGAAAATTGGCAAATTGAAGAAGAAATGTTTAGATTTTTTTGTGATAGGAGTGGTTCCTGAAATAACTGATTTCGGATCAATTAACTCCATAGGGGTATAAATAGCTCCACATTGCTCACAATTATCTCCATATTGATTAGATGTATGACATTTAGGACATGTTCCGATAATAAATCTATCTGGTAAAAATATCTTTTTTTTAGAATCATACAGTTGCGAAATAAATCTAGTTTTAATTAATCCATTATTTTTTAATTTCAAATAAATCTCATATAGTAATTCTCGATTTTCTTTACTATGTGTAGAATGATAATTATCATAACTAATATTAAAATCATAGCAATTTTTATAATGTTCTTTTTGAATATTTGATATCATTATTTTTGGATTAATATTAAGTTGTTGTGCTTTTAACATAATAGCTGTTCCATGAGCGTCATCAGCACAAATAAAATATACAGTATTATTTTGCATCCGTTGATAACGGACCCAAATGTCAGCTTGTATATGTTCTAGCATATGTCCAATGTGTAAAGAATTGTTTGCATATGGTAATGCACAAGTAACTAAAATTTTTTTGTTAGACATGTAAATACTTATTTAAAATTATTGTAATAATTCTCGATATTGTAGTATATACTGAATAAATATATATTTCTACTATGTTTATTTGTCAGAAAGTAACATAATATTAAATTTATATGTATGATATTGTGCTGCTTTGTTAATTAATAAAAATTTAAAAGAAGGGGGGTTTTATGAAGTAGTCAATTATATATTTGATAGTATATATCTACTAGTGTTTAAACATTACGTATGCATACAGTATAATAGTATAAAATAATCTAATTGCATATAAATAATAATAATAAATAATAATTTTTTCATTCTATATATTAAATTATTTTATGTAAGAAAATAAATAGAAATGTATGGGCAGGGGTGTTTATGTTAAAAAAACAAGAAATTGGTGTTGTAGGTATGGGAACTATGGGTCGAAATTTAGCATTGAATATTGAGAGCAAAGGTTATAATGTCGCAATTTATAATCGTTCTTCAGGTAAGACTACACAAATAATTCAAAATAATTTAAAAAAAAATCTTACTCCTTATTTTTCTCTTGAAAAATTTGTTTGTGCATTACAAAAACCAAGATTAATATTTTTGATGATTACTTCAGGAAGTTGTGTAGATTACTTAATTCAATCTTTATTAAATTATGTAGACGATGGTGATGTGTTGATTGATGGAGGAAACTCTTTTTATAAAGATACTATTCGGCGTAGTTTAAAGTTATTAGAGAAAAAAATACATTTTATTGGATTAGGAATTTCCGGAGGAGAAGAAGGAGCGCTGAAAGGACCATCTTTAATGCCTGGAGGATCAAAAGATGCTTATGATATCATATCTTGTTTGTTAAAAAAAATTGCTGCTCGTATTGATAATGAGGCTTGTGTTGAGTATATTGGGCCAAATGGATCTGGTCATTATGTTAAAATGGTACATAATGGCATAGAATACGGAGATATGCAAATAATTTCTGAAATATATTGTTTTTTAAAACAAGTACTGTGTTTGACTTATAGTCAATTAATAAAAGTTTTTAATTCATGGAATCAAGGGGAATTAAATAGTTATCTTATGGATATCACTACTAAGATTTTTATGAAAAAAGATGAAGAAACAAATTTGCCTGTTTTAGAGTATATACTTGATGTTGCTGGAAACAAAGGCACAGGAGCTTGGTCTACTAAAGATGCTTTAGACTTGGAGATTCCTGTAACTATGATTACTGAGGCAGTTTTTGCTCGTTATTTATCTATGTTAAAAGAGCAACGTGTTAAAGCATCAACAATATTATTAAGTCCTATTAATAATAACGTTAATATTTTTACAGAAAGTGTGGATAATTGGATTGAAAAGGCTCGACAAGCTTTATATTTAAGTAAAATTATTTTATATACACAAGGTTTTTATCAACTTAGAGTAAGTTCTATACATAATAATTGGAATTTAAATTTTGAGAAAATTGCGAAAATTTTTAGATCTGGCTGTATTATTCGTTCTAAATTTTTACAAAATATTATAGATATTTATTCTATAACGCCGGGAATTGAGAATTTATTGTTAGCGCCGTATTGTGTAAATATTGCAAATAAATATCAGCAATCTTTAAGAGAAATTGTTTCTTGTGGAATTAGTTATGGTATTGCCATGCCTGCGTTATCTTCTGCAATATCGTACTACGATAGTTATCGTAGTGCTAAATTACCTGCTAATCTTATTCAAGCACAAAGAGATTATTTTGGGGCTCATACTTATTGTCGTTTAGATAAGCCTGGAGTATTTCATACACAATGGAGTTACTTGGATTAGTAGAAAGTTTAATTGTTTTTTTATAAAAAAATATAAATATATCAATGTGTTGTATACACATTGATATATTTATTTGTTTGTACGTTAGATAGTTAATTTAATTTAAATTTGTAGTTTTAAAATTTAAATTAAAGTAAATAATATTAATCCAAATTTATCAATATTGTAGTATTAACATAGAGTTGTTTTTTAGTTTTAATTGTAATGTGGAAAGTATTATTATGTATAATAATATATAATTCTCTTGATTTTTTAATTAATTTTTTTATTTTTTAATTTATTTCTATTTTTTAATTCTTGAATAATTTTGTTAAAAGTTAATGATTCATGTTGTAACAAAACTAATAAATGATAAATTAAATCCGCTGCTTCATTAACTAGTGCTGTTGAATTACGAGAGACTGCAGCTAGAGCAGTTTCTAAACCTTCTTCTCCAACTTTTTGGGCTATACGTTCAATACCATTAGAATAAAGATCAGATGTATATGATGATAATTCTTTTTGATTTTGGGTTAATGCATAATTATGTTTTTTTTTCATAGATATAATATTTTCTAATTGATATAAAAAACTAAAATCAGTAGATGCGGGATAAAAACAACTGCTAGTATTTTTATGACAAGTATAGCCTTGAGGTAATACTAAAATTAATAATGAATCTGAATCACAATCTGGATACCAATTTATAAATTTTAGTAAATTTCCAGAGGTTTCTCCTTTAACCCATAATCGATTTTTACTTCTTGAAAAGAAAGTAACATACCCTGTTTTTTCAGTTTCGGACATTGATTGCTTATTCATATATCCTAACATTAATATTTCTCCTGAAACTGAATGTTGTATAATAGCTGGAATTAATCCATTATTTTTAATCCAATTTAATTCGTGCTGTTTATCATTATTGTTTAACATAATCTAACTTTCACCCCTTTTTTAAATAAAAATTTTTTTAATTCAGTAATTTTGATAATGTTCTTATGAAAAACAGAAGCTGCTAGAGCCCCATCTACTTTAGAGTAATTAAAAACATCTAAAAAATGTTGAAAAGATCCAGCCCCTCCGGAAGCAATTAAAGGTATTTTACAATGTTTTCGAATTTCTAATAATTGATGTAAATCATAACCATTTTTCATGCCATCTTGATTCATTATGTTAAGCACAATTTCTCCAGCTCCATATTCTTGAATTTTTTTAATCCAATCTAATACTTTCCATGGGGTAGATTTCATATGATGACTATCTCCACTGAAACATTTAACTTGATAGATATTTTCTGTAGAGTTAAACCAAATGTCGACCCCGACTACCACGCATTGTGTTCCTAGATGTTCAGCTAAATCCTGAATTAATGATGGATTCATTAAAGCTGGAGAATTTATTGAGATTTTATCTGCTCCGAATTTTAATATTTGTTTAGCTTGAGTTATAGTGTTGATCCCTCCAGCAACGCAGAATGGAATATCAATAACTTTAGCAACTTTTAATATCCATTTTTTATCTACTATTTTGTTGTAAGGAGATGCTGATATATCGTAAAACACTAATTCATCTGCTCCTGATTTTGCGTAATGTTGGGCTAACGATACAATGTCGCCTACTATTTCATGATTTCGGAATTGCACTCCTTTAATGACTTGGTTATTTTTTACATCTAAACAAGGGATGATGCGTTTTGCCAACATGATATAGCCTCGTTAAGGGTAAATTTATTTTCTAATAGGGCTCGACCGATAATAATGCTGTTAACTCCGGCCTGTTTTAATTTAAATATTTCAGTTAATTGAATAGTGCCTCCAGAAGCTTGAAAAAATATATTTGGCCAGATTTGGCATATTGATTTATATAAATTAATATTACTACCTAATAAAGCGCCATCTCTTAAAATATCCGTACATAATACGTGTTTTAAACCTACAAGATTATATTCTTGTATTACTTGTTCTAATTGTATATCGGTTTTTTTTTGCCATCCGTGAATTGCTATTTTTTTATTTTTATTAAAATCAATATATACATCTAGTGCTAAGACTAAAATATCAGGATCAAAGTATGTAAACCATTTTTTTGTTTCTTTTGGATGTGTAATAGCTATGGACCCTAATATTATACGATTTGCTCCTGATTTTAATAAATTTTTTATATCTAGAGCGCTACGTATACCTCCTCCTATTTGTATTTTTACTTTAGAGTCAGATTTTTTAGTTTTTTGAATTAATTTGTTAATTAATGAAGTTTGTTTATTTTTCGGATTTTTTGCTCCTGATAGGTCTACTAAATGAATTATTGTAGCTCCTTGTTGTATATATTTTTGTAAAATATTTACAGGATCTCCATAATTGGATTGAGCTTGATAATTACCTTGATATAATCTTACTGCATTTCCATTTATAATATCTAAAGCGGGGATAATCATATATTACATCTCCAAAAAATTTTTAAGCAATTGTTTTCCGGGGGCGCTTGATTTTTCTGGATGAAATTGTACGCCTAAAAAATTTTTATATGCTATCGCTGCGCTGAATAATTCTCCGTATTTAGTATAGGCAATAGTTGATTGAGTTAATTTCATAATATAACTATGTGCAAAATAGAAAAAATGATTATTTTTTATACCATGAAATAAAGGATGTTTTTTTAAAAAAATAATGTTGTTCCATCCCATATGTGGTACCGATAATTTTTTATATTTTATGCGTATCACAGGAGTATTAATAATTCCTAAAGTTTTTATGTTATCATTTTCTTCGCTGATTGATCCAAATAATTGCATTCCTAAGCAAATACCCAAAATTGGTTGAGTGCAATTTTTGATTAATTGAACAAGATTGGTTTTTTCTAGTTGTTGCATAGCTGTAAATGCAGTGCCTACACCTGGCAAAAATAGTTTATTTGCCTTTAATATGATGTCAGGGTTATTAGTAATTTTTGGATTGCATCCTAATCTTTTTAGTATAGTTTTTACAGAGAATAAATTTGAGCATTTAGTATCAATGATTACTATTTTCATATTAAAGTGCCTTTAGAGCTGAGGACATGATTATCATATATATGTATTGCTTGACGTAATGTTTGCCCAAACGCTTTAAATAAGCTTTCTGCTTTATGATGGTCATTTTTTCCATGTGCTTTTAAGTGTAACGTGCACTCCATTTTTAAGGATAATGATCTAAAGAAGTGTTCTATCATATTGCTACTTAAATCCCCTATTTTTTGAAAATCATATTGTGCTTGATAATCTAAATATGCTCGTCCAGATAAATCTAATATGCAGTGTGCAGTACACTCGTCCATTGGAAGGGTAAACCCAAAACGACCAATGCCTTTTTTTTCTCCTAATGATTTTTTTATAGCTTCTCCTAATACTGACGCGGTGTCTTCAATTGTATGATGATCATCAATGTGTAAATCTCCTTGTACTATAATATGTATTCGGATTTTTGCATGAATAGCTATTTGTTCCAACATGTGATTAAAAAAATTAATTCCAGTATTGATGTAGTTTTTTTTATACTGATCAAGCCATATTTTGATATCTACGTTAGTTTCATTAGTGATACGTTGAATATGGGCAGATCTATAGCTATTTTGAGTTATATGATTTTGTACTTGTATCCAATTAAAATTTTTTTGATGATATTGTATTCCTTGAATTCCCATATTAGTAGCAAGTTGCATATCAGTATCTCTATCTCCAATTACATAGCTGTTGAATTTGTTTAGTAGTTTATTTTTTAACCATTTAGATACTAGACCAATGTTTGGTTTTCGGCAATTACATTGTGCTTCAGGTAAGTGTGGACAAATTAATATTTGGTCAAATATAATGCCTTGTGATTTAAAAATTTGAATCATTGTTTGATGAGGTTTGTTAAATTTATTGTAGGGAAATGTCAGGCTTCCTAATCCATTTTGATTTGTCACTATTATAAATTTAAAACCGATATTTTTTAATGTTGTAAGAACAGGAATAACGTAGGGTTCTAACGATAGTTTTTCTAATGAATCAATTTGAAAATTATTTTCCGGTTCATGAATTAAAGTGCCATCTCGATCTATAAATAGTATTTTATTATCATTCATGATAACTCCATGTTTTGTTTCATTAAGTGTAGAATTGTTCATTTTGTAAAATAGAAATTATTTGTTGGCATTCTTCATATGATCCAATGGTAATACGTAAACAATTTGTCAATCCCCATTGATAACTTTGATCTCTTAATATGATTCCTTGCTGTAATAATTTTTTAAACACTTGATATTTGGGAGTAAATTTTACTAGTATGTAATTAGTGCAACTAGGAAATATTGTTTGAACACAGGAACATCTTTTTAGACCTTCTATTAATATGTGACGATTATTGTGAATTTGTTTTATTCTGATTTGAGTATATTTAATCCCTTCAGGAGTGAGCGCTTGAGTAGCTATATCGATCACTGGAGTAGGTATAGGATAAGGAGCGATTACTTTTTTTAGTAATTTAATTATCTCTGCATTAGCTAAAGTAAATCCACAACGCAATCCTGCTAAAGCAAAAGCTTTCGATAAAGTTCTAAGAATAATTAAATTTGGGTGTATTGATAGTAGTTTGACTAGGCTGTTATTAGAGCAAAAATCAATGTATGCTTCATCAATGATTAATAAAGCTTTATTTTCAACGATTTTTAATAATTTTATTATACTATTTATATTAATAATATTTCCAGTAGGATTATTTGGATGACAAATATATATTAATTTGACATGATTTAATTGCGATGCGATAGATGATAAGTTTAATTGCCAGTTATTTATAGTAGGAATCATTCGGTAATTAATTCCTAAAATTTCTGCGCTAGTTTTATACATGCCATAAGTTGGAGGGCAGAAAATGATAGTATCTTTATTTGGATCGCAAAAAACTTTCATGAGTAATTCAATCCCTTCATCAGATCCTCTTGAAACTAAAACTTGATTATTTTGTACTCCAGAATAAGTCGCATAATTATGTATTAATTCTTTTGGTTGACACATTGGATAGCGGTTTAAATTATTTGTATTACTATATTTATAATGAGGAGCTATGGGATGTTCATTAGCGTTGAGCCATATTTTTCCTGAATATTCAAATTTTCTAGCTGATTGATATGGTTGTAGAGTTAATATCTGATTTCTAACTAGACAATGAATATTCATTTCATTTCCTTTTTATATAGTTTACCCGATGTGTGATAGCATATTCATGGGCTTTTAATTGTTCAATTTGTGCTAATGTTATAATGGTTTTTGATAATTTTATCAATCCATTTTGAGTTAATTCTTGAACTGATATTTTTTTTTGAAAATCAGTTACTCCTAATCCGGATGTATTAGCAGAACTTCCATATGTAGGTAATACATGATTAGGTCCACTTGCATAATCTCCAGCAGATTCTGGAGACCAATTGCCTAGAAATATTGATCCCGCATTAGTGATATATTTTAGATAGTTATTAGCGTTTTTAATGTGTATGAGTAGGTGTTCTGGAGCATAATCATTGCTTATATCAAAACATTCTATAATATTATTAGTAATAATTATACATCCATGTTTTAATGAGTTATTAATTATATCAATACGAGAGAGATTTTTTATTTGATTATATATTTCGTTTCGTGTTTGTGTAGCGATATTTATATTAGGAGTTATAAGAATAACATGAGAATCTGGTCCGTGTTCTGCTTGAGATAAAAGATCTGCTGCAATAAAAATTGGGTTAGCTGTTTCGTCGGCTATTATTAATATTTCAGATGGGCCAGCTAACATATCTATGGCTACATCTGTAGTTCTATAATTTATTTGTCGTTTAGCTTCAGTAACCCAAATATTTCCGGGACCAAAAATTTTATTGACTTTTGGAATAGATTGAGTACCAAATCCCATAGCAGCAATAGCTTGGCTTCCTCCTACTTGATAGATTTCTGTAATATTACAGAGTTGAGCAGTGTATAATATTATGTTGGAAATAGGAGGAGGAGAACATAATATTACTCGTTTACATTTTGCGATTTGAGCAGGAATTCCTAACATCATTACTGTTGAAGGTAATGGAGTAGTACCTCCTGGCACATATAAACCAACTTTATTTAAAGGTCTAATTATTTGTGTACAATGTACTCCAGGGATAGGTTCTAAATCTATTTCTGAAAAGTATTGTTTTTGGTGAAATTGATGAATATTATTAAATGCAGAACATATTGCTTGTTTTGTTTTATTTGATAAATATTTTTTTGAATTATTAATGGTTTGTGATGGGATTTTCAAATATTTTGTTTGAATACAATCAAAATATAAATTAAATTGTATTAAAGCGCTGTCTCCATATTGAGAGACTTGATCTAATATGTGTTTAACGTTTGAATAAATATCCTTATTTTTATTTTTATGTACTGGTCGTGTAAGTAATATTTTTTTTTCAGATAAAGAACAATGATCCCAATAAATGGGTATAAGATAGTTATCAAAATTCATAAAATTTATTCCATCATTTTTTCTATTGGTAATACTAAAATAGAACTAGCTCCTAAATGTTTTAATTTTTCCATAGTTTCCCAAAATAATGTTTCATTGCTTACCATGTATATCGCTACGCGATCTTGGTTCCCTGCTAATGGTAGCACTGTAGGACTTTCTGCTCCAGGTAGTAAATTAATAATTTCTTCTAATCGTTCTGCAGGAGCATGTAGCATGATATATTTAGATTCTCTAGCTTGGATCACTCCTTGTATTCTAATTAGTAATTTATTTACTAATGTTTGTTTCATATAAGATAATTGTCCAGGTCGTTGAATTAGACATGCCTTAGATCGGTAAATTACTTCAACTTCACGTAATCCATTAGCTTCTAATGTTGCGCCAGTTGAGACGAGATCACAAATTGCATCCGCTAGTCCAGCTCTTGGAGCTACTTCTACGGAACCATTTAATAAACATGGTTTAAAATACACTCCTAGTTTGTCTAAATACTGTTTTAATAAATTCGGATAAGAGGTAGCAATACGTTTTCCTTGCAAACATAATGGACCATCCCATGGATCATCTACAGGTAAGGCCATTGATAATCTACAATCTCCAAAATCTAGTCGTCTTAATCTAATGTAACAAGGGTTTTCTCCTTGCGAGCGTCTGGTTAATAATTCCTCTTCTAACACATTTTCTCCGATAATTCCTAAATCGACGACTCCATCCATGATTAATCCTGGAATATCATCATCTCTTACTCTCATGATGTCAATAGTCATATTTTCTGCAAATGCTAATAAGCGTTGTTGTTGTAGATTGATTTTAATACCACATCTTTCTAATAGTTGTTTAGACTCCTTACTTAATCTGCCTGATTTTTGCATTGCAATTCGCAATCTTGATTTGTTCAACATGATATTTGGCCTTGACACTATACTATGATGATGAATAAAATATTTAGTATACGTATAATAAAAGCATTTTAGTTTTATTAAAAAAATGTATTATAATTAATATGTGTAATTGATGATTAAATGATAATTTTTATTTGGTTATTTTATCTAATTTGATGACATTTGTATAGGATTAAATATTATTTAGTTACTTTATATATTATGTATATAATTTGTACTTCAATTAAATTTTTTCACCGAAATTAATGAATTTTCTTTGTTGATATATTTGTTATCCATAATACAATGGATAATATGACTATTAAATAGTATTTAAATAGTGTTTATAATATTGTTTTAATTTGTGTAAGAGATTAATTTGAATTAAATTATTTTGATGTAATAGAAGATTATCAATATTGGTTAGATAATTTTGGAATTTGCTTTGTTGAAGTAGTAGACGTTTATAGTCTAGCCATGATTTTTGTTCTTTTACATTCAGGCTGTAAGGAAAATTTCGAGCTTTATAAAAAAAAAATAACAGTTTTAGACGCGTATCAGTACTATTTATTTTTATTTTAGATAATTGTTGTATGTTAGTGTTGCGAATTTTATTAATTAGTTGACGATCAGAAAAATTGAAAAATTTGAAATATAATTGATTATCTACATGAACTTTTTGATATGTTTGTTTTAGTTTGAAATAAGATTCAATTGTTGTGTAAAATGTTTTGATTTTGTTTTTTAAATAAGTATGATTTATGTTTGTTTGAATGAAGTTTAAATTTTTTAAACAATATTGATAATAAGAAAATAAAGAATTTTTATAATAAAAGATGTTTTCTTTTTTAATCAGATGAATTGGAATTAAAATAGGACACGAATTGAGTTTGATTAATTGTAATGGGATTTGTTTAAAAAGATCAGATAAGTTTTGTGTGCCTTGATATAAGTTTTGATATAGTTTGTTTATGTTTAAATTTAATAATAAGTCTGGTTTGCTATTTAAATCGTAGGCTATAAGAATATTTTTATTGTTAGGGTGCCAAGAGATAGGTGCTAAAAATTTTATAAAGTTGTTATATGTATCGTTTATTGTATTAGAAATGAAAATTAAAGGATCAATAAAATCAAAATTGATTATTTTTTTTAATTGATCTTTAGTACGGTGATTATATAAAAATTGAAAAAAATATGGGTGAGTTTTTTGTGTGAGTTTCATAATTTCTAAGGTAGCATATACATCAGACATTGCATCATGAACGTTTAAATGTTCTATGTGATTAGCGTATGTTAAGTCAATTAGTCGAAAACTAATTTTATTTTTGTTGTTGATAGGCCAATAGATTTTCTCAGGATATAGAGAATAGTAAGCTCTTAATATAGGTAATAAATCCCATCTAGAATTTCCATGATTATATGCCCATAAATAAGGATCACAAAAATTTCTATAAAAAGTGTGTCGGGTAAATTCATCATCAAAATTGATATTATTATATCCAACTATACATGTGTTTGGTTTGTTAAAAATATTAAAGATACGATATGCGAACTCTGATTCTGTTAAACCATATTGTAAAGTATATTGAGGAGTGATTCCTGTAGTAAGAACAGATTCTGGATTGGGAAGATAATCATGGGGTATTTGGCAAAAAAAAATTTCTTTTTTAGCTATTGGACACAATTTATCATCGACTCGTATTCCTGCGAATTGAGCAGGCCGATCTAGGGCTGGATTTAGTCCGAAAGTTTCGTAATCGTAAATAAAAAAATTAGGTTGATTTTGAAGTAAAGTCATAATTATTTATAAACATTAATTATTTTTTAATATAAATATTAGCATATTTTTTTGAATACAGTATTGTGTTGATGCAATATTAATCATAATTAACATATAATTATGCCTTATATAATTATAATAATTACATGTCATAAATATGGGAATGATAATTTTTACTGATTTTAATTAGTATTCTTAACAAGAAATGTTATTATATATTATGGTTTTGTTTGTATTGTGTGTTGATATATATTGTTCTAGTTCTACGAATTAATTGGAATAAAATTATGAGTCAAGATTCAATAGATAAATCTTTTTATGATGTATTAGAGTTTGTACGAATGCTTCGTCGTAAAAATAAACTGCAACGAGAAATAATTGATAATGAAAAAAAAATTCGGGATAATCAAAAAAGAGTGCTGTTATTAGGAGATTTAAGTAATTATATAAAATCTGAAACTTCTATAGACGGTATTCAAGCTATAATAATTAATATGTGTAATGATTATGAAGATCGGGTTGACGAATATATAATAAAAAATGCAGAATTATCTAAAGAACGTAGGGAATTATCAAAAAAATTAAAATATTTAAAAAAATCTTATGATGATTCTGAGTGATGACAATTCATGGTTTTAATTTTTTACTTTTTAAGTAAAATACATTTGGGTTTTATGATTGAAGAATGATTTATTTGAAAAATATTAGTGCTTATTATAAAAATAGGATGTGATTGGAATAGTAGGTTGTATATTAAAGATATACATATCTCATTTTAGGAGATATATTAAGTTTTATTATCATTGCAAATGTTTTTGATGATGTTGTATATTGTTGATTGGTTTTAGGGATGTTAATAACAATAAAATTTTAAATAAATGGAATACTCAATATTTGAGTGATCATATATTGATGTCATATTAATAATTTTTCATTATCTATTTTAATGCTTATTTATATGATTAATGATAGATTGTTACTAGAATACGCTAAAGAAACTATAAAAATTGAAATAAATGAAGCGCTACATATGTTAGATCGCTTAGATGAAAGTATTGTAGTTGCTTGTCAAATTTTATTGAGATGTGAAGGAAAAGTTATTGTCTCTGGAATAGGAAAGTCGGGACATATTGGGAAGAAACTTGCAGCTTCTTTATCTAGTACTGGAACTCCAGCGTTTTTTATGCATCCTTCGGAAGCGTTACATGGCGATTTAGGAATGATTGAATCAAAAGATGTAGTAATATTTATTTCGTATTCTGGTCGTTCGTATGAAATAAGTCTTTTAATTCCCGTATTGATAGAGAATAATATTCCTATAATTGCATTAACTGGAAATTCTAATTCTCCTTTGGCTGTGCAATCAAATTGTGTTTTGAATATTCAAATACAACGAGAAGCATGTCCTATGGAATTAGTACCTACTTCTAGTGCAGTTAACGCTTTAATGATGGGAGATGCTTTAACTATGTCTTTAATGAGATATAAAGGATTTAGTATAGAGAAATTTGCTCAATTTCATCCTGGAGGAACCTTAGGAGCTCAATTATTAAATTGTGTGCACCATGTAATGCGTATAGGGAATAAAATTTCAAAGGTTTTTTGGAAATCAACTGTTATGGATGCTATGTTTGAATTGCTTCGTACTGGATTAGGTCTAACTGCTGTTTGTGATGATAATCAGTATGTTATAGGAGTATTTACGGATGAAGATTTAAGAAGATGGATAATACAACAAGATAAATCTTTAAAGGATTCTATTTGTATAGCGATGACTAAACCTGGTCATTATGTTGCTCAAGAGTGTAGAGTTGATGAAGCTATTAAAATTTTATATAAATTGAATATTACCGCAGCCCCGGTAGTTGATAAATCAGGAATTTTGGTAGGATCAATAAGTATTAATGATTTATATAAAGTTAAAATTATTGAATGAATTTATTATACGTTTAATTTGAATAATTTGATTATATATGGCTCCTCTGACTGGATTCGAACCAGTGACATACGGATTAACAGTCCGTTGTTCTACCAACTGAACTACAGAGGATCATATGTTGCTCCATATTATATATAATTGTCTATATACATACAAGAAATATATTTTGTTGTGCTAAATATGGAAATAATGTCAAGTTTTATAAAAGAAAAGAGTTGATTATTATGTTTCGAATAAATAATAATTTTGTTTTTATTTTATGTATAGATAGGAGAGATGCCGGAGGGGTTGAACGGAACAGTTTCGAAAACTGTCTAAAGAAAAAACCAATTCTTTCAAGGGTTCGAATCCCTTTCTCTCCATTATTGATTTATATATAAAAATAGTAGTGTGAGAGATTATGAGTAATTTTTATATCATGAATATGATTAAAAAGTTGTTTGTTATAAATAGTAATTTTATTTATGTTTGATGTGTGTATATATTATTCAATTTTCCCTAAATAACAACATTATTAAATTGATAATATTGTTATTTAGGGAAATTAAAAATTTTTAATAGATATGATTTATTTTTCCAAAAATGAGGTTGTATATATTTTTAAATTTTCATTTTTTATTGTTATTTATATAATAATTTATTCTATACGGTGAGGAAGGGATTCGAACCCTTGATACATTAAGTTAATACGTATACATGCTTTCCAGGCATGCTCCTTGAGCCACTCGGACACCTCACCATTGAGGTATCATATAGAGTTTATATGATATTTGTTTTATTTTTTGTTTTATATTATTTGTATAGTGCTTTTAAAAATATTAATTGCATAATGATCAAATTTAATAGCTTAATTTTTGAATTAGATAGTATAGAGTTAATTATTATTCGTCAAGCATAAGGCTGTTGATTTATGTATAAAATTGATGGATTTTTATTATTATTAATTATTTTGTTTTAACATATGAGCTAATTTTTTTTCCGAATAGATTTATTATGTGTATAAGTACAATTTTTTTTATTTAATAAGGAGAATTGAAAGGAATAATATCGAAATTGATAGTATAATCCCAATAGTGTAATAATACCTATTACACTGAGCGCTATCCATGGTAATTGTAAGAAATTTAATTTTTTACCTAGGTCATATAACCACCCACTACCACTATAACCCAAAGTACCTCCTAAAGCTAAACTAAATTTATTAAACCCTATATAACTACTGCGTGCTTTGTAGTCTGTGAATAAAGCAATTAATGTTTCTCTTGCAGGTTCGGCAATAATAGAGCCTATATAAAATAAACTAACTAAAAGTAATAATTCATATAAGTTTTTTACTAACCCAATAGGGAATAAGCTAATAATCATTATAATTAATCCCATCATTAATCGTGTTTCTAACCGAAAATATTTTTCAGCCCAATAAGTTATAGGAATGATAAACAATAAAGATAAAATAGCTTCTATGATATAGATATATTTTATGCATGATAATTGCCCAGATATTTCGTGAACACGAATTGGTAACATTAACATCATTTGAGCAGATAAAATATAATATCCGGTTAGTGTTAAAGCATAAATAACAAATCTTTGATTGTTTAATACTTTTTTAATTCCATCTAATAAAGAAAGATGAGAACTAGAAATTTTATAATCAGGTAACCCCCATGCATTAAAAATACCAGCTATAAAAAATAATATTGCCCCTGTAAAGCACACTAGTTTAAAATTGTATTGTAGTAACCATGTGCCTAATGTTATTCCTATAATTGCGCATACACTATCTTCTAACATTAAAATAGAATAAAATCTACCTAATTCCCATGGTCGTATCAATTTAATAACTAAAGCTGTTCTTGGAGGATCAAATAATGTACCCCCTAATGCGGACAATATACATGATAAACACAATAGTATGGGAGTTTGTGCAATACTCATTATAATAAATCCTACTGTACGCATTAATAGTCCGGAGACAATCATTGGTTTAGCTCCTAATTTATCAGCAAATGCACCTCCGAAAATACCTAATCCCTGTTGAATAAATTGGCGTAATCCTAAAGCAAATCCAACTAAAAAAGCTGCCCATCCTAATTGTTCAACAAAGTATATTGAAATTAATGGAAAAACAGCATAAAAGCCTATAACCACAAACATATTATCTATAATTAAAAAATACTTACCTAATCTTCGAGCTTTAGATGTTGAATGCATGAGTCACCGCTTATAGTATGTGATGTTTTTATGTAGATTTTGTATGAATGATATAAGTATACCCATTATAATACATTAATTTTTGATACTATATAATTTTGTTTTATGTTATTAATTTTGTGCTTATATCATGAGATATTTTTTAGTAAATACAGGATATAGTTATAGTAATCGCATAAGATGACTAATAGTTTTTGTTTGTAGTTATTTGATGCTACAATTAGTATTATTTATTTTTATCATTAACTTGATTAAATTATTTTATCATGTCTGATTATTTATGTATTAGATATGTAATATAATTCATTATGTATATGAAGCATATAATATACGTATATTGAATGATTATGTATGTATTAAGTGTTTATGTATGATAGAACTATTATCACATATATTTTGTAAATTTTAATACTATATATTTTAGAAATTTATTGTATTTACATAATCATATATTTAGTATATAGAAATATATTTTATACATTATATATATAATAAAATTATTGATTATTTATAATAACGATGAATTTATTAAAGCCATTAATACGAGTAAGCTTTATAACTACGTTTTCTAGGGTTCTAGGATTTATTAGGGATAATATTATAGCTCGAACATTTGGAGCAAGTATAATGACTGATGCTTTTTTCGTTGCTTTTAAATTATCTAATTTTTTACGACGAATTTTTGCTGAAGGCGCATGTTATCAGATTTTTTTACCTATATTATCAGAATATAAATGTTTTTTTGATATAAAAGAAATAAAAACATTTATTTCTCGTGCGTTTGGTTTATTAATAATCATTTTAATTATAATAATTTTTTTTGGGTTATTATTAGCTCCTTGGATTATAAGGATTGCTGTTCCTGGGTTTGATAATATTTCAGAAAAATTTGATACAACCGTTTTATTATTTCGAATTATGATTCCTTATATTTTATTGATTTCTTTAGCATCTTTTATGGGAGCAACTTTAAATACGTGGAATTTTTTTTTGGTTCCTGCGTTTATTCCAATTTTTTTAAATATAAGTATGATAGGATTTATGTTATGTTCTAAATATTTATATTTGTGTACTCCCATAGTTGGATTATCTTGGTCAGTGTTTGTAGGAGGATTATTGCAGTGTATATATTGTTTGCCATTTTTAAAAAAAGTAAATTTATTAGTTTGTCCAACAGTTAATTTACATGATAATAGAATACATAGGATATGTCGGTCTGCAGGATTGATGTTAGTTGCAGTATTAAGTAATCAAATATCTTTAACAATTAATACTATTTTTGCATCGTTTTTACCAGATGGGTCTATTTCTTGGATATATTATGCTGATAGAATTATTGAATTACCTATTGGTATTTTTGGAGTGACATTAACTACTGTTTTATTGCCATGTTTATCTAGGTTTATTGCGATAGGAAGTAGTGTAGAGTATTTTAATCTTATAAATTGGGGGTTAAAATTATGTTGTGTATTAAGTTTTCCTAGTGCTGTTATTTTAGGAGTTTTATCTAAACCATTAATAATAACATTATTTCAGTATGGTAAATTTTCAGGATTTGATGTTTTGATGACTCAATATTCTGTAATAGCTTATTCAATAGGATTACCTGGTTTAATCTTAACTAAAGTATTAACTGCGGGTTTTTATTCTCGTCATGATATCCAAACTCCAATTCGCATGATTATTATTACTGTAGTTTTTTCGCAATTTATAAACATGATGTTTATTCATATATTAAAACACGTTGCTTTTGCTTGTTCTATTAGTTTAGGTGCTTGGCTAAATGCAGGATTATTATTTTGGCAATTTAAGAAAAAATATTTATTTCGTTTATCTTCTGGATGGTTGCATTTTTTGTGTAAATTAGTTATAGCATTGTGTTTTATGTATATAGCTATATTTTTCATGCAATTATTAATTTATGGAAATGGAGAGGGATGGGTTATAAATCATATGTTTTATAGATTATTAAAAATAATAAGTATATTAATTTTAGGAATAAGTAGTTATCTTGCGATATTAAAATTATTAGGATTTCGAGTGAAAGATTTTTTTTGGTTTCATAGAGATACTACTAATTAGTAGATACATATTACATATACTCTGATGTTTCTATTCCCAATAGTTCTAAACCTTGTTTTAAAATATGAGCAGTAAATAAAGATAATTTTAATCTACTATGTTGTAGATGAATGTTTTTTGTTTCTAAAATAGGATAAGATTCATAAAATGAAGAAAATAATGCTGATAATTTATATAAATAATTACATAATAGATGTGGAGTTCCTTGATCTGCTATAATTTCAATTATTTCATTAAATTGAAGCAAGCAAGTTGCTAATAGTTTTTCTTTTTTGGTAATTATTTGAATTTTGTATTTATTTTTTTTTAGGTTAGGTTGTCCGGTTTTTTTTAATATTGAAAAAATTCGAGTATAAGCGTATTGTATATATAAAGCAGTATTACCGTTAAAATTTAACATAGTATCCCAGTTAAATATATAATTTGTTGATCTATTTTTCGATAATTCAGTATATTTAATTGCTCCTATGCTAATAATGTGCGCAAGTTTGTTTAATTTTATATCTTCTAAATTAGGGTTTTTTCTATAAATTAAATCATGGGCTTTTTTAAAAGCTTCATTTAGTAATGTGGTTAATTTTAATACGTTTCCTGCTCTAGTTTGGAATGGTTTTCTATTTTTTTGAAGTATCATGCCGCATATATGATGTTCAAATGATACTGATTTTGGAATGTATCCTGCTTTATGTGCAATTTTCCATGCTTGTAACAAGTGTTGTTTTTGTCTTGAATCAGTATAATAGATGATTCTATCAGCATGTAATATTTCACAACGATATTTTATACAAGCGATGTCAGTGGTACTATATAAATAACCTCCATCTTTTTTTTGTATTATTACTCCAAAAGAAGAGTAATATTCGTTTTTTTGATCTTTATTGAGGAAAACTACGGTAGCATTATTACTAGTAACGGCTATTTTTTTATTTTTTAGGTCCCTAACAATATGGGGTAGCATATTTTGATACATGCTTTCTCCCATGATATCGCTTTTTTTGAGAGTGATGTTAAGCCGATTATATAATTTTTGATTATTTGAAACAGATATATTTACTAAATGTTGCCATATTTTTTTACAATAACCATCGCCTTGTTGTAATTTTACAACATAATGACGTGCTAATTTAGCAAAATTAGGATCAATATCATATATTTTTTTAGCCTCTTGATAGTATTTTTCTAATACATCAAATGATTGAATTTTATTTAATGAAAAGTTATGTGGTATTTGTTTGTGTATATATGCAATTAACATACCAAATTGAGTGCCCCAATCGCCTATATGATTCGCTTTAATAACATGATGTCCTAAAAAAGATAGAATACGAGCGGTACTATCGCCAATTACAGTTGATCTTAAATGTCCAACATGCATTTCTTTTGCAATATTAGGGCCAGAATAATCAATAATGATGGTTTTTTGTTGTTTTGAATAAATTCCAAAATTAGGTAAATTACCAATATAATTAATTTGGTTTTCTATCCATGTTGAACTTAAAAAAATATTAATGAACCCTGGTTGTTCAAATTTTATAATTTCAACCATGTGTTGTAAATTTATAAATTTAATAAGTTTTTTAGAAAAATTTTCAACAGAAATATTTAGTAATTTGGATATAGGAATAAGTCCATTAATTTGATAGTCTCCAAATTGCTTGTGAGTAGATATGTGAATTTTGATTAAATGAAAAAAAGATTCTGCGTTTATTTTAAGTAAAGCTTGATATAGATGTTGCAATAAAAGATTTTGAATGTTCATATAATTTATAGAATTAATTAATTATTGAAGTTTTTATTTTGTTTTATAAACTGCATACATATTTATTTGATTATAATTTGTATACGTATTTTTATATATAAATAATAGGATATTTGTTTTGTATATTATCATGATTATGTAGTGTCTATGTTAATGTTCATATATCAATTAATATTAGGGAGATTTACATATATTTATTTTAACAGCATGAGTTTGATGATAAAAATTTAAATTATGTATATGAACGATATTATTTTAATGTTTAATAAGAGCGTTATATATACAAATATATATTTTATAATAAGATCATGCTACATTACATAATTATATGAATAAATAAATTTTTATTTATTTTGTACAATTGTAAATATACAATATATTGATTTTTGAGTCAGAGGTAATGCATGCGTACTGCTTATTGCGGGCAATTAAATTCAGCTCATATTGGTTTGGAAATAACATTGTGTGGTTGGATAAGTAAGTTAAGAAATCTTGGAAAGTTAATGTTTATTGAGTTAAGGGATAGAGAGGGTTCTATTCAAGTATGTTTTGATCCTAATTTTCAACAAGAAGTATGTAAAAATGCTTCTATTAGTCTTAAACAGGAATTTTGTATACAATTAAGAGGAATAGTTCGTGCTCGTCCTATTACTCAAATAAATAAAAATATGTTAACTGGAATGATTGAAATTGTAGCGAAATTTTTTGTCATTCTTAATGTGTCTGAGCCATTACCATTAGATATTACTAAGAATAATACAGAGGAGAATCGTTTAAAATATCGTTATTTAGATTTAAGAAGACCGATCATGTTATTGAATATTAAAACTCGTTCTAGAGTTATGTCATTAACTCATAGATTTATGGAGTTGGAGGGGTTTTTTAATATTGATACTCCTATTTTAACTAAATCTACCCCAGAAGGTGCTAGAGATTATTTAGTTCCTAGTAGGTTGCATATAGATAAGAAATACGCTTTACCTCAATCTCCTCAAATATTTAAGCAGCTATTAATGATTGCTGGATTTGATAGATATTATCAAATTACTAAATGCTTTAGAGATGAGGATTTACGTTCAGATCGACAACCAGAATTTACTCAAATTGATATGGAAGCATCTTTTATTGATGCTAAAAGAATACGAGAGCTTATGGAATTTTTTATTTGTACTGTATGGCGTGAAATCTTAAATATAGAGTTAGGAGTATTTCCTCAAATTTCTTATTTTGATTCAATGAGGAGATTTGGATCTGACACTCCAGATTTAAGAAATCCAATAGAAATAGTTGATGTATCTGATTTTTTTAGATCTATATGGAATCAATTTTTATTAAATAAAATTATGATAGATATAGCTGTTAACCAAGTAATAGTTATGAAAATTCCAAATGGATATTTTTTAACTGACAAACAGATTAATAAATATGAAGATTATATTCGAAGATGCGGGATACAAAATTTTTACTGGATTAAAGCACAATGCAATGATCAAAAAGAAATAGTTAAAGTTGATGGTCCAATAGTTAAATTCTTAAATAAAATTATATTAAAAGCGTTATTCAAAAAAATTAATTTTAAACACAATGGTGTTTTATTTTTTGTTTTTGGTAACAATAAAAATTTATTTATCACTAAAATATTAGGTTCGTTAAGACAAAAAATAGGTAGTGATTTAAATTTGATTAAAAAAGATACTTGGGCTCCATTATGGGTAGTAAATTTTCCAGTATTTAAAAAGAATGAATTAGGTAGTTTAATACCGGTACATCATATGTTTACAGCACCAAAAAATTGTGATATAGAATTTTTAAAAAATAATCCGTTATTAGCGGTGTCAGAAGCTTATGATATGGTAATTAATGGGTATGAGATAGGAAGTGGTTCAGTTCGTATTCATTCGTATTTATTACAGCAAACAATATTTGATATTTTGGGAATAAGTCGAAGTACACAGCAAAAAAAATTTGGTTGTTTAATGAATGCTTTAAAGTATGGTGCTCCTCCACATGCTGGATTAGCATTTGGACTAGATAGATTATTGATGTTATTAACTGGTTCTAAAAGTATTAGAGATGTTATTGCGTTTCCAAAAACTACTTCAGCAATAGATTTAATGGTTGATGCGCCTGATTAAGTTTATTGTTTATGAGAATAATTTGATTTTATTAAATTAAGATTGAATAATGTCTAATTTTTGTTGTTGTCATTTATAGTAATAATTTTTATATTTTAAATATATATTAATTATAATTAATATATATTGCTTTGTTATAAAGAATATAAATATTTGGAATTAGGATACTTATCCTGTAATGAAATAAATAATTATATATATTTAGTTGTCGTTTCTTTTAAAAGTGGATATTGTTTGTGTATTTGATATGTAAAATGTAATAGAAATAACAAATGTCATATGGGATTTATTATGAGTGTATGGAATTGTGTGTAATTCTATTAAATTAATATGTCGTTGTTTGTATAAGCGATATAGTATCATTGTTCCTTTTGTGTTTATAATAATTATTATTATCATGATTGTGTGGAATATGTTTTTATTATCATATGAATTTAATAAAAATGATTATAATCAAATCATTGCTGTACAAAAATCTACATTGTGTTCTTTTTTTAAAACTATTAATAATAATACATATGTTGAAGATAATTTATTTTTCTTAAACATTTTAAAAAAACAAGTTAGTCAAGAGCAATCTTTAAAAATATTCAGTATGAATGATTATTCAAGACTGTTCTCTAATAATACATTGACGCAATTTGTAGAAAAATATAATAGAAATTTAGTAAATATTGATGAAGTGTATTTATTAACTCAACAATACCCTGTATTGGATAAATTAAGAATTGGGCAATCTTTATTGTGGCTGATTGTAAATCAAAAACGTCTACAATGTTTAATTTGGGGTGTTTCTGAGCAAGAAATACGTCTTTATAATAAGAAAATGAATGCTTATTTTAATCAAGGAATTATTAAAGTATTAAAAAAAAATAGCAATGAGAAAAAACAATGTTACACAGTGTTGTTTTCAGGATCACTACATGAAACTTTTGTTGATAGCGCTCGATCTTTAGGGTTAGAGGAAAATTGTATAGTAGATGTAGTTAATGCGTTAAGATATCAATTGGATTTTAAAAAATTGCATTCAGGAGATAAATTTGCTCTATTAGTTTCTTTGATATTTGATATTAAAAATAATAATATATATAGCGAATTAATTGGAGCCCGAGTACGTACTGCTGGTCAAGATTACTATATTTTTAAGGCAAATAATGGTCGTTTTTATAATAAAGAAGCTGTAGGATCTATAAATAAATTTATTCGTTTACCGATATTAAAACCGTATCGTATATCTTCTAATTTTAATATGAATAGGTTAAATCCTGTTACTGGTCAAGTAACTCAGCATGTTGGAGTAGATTTTGCTGTACCGGTTGGAACTCCGGTTTTATCCATAGGAGACGGAGTAGTATTGAGTAGTAAATATAGTAAAATTGCTGGCAATTATGTAGTTATTAAGCATGATTTTCAATGTATAACTCGATATATGCATCTTAAAAAAATATTAGTTAAATCAGGACAGAGAGTAAGTCGAGGAGATAGTATTGCATTATCTGGTAATACGGGTCGATCTACTGGTCCTCATCTACATTTTGAAGTCTGGATTAATCGTCAACCTGTAAATCCTTTGACTACTAGTATTCTAAATGTAGAGAAATTATTAGGGAATGATCGCATAAAATATTTAAAACAAATAAATGAAATTATCCCAAAATTAAATTTTGATTAAATATAAACAATAGTGAGGTATGTATAATTCTGTATATTTTTTATTAGTTAGTATAGATATTAAAATGATTAAATGATAGCTTTGATTTTGATTGTTTTATATATAAAAATTTATTATTAATAGTTTTGGGGTATAAAATCACTTATTCTACTGCTAATATATAACTCATATTAGTTACATTAGATTGATTCAAGATGTTATCTTGTATCACTATTACTAATTCACCGGGTATTACAAATCCTTTATCTCGCAATAGATTGCTAGCATGTCTTGCATCAATGATATTGTTTCCAGTGTGACTAAAATAGATAGGAATGACTCCTCTATATAAAGTAACTATATTAAGAGTATTAATATCATGGGATAATACGAAAATAGGTAATTTTGAATTAATACGAGACATAAGTAATGCGGTATATTCAGAATCAGTTATAGAAATAACTGCGCGTATTGTATCGAGATGATTCGCTATGTACATAGTAGATGATGCAACAGCTTCTTTTACGTTTGTAATTTTTTTTTTTGGTTTATTTAAAGATATTGATGGTTGATCAATATTGGATATTTTTTCTGCTCCTAAACATACATTAGACATAGCAGTAACAGTTTCAGATGGGTACAATCCAGTAGCAGTTTCTGAAGATAACATTACTGCATCTGTACCATCTAATACAGCATTAGCTACATCCATGACTTCAGCTCGAGTAGGTATGGAATTTGTAACCATAGATTCCATCATTTGTGTTGCAGTGATAACTGCTTTATTGAGAGCATGTGCTCTGTATATTATTTTTTTTTGTATTTCTACTAATTTTGGATCTCCAATTTCTATCCCTAAATCTCCTCTAGCCACCATGACTGCATCAGACGCTTTGATAATATCATCTATTGTTTCATCGGATTTAACTGCTTCTGCTCGTTCTACTTTAGATATAATTTTTGCATTACTACCAGCGTCTATAACTAATTTGCGGGCATAATTTAAATCTATACTACTACGAGGAAAAGATATCGCTAAATAATCTACTCCTATTTTAGCGGCAGTAATAATATCTGTTTTGTCTTTATCTGTTAATACTTTAGCAGATAAACCTCCTCCTAATTTATTAATGCCTTTATTATTAGATAATATTCCTCCGATTATTACTTTAGTAAAAATTTTAGTGTTATTAATTTTGATAACTTGTAGTTGAATTTTTCCATCATCTAAAAGTAAATAATCGCCTGGAGATACATCTTGAGAAAGTTTTTTATAATTAACCCCTACATATGTTTGGGTACCTTTATTATCTTGATTCATAGAGTCGAGTAAAAAATTATCTCCAGATTTTAAATATACTTTATCGTTTTGAAAAGTTGAAATACGGATTTTAGGTCCTTGTAAATCTCCAAGAATAGCGATATATCGTTTTAATTGAGTAGCAAGTGCTCGAATTTTATTTGCTCGGGTAAAATGCTCTAAAGGTTTTCCATGAGAAAAATTTAATCTAACTACATTTACTCCAGAAGTAATGATTTTTTCGAGATTATTTGCTTGATCTGTAGAAGGACCAAGGGTAGCAATAATTTTAGTTCTTCTCAGGTATTTCGGCATATTAGTTCCTTGAACAATAATGGAATTATTATATATAATATTTTATTATATGAGAATATTTTTTAATATACGAGTGTTTTGTTATTGTTATGATTATAATTATATCGGTGGTCATTGTGGCTTTATATAATTATATAGATATAATCTTGATTATTTACAGTAGGCTAAGCAAACAAGTGGGGTAGTTTTATTGAGTAATATTTTGTAATGTAATATATTAAAACTTTTAATTGAAAATAATTTTTTATAGTATTTTTTTTTGTAGGAAGATGTTATATATTGATGCAATATTAATGCATATGAATAATAATTTTTGTGGATTAAGTGATTACTATATATTGAATTAAGAGTGTTTGATTAGTAAATAATTTTTTTATTGAGATATACTATTTAAATAGTATAGATTTGATAGATAATTTGAGTATTAGAAGGATGATTGATATCTGTATAAATAGGTTATAATATTTTAATAGTGTTCTTTATATGAGGTAAAATATTGAATATTTCATTTGAAACGCCTGCAGAACATGCGTGTAATTTAATTATTTTTGGAGCTAAAGGGGATTTAGCTCGTAGAAAATTAATTCCTGCATTATATAAATTAGAAAAGATAGGATTTATTCATCCTGATACTTGTATATTAGGAGTGGGTAGGGCAGAATGGGATACCTTAAAATATGTTAAGGTTATACGTTCTGCATTAGAAATTTTTATGCGAGAAGAATCGATTGACGAAAATTTATGGAATCGTTTTTCTCGACGATTTGAATTTTGTAATTTAGATATTAATCATACAGAGCGTTTTGTTTTATTGATCAATAAATTAAAACGTTTGGATTTGTTAACAATAAATTATTTGGCTATGCCGCCGCATACTTTTGATAATATTTGTAAAGGATTAAGTTCAATAGGATTAAATAAAGAATTAAATAGAGTGGTCATAGAGAAACCATTGGGTATTGATTTAGATTCTGCTCGTGTTATTAATGCCAATGTATCAAAATATTTTTCTGAAACTCAAATCTATAGAATAGATCATTATTTAGGAAAAGAAGCTGTATTGAATTTATTAGTGCTGCGTTTTGCAAATTCTTTGTGTTTTTCTAACTGGAATAATAGCACTATTGATCATATACAAATTACAGTAGCAGAGGAAGTAGGAATTGAAGGTCGTTGGGGATATTTTGATAAAATAGGCCAAATGAGAGATATGATACAAAGTCATTTATTACAAATTTTAACTATTGTAGCTATGTCTCCTCCGTCTTGTTTAAGCTCTGATTGTATTAGAGATGAAAAAGTTAAAATTTTACGTGCGTTGCGGATGGTTGATCCCTATAGAATACATGAGATTACAGTGCGAGGTCAATATGTCGCAGGTTTCATTGGAGGTAAACCGGTTCCAGGTTATTTAGAAGAAAAAGGAGCTAATCAAAATAGCACTACTGAAACTTTTGTATCTATTCGAGTAAATATAGATAGTTGGAGATGGTTTGGTGTTCCATTTTATTTAAGAACAGGGAAAAGATTATTTAAGCAATATTCTGAGATTGTTATATATTTTAAAAAACCAGTGTTGAACTTGTTTTCAGACTTATGTTCATGTTTGCCTAATAATAAATTAATTATTAGATTACAACCAAATGAAGGTATAGATATGCAGATTCTTAGTAAAGTCCCTGGGTTGGGGAATAAAAATCGTTTAAAACCTGTTAATATGAATTTGTATTTCAATAAAATTTTTTCTAAAGAGTATGTTTCTGATGCATATGAACGATTATTATTGGAAGTTATGCGAGGTATTCAAGTTTTATTTGTGCATTATGATGAAGTAGAAGGTTCTTGGAAGTGGGTTGACTCTATTGTTAAAGCATGGGAGGAGCAATCAAGTAATAGTATTTTAAATGTGTATCAAGCTGGAACTTGGGGTCCTAGTGAGTCTACCGCTATGATGCTTAAAGATAATCGTAGTTGGAATGAATATATAAGTTATTAGTATTTTTTATATATATACATTAATGAGTGATATATATTTATATTCATATATATGAATACTGTATTAATAATATTTCTCTTTGAGAAGAGTAGATTTAATTTATTTAAATATTTTTAAAGTATGTATTAATTTAAAAATTATATTAGGATGTATAGGGTTTTGATCGTTGTATTGGTTTAAATATTTAAAATATTATTTTTTGGGTAAGGGAAAAATAAAGTAGTAGATTATATATGTAAAGAATGATATACAAATTATAAATTTGTATATGGTATTGTATTAGTTGATAAGTCTGAAAGATTGATTGTTGAATTTTAATGAATAAACATATATGTTTAAAGAGTAGTGATAGATTAATGGGTTATTAAAAATTTTTTGAAAATAATTGTACTTAGTTAATATATAAAAATATATTAAAATTTTTATTATATATGTTATGTTATTATATTGTCAAAGTATCTAATTTTACAGATATATTTTTTTGATTCATAATATTATTTTTTAAAATACGTATAAAAAAAATTGATAATGAGTATTTTTCTGTTATCATGAAAGGTCAGTTAGTTTTTATTATAAAGTTGATAGGATCAATGTATATTAGAGAATTATAGAATATTTTAGGTAATTTGGTATATATTGAATATAAGTGTAGTTTGATAGTTTAGTGAGGAGAGAATTTATTATTAATAATTTAGATTATATTGTGTGATATTGTACAATTGGTAGATTTAATATTTAAAAATTTTATTTTAGGTAAAACGTTTAAAGGAAATATGTAAGATGGCGAAAATTAAAGGTCAAGTAAAATGGTTTAATGAATCTAAAGGGTTTGGTTTTATTACACCTTCTGATGGAAGTAAAGATGTGTTTGTTCATTTTTCTGCAATTCAAGGAAATGGGTTTAAGACCTTATCTGAAGGTCAAAATGTTGAATTTGAAATTCAAGATGGGCATAAAGGACCTTCCGCGGTTAATGTAACAACTATATAAAATTTTGGAATTTTTTATTATAAATTATTTATTTTTAGGTTTTATTAAAGAGTTTAAGGGTCCTTGTAAGTAAGGATGTTTAGTTTGTCTATTATATAAAATATTTTATTTATATAAAAAAGAAAAATTTCTGAGAGTTATTTTTGAAGATAGAGTTTTAGTAGTTTGTTAGAATAGGATAAAAATAAAAAAAGAGTGTTTCATATTAAGCATATCAGGGCACTGGATGGGCCTGTTGAGCTAGTGTACACTAGCTCAACAGGCCCATCCAGTGCCCTGATATGCTTAATATGAAAAAACCTACAATAATCCATAAAGCATTTATCTTTTTGTTGAGTAGCCACATACATGCGAAAGTGAGTAATAAAGGCACAAATCCAGGCATAAGCTGATCTAAAATATTTTGAACAGTGGTGATGGTAGTGTTTCCTTCGTTATCCGTAATACTTGATAAAACGAATGGAATATTAACATGAGTCCATTTATTAACTAGTGCTCCCATTACAAATAAACCTAGAATTGAAGAACCTTCTGTTAATTTTTTTAATAACCCTCCTTTTCCTATATCTTTTACAATACTAATGCCTTTTTTATATCCATATATTATACCGTAGTAACGCGTTATTAATCTAGTTGTATTAAAAAAAATAAAAAATATACATGGTCCTAATAGATTGCCAGTCATTGCTATTCCCGCTCCTAATGCTGCAAATACTGGTCTAATAGTACCCCAAAATATTGGATCTCCTACTCCAGCTAAAGGTCCCATTAATCCTACTTTTAGTCCATTAATGGATGCGTCATCAATGGCTGTAGCTCCATTAGCTTTTTCTTCTTCCATAGCCATAGTAATTCCTAAAATAGGCGCAGCAACATAAGGATGTGTGTTAAAAAATTCTAGATGTCTTTTAATCGCTTCTTTTTGTTCTTTACTATTATTTAAATATAAACGCCGAATTACTGGAATCATGGCAAAACAAAATCCTAATGCTTGCATGCGTTCAAAATTCCAAGATCCTTGAAAAAAATTAGAACGAATAAAAACAGATCTAATATCTTTTTTAGTTAGTTGAATTATTTGTTTTTTATTTTTGTTATTATAATTGTCATTATTATTATGAGCAGCATTATTTATCATTGTGATCACCTATTAATCTAATTCATTATCGAGTTTATTTTCTGTACTTAAAGTTGAATAAGGATATTTTTTTTGTTCTGTTTTTTGATGGGTTGAAGATAATTGAATATATAAGATAGCTATAATAATTCCTAAAGCCCCTAATGCTACTAAATTAAAGTTAGTAAAAGCTGTAATAACAAATCCTAAATAAAAAAATGGCATTAAATATCCAGCTCTCATCATATTGATGACCATAGCGTATCCTACAACAACAATCATTCCTCCCGCAATGTTTAATCCGTTTGTGATAATTTCGGGAATCGAATTTAATATTCGGTGAATTACTTCAGTGCCCATAGAAATACTGACAATAGTTGCAGGAACTGCAATGCGCATAGCTTGCAATATTAAAGCTGTTATATGAATTAAGCTCAATGCTGTTAAGTTACAACGTTCTGCTACAGTATCTGCAGCGTGTTGAAATGCAACAGTAATAGTTCGTACAATTATAGTTAATACTTGTCCTGCTGCGGCTAATGGAATTGCTAAAGCAATGCCTGCTCCAATAGGTTGTTTTCCTGCAATGACTAATATGGTAGAAATAATAGCAGCTAATGCTGCATCAGGGGCTACTGCAGCTCCTATATTCATCCATCCTAAAGCTATCATTTCTAATGTTCCACCAATGATGATTCCAGTTTTTATATCTCCTAAAATTAATCCTACGATAGTACATGCTATCAAAGGTCTATGACATTGAAACTCATCAAGTATTGAAGCCATTCCAACAATACAAGAAGTAAAGAATAGCAGAATAATTTGAAATGTATTGATTTCCATAAATCATCCTTTTTATGTTATAAAAGATTAGAAATAAAAACATCAACGATAAGATTTGATGTGTAATTACAATGTATAAATTATATATCTTTAAAATATTTAATTAAGTAATGTTTTCTATTAATTTTATTAAATTGATTGGTGAATCTGATGGTACTTTACGTATTTCTAAGTGAATACCAAGTTGATCAAGTTTTTTAAAAGCTTTGATATCTATTGAATTTACTGATACAGCGTTATGAATTTGTTGTTTTCCTGTGCTAAAGGACATACCTCCAACATTTACAGATTTAATAGGAACGCTTCCTCCTTCAATTAATCGAACTACGTCTGTGGGGTTGGAAAATAACATTATTATTTTATCTTTTGCATATTTAGGATTATTATATACTCGTATAGCTTTATTAACACTTATGACATGAGCAGTAATTCCAGGAGGAGTAACTTGAGTAAGTAGATCTTTTCTTATTTCATCAGTAGCAATCTCGTCATTTACTACAATAATACGATTGATTTTATATTCCTTAGCCCATCGCGTTACTACTTGTCCATGAATTAGTCTATCGTCGATACGAATTAAGCATATAGTCATATTATTTTTATCATTTTTATTAAAATGTTTATTATGTTGATTAGTAGATATAGAAGTTTTTTTTAAATTTTTTGTATCAGGGCTAAATAATGAGTTTTTTACTGCTTTTATACTTTCTGATCCAGATTGTAATGCAATATGTACTAATTTTTTTATTGTATGAGTATGTTCTCTAGCTATAAATACTTCTATTAACATAGGAATATTCATTCCAGTAATAATATCATAATTTTTGTGATTTAATATTAATTGTTGAGCTGCATTAAATGGAGTGCCTCCCCAAATATCGGTTAAAAATAATACTCCTGAATTAATATCCAGATTGGATAATTGTGTGTTATATTTTTCAATTAAAGTATCAGTGTTTTCAGAAGGGAGTAAGTTAATCCAAGCAACATTTTCTTGTTTGCCTACAATCATTTCTGTAGTATGGAGTAATTTTTCAGAGACAGATCCGTGAGCACTGAGTATAACTGCGATAGTCACTATATTTTTCTCCGTTAATTGAATGTTATAATTTTATTTTTTCTATTTTTCGAAATCTCAATTATGTTTTTATTTTTTTAAATATGTACACTTATTCTAAGTAAATAATTTTTATTTGAATAACAAATCATTATACTATTTTTTTTATTATAATGATATATTATATATATAATATAAACGTTAGATTTATTATAGTAATTATAAATATATGAATACCTATTGTGATAAAAATTTTATTAACGTAAAATTAACAATGTTTATTTTATCAATTTCATATTTTTGTTTAATATGAACAATCTTCCTATCCTATTATAAGACTAGTATATTATTCAGTGATATATAATTTTATTTTTCGTAATTCCTGTATGAAGTAGGTCATACGGTATATTTTGCTTTTAGCATAAATATGCTTATGCATGATTTGCATTTGATATTGTGAATAAGGATTGTCATGGAATTTTTAACAGATTTATCAATGTGGGCAGGATTTTTAACTTTAGTCGTTTTAGAGGTGATACTCGGAATTGATAATTTAGTATTTATTGCTATTTTAGCAGATAAATTGCCGAAAAATCAACGCGAACATGTTTGTATTGTTGGATTAACATTAGCATTAATTATGCGTATAACATTATTATCTTTAGTTTCATGGATTGCAACTTTAACACAGCCATTATTTAAGGTTATTGCTTTTTCTTTTTCTGGTCGGGACTTAATTTTATTATTCGGGGGATTTTTTCTTTTATTTAAAGCGACTACGGAATTACATCAACAATTAGAGCATAAAATGCATAGTCGACATTCTGAACGTGGATATGCTAGTTTTTGGATTGTAGTGATACAAATCATAGTATTTGATGCGATTTTTTCTCTTGATGCGGTAATAACAGCTGTTGGCACAGTAGATCGTTTATCGGTGATGATTATAGCGGTTATTGTTTCAGTAATTATAATGTTGTCAATGTCTCGTTTATTAATAAATTTTGTTAATAATCACCAAACTGTAATAGTATTGTGTTTAAGTTTTTTGCTGATTATTGGGCTTAGCTTAATGGCTGAAGGAATAGGATTTTATATTCCCAAAGGGTATTTATATGCTGCTATCGGTTTTTCTGTATTGATTGAATTATTGAATCAGATTGCTTATTGTAATTTTATGAAAAATCAATCTAATAAATCTATGCGGGAACGCACGGCTGAAGCAATAATGAAATTAATGGGAGGTAGTTCTTCTGCATCACAATGGGATTTTTCAGAAAAAAAATCTTCAACCTTTCCGCTAAAAACTCAATTTGCTGAAGAAGAACGTCATATGATCACAGGGGTATTATCATTAGCTTCACGTTCTTTACGTAGTATAATGACTCCTCGTAATGAAATTACATGGTTAGATTCTCAAAAATCGACACAAGAGTTATATTCAGTTTTAACAAATACTCCTCATAATATGTTTCCGGTCTGTGATGGAGAATTGGATCAATTAATAGGAATTGTGCGGGCTAAGGATTTAATGGCATCTATTTCTAAAGGGAAACCAGTCGAAACATATGCTGCCAAAAATTTACCTGTTGTAGTGCCTGAAACATTGGATGTGTTAAATTTGTTAACGGAATTAAGACGAGCAAAAGGAAGTATGGTGATTGTATCCAATGAGTTTGGAGTTATTCAAGGATTAATTACTCCTGTAGACGTATTAGAAGCTATAGCTGGAGAATTTCCTGATGAAGATGAGACTCCTGAGATTAAAACAATTGATGAAAAAAGTTGGTTAGTGAAAGGTAGTACGGATTTGCATGCCTTACAACAGGCATTAAAAACATATAATTTGGCAGATATATGTGATCATGTCGCATCTTTAGCAGGATTGTTGCTATCTCGTTGTGACCATATACCAAAAGAAGGTGATATATTGATAATTAATGAGTGGAGATTTATTATTAAACAAATGATAGAATATCGTATTGAATTAGTAGAGGTAGAGCGTTTATATCGTGTAAACGATGTTTTTTATGAACCTAAAAATTTTTAATTATTATGTTGTATAATTGTATCACGTGTTAAAATTTATGATTTAGTAAAGATTATCAAGAATTTTGATTATACTCAATATGGTGGTTTGAAATTTTTTAATTTTGTTTTAATATAGGTATTAAAAGAGTTAGCATTTTATCTTGCATTTCTTGGTATTCTAGTTCTTGGTTACTATCAAAAATAATACCGTTACCAACAAAGCAAAAAAGATATTTTTTTTCAGATAATAAAGTTCTAATAATGATATTAGAATCCATATTTCCGCAGCAACTTAAATATCCAATACTTCCAGACCAAACACTACGGCGATGAGGTTCTAATTCTTCTATTAATTTCATAGCTTGAATTTTAGGAGCGCCTGTAATTGATCCTCCGGGGAAACATGCTTTTAATAAATCGCAAGCTGAGAAATTATCGGTGTCAAGTATCCCTATAATTGTGCTAACCATATGATGTATTTTAGAAAATGATTGAATATCAAATAATTTAGTAACATAAATGCTACCTGGGATAGATACTTTTCCTAAATCGTTTCGTAATAAATCGACAATCATTAAATTCTCTGATTGATTTTTGACAGATTGAAACAGTTTTAATTTTTGTTTTTTATCAGATTTTTTATTATTTAATTTGCATAATGTGCCTTTGATTGGTTGAGTTTTAATTTTTGATTTTTTTAATTGTATAAAACGCTCCGGTGAAAAACTTAATATGCTTGAATTATTAGGTAATCGAATAAATGCAGAAAATGGAACTTGATTGTAATTTAATAAATATCGAAATATTGCCCACTCATTTCCAATATAGGGAGCTAAGAATCGTTGAGCTAAACATATTTGATAACAATTTCCTGATATTAAATTTTTTTTGATAATTTGAATTTTTTTTAGGTATTCGGAGTAATCAATATTACTTTTCCATGGATTCAATAATTTAAATGATCCTGTATAGTGACTGCAATTATGATAGATGTGCTGTTTTTTTATCCAGGATAAAGTCATATCTGGGTGATCATGGGTTACTAAATAATTTTTAAATAATTTATGGTCTGAGATAATAGCCCATCTATATAAGCCTAGGGCCATATCTGGAAGGTAGATATCTTTTTTTGATAAATTTGGTAATTGTTCTATACGTCTAGCTAAATCATATCCGAATGTCCCTAAAAATCCGCCTTGAAATGGAATAGGATAATTATTATCTGATTGCAATTGATATGTTTGTATATATTTTTTTAATAATAAAAAAGGATCTTCTTTACTAATTTTATGAAATTTTTTAGATGAAATTGTAGTAATATCATTGTATGTAAGTAATGTTAACACGGGATTGGTTACTAGTATATCGTAACGGCCTTCGGAATGTTTATTTTCATAACCGGAATATAATAACATAGACCAAGGCGTATTGGATAATGATTCAAATAAATTTAGGGTAGCATTAGGATGGTAAGGTAATTCTATGAGATTAATTGTCATTTAATTTAATAATCCTTATAGGTGATTTGCTACGATGTGTGGTGTTCTAATGCATAGAAATCGAGTTTATACAATGAAAGTAAAATATATACTGGTATATTTATGTTCGTTATTGTAACATGTGTGTATATGTTTACGTGCATTGCTATTACTATATATGATACAAAATTTTATTTGAAGTTTTTTATTTAAAATTGTAAATATTTTATATGAATTATTATAATATATTGTGTAATTTACGTATTAATTTAATTATTTGATTTACGATAAGATATCCGTTGTTATTATGGTGTATCAAAATAAGTAGTAGGTTTTAATATGACTGTTCGAATTTTAGCGTTTAATACTGTTACTGAATTATGTTCAGTTGCGATTATGGTTGGTGAAAAAATATATGATTACAGTATTTTAGCTCCTCAATCTCATGATAAAAAAATTTTGTTTATTATTAATCAATTGTTAATTGACTCTGGAGTTTCATTAAAATCTCTTGATTGTATAGTGTTTGATCAAGGTCCAGGTAATTTTATTGGAGTAAGGATTGGAATAAGTGTCGCCCAAGGTTTAGCAGTAGGAGCAGATTTACCCCTAGTAGCAGTATCTTCTTTAGCAGTGCTTGCCCATAAAGCTTGGCGTATTTTTTGTATTAAAAATATTATAGCAATGATTGATGCTCGTATGAATAAATTATTTTGGGCACGTTATTTGTATAATGATTTTAATAATATTTGGATTCGTAAGGATGACGATGGCTTTATAACTTTGAGTGTTGCTCAAAATATAATAAGTAATACGTTGTCGGGAGAGTGGATGATTGTAGGAACAGGATGGAATAATCATCAACAATTACAGTGTTGTATTGATAAAAGTGATAAAATTATTTTAAAAAAAGTTATGTTACCTGAAGCACATGATATGTTACTATTAGGCATCAATTCTTGGAATATTAACAATATTCTTACTCCTGATCAAATCAGACCAATTTATTAATTTAAAATATTATTAATATGATGATTGCAACAATTAATTAATGCAGAATTGTATTAATACAATACACAATGAGTATTATGTAATGTTAAAGCTATATTTTTTTATTAGATAAAAGTATATTTACTTTTAAAACTGATGTGTTTTCGTCGTGTTTTTTTAATTTTATTGAAATTATTTGAGGTTTTTGAATATATTTATGAATTATTTCAAGTAATTCGTGTTTAAATTTTGGTAAAGAATTTAATTCAAATTTGTTTTTAATTCTATGTTCGTCGATAATAATGTGTAGTCTTTCTTTAGCAATATTAGCTGTACTTAATTTTTTTTTTCTTGTAAAAAAATTTATTAAAATAATCATTGGATTTTATCTCTTTTTAAAAAAACGTTTTAAAAATCCTTGTTTTTTTTCTTTGATAAACCGTAAGGGACAAGATTTTCCTAATAATCTATTTGTAGTATCTAAATAAGCTTGGCCTGCATAAGATAAATTATCTAAAATGATTGGTGTACCTTGGTTAGAAGCTTTTAATACTAATGAGTCTTCTGGAATTACTCCTAGTAATGGAATTCTGAGGATGTCAATTACATCTGTTAAATTTAGCATATTGCCTTGTTTGACTTTATTAGGGCTATATCGAGTAAGTAGTAAATGTTCTTTTATGTTTTCTGATGAATTTTCAGCTCGTTTGGATTTAGAAGATAGAATTCCTAAAATACGATCTGAATCATGTACTGAAGATATTTCAGGATTAGTTACGATAATTGCTTCATCAGCAAAATATAAGGCCATTAAAGCTCCACTGTCTATTCCTGCTGGAGAGTCGCATATGATGAAATCAAAATTCATTTTGTTAATTAGATGATTAAATATATTTTCTATTCCGATGCGGGTTAAGGCACTTTTATCCCGTGTTTGAGATGCAGGAAGTATATACAGGCAATTCGTATGTGTATGTTTGTCTTTGATTAATGCTTGGTTTAATGTAGCCTCTCCTTGAATTACATTAATAAAATCATAAACTACTCTACGTTCACAGCCCATAATTAAATCTAAATTACGCAATCCTATATCAAAATCAATGACAACAGTTTTGTGCCCATACATTGCCAAACCAGTAGCAATAGCTGCACTTGATGTTGTTTTACCTACTCCTCCTTTTCCTGATGTAATTACTATTATTCGAGTCATAATTAATTGTATTATACAATATGTTGAATAACAAGAGCATTGTTTTTTAAATAGAATCGGGCTGATTTTCCTAAAAATTCTTGCGGAATTTGATCGATTAACCAATAGTGTCCTCCTATTGATACAAGTTCTGGAGATAAGTTACTACAAAAAATTTGAGATTCTTCATGTCCTGAAGCTCCAGCTAATACTCTTCCTCGCATAGCCCCGTAAATATGAATATTGCCGTCAGAAATTATTTCAGCTCCAGAACTAACATTAGCAATAACAACTAAATCTCTATTACGAGCATAAATTTGTTGGCCGGAACGGATTGGGGTGTATATGATTTGAGTTTTAAAAGTTAGAACAGAATAATTATGGTACTCAACGATTTTAGAGTTATAATTTTTGTTGTAGTTTATAATATTTGTTCCTTTAGTTAGGATAGGTATCCTACTTTTAGTAATTGTTTTTTTTAATTGATTATTATAGCAACAACATACTCCCATAATAAGTAGTCCAACCTCAGATACTGTTTGATATAGCTTTAACCAATCAGAACTTTGATTAATATTAGCTACGTTAATAATAATTGGGGTATTAGTGGTAAAAAAATTTGGAGACTCTTTTATTTTTCTTATTAATGCTAAACGAATTTTGGGCATGCAGGTAGTATGTGCATGCATTACCAGTAGTGTAAAATTACTTCCTTGTAAATCAATAGAAATAACTTTTGACATGTTTATTAAACAGTATAAAGGATGAATTTAATATAACGTATTTTAATGGTATTCTCATTTTTCAATATGAATAATTTTTATAAATTTAAATATCAATATATTAATGATATAATTTATTTTACAAAATGTAGTGATGTTTATATATACGCATGAAATGCGCAATTATTATACATATTACTACAAATAAATAACTAATAAAAATTAGAAACATCCAATGATGTATGTTTAATAAAAAAAAATTCCAAGTATGTATAGAACAATCTTCTCCATTTGCTTTGAACATAATAGGTAACCATTTATTTAAAGGTAACCACTCAGGAAATGAAACAATTAGATCGCATGTAAAAAATGGAGATGAATATAAGATCGTTGTGATATGTTTTATGGAAAAATATAAGCCTTTATAAGCACTGTATGTCCATATAATTATGGCAATAACTCGAAATAAAAAACGATTAGGAGAAATTAAAGCAATAATTCCTGATATTGCTATTCCTATCAGAGCGCATCTTTGATATATACATAATACACAAGGTTTTAGCATTAAAAAATATTGTTCGAACAAAGCTACACTTATTAGCCCTATGATACTATATATTAAAGTAATCCAACATTTTCTTGATTTAGAATAAATGTAAAAATTATAAAGCATAATATTTATTTTAAGAACTAAAATATAATGATAGCAATTAGATTGCTTTTAAAGCATATATAAATTAAATCATTTTTAATAAAAAATATGAATATTATTAGATTATCATATTTTTAATTTTTATATCAACTTAATTCGTTGGTAGGTACGAGATAAATGCCCAATTTTTTTCAAAAACAGCATGCCCCTTTCTCATAAAGGGGGAGGGGGATGTTATTCACCAATAACCTATTTATTAATGGTTAATTTGATATTTCATAATGTACACGCTTAAATCTAATACTTTGTTAGAATAGCCTGTTTCGTTATCGTACCAAGATATAAGTTTAATAAAATGATTATTTAATAACATACTAGCTTTAGCATCGAAAATGGAAGTTAATTTTTCTCCATTGAAATCACTCGATACTACATTTTCATCAATATACCCTATAATATTTTTAAAGTTATTTTCGGAAGCAAATTTAATTGCATCACAAATGTTATTATAAGATACAGATTTTTTTAAACGTACAGTTAAGTCTATTACAGATACATTCGATGTAGGGACTCTAAATGCCATTCCAGTTAATTTTCCATCTAATTCTTTTATTATTTTTCCTAAAGCTTGTGCTGCTCCTGTAGAGGATGGAATAATATTTTGATAAGCTCCTCGACCACTTCTCCAATCTTTATATACTGGGGAATCTACTGTTTTTTGAGTTGAAGTAACAGAATGAATAGTAGTCATAAAACCTTCAATAATACCAAAATTATCATGTATTACCTTGGCTATCGGAGCTAAGCAATTAGTAGTACAAGATGCATTAGAAAGTATTGCATCTCCTTGATACAGATGATTATTTACTCCCATAACAAACATTGGAATATTGTCCTTAGGAGGAGCTGTTAATATTACTTTTTTTGCACCAGCTTGTATATGGTTTTGTGCATCTGTTTTAGTTAAAAAAATACCTGTAGATTCAATAACAACGTCAACTTTAAATTTTTTCCAGTGCAAATTTATTGGGTTTTTTTCAGAAGTATAATATACAATTTTATCATTTATTAAGAGATAATCGTTAAATGATTTGATATCTCCATTGAATTTGCCATGAGTGGAATCATACTTCAACATATATTTGATGTGTTCAATATCTAATACGTCGTTGATAGCTACAATATTTACGTCTTCGCGTTCTTGTGCAGCTCTAAAAACTATACGACCTATTCTACCAAATCCATTAATGCCAATTTTAGTAATCATATGTATTCATACTCCTTTTTTAATTTTTATATTTAATTTTAAATACCAATATGTTTCTTAATTATCAAGTTTTAAGATTATTGCACATATTGTTATGTTTGGTATAAATTAAATTATCATGCATGATATTAGTTCATTATTCTTTATAATAATTTTAAGAATAGAAAAAATTTGTGTTTTCTTATCTATACAATCATATTTATTTTTTATAGATATGACTGTATTACAGTATATAATAGTTTAGTGATAACTTACATAATTACAGCAAATAGCATAACAGTTTTTTGGATCGTTCCATGTAAAATGATTATCTGCAGTGTAATGGATTTTAATAAATTTTTCAAGATTATTAAGGACAATATAATGATTTAATAAATTTGTGATTGCATAAAAAACAATTTTATTTGTTTGTTGTATTATGATATTTATCCAATTTATTTTATCTTCGTGCCAATTTAATTGATATTCTGTTAAATGAGCTAACTCTGCTGCTTTATTGATTGCATCGTCAAAATCCCCAATTTTATCTATTAAACCATTTTTAATTGCATCATATCCGAGCCATATATGTCCTTGAGCTACGCGATCTATATCGGTTATTGTTTTGCAACGGAATTTAGCTACAGTTTTTATGAAGTATTGATAACTTGTGTTAACATATAATTGCATCATGTTTTTAAATTCATTAGGTAAGGCTTTAGCAATAGAAAGATTTGCTACAGGGGAAGTATTTACTTCGTCACTATGAACTCCGATAGTATCGAGAGAATCTTCAAATGTATTAATAATACCAAATACACCTATAGATCCAGTAAGAGTACTATTACTTGCAATAATGAAGTTAGCTGGAGTTGAAATCCAGTATCCTCCGGATGCTGCTATATTTCCCATGGAAACAATAATTGGTTTTCCAGAGTTTCTAGTAGCTATTATTTCTTGTCTAATTAATTCCGATGCGTGCACACTCCCGCCGGGACTGTTTACTCTTAAAATTATTGCTTTTATTTTAGGATTAAATCGTGCATTACGAATTTTTCTAACTATTGTGTCTCCTCCTGTTGAACCAGCTATATCATTGTTCCCGTGTATAATAGTTCCTTGAATGCAAATTATTGCTATTTGATTATTATTATTTTTTGTAATAGGGGGTTTAAGATTGTAGTCATATATACTGATTGAATTGAATGAAGTATTATTTTTGTTTGTTCCAAATGTTTTTTTCATTGTGTTTTCAATGTCAGAGTAAGATGAAATTTCATCTACCCACTTTTTTTGTAATGCGTAATAGGCTGTATCTCCTTGCATTTCATATAATTCATCTATAATTTTATTTATTCCTGGAAAAATTTGTTGTGTTGTTATATTTCGATTTAGAGAAATGATTTTTAGATATTGATCCCATAGTTGATGTATCCATATATTTTCTTCATCGCGTACTTGAGGGGACATATTATCTCGAGTAAATGGTTCAATAGCTGATTTATAAGAACCAACTCGAAAAACATGTGTATTGATTTTTAAGTTTTTTAATAATGATTGATAATATAGTTTATGAGTCGAAATTCCTCGTAAATTTACTTCACCCTGTGGTGTAATATAAATTTTGTTTGCGTAACTAGCAAGAAGATACTGAATTTGATCGTAGTGATCAGAAATAGCGTAAATAGGTTTACCAGTGTTTTTAAATTCATATAATGCTTTGCCAATATATTCTAATGATGATTGACTACCCCCCGAAAAATTTTTTAATAATAAAATTAATCCTGTAATATTTGTATCATTTTTTGCTTGTCTTAAAATATGTATGATTTCAAACAATGAATTTTCTTGTATGTGAGATTGATTTATGTTGAATAGTTGTTTACTAAATTTTTGAAATTTTGTATATGTTGTTGGTTTATCGACAATGATTCCAGTTAAATTTAATATTAAAGCAGAAGGGGATGTAGTGTTTTTGGTGTTTTTTATATGAAAATATATACTTATTCCTATAATTATGAAAATTAACAAAAGTATATTTAATATGGTTATTCGTATTATGTTTAATACATTTATACCAGATTTAAATATTTTGCAGATAAGGTTCCATGCAATTTTCATAATTACCCCAATTATAATAATTTAATTAAATAATAATTATTGTAAGTACAACAATCGATATTGTATAGATAAATATTATTTTTATTTGTTTTATTTATTTCATTTAGTAGAAACATCATATTCAATGTCAAGGTCTACCCATATTGGAGCATGATCAGAAGGGTGGGTCATATTACGAATGTCGTAATTAATGCCACTACATGTACATAAATGAGCTAATGGTTGAGTTACTAATACTAAATCAATACGTAAACCTCTGTTGTTTTTAAATCCATTAGATTGATAGCTAAACCAAGAATAACGGTTGTTTTGGTATGGATATTTAGATCGATAAATATCTATTAAACCCCAGTTCATTAAATCGGTTATCCATTGTCTTTCTTCTGGAAGAAAAGCGCATTTACCCATTTTTATCCATCGGTCTGTATTTTTTTTGCCAATACCAACATCTAAATCAGTAGGACTTATATTCATATCTCCCATTATTAACAATAATGACTCATTACTGTAGTTATTTTGTATATAATTTTTTAAATTTTGATAAAACTGTTTTTTATAGATAAATTTTTCAGATTGATTGTTTTCGCCCTGTGGAAAGTATCCATTTATTACTGTTAGAGATCCTATCGATGTTGTAATTTGAGCTGTAATTATTCTTTTTTGGTATGGACAGGGATTCAACGGAAATCCTCGAGTTACAATTAATGGTAATTTTTTTAGGAATAATGCTACTCCATGATATTGTTTTTGGCCATCATAGTATACGTGATAACCATATTTTTTTATTTTTTTTATAGGAAATAAATCATTATGAACTTTAGTTTCTTGTAATCCAAGAACATCAGGTTGTAGTTTATTTATAAGTTGATCAAGTTGATGTGTTCGAGCTCTCAATCCATTAATGTTAAAAGAAACGAATCGCATATGTATTAAAATTTATATTTTTATATTTGTTTGTTAATTTATATGTTTTTGTGTTACTAAGTAAATATTTAATAATAATGTTGCATTAATAAGATGTGTATGTATCGTTATAAGAATAAAAGTAAACAAAGTCTATAATTTGAGCAAATCTAATATGAACTATTTATGCATATATTTAATAGTATACACGAATTATTTTAGTTAATGTAATAAAATGTGTAAAAATTTTCTTTATTTTATCGTAATAATCAGTATATTTTGTGTTTGAGATAAATAAATTTATAATTTATGTTATTGAAATTGTTCGAATATTATTTAATATTATTATTAACAAAATTGGTTTGTATGAGTAAATATATAAGTCTAGTATTTTATATTAATTATTTTATTGATGAAATTTAATCCACTGTGCTTGTTATTATGGTAAAGATTTTTAAAATTTTTTAAAAAATACAATAAAGAAAATTTAGTTTCTATAATTATCATTGGTATGTTGTGTTATTTATTTAGATTGTAATTTTTAATTTTGTCATATAAATTGATTATGAGTGTTAATAGAAAATTTTTTAGATTTTTTTATCTATAATAAAGCAATAATTATTTATAATGAATGACCAATTAAATGTTTTTATGCAATTTAGATTTAATTTTGCTTTTTTATTGTACTGTTGTATTAGTGTATATTTTTTAGCCAAATTGTATATTTATGTTGTGTTATGATGTGTGTATAGCGTTTATTTCTTCAATAATTTATTTAGGTTTATTTTATCAGTTATTAATTAATATTTAGATATTGTTGTATTGTTAATTTTATTTTTTGGTTTCCATTCAAATTTGATTATATTTTTATTATCAATCATTAGTACTAATTTTAATTTTTCCCATATCTTTTTTAGGATTTAGAATATATTATTTAGTTTGTGTTTTTAAAATATTTACGTTATTAAAAATTAATAAAATTTTGTTATTTAAATTATTGTTCAATATTGTTATCAGTCAATATTGATACAAATAATGTTAGGTATACAACAATTTTATTGTTAGTGAATTTTGTTATTTAAATATATTACATATGCATTAATAATACTTACTTATTTTATGTATTAATAAATGAAATGGTAGTTATATTTTTACTGAAATTTTATTATTCCGAAATAGGTTGTGTATTTTAGATGTTATGTATTTTTATACTAATTTATTAATTAATTATGTATTATTTTTTATATAAGAAAATTATATACGCTTGTGTAATAAAAATTAAAATTTTTAATTGGGGTAACGATATATGGCAAAATTATATTTTTATTATTCTGCGATGAATGCAGGTAAAACTACTGCGTTATTGCAATCTTCGTATAATTATCAAGAACGTGGAATGCATACTTTATTGTATACAGCTCAATCGGGATCTGAAAAAATTGCTTATAAAAGCATTCAGTCTCGAGTTGGCTTAACTGCTTATGCTAAAATTATTAGTGATAATACAAATTTATTTGAGCAAATATCAGCGATACTTCATAAAAAGATAATACATTGTGTTTTAGTTGATGAATGCCATTTTCTTAGTCGTAATCAAGTGCTTAATTTAACTGAAGTGGTAGATATTTTAAATATACCAGTGTTATGTTATGGGTTACGGACAGATTTTCGTTCTGAATTATTTTCTGGAAGTTTATGGTTATTAGCGTGGGCAGATAAATTAATTGAATTAAAAACTGTCTGTTATTGTGGGCGTCAAGCTAATAGAGTTTTAAGAGTAGATAACCAAGGAGTAGTAATCAAAGAGGGAAACCAAATAATGATTGGGAGTAATAAACATTATATTTCGGTATGTCGTAAACATTTTTCTGAAAAATTTCAGTCAACGTTACCTGTGCTGCAATTAAAATAAAAATTAAATAAATTGTAAATAAAAGCATTGAATTGTATTTGATAGTATAGTGTAAATTATATTTTTGCTTGATGTAGAATAGTTATAGTATAAAATTCTTGTTATATATTTTTTAAAATTATTTCGATAAAATGTATACAAGGATTTTTGCATATTATGACATATATATAAATGATATATATTTATCAATTAAATAATAAAGTTTTTATTAAAAATATTGGCGACGTATGAGTGAATGGTATTTCAATTATTAATTAAGTTTTTTGAATAGTTTAAATTATAGTAGTGGGCTTAATAGATAAAATAATCGTTCAACAATTTGTTTCCAATATGGCCGATTAGCCCATACTTTTGGGTCAATTAGTTTTGAATGAGCGATGTAATCTTGTTGTATTTTATTTAAATCATTACTGAAAGATTTACTGTCAATTAATAAGGTAATTTCAAAGTTTAACCATAAGCTGCGTATGTCTAGATTTACAGTTCCTATTAAACTAATTTTTTGATCAATTGATATACTTTTTACATGCAACAATCCTGTTTGAAATTGATGAATGAAAACTCCGGCATCTAATAATTCACTAAAAAAGGCCCGGCTGGCCCAGTTTACTAATATAGAGTCGTTATTTTGTGGAATAATAATATGGACCTTTACTCCTCTTTGAGCGGCCGAACAGAGAGCATATAATAAATCATCACTCGGTATTAAGTATGGCGTTGTGATAATTAATTGTTTTTGTGCTTTGTATAATAAAGTAATTAAAACTTGATGAATTATTCCTTCTGGAAATCCTGGGCCAGAAGGAATAATTTGAATAGTATGTTGGTTTTTTGTTGATTTAGGGATGAGGTTTTTTTTTGTTGTTAAGTAAGGTGTATTTAATAGAAGTGGCATGATATGCTCTCCTGTTTCCATTTCCCAGTCAAATGCAAAAATTATTCCCATCGCTGAAGTTACTGGTCCATCTATTCGGAGCATGATATCGATCCATTCTCCAATACCAATATGTTTTTTAAATAAATTAGGATCTACCATGTTCATGCTGCCTGTATAAGCAATATGACTATCTATTAATATCATTTTTCGATGTTGTCTTAAATCCATTCGACGTAAAAATATGTGTAATAAACTTATGTGTAATGCCTTTACGATATTTATTCCGGCTTGTTGTAATATTTTAGGATATGAGCTGTTGAAAAAGTTTATACATCCAACAGAATCTAAGATTAAACGACATTTTACCCCTCTTTGTGCAGCTATAATTAATTTTTTGGAAATATAATCTACTAGTCCACCGGGCTCCCAAATATAAAATATCATATCGATCCTGTGTTGAGCTAATTCAATATCTTGGATTAAAGATATTAAAGTATCGTCAATTTTGTTAAATAATTGTATTTGATTTCCTTGTAAAGCTCCTATACCTTGCCGATGTTTACATAATGTGAATACAGAAGAAGCAATATCGCTTTTTTGTTTAGGAAATATATTTTTATAATAATTTTTGAGTTTGTTTATGTGAAAAATACTAGACGACCATACTATTTTACTTTTAGTTAATCGTTTTTTACCAAGATTCGGTTCTCCGAATAATAAGTATGTGATAATCCCAATTAAAGGTAAGGTGTAGATCATTAATAACCAGGCCATAAAAGACGGGACAGTTCGACGTTTTAATAACACTCGAATAGTGACTAGGATAGTTAGCCCCCAATATCCGCATATTACGCTATAATTGAAAATATTATAAATAATTAAAATTACATATTTATTTGTTAATTCCATATAATAATTAATTTTTATTATTACTGAATTATATATTAGTGTAGTTTTATGTATGAATTTTTTTTATTTAGGCATATGTTTATTAAAATTATTAGTATTGTATTTCAAATCCTTAAGTAATTTTGATAAAATTCACCTAATTGTATTTGATATTATCAATATTTATATATTTTTATTAAAAATTAAAATACATATCATGAAATTAATTTTTTAATAATAAAATTTGTTTAACACGATAAGTAAGGTGATTTTCTTGAAATTAATTACTTCTGTATTTTTTTCTATTATATTATCGTGTAGTTTGCATGTGTTTTTTATAATAATCTTGTTTATGTTTCATAATATATATTATGAAACAGGAAAACATGTTACTTTTTGTAAAAAAAAATATCCTTATATGATAACAATATTATCATCTTCTAAAGATGTAAAGCCAAGCAAAATGTTACCGAACCATAGAAAATTATTGAAATCATCAAAACCCCTTCCTGTTTCTTCTCAACGTTTAGAATCTAAAGTATTATCTTTTTTAGAAAATCAAACACCAAACAATTCTGAGAATATTATGGTTAATATTAAAAATAATGTTTATTTAGATAGAAAAAATGATGTTGAGGCATGTGATAATAATTATGGCGTTAAAACCACCGATATTGACAATTCAACTAATAATATTATTGATAATAGAGTAATTTTATCTACATCATCTGATTTATTTCCTATCCTATATGTATATCCTGAGTATCCTCAGAATGCAAAATCATTAAAAATAGAAGGACATGTAACAGTTATGTATAATATTGATGCTAAAGGAAAAGTTAGAAAAATACGTATATTATCTGCTACTTCTCCTGGAGTGTTTGAAAAAAATATTAAATTTGCCATGGCTCGTTGGGTATACAAAATTCAAAAACCAAAAAAAGATTTAGTTCTTACTTTTAAATTTTTATTAAATTCAGCTTAATAATTAAAAGTTTAATAATATTGCAATTTTGAATATGTTTAAAAAATAATTAAATTATATTATTGGGGTGGTTATGTATTGAGAAATTAAATAATTTTAATTAATTATTTATGTTGTTATGTTATTGATTTTAAAGTTATGATTGTATTTTTTAAATGCAGTAGTTTATAATAAAATATTTATTGATATGATGTTTTATTTGTATCAATAAAATAATACAGAATTTATTATTAGAATTTGTGGATAGCACAACAAGTATTGCTAAAATTATTTTGTGGATGAGGAGTAGGAATATAATAATCATTATTTTGTGATGTAAATAAATTGATAAGATTTAGAGGAAACATTATAATGATATGTATAAACTATTACAATGCGATAATATCGCATATTAAATAATGTTTGGTTACAAACCTAAGGACGTAATTATAAAATATATTTATTATTTGTGATATGAATTTTGTTTGTTGTTAGCAACTATAAAAAGTAATTTCATGTATGAAATTGCGCTATATTATCAAATTATAATTTATATATATATTTTTTAATATAAACATTATGACATTATTGATTATCTATAAATGTAGCCGTTTTTTTTATTGAAATATATATTATAGATTTGGAGTATATATTGAAAAGCATGTTGAGAGACATCGTGGGGAAGAATCGATCGGTATTAACATATAATATGTGAGTTATGTATAATATAAAATTAAATGTCTTTATAGTTTCATAGATATTTTTATTAAATGAGTTAATTTTTTTAATTGTGTTAATAATATAATAGGATTAGAAGAGAGATTATCTTCAATGATATTAGCAATTGCAGATCCTATAATAACCCCAGAAGTTCCTGATAGTAAAGATTGGTGGGCTTGGTCTGGGGTATGTATCCCGAATCCTTGTAATATTGGTAGAACTCGTTTTTGTTGTTTTATATGTTGAATCAACATATTTAATACGGTGATATTAAATTCATCATTATTAATACCAGTTATGCCTGGCCGAGATAATAGATAAATATATCCTTGTCCTTGATTTGTGATTTGTTTAATTAAATTAAAATTGGCATTAGGAGGGCAAATAAAGATATGAGCTATTTTATAGTACATAGCAGTTTTATAAAATAGAGAACTTTCTTCTATAGGTAGGTCTGGGATTAATACAGAATCTATATTAAGTTTTGAGCAATTACAGTAAAAGTTCTTTATGCCATGTTTCATAATTAAATTGGCATAAATTAATAACCCAATGGGTAAATGAGGATATTTAGATCTAATATCATTGATTAATTTTAGACAAAGAAAAAAATTGATCCCAGATTTAAAAGCACGTTCCATGCTTTTTTGTATTGCAGGACCATCAGATAAAGGATCTGAAAATGGTATTCCTAATTCTAAAGCATCAGCTCCAGCTTCTATTAACGTATCTATAATATTTATAAAAGAATCGGGGTCAGGATCTCCAACAGTAATAAATGGGACAAAAGCCCCAAGTTTTTGCTGATGTAAATTAGTGAATAATTTTTGATAACGATTCATGTTAATTTCTCTTTGTTATGTATTTGATTGTTAACTGTTATAATGTCTTTGTCTCCCCGACCAGATAAATTCACTATTAAAATTTGTTTTTTATTTGGGTTCTGGTTAATTATTTTTAAAGCATATGCTAGTGCATGAGCTGATTCTAAAGCTGGAATTATGCCTTCATGAATAGACAATTGTTGGAATGCATATATTGCATCTTGATCTGATACAGATACATACTTTACTCTGTTAATTTTTTTTAAATAAGCGTGCTCTGGTCCAACGGAAGGAAAATCTAATCCTGCTGCAATAGAATAGGAGTTTTTTATTTGACCTTCTTCGGTTTGCAAAATAGGAGCTTTCATTCCAAAATAAATTCCTGTATCTCCGCATTGTAAAGCTGCTCCATGATATTCTGTATTTAACCCTAACCCCCCTGCTTCTACTCCTAATAGTTGAACGGATGGAATGTCAAGAAAACTGGAAAATATTCCAATAGCATTGGACCCTCCACCTATACAAGCAATAATAGAATCTGGTAGTCTTTTTTCAAAATTTTGTATTTGTTCGAATGTTTCTATACCAATGATGCGTTGAAATTCTTTTACAATTGTAGGGAATGGATGAGGGCCTGCAATCGTTCCTAACATATAATGAGTATATTGATAAGTTTTTGACCATTCTCGCATTGCTTCATTGCATGCATCTTTTAATGTAGCAGAACCATGATATACAGGAATAACTTGGCTTCCCATAAGTTTCATGCGTAACACATTAGATTTTTGTCGATTTATGTCTTTTTGACCCATGTAAATTCGGCATTTTAATTTTAAAAGAGCTGCAACAATGGAAACAGCAACCCCATGTTGACCTGCTCCAGTTTCAGCTATAATATCTGTTTTATGCATGCGTTTCGCTAATAATGCTTGTCCTAATACTTGATTTGTTTTATGAGATCCTCCATGAACTAAATCTTCACGTTTTAAATATAGCTTACTATGTGTTCCATGAGTCAAATTTCTACATAAAGTTAGAGGAGTAGGTCGGCCCGCGTAATTTTTTAATAATGCTTTGAGTTCTTTCTGAAAAACTGGATCATTTTGGGAGGATATAAATTCTTTTTCTAATTCTATTAGTGTTGGTATTAGTATTTGAGGGACATACATACCCCCAAATTCTCCGAAGTAGGAAGTTAATTTTTTTTGCATCATATTAATATTTAATACCTATTTTATAAAATTGATTTAATATATACGTAATATTTGAAATATTTTTAAAATTGATTGATGATTTTTAATGCCAGGTTGAATTTCTATTCCTGAATTAAAATCTAAACCCACGCAATCTATTTTTGCTGCTTTGGAGCAGTTATTTATTGTTAAACCTCCTGCTAAAATTGATTTGTTTAATGGTATGTTTGTAAATGATAATTTTCCCCAATTAAAGGTTTTTCCACTTCCTCCTTGTTTGTTATCTAATAAATATCGATCAATATGTAATAAGTTAGATGTATATGGTGTCTGATTATTCATATTAATACTTTTCCATATTTGACAGGTATGTGGTAATTGAGTGCGTAATTTATCAATATAATTTTGATTTTCTGTTCCGTGCAATTGAATAGCGGATAAATTTAATATCCTTACTATATTTACAATATTTAGAATAAGATCGTTTTGAAAAACCCCAACATAATTTAAATTTGGTATTGCAGATATGATCTTTTGAGCATTTTTTATATTTATAAAACGCGGGGAATAGTTAACAAAAATAAGTCCTCCATATATAGCTCCTGATTCATAAGAAACTTCTGCATCTTCAATTCGAGTAAGTCCACATATTTTATTTTCTCCTAATACTAATTTTTTAATTGCTGTATCTAAATAATTTGAAGATGACATTAAAGTTGTTCCGATTAAAAATCCATGAACGTAACGTTTTAGTTTCTTTATGTGATAGTGATTAGTGATCCCAGATTCACTAATTTTGATAATTGAATCAGGGATATTGGGGCTTAAATTAATAGTACGATTTAAATCAATAGATAAGTCATTTAAGTTTCGGTTATTTATTCCAATAATTTTTGCATTTAATTTTATAGCTCTTTGTAATTCATTGCTATTAGTTATTTCTGTAAGAATGCCCATATTTAATGAATGTGCAATATACGAAAGTTTACGATAAGTATTATCATCTATAACAGATAACATTAATAAAATTGCATCTGCTTGATGTAATCGAGCAAAATAAATTTGCCATTCTGAAATAAAGAAATCTTTGCATAATATAGGTTGTGTTGTCATATTACTTATTTGGACTAAATTATCAAAATTTCCATGAAAATATTTTTCATCAGTTACTACGGAAATAATTGAAGCATATTTTTTGTAAATATGAATAATTTTAACAAGATCGGGATTATTGCAAATAATATTTTTTGATGGTGAAGCTACTTTGTATTCTAATATGAAAATAGTGTGGTTGTTACGATGAGCTAATAATAAGGTGTTATAGAAACTACGTTTACTATTTTTTATGTTAGTCTTCAATTTATCAATAGATAAATAATATTTTTGATTTAAGATCCAGTTTTTTTTATATGATATAATTTGATTGAGAATTGTGTTTGGCATACAGTTATTATTATATATTAATTTGTTTATACAAGTGACGAAGAAAGAGCTAATAATTTTTTATAAGGTAACCCAGTATAAATTTTATTTAAAATTGTTGATGTGTTTGATCGTAAATTATTGTGCCCAAATAGCGTTAATAACAATGCTACATTTGCGGTTATTACTGCGGTATGTGATGGTTTTCCTTGCCCTTTTAATACATTTATTATACTTGAATATGATTGGTGTTGTGAACTAGACCATAATTCTTCTAAGGGATATTTTTTTAATCCAAAATCTGATGGGGTTAATGTATAGTGTTGGATTGTACCATTTCGTAATTCAAATACATTTGTCTGATTATGTAATCCTACTTCATCAATGCCGTCACAATGCACTACTATTGCTCGCTTATAATTTAATAACTTTAGCGTTTGAGTTATTGGTGATAATAGTTCTTTTTTATATACTCCAATCAAGGTCAATGGAGGTTTTGATGGATTAATTAATGGGCCTATTATATTAAATAAAGTAGGAGTTTTTAGTTGTTTTCTTATATAGGTTACATCTCGTAATATTGGATAATATTGAGAGGCACATAAAAAACATATTCCTAATTCGTTAAAATTTTTAAGTATTTGATGTGTATTCATGTTAATACATACGTTGTATTGTTGTAGTAAATTCATTGATCCACCTATGGAACTAGATGCATTATAATTACCGTGCTTAACAATCTTAACACCACAAGTTGAAGCGATTAGTGCGCTTGCTGTAGAAATATTAATAGTATTTTTACCATCTCCTCCAGTGCCTGTGATATCTGCGAATAATCCCCTAAGTTTTGGAAAATATTTAGCATGAATTAACAGTGCATCTGCTGCCCCTAAAATTTCTTCAATAGTTTCTCCTTTATTTTTTATGTTAATAAGAATTTCTGAGATCTCTTTTGAAGAGAATTTTTTGTTTATAATATTGAAAAATAATTTTTTGCATTGTGTTCGAGTTAAATTATTGCTTTGGCGTAATATGTTCAGAATGTGTTTCATAATATATTATATATGTATATTTATGCTCTTGTTCTAATTAAGGTGTTAGCCCATAGAATGGTTTGGTGTATTAATTTCGTTCCATATGCAGTTAATATAGATTCAGGATGAAACTGAAATCCGCAAATTCGATCAAGATCGTTGCGAATGGCCATAGCTATGTGATTTTTATAATAAGCATTAATTTTTAAATTACTAGGAATATTAATTCCTATTAATGAGTGATATCGAGCTACTAACAAAGGATTAGGAATATTAGAAAACATAGCCTGTTCATCATGATATATTAAAGAAGATCTCCCATGAAAAATTTCTGATGATTGTGATATACATCCTCCATAAGATTGAACTAATGCTTGATATCCTAAACATATTCCGATAATTGGGATGTGTCCTCGTAATTTTTTTATTAAACTCATCATACATCCAGAATTTTGTGGAGATCCAGGTCCAGGAGATAATACTAAAATGGGATTATCTATATTATTTATAACGTTTATTATTACAGAGTCTGATAGTCGATTAGAATATATTAAGACTTGATGTTTTTTACTGCGTAATTGATCTACTAAGTTATATGTGAATGAATCAATGTTATTGAGTAGTATTATATTCACCATTATGAAAATATTTCCTTGGAATTGTGTGCTATTGCAATTGCTTGTAATACAGCTTTCGCTTTATTTCGACTTTCATCTGCTTCAGATTGGGGTATAGAATCTAATACAATTCCTGCTCCAGCTTGTACAGTAGCTAAATTATTTACAACATATGCTGCTCTAATAATGATGCATGTATCTAAACTTCCTGAACCTACTAAATACCCTATAGCACCTCCATAAGCGTTTCGTCGTTTTTTTTCTACTTCATAAATGATTTGCATTGCTTTTATTTTTGGGGCACCTGTTAATGTCCCCATGTTCATACATGCTCTATAAGCATGCAGTATATCAAAGTTATAACTTAATTCACCTACTACTTTAGATACTAAGTGCATGACATAAGAGTAACGATCTACTTGTAATAGTTCAGATATATAGCGACTACCTGTCTTACATATTCTAGCTAAATCATTTCTTGCTAGGTCTACTAGCATTAAATGTTCTGATAATTCTTTTTGATTTAATCTCATTTCTAGTTCGATTCGATTATCTGAGTCTATATCTAATGATCCATCATCATGATATACACGAGCCCTAGTTCCAGCTATGGGATAAATTTCAATTTTTCTAGTATTTGCATCATATTTTAATGAACTTTCTGGAGATGCCCCAAATAAGGTGAATACCTTGTCTTGCATGAAAAACATATAAGGGCTGGGATTATTAATTTTCAAAGTATGATAGGCTGCTAATGGGGAGGGACACGGAAGGAAAAAACATCTGGAGGGAACAGCTTGCAAAATTTCTCCTTGTCGTATAAAATTTTGTATTCTATGTATGTTTTTTTTATAGGAGGTATCGTTTTGATTACAACTTAATGTCATGTTTTGTACAGTTATGTAAGGAATAGTAGTACATAACGTACGGTTTATTTGTTTTTTGAGTTCATTCATTCTATTTTTTAGTCTGTTTTTTTCTAAAGTATCTGAATGAAATAATGTCCCGTTTAATTCCGCAGTATGTTTTTGATGATCAAAAATTAATAGAATTTCAGATAAATAAAAACAATAATCTGGACATTGAGGATAATCAGTAAGTTTTGGGATAGGTTCAAAACAAGTTATTAAATCATAAGCAAATAAACCACCTAAAAATACAGATTTTGGATTATCTTGAGGTGGTTTCATGATTTTTAATAGCGATCGTAGTCCGTCGAAAATAGAAATTGATTTAAGTTGACTATCTTCGTCTAAAGTATTTTGTGTAATAGGAAATTTTAATTTTATTGCAGTGCTATGTGTTTTAATGACTTTTACAGTATTAGGTAGAGCTTGTTCTAATACCGATAATAAGTTAGCTCCATTTTTAGTAAGAGCTTGTATTATAACGTTTGTATTATAAGCAGAAATTCTTAGGGCGCTATCAATAATCATCATACTTTCGATATTGCGTTGTTTTTGAATTTCTGATGATTCTAATAGTAATGTAGAATGCCGGTTTTTACATAATTGATTAAAAACTATCGTAGGATTTGAATGATAATGAACTTGAATTTTAAAACTTTCTATGCGTTGTTTTGTATATCCCATTATTTATATTTCCTTAAATATTTTAATTAAAAAAGTATCTATAATTTAATTATAATATTTATGTATTTAGTAGTACATCAAAATAATATCAATGCCAAATAATAAGACAAAAGTTTATTGCGATCATGGAGGTACTAATACAAGGTTTTTTATAAAAAGTCAAATCTTCGATAATATTATAAATTAAAGAAAATATATTAATTGTATTTAGATTTCATGAATTTCTATATAAGTATACTGTTATCAATAATGTTTGATATTTTTATTAATGTTTGTCTGTAGTTGTTAGTTTTTTGTTTTATAAAGATTAGTAAGTATTGTTTTGAAAAAGTATAAATAAGTTTATTAACAAAAATATTTTACGTATTAATTACTATTGCGACAGTGATGTTTGTATAAGTATGTTTATGAACTGCAATTTTTTATTTTTTGAGTATATGATATAATTACGATAATATTTAGTTTTATTAATATGAATAATATGAAAAGATTATCATATTTTCACGATACAAAATGGGGCTAAAATTAATAATAAATATTATACAACTTGTTGTAGATTTTTTTATTTAAGAATATAGGTGTAGTGGGTAGCGATAGTTTTTATTATTAAAATGAATTGTTAATGTAGCGTGTGATATTTATCATACGGGGTTAATTATATAATGTTTACTATTTATTGTTTATGGCGAAGATTAAATAGATGTCCTAGCTTAGATTCTTTTGTATTTAAATACTTAGCGTTTTTTGAGTTTCTTCCAACTATTAGAGGAACTCTTTCAACGATATTGATATTAGAATTGTCTAAGACTTTGATTTTTTGTGGGTTGTTAGTTAATAAACGTATCGTATGTATATTTAATAATTTTAGTATGTCCGCACATATGGTGAAATCTCTTTCATCTGCATGAAAACCAAGACATTGATTTGCTTCTACAGTGTCAGCTCCATTATCTTGTAAAGAATAAGCCTGAATTTTGTTTAATAAACCAATATTACGTCCTTCTTGACGATGATAAATGAGAATACCTTGGCCTTCTGTCGTGATATAATTCAATGCAGTGTTTAATTGAAAGCCGCAATCGCATCTAGAACTAAACAAGGCATCTCCTGTTAGACATTCAGAGTGTATTCGTGTCAAAACTGGTTCTGATCCTAATATACTACCATATATTAAAGCTACATGATTTTGTCTAGTAAGCTTTTCTTCGAATCCAACGATTAAAAAATTTCCCCATAATGTTGGTAATTTTGCTTTTCCTACTTGTTTAAGTCGCATTATTATAATTCCTTAAAAATTTTTATAATTATTATTATTAAAATATTAGTACCAGATATCACTATTTTAATAATATTAAAGATTTAATTATAAATTCCTGTATAATAGTTGAATAATTACATATATTGTTAATAATAGTAATTATTTTGTTACTATACAATTTTTTTTATTAGTATTATTATATATTTTAGGTATAAATTTTTATTTATGATATTTGATTGTTTAATTTAATTTAATATTCAGTTGATTTAATTGTTTTTATTTATCTTGTGTTTTAGATACAATCTTTGTACTTTTAAAGTGTTGTTTTAAATTTGATAACAGAACGATAAAAATTAATATATTATTAATCAGAAATAATAACATGATTGATTTAATTTTTATTCGTTATAGACGTTTTGTTGATTATTTTATTTTTTCATGGGTATAATAGGTATGTTCGTTTAGATGTGTTATAAAATTATTTCTGAGTAAATTTGGAAGATATATTAATTATGTTTATATACTTTAATGTGTGCTTTAAATTTTTGAAGAATTACTATTTTGAGTATAGGGGGTAATTTTGAAACTTATTTAGTTAAATTCTTGTTTGGAGTTTTGAATGCAATGATATTTAGTTGTGTTAATATTATTGTTGTGTAGAATGTAGTGCAAGAATTAAATAATTGATTGTTTTATGTTATTATTCACCAATACAGTATTAATTAACTAGTGAATTATGGAAAATTTTTTAGAAATATTTAATATGATAAATGTATATTGAGAATTTTTATGAATTGCTCGGGATGTGAGTTATAGTTAATGTTTTAAATTTTTGACTATATGCAGTCAACTGCCATTTTTCATTTTGGTTGTTAAGTTTTAGTTTAATGATCTTTTTAGTTGATTAATGTTAGAGTGATTGTATTAATTAAATTATGTAATTAAAAATAACAGATAGGTTATAAAATAGATGGCGTTACTTAATAATAAACGTATTTTAATAACTGGAGTAGCTAATAGTAAATCAATAGCTTGTGGAATAGCAAAAGCTTTACATAGAGAAGGAGCGGAATTAGCATTTACTTATCATACTGATAAGTTAAGATCAAGAGTGTATGAAATTGCTAAACTTTATTCGTTTAATGAAATTATATTGCCTTGTGATGTTTCTTCTGATTCATCCATTGAAAAATTGTTCGTTGAATTAAAGAAAAGCTGGAGTCAATTTGATGGGTTTGTACATTCTATTGCTTTTGCTCCTACTGAACAATTACGAGGTGATTATGTTAATAGTGTTACTCGTTTAGGTTTTGAAGTATCACATATGATTAGTTCCTATAGTTTTGTTGGAATGGCAAAGGTATGTCGAAGTATGTTAAGGAAAAATTCATCTTTGTTAAGTTTAACTTATTTAGGGTCGAATAGAGTTGTTCCTAATTATAATGTGATGGGTTTAGCAAAGGCATCTTTAGAATCGAATGTGAAATATATGGCGAATGCAATGGGGGCAGATAGTATTCGTGTTAATGCTATTTCTTCTGGTCCTTTAAAAACATTAGCATCTTCTGGTATTTTGAATTTTAAGAAAATGTTATCATTTTATGCAAAACACTCTCCTATTCGACGTAATGTTACAATTGAAGAAGTAGGGAATGTCGCTGCTTTTTTATGTTCTAATTTATCTTCTGGAATAACTGGAGAAATAATCTATGTTGATGGAGGTTTTAACACTATTTCAGGTACGGAGGATATGTAGTAATATATATTTTTTTAGTATATTTTTAATGTGTGAGTATTTATTCATTGTAGTAATATAGTTTAAGTTATTTAATAAATCTATTTTTGTTTTTTTATTTTATAGAGGGTTAAATGAAATATCATGTTATACCAGTTACTTCTTTTAATCAAAATTGTTCAATAGTGTGGTGTGAGCAAACTCATGATGCAATTGTAGTGGATCCTGGTGGGGAAAAAGAAAAGTTATTTAGAGTAATAGATAATTTAAATGTTAGGATTAATAAGATTGTATTAACTCATGGTCATATTGACCATGTTGGTCATGCTGTAGATTTAAAAAAATATTATAATGTTCCAATTTGGGGTCCTCATAAGGATGATGAATTTTTAATGAATGATTTGACATTGCAATGTCAAATATTAAAAATTAAAGAGTATTGTAACTGCGCAGTGTCCCCTGACTTTTGGTTAAAAGATGGGGATATTATAGAGGTAGGTTATGAAGTTTTTAAAGTATTACATTGCCCAGGGCATTCTCCTGGGCATGTGGTTTTTTGGAACGAATCGTGTAAATTTATCATTATGGGAGATGTGTTATTCAAAAAAAATGTTGGAAGATCAGATTTACCAGGGGGAAGTTATGTGACTTTAATAAATTCAATTAAAAATAAATTACTTGTTTTAGAGGATGATATTAATTTTTTACCGGGTCATGGACCTATTTCTAGTATTGGATATGAGAGAAAAAATAATACATTTTTAATATGAAAGGTAGATAAGAAGATTATCTAGTTGATCCATATTTAAAGTTAGACGGTAATTTTTTATATTTCAACCTTATCTCTTCATTATGAGATAAGGTTGAAATATAAAAAATTACGAAAGAGTATTGTGTGGTTGTATTAAATTTTATTAAAATAAATCACGTATGGATTCGCATACGTATTGAATATTTTGTTTAGATAACCCCGCTAAATTAATCCTTCCAGAATCTACTAAATAAATTCCTGAGTTTTTTCTTAATTTAGTTACTTGATTTGAATTAAGATCCATGTAAGCAAACATTCCTTTTTGGTTTGTAATAAAGTCAAAATTTGGTTTGTTGTGTTGATTATTGTGATTTAAATTTTGTATAAGTAAAAATCGCATATTTTTAATATGTTCTCTCATACATTTTAATTCATTTTCCCAAATAGAATATAGTATAGGATTTGTTAATATAGTAGATACTATAGATGCTCCGTGAGCTGGAGGATTAGAATAGTTAGCTCTAATAGTAGATTTTAATTGACTTAATGCACGCTCAGCATGATCGTTATTTTGTGCTATTATGGTGCATGCTCCTACACGTTCATTATATAATCCAAAATTTTTAGAATACGAATTGCATACTATTAGTTCCGAATTGTGTTTACAAAAAATATGCAATCCTTGTAAATCGTTTTTTAAATCAGTATCAAAACCTTGATAAGCTAAATCAAATAATGGAATCCATCCATTTTTTTCAGAATTTTCAGATAAAATTTTCCATTGTTCAATTGTTGGATCGATACCGGTTGGATTATGGCAGCAACAATGTAATAGAACTATATCTGTAGCTTTTACTGAACAGTTTAATGTATCAAGGAATTTTTCGAAATCAAGTGCATGTTTGTATTGATTATAATATGGATAAGTATGGAGTTCTAATCCTGATGCGATAAAAATATTTTTATGATTAACCCAAGTAGGATCACTAATCCATATTCGTTGTTTTCTTCCAAAATAGATATTAAAATGTTTAGCGATACATTCTGAAATTATTCTTAGTGCTCCAGTTCCTCCTGGAGCTTGAACGGTTCTTATTCGTTCTTTTGATATAATAGATTCGTCTTGTCCAAATAATAATGACTGGGTTGCATTATTAAATGCATGTATCCCTTCAATATTTAGATAATTTTTATTCATTTCTTTTTTTAGTAAGAAATCTTCAGCATGTTTAACACTTTCTAGAATTGGAGCCTCATTGTGTTCATTTATATATACTCCAATGCCCAGGTTAATTTTTTTTTTTCTAATATCATTTCTAAAAATTGTAGATAAACCAAGAATAGGATCAGAAGGAGCCATTAACATCGATTCAAACATGATAATTATATCCATTAGCAATGTGTATATAGTATTTTCTACTTATATCAAAAATGGTTGTAAATGCCAACTATTAATTATTAATATTTTGTATTAACAATTTTCATTATATATAATTTAAAAATTAATGTTTTTAAATACTCTAGGAAAAGGAATTGCATCTTTTATGTTTGTTATTCCTGTAATGTATATTAACAGTCTTTCAAAACCTAATCCAAAACCTGAATGAGGCACTGTACCGTATCGTCTTAAATCTTGATACCACCAATAATATTTGTTAGAAAGATTATTTTCTAATAATCGTTCCTTCAATATGTTTAATCTTTCTTCTCTTTGTGAGCCTCCGATGATTTCTCCAATGCCAGGAACTAAAATATCCATTGATGCAACAGTTTTATTATCATCATTTAAACGCATATAAAAAGCTTTTATGTTTTTTGGATAATTCATAATAATCACAGGAGATTTAAAATATTCTTCTGATAAATATTTTTCATGTTCAGAAAATAAATCACCTCCCCAAAATACCGTATTTTTAAAATTTTTATTACATGAAATTAATAAATTTATTGCATCGGTATATTCTATATAAGCAATTTTATTATTTAAAAAATTTTCTAATCGTTTAAATAAATTACATTGTGAATGATTTGAACAATATGTTATATCAGGAGTACATTGTTCTAAGACAATTTGAATCATATTTGTTAAAAATGCTTTTGCTAATTCAATAATATCATTCAGCTTTGAAAAAGCTATTTCTACTTCTAACATCCAAAATTCTGATAAATGTCGATTAGTATCAGAATGTTCTGCTCTAAATGTGGGGCCAAAGGTATAAACTTTAGATAGCGCGCATGCATAAGTTTCGAGATTTAATTGACCAGATACTGTTAAAAATGCTTTTTTTCCAAAAAAAAATTGTTCACCATTTACTTGGTTAGTAGAAATATTATTAGAGATATTTTTATTATTGAAATTTTCAGAAAGATAAAACATTTTACTATTTCCTTCTGTATCCGCCGCAGTGATTATTGGGGTAGGTATCCATAATAATCCTTTTTTGTGCATAAAATTGTGCATAGATTGAAATAAAATATGTCTAATACGAGAAATGGCTCCAAAAATATGAGTTCTTGATCTTAAATGAGCAACATTTCTTAAATATTCCAGAGAATGTTTTTTTGGTGTGATTGGATAAGTATTAGGTTGATCTATCCATCCTAATATTGTAACATTTGTAGCAACGAGCTCTATATCTTGTTTGTTACCAATAGATTTTACTATTTTTCCGCAGATTGTTACAGAACAACCGCTAGTTAAATGTAAAATTTCACTTTTGTAGTTATGTAAATTTTCTCCTATTACTATTTGTAAAGTCTTTAAACAAGATCCATCATATAGATCAAGGAAAGAAATTTTAGCTTTAGAATGTCGTAAGGTTCGAATCCAACCATGTACAGTAATTTTAGTATTTTCTGGAATAAATTTTTGTAATATATTTGATATAGATGTGGTTTGCATTATAAAATTCCTATATATATTAAAGTAATATATACATATATATTACATTTGATTTTTTATATATCTTTGTACTGTGTATTTAAAAATTCATTGTGATATGATGCAAAAATATAACTATATCAGATAAAATTGATATAATTGTATTAATTTAGGTTATTAATTTTTATTATAAAAATTATATATAGATTATTTAATTATTGTGTATATGTATTTAATACGTAATATTATACGTGTTAAAAATTTGTAACGTTTTTAAATAATCCAACTTTTAAATCAGTTGCAGTATAAATTATTTTTTTATCGCATAAAACTTCTCCGTCAGCCATTCCCATAATTAATGTTCTGTTGATAATTTTGCGAAAATGAATAAAATAAGTAACTTTTTTAGATGTAGGAAGAATTTGACCAGTAAATTTTACTTCTTTTACCCCTAAAGCTCGTCCTCTACCTTCTCCTCCAATCCAACCTAAATAAAAACCTACCAATTGCCACATTGCATCTAATCCTAAACATCCTGGCATAACAGGATCATTGATGAAATGACAATTAAAAAACCACATATCTGCTCGGATGTCCAATTCTGCTGATACAAAACCTTTATTATAATTACCTCCGTTCATAGTCATTTTTGTTATGCGATCTAACATTAACATATTAGGAGCGGGAAGCACTGGTCCTTTGTTACCAAATAATTTTCCCTTGCTTGAGTTTAATAAATCTTCTTTAGTGTAAGATTCTCGTTTATTTTGCATATAAACATTTGTCCTATTGGATATTTTTTGTTAAATCATATTTATATTATTCAGTTGTTATTATTTTATAAAAGATAGCTATATAGTATCTGTACGTTATGAATAAAGAAAAATTTTGTTTCGAAAATTATATATATTCTTATATGATAAAAAACACTGTTATTTAAAAGAAATAGTGTATAAGAAGTAATATTAATTGATTCAATTTTTTAATTAAATATGTTTTTATTATTTAATATGATAAAAATAATTAGAATAAACTAATTATATTGTAAAAAATAATTTGGATAATGTATTGTATAAAATTTATTAATAATCTGTAATATTATTAATACACTAGTTTCTTAATCGGGGAGATTTTAATTGCAATTTAATAGATGCAGATAAATCATCTAAAGTAGATTGATCTAGATGCCCAGGAGTATCTACGTATCCTAATTGAACTTCTGCTAAATAAGTATGAATAGGTTTACCGTCTTCATCTTCCATAACTACATGGTACCAAGGAAATTGTCGTAAGGAATCATCGCCAGTAATTTCAGATAAAGTTGGTTTTTCTAATGAATATTCTGGATCGACATCTATTACTACTCCCAAATATCCTAATAATCTATGTCGTACCTGTTGTCCTATTCCAAACTTACTAGATATCATAAATATACCCCTCTTTGAGGTTATCATTGTCTAATTATTATAAATATGGGATAGTTATCATAAAATCAAGAGTTAGTGTATGGATTAAGTTATGTATAAGATTTCGATTGTTAAGTATTAGTTAAAATTGTTAAAAATTTTGAGGTTTATATATAAGTATAAACGTAGAAATAAAATTTTTTCTATTTTATTATAAACACTTTTTTGGTTTTGGAAGACCAGCTATTTTTGAAATCTGCTGAGTAACTGATTTTTTAGGAAAAAGTTTAATTAGATATCTACTGTTTCCTTTTATTTGTCCGTGTTTTAGTGTGATAATGCTAATTAATGTTTGAATTTTTGGTAGCATTTTATATTCTTTATAAAACATACGCACAAAATAAATAAGATCCCAATGTATTTTATTAAGTTTAATGCCTTCTGAGTTAGCTAATTTTATGGCTATTTTTGAGTTCCAGTCTTCAAAGTTTATTAAATATCCTTCTAGATCAGTATTGATATTAAATTGGTCTTGTTTCATGGTTTCATTATTATAATTTGTATATATTTGAAAAATAATTTTTAATTATATGTTATTGTATCATATTATATGATATATATTTTATGCATTTATTTCCTAATTGATTTAGGAGTGTTTTATTAAATAAACATTCATATATACAAGGCTGATTTTTGGAGGAGTGGCCGAGTGGATGAAGGCGTCGGTCTTGAAAATCGGTAATGTATTTTTTTACATTCTAGAGTTCGAATCTCTACTCCTCCAAAAATCAGCCTTGTATATATGAATGTTAACAAATAATTATGTTTTTAAGGATTTGTATATTTTAAATATAATGATTTGTTTTTTAGTTTCTATTTGTATAGGTATAAATCATAATTGTTTACTTAAATAAAAACTAATATTTTTATGGGTCGTATAGGATTCGAACCTATAACCAATTGATTAAGAGTCAACTGCTCTGCCAGTTAAGCTAACGACCCACATATGTTGCATATAGTAAATTGTTTATATAATTTGTTATACAATAAGTAAATATGTATACAATAAAATAATCCAAAAAATAACATTTTTTTGAATCAGGGTAAAAAATTATAAATATATATAAAATTATGTATAATAACTCCTAATGTATTTATAAACTGAATATAAATAAATTCTTTAAAATAAAAATAGTATATTGAATTGCCTATGCTATGTAATGTGTAATGATGTTAATCATATTTACTCTTATTAAATGTTGTAATACTTTTAATATACCGATTTTTTTAACCTTATTTAGGTTAGTGATGGTGCCGTGTTTTACTATAGTATTTTATTTACCGGTACAATGGGGGCCAATACTTTGCACGATTATATTTATTACTGCTGCTATTACAGATTGGTTTGATGGTTTTTTAGCGCGTAGATGGAAACAAACCAGTAAAATTGGAAAATTTTTAGATCCGGTGGTAGACAAAATTATGATCATTACAGCGTTTGTTTTGATATCTGAATATTTCCACGTGTGGTGGATGACTTTACCTATATCTAGTATGATTATTAGAGAAATTATTATTTCAGCATTACGAGAATGGATAGCTAAAATTTATAATCACCGTGATCTTTCTGTATCTTGGTTAAGTAAATTAAAAACTTTTATACAAATGTCTGCATTAATTGTATTGTTATGTAGATTTAATGAGTGGACAATGATAACAGGAATAGTGGCTCTGTATGTTTCAGTTGTATTGGCATTATGGTCGTTATGTTATTACTTGTATACTGCATGTTGTATAATTGTTAAATTATAACTATTGATTGACATCATTAATAGTTTAATTTTATTTATTTGTATATATGCATTAATTTTAGTAATGTTTGTATAATTTCTTAAAATGTATTATATATATAAAATATATACATCAAATATAAATATAAAAGGGTACGGATAGTACAGTATAAAAATATAAAAAAATAATTACAAGATTATAATAGAATAACAATAAATTATTTTCAAATTAGTAGCATGATATTTTTATTATTTTTTTTTATATTGCAAACGGCAATATACAAATAATATTTTTTAGGGATGTGTTGATTTAGCAATTATGCATTATGCATTTTAATAATGCATACGTTATAAAAATTAAATATATTTATTACACAATGAATTAATAATAGTTTTATTGAAAATGAGGGGCGCGTTGACAGAGAGGTTATGTAGCGGACTGCAAATCCGTTTAGCTCGGTTCAAGCCCGAGACGCGCCTGTGTTTTATTAGTAAAATTTTATGTAAAATATTTATATTTTTTATTTGCATAATTGAAAAAGCCCGGGTGGTGGAATAGGTAGACACAAGGGACTTAAAATCCCTCAGCTTATGCTGTACGAGTTCAAATCTCGTCCCGGGTATATATTTAAAATATGTAATGTTAATATGATTGTGTAGATCAAATAGTAGAATTGATATTAAGTATATAGTTTTATTATTCAGAATGATTAAAAATAATTTTTTGTTTTATGGGTAATTTTATTAATATTTTAATTTAAAGAAGTAAAGAGTAGATTATAAATTTTAATAATTTTTTTAAGCCCGAAATTGTATAAATAAGTATTTTTGTATAACAACATGATAATGACAATGAGGTTATGTTGTGATTTCAATTGGTATCCCTAAACATTCTTCTAAGGCTTGATTTACTTTTAAAAAATTTATGTTTTTAAAATTATTTTTTTGTAGCATTGTATATGTACGTATTTTTAAATTATGTATGGTTGCTGTTTTATTGTCTTGTTTATTATTTATAGTGGATAAAGGAGTATGTATTTCTAAGTATTGCATTCCATTTGAATCAATAGCTATTTTTATTGGCTCATTAATAAATTGTACTCTAGTGTTTAATGGGACCAGGGTATAAAGAAGTTTTATATCTTCTGTTCTTAATCTAATACATCCTCTTGTTACTCTTAATCCAATTCCTAAATTTGTATTAGATCCATGTATCGCATAACTGTTGCCTAAATATAAAGCATAAGATCCTAAAGGATTATTAGGTCCTGATAAAATCATTAAAGGTAGAATTTCGGCTCTTTTTATATATTCATTTCGAATATTTTGGGTAGGGATCCAAATAGGATCTTTTTTTTTATCTTTTATTGAAGTTATCCATTGTGATGGTGTTTCATGGGTAGGGGTACCAATAGATATAGGAAACACCATAACAATATTATTGTTTTTAGTATTAGGATAATAATATAATCTCATTTCAGCAATATTTATAATAATTCCTTTATGAGGAGTATTTGGTAAAATTAATTTTTTTGGTATAAGAATGGGTTTTCCTGAATCTGGAAGATATAGATCAATATCTGGGTTAGCTGCTAATAGGTTTCGTAATCCTACTTTAAACTTTTTAGCAAAATATTCTAAGGAATGTGAATTATTATTAGGGATAGTATATCTTAAGTTTTCTCCCAGAATGTTATTATTATTAGATAATAAATATATCTCCGCAACAACATAATGAAAGTGTATGTTTAAAATAATATACATTAATATTTTTAATGTTTTGATTCCTATAGATAATCTTTTGTTAAAAAAATTAAAACATTTAATCGCAATTATGTTCATTATTACTGATATATGATTCAATTTAGATATAAGTATATTATTATAATATTTAATCAAGATTTTAAATTAAATTAACTTTATATTTATACAGAATAGTAATTGTTTTATGGATTGTATAATTTTTTATCAATTTATAATATTCATTCAATAAACATTATTGTATATTTTTAATAAACGGCATTAAGTTATTATTATAAATAATAATCAGTAATTTGGAATGATAATATAATGTAAATTATCTTATAGATGTTTATTGTATGCATAAATATTATTTTATTTGCAGTTAACTTCAAATAATATATTTAATATTATTAAATATAAATAAAAGTCATGTTATTAAAAACGCAGTGAAGTCTGTTAATTTTTATATTATATGATATGTATACGTGTAGTTCATTTATTTTTTTAAAAAGATGGGTTTAATGGTGTTTCTTTTTAAAGAAATTATGGAAAAATAAATTGCCCGTTTTTCTGTTTAGAAATTAATTTAATGAAAATATATGCATTTTTTATTATATAGAATATTTATATATATAAATTAGGATAGATGTGGATTTTTTATATTTTAATTAAATAAAAATTTTTGTCTGCTAGTAAAATGACCGTTATTTTATCAAAAAAAATAACGGTCATTTTATATAGAATTTTCTTTTCTTTTAAACTTTTTTTTCATCTGATGTGTATTTTTTTTTATATTCATAATAGAAAAATTATCAAGAGAATGATTCATATCACTTTTAATAAATTTTGAAAAATATATACTTGAATAAGGTTGTTTTTTATAACGTAACTGTGTTGAATTGTGATTATTAAAATTGTTTTTTTTATTTTTGTAATCAATATTAGAATTGATTTTCTTTTTATTATTTACACTCTGTTTATTATTAAAATTAGCACTATATTGATATAATAATTTTTTTGGATGTTTATTATATTGCAAATTCTTTTTTTTATTAAAAGAAGAGATATATATTTTATTTTTAATATTGCATTTATGTATTGTTTTTATCCATGTTTGCATCGTATAAATGTGTTTCCGTATTAATTGTTTAAAGAGTAAATAAAAATTAATTAGTTTAATAATTTTAAAGATATTTTTTTTGAGCCTTAGTTTAAAATTGTTTAAAGAAAATAATATGTTTTCTTGATATAATTTTGTTAGGGATAGTGTATTCTGTTTTTTTTTTAATAATTTTTTTTGTTCTACATCAAAATCATAATTTTGTATGATTGTATTTTCTGAAGATAATGTTGAATTATTATTATGATAGGTTGCTAATGCATAACTTGGTTGATTGTTATTTGTTTCTCCCTTACGTATACGACGCACTTCATAATTTGGAGTTTTCATTTGTTCATGCGGTACAATAATTGCTCTCACTCCTTTTTGACGTTGTTCAATATCGCTAATAGCTTTTCGTTTTTCATTAAGTAGGTATGATGCAATAGCTACAGGAACGATTGCATGTACTTCACAAGTATTATCTTTTAATGCCTCTTCTTCGATTAAACGTAAGATAGATAAAGAAAGTGATGCATTATCTCGAATACTACCTGTCCCACTACAACGAGGACAAACATGATGACTAGATTCATCTAATGAAGGTCTCAATCGCTGTCTAGATAATTCTAATAATCCAAATTTAGAGATACGTCCGACTTGAATACGCGCTCTATCTTGACGTACTACTGTTCGAAGAGTATTTTCAATTTCTCGTTGATGAGAATTTGATGTCATATCTATGAAGTCTATTACTACTAATCCACCTATATCACGAAGACGTAATTGTCGTGCTATTTCATCTGTTGCTTCTAAATTTGTGTTAAAAGCCGTATCTTCAATGTCTAATCCTTTTGTTGACCGAGCAGAATTTATATCAATTGCTGTTAATGCCTCAGTTGCATCAATAACAATTGATCCTCCTGACGGTAAACGTACTTCGTGTTGAAATGCAGATTCAATTTGTGATTCGATTTGATAATGACTAAATAAAGGAATTTCTCCATTATATAATTTAATTTTTTTTACGAAATCTGGTCTTCCTAAAGAAGTGATATGTTCTTTAGCTACATTTAAAATATCAGGATTATCAATTAAAATTTCTCCTATATCTGGGCGAAGATAGTCTCTAAACGCTCTGACAATGACATTGCTGTCTTGATGAATCAAAAATGGAGCTAATCGAATAGATGCTGTGTTTTTTATATTTTTCCAATGTTGCAACCGAGAGGTCAAATCCCATTCTAATTCGGCTACAGATTTACCCACTCCAGCTGTGCGAATAATTAAACTCATACCTTCAGGCAATGCTAAAGTAGCTAAGGTTGTTTTTAATTCTATGCGATCATTGCCTTCTATTCTTCGTGAAATACCTCCAGATTTTGGATTATTTGGCATTAAAACTAAATAACTACCGGCTAAACTAATAAAAGTAGTTAGGGCAGCACCTTTATTTCCTCGTTCTTCTTTATTTATTTGTACAATTAATTCTTGACCTTCTCGTAAGATATCTTTGATGTTAGACTTATTTTGAGCACACGATGAAGAAAGAAAATATTCTCGGGCAATTTCTTTAATTGGTAAAAATCCATGTCGTTCTGCACCATAATCTACAAATACTGCTTCTAAACTAGGTTCTATACGAATAATTTTACCTTTGTAAATATTAGATTTTTTTTGAGCATGTCCGATTATTTCAATATCCAAGTCATATAAACGTTGTCCATCTACCAATGCTACTCTAAGTTCTTCTTTTTGAGTGGCGTTAATTAGCATTCTTTTCATTATGAAATACTCAAATGTTGATATTATTATATATTGTAATATGAATATATTTGTAAAATCTTATGTATGGTACGGATTTTTACATATGTTTATAGTTTTTTAGCTGATAAAATTTTTTATATACATTATCATACAAATAATATATTTTCTTTTTATTAAATATTTAAAAAATTTATTAATAATTTAATGTATTTTATATTATTAAAAATTTTTATTGTGTATAACTATTATTTTACTCGATGTATATTTAAGTAAAAGTGTAATTTAAAATATTAAATATATTTTTATTTTATTTTTGATCATGTATTTAATTGAATGTGTCTATTATATAATTTAAACTTATTATATTAATAATATTCATTATATGTACCAGAATATTATATTTAAATATTTATTTTATTTGGTTTAGGTTTGTATTCGTATGGATTTCATAATTAATAATTTTATTATATGAACATAATTAATGTATTACTGTGATTTTACTCAAAGCGAGGAATATTATTTCTATATATTGAATTTTTTTTGAAAATTTTTATAGTTTAAGAATTAGTAATTGTATGTCTATTTAAATAATATTAAAATTAATGGTTTTAATAATTAATTTTTTTAATAAGAGAGTTAAAGCCAAGAATAAATTAACATAATTTTAGGCAGAAGATTTATTAGAATTTCGTTAAATATGTTAATTTTCAACGTTTGAAATTAGGGATAACAAATATTATAAATTGTAATAAATAGTATATTAAAAAAATACTTATTTTTAACGTTAGTAAAAATTAAGAGCTTTATTTGTATAAAAAGACAGTAAATTGCACCAATATTGTTATTCATTATCAGTGTTGTGTGTATGAATAATATTCATAAGTTAGGGTATAATATTACTCACTAATATATTTACAATACTAATACTTGATTAATAATAATAAATAAAAATGCACTTTTAAAATATTTAATATATTTTATATATATAATGATTGTGTACAAATATTAAATATTCTTTCAATTATAAAGATTGGGAAGATGTCGATAGATTTTATGTTCAGTATTGTGTTTTTGTAATTAATTTATCTTAATAAGAAGAATAATATGTTATTTATATATATGTAATATGAAATGAGTTTAATTTTTAGCTTAATAGTTAAATACGTAAATATCTAGATAAATTATTAAAAAATTTATTATTATTTATGCTAATACATTAAATGTAGGGTATGTCTCCAAATACCTGGTATGTAATTTTTATTATAGATATTATTGCGTGTTATAATGGGATCAGGATAGTAAATATAGTAGTAAAAATTAAAAAATAGCGTAAGAAGATTGGTTATTTATGAAAATAAATATACGTATATGTATTTTAAATATAGAATAAGTACATATAATAGCGGAATGTATAAATTTTGAGTTGATTATATATTATATATATCGTTTCTTATAGAAAAATAATGTATATTATTTCAATAATTATTTTCATATTTGAATTTATATAAAATATTTTTGTAGTATTGATTGATTTAAATATATTTTTAATACATTATTAATTATTTTATAAATAAATATATGACACGCTAATAATCGTAAAATAAGCTGGGAAAATGTTTTGACTAACGATTAGCAAGCTTTAAACATGTATATTTTTATACCTATAAATAGGTATAGGTGAAAGTTAGTGTTTTGTACATAATTATGTGATTTTAGTTTTGAATAATATATTTTTATTATGTATATGGTATATATATACATATCAATTTGATCATAAGGGTCATGTTATCGTTAATTTGTAATTAGTAGGGTAATATTAAATAAATAGAGGTGTATTATGGCGGTTCAACAAAATAAATCTACTCGTTCTAGACGAGGTATGCGTCGTTCTCATAATGCTTTGAAACTAACAAATATATCAGTAGATCAGATCTCAAAAGAGATTCATCGTCGTCATTGTATTACTACCGATGGTTTTTATAAAGGACTTAAAATGGTTGAAAAAAATAATTCTCAATAATATAAATAGCGTTGAAACATTTAGTTCTTGCTCTAGATACAATGGGGGGGGATTTTGGCCCTAGAGTTATTGTCCCCGCTTCTTTAGAGGCATTGGATTTGTGTCCAAGACTTGTTTGTCTGTTAGTTGGTAATCCTAGTATGATTAGATCTGTTTTAAAAAAATTTAATAGCAAATATATTAACAGGTTAACTATAATTCCTTCAAAATCAGTAATTAGCGATAATGATAGACCATCTCAAGCTATTAGAGTAAGTAAAGATACTTCCATGCGAATTGCTTTAGAATTAATTAAGTCAGGAAATGCTCAAGCTTGTGTTAGTGCGGGTAATACTGGGGCTCTTATGGGATTATCCAAGTTAGTACTTAAGCCTATCAATGGAATTGATCGGCCTGCATTAACAACATTTCTTCCTCATCAAAACAAAGGGAAAACTGTAATTTTAGATTTAGGTGCTAATATTGCTTGTAGTGGTTCGATGTTAGTGCAGTTTGCAATTATGGGAACAGTATTATCAGAACAGATTGTAGGGATAGGTAATCCTAAAGTAGCTTTGTTAAATATAGGATCTGAAGAATCTAAAGGCTTAGATAATATTCGTCAAGCGTCAAAAATATTACATACTATTTCATCGATTCGATATATTGGATATATTGAAGCTAATGATTTATTAGCAGGTAAAACAGATGTTATAGTTTGTGATGGATTTATTGGAAATATTACATTGAAAACTATGGAAGGGGTTATAAGGGTTGTTTTGTCTGTGTTTCAAAAATCAGAAGAAAAAAATACAATATATTGTTATGTGATTGAACATATTAAGCATTGGTTTAGTAAGATTTTTTTTAAAAAATTTATCCAATTAAATCCAGATCGATATAATGGAGCATATTTGGTGGGGTTGCATAACACAGTAATTAAAAGTCATGGAGGAGCTAATCAACATGCATTTACTAAAGCTATAATTCAAGCTGTTCATTCGGTAGAGAGAAGAATACCAGAGAAAATTGCTGATCGATTAAGTCAAATGTTATCATATCAAAATAATTATTATTAATAATATATGTTTACTAGAATTTTTGGAACAGGAAGTTATTTACCTGCACATATTAGATCAAATGTTGTATTAGAAAAAATGGTAGATACTTCAAATGAATGGATTATAGCACGTACTGGTATTCAAGAGCGTCGTATCTCTAATTCTTATGAAACTGTTGCAAAAATGGGTTATTTTGCGTCCCGAAAAGCTTTAGATATGTCGAACGTGCAGCCTAATAAAATAGGCGTTATTATTGTTGCTACAACATCTTCTAGTCATGCATTTCCTAGCTCAGCCTGTCAGATTCAACGTGATTTGAATATACGTGATACTATTGCTTTTGATTTATCAGCAGCTTGTTCTGGTTTTATATATGCATTGAATGTAGCGGATCAATATATTAAGCACGGTACTGCAGAATATGCGTTAATTGTAGGTTCAGATATTTTAAGTCATTCTTTAAATCCTAAAGACCGAGGTACGTTGATTTTATTTGGAGACGGAGCTGGAGCAGTAATATTAGGTCGTTCAAAAAACCCTGGGATTATTTCTACACGTTTGCATGCAAATGGAAAATATGGACATCTACTCACTCTTCCTAATTATAACAGATTTAATAATTCTTGTTCTTCTGTACATTTAACAATGGCTGGCAATAAATTATTTAAAATGGCTATTTCTGTGTGCACACATATTGTGCAGGAAACTTTAAAAGAAAATGATCTACATCAAGATGAATTAGATTGGTTAATACCTCATCAAGCCAATTTAAGAATTATTTCAGCAGCTGCTAAACGATTGAATATAGATATGAAAAAAATAGTAATTACACTTGATAAACATGGAAATACTTCAGCTGCCTCTGTTCCTTTAGCATTAGATGAAGCTGTTCGAGATGGACGTATTAAATTAAATCAATTACTATTATTAGAAGCATTCGGGGCTGGACTTACGTGGGGATCGGTTTTATTACGTTTATAAAATACATTAATATTAAAGGAAATATAAATAATATATGAATACTAAAGATAAGACTTTAGCTGTGGTGTTTCCTGGTCAATCATCACAACATTTGGGTATGTTATCAGATTTTGCTACTCGTTACAAATTAGTACGAAAAATTTTTGATGAGGTGTCGGAAATTTTAAATTATGATATATGGAGATTAACACAATATGGGCCTATTACCAAATTAAATAAAACTTGTTACGCTCAGCCAGCTATTTTAACGGCTTCGGTGATTATTTGGAGGGTATGGAGAGAACAAGGAGGGCAAATACCAAATTTAATGGCTGGTCACAGTTTAGGAGAATATTCTGCTTTAGTGTGTTCTGAAAGTATAGATTTATTATCTGCAGTAAAATTAATAATGGTTCGAAGTAAATTAATGCAAGAAGTATCTCCATATGGAGATGGAGCTATGTCTGTAATTATTGGGTTAAATAATGATACTGTAATTGAATTTTGTAAAATGACTGAATCTATATACAATCAAATTGTTGCTCCTGCTGGGTTTAATGCTCCTGGCAATATAGTTATTTCAGGACACATAAAAGCAGTAGAAAAAGTAAATTTATTTTGTAAAAAAGCAGGAGCAAAATATGTTAAATTTTTGCCAATTAGTGTGCCATCGCATTGTATTATAATGAAACCAATGGTTAATAAATTTAAAGAAGCTTTAAAAAAGGTAAAGATTTATCCACCTAAAATACCAATTATAAATAATACTGATGTATCAATTGAATCAGAGCCATTAGCGATTCGTGATGCATTAATACGTCAATTGTATACCCCAGTGCGTTGGCATGAAATTATTCAAAAAATTATTGGTAACAATATTGAAAAATTTTTAGAGATGGGCCCTGGAAAGGTATTAACTCAATTAATACAGAGATCTATGTATGATAATATATTTAGTTTATCGATAAATAATATTAATAGATTATTAACAGCGATAAATATGTGTGTAAAAAATTAATTATTTCTTATTTGAAAAATTATTAAACAGGAACATATATACAGATGATTTTTATAAAAAAAAATATTTTAGTAACTGGAGCTCGAAAAGGAATTGGAAGAATTATTTCTGAATTGTTTGTAAGTTATGGGGCTACAGTGATAGGTACAGCTACTGATGAAGGTGGTGTAAAAAATATTAATATGTATTTGGGTAGCAAAGGAAAGGGGGTTTGTTTAGATGTTACTAAACAGTATTCAATTAATTTTTGTTTACAAGAAATACATAAGGAATTTGGTCATATAGATATATTAGTCAATAATGCTGGTATTACTCAAGATAATATTCTGGTATACATGAAAGACGATGAATGGAAATCAGTAATAGATGTTAATCTCAATGCGGTATATAGAATGTCTAAGGCAGTAATAAAACCAATGATTAAAAATCATTATGGTAGGATTATTAATATAAGTTCTGTAGTAAGTATGATAGGAAATGTTGGTCAGGTAAATTATGCAGCAGCCAAATCAGGTTTAATTGGATTTACAAAATCATTAGCCAAAGAAGTGGCGTCTTGGGGTATTACTGTGAATGTGGTAACTCCAGGGTTTATTGATACTGATATGACAAAAAATTTGACTGATAAGCAAAAAGAGAATATTTTATCTAAAATTCCAATACGTCGTTTTGGTAATCCTAAAGATGTAGCTAATGCGGTAGTATTTTTTGCATCTGATGATTCAAGTTATATTACCGGCCAAACTATACATGTAAATGGAGGAATGTATATGGGATGAAGTAATTTATTTGAATAACCACTATTTGGTAATAAATTTAATTATTTATTTTGATTTATTATAGATGTTTTTTTATTAAAACGAGAATATATATTAAAGATTTATTTCAATTAGTTATTGAAAATAAATTTATGGTATCACTTTGATAGGATAAAAGTATGAGTACTGTTGAAGAAAAAGTAAAAGCTATAATTAGCGAGCAATTAGGAGTGAAAAAAGAAGAAGTAGTAAATCATGCTTCATTCATTGATGATTTAGGAGCAGATTCGTTAGATACTGTAGAATTAGTTATGGCATTAGAAGAAGAATTTGATATAGAAATTCCAGATGAAGAAGCAGAAAAAATTACCACTGTTCAATCAGCTATAGATTTTATTAATGTTAATCACAACAAACTAATCTAGTTATATAATATATGAATGAATCAAAATTATTTTATTATTGAATTTAAAATATGTATATTACGTCCAGGAATTAAGTGTTGAATTTTTAGAAATTACAATTGTATAGTCATATTAATTTTTAATTTTGTAAAATAGTATAATGAATGTATGAATTTTAATTTTTGTTTTTGAGTATTATTTTAATTACAAAATACAAATATTCTTAAGAAGCGTTTAATATAATATTTAAATACAGGTATTTAAACGTAAAAAGAGTTTGATTTTACTATTGATATTATTAATGAATATAAAATGTATTGGGTTAATGGAGTTTTACAAACGCAAATATCGTTAAATAATCGTGCTTTACATTTTGGAGACGGATTTTTTACAACTTCTCAAATTAAAAAAGGAGAAGTGCAATGGCTTAGTTATCATATGGATAGATTGATTTTGTCAGCCCGACGATTAATGTTTGATAATGTAAATTTTCATATTTTATACAAAGAAATTTTAAAAGCGGCAAATTATAGTAAATATGGAATAATAAAAATTATCATAACTCGAATGAGTTATGATAGAGTAGTGTATGGATATGGTTTTGATGATAAATTGGAAATATTACGTATTATTCGTGTTCTTCCGTGTTCTGAACATTATAAAAAGTTGTGTTATTCTGGTGTGCGTTTAAAAATAAGTTCTATACGATTATCGAGAAATCCTCTTTTATCAGGAATTAAACATTTAAACCGTTTAGAACAAGTTTTAATTGCCTCAGAAATATATCGAAATAAAAAAAATATTGATGATGTATTAGTATTAGATACTGAAAACAATATTGTTGAATGTTGTAGTGCTAATATTTTTTGGCGTAAAAAAAATAAAGTATTTACTCCTTATTTGCATCATGCAGGGGTAAATGGAGTGATTAGGCAAGTGATATTAAAAATATTACCTGATTTAGGTTACGTTGTACAAGAAGTAATGGTAGGAATAGAACATTTAAAAGAAATGGAAGAAGTGTTTATTACTAATTCTTTATTACCATTAGCATCTGTAAATGTCATCAATAATTATTTTTATTCTGATAAAACATTATTAAATTTATTAAAATTTCATATAATAAACTAATTATCTTTTTTATAAAAAAAGAGTTTGTTGTATTTTTTGTGTAAAATATGAAAAAGTGATGGTGTAAATTACATAATTATTTTTAAAAAAATTATATGCATTAAATTATTAAAAATGATGTTGTAGAAACAAAGGTGTAGTAATATATTTTAAATTTACCCGAGAGGTTTAGATTTAATCAATTATAATGGCTGTGTATTTTATCAATTATCTATAGTATGAATAATAAATTTATTGTAGTTGAGGGATTAGATGGATCGGGTAAAACTACTATTGTTTCTAAAATAGTCCAATATTTTAATAATAATAATATTACTAATTTAATCACTGTTCATGAACCGGGAGGTACAAAAATTTCAGATTCGTTACGATTCTTAATTAAGAATGGCGCTATAGATGAATCTATTACTAATATGACAGAAGTGTTGATGTTATATGCAGCACGTTCTCAGTTATTAGAAAACATTGTAAAACCAGCTTTGACTAAAGGTGATTGGGTTATTGGAGATAGATTTGATTTATCTTCTTTTGCATATCAAGGTGGAGGTCGGGGGGTTGATGAATTTTTTTTGTATTTATTATCTAAAAGTGTAATAAATAATTTATTTCCACATTTAATATTTTATCTAGATATTGCTCCAGAAATTAGTTTATTGCGTGTAAAAAATAGAGACAAGTTAGATCGTATTGAAAAAGAACCTTTGAGTTTTTTTTATAAAGTACGAGAATATTATAAGAAAGTTGCTGCTATTCAAAAAAATATTATTACAATTAATGCCAATCAAAGTTTAGAAATAGTTTCTCGATCTATTTATCAATATTTGGATGTATGGCTATATAATTGGTTTAAATAAATTTAATATGAAAATACAGTGGTATCCGTGGTTAAAAACTATTTATTATCGGATTTTACATTCTTACTGCATAAATAAGGGGCATCATGCGATGCTTTTTAGTAGTAAATGGGATAATGGTGAGGATAGATTAATTGAATTTCTTGCTCGTTGGTTAATTTGTGAAAACCCTATTAATATGGAATATTGTGATGTTTGTCATCATTGTTATTTAATGAATATCGAACAATATCCCAATTATTATCAATTATGTTTGCAAAATCACGCTCCAACTATAAATACAGATTTAATAAAAATTTGTATAAATTCGATTTATGAACACACTATATATAATAAGGTGAGAGTTGTTTTTATAAAATATATAGAATACTTAAATGCTGAATCTGTCAATTTACTTCTTAAGATTATAGAAGAACCGCCTATAAATACTTATTTTTTTTTAAAAACTAGAGAGTATATGTATATTCCTGCAACTATAAGAAGTCGATGTATGAGGTGGTTTATTTTATCTCCTCCAGAACATATAGGATTAAAATGGATAAAAACACAAGAAGAAGGGGGTAATAATGATAATGTATCTATTAGGACTGCTTTAAGATTAAATTATGGATCTCCTATATTAGCTAAATTTATGTTAAAATCGTCGGATATGTGGAATTATCGTTTAGGATTGTATGATATTCTTAAGAATGTGTGTAAAAATAAATCTTATTTACAATTGTTGTCACTTTTGAATTCTAAAAAATATATGAATGTATCTGTGTGCTGGTTGATAACTGTACTTTTAGATGCATTAAAATACAAACAAGGCATTCAAGAAGATTTTTTTATAAATTTAGATCAATTAAAATTGATTTATATTGTATCTATGCAGTGGAGTGTTTTCGCTTTACATGAGCAATTAAAACAATGGTTAATTTTATTTCATTATTTTCAAAAATTTGATAGTATTAATCATGAATTATTATTAACTTGTCGTTTATTACACTGGGAACAAAATTTAGTAGAAACATGTTCTCAATTATGGAGTATTTAATGTTATGTTTTTGATTGATTCTCATTGTCATCTTAATAAATTAAATTATCATAATGTTCATGCAGATATATCAGATGTTTTAAGTAAAGCATATCAAAAAGGAGTCAAATTAGTCTTATCAGTCAGTACTGATTTATCAGATTATGAAAATATGATCCAATTTGTTGGATATAGAAAAGATGTATTATTTTCTTGTGGTATTCATCCAATGAATATATGTGATTTCACCATTAAAAGAGTGGATTTAAATAAATTGAATAATTTTGTTTTTAACGATAATGTAATAGCTATTGGAGAAACAGGATTAGATTATTATCATAACATAAGTAATAAAAATGTACAAAAAGAAATATTTTGCCAACATATAGATATTGCTAAAAATATAGATAAGCCGTTGGTTGTGCATAGTCGTAATGCTATGAAAGACGTTTTAATTTTATTAAATGAAACAGGGGCTAAACAATGTAAAGGGGTCCTTCATTGTTTTTGCGACGATATAGATTCTGCTAGAATTTTATTGAATATGAATTTTTATATATCTTTTTCTGGGATGGTAACATTTAAAAATATTGATAATTTTAAAAAAGTTATTCAATACGTACCAGAGAATCGAATGTTATTAGAAACAGATTCTCCTTATCTTACTCCTGTTCCTTATAGAGGTTTAGAAAATCAACCTGCTTATGTATATGATATTGCTCGATATATTTCTGATATAAAGAAAATTTCTCTAGATGAAATAGCATCTATTACTACATCTAATTTTTGTGAATTATTTCGCGTCGAATTATAATGTATTAATTATATAGTAAGTTGTTGTTGTGTAATAATGTTTGTTATTTAAAGGAAATTAATGAAAAAAAATAATCCATTCATAGATATTATTCAAAAAAAGGTAAAAATTGATCTCGTATATCAAGATGATTTAGTTACTGCATTTTATGATTTGTATCCGAAAGCTCCTATTCATATTTTAATTGTGCCGAATATATTAATTCCTACCGTAAATGATGTAAAAGTTGAACATGAAATAACTTTGGGGAGATTGTTTTTAGTAGCATCAAAAATAGCAGCTAAAAAAAATATAAATATTTCAGGTTATAGATTAATAGTGAATTGTAATAAAAATTCTGGTCAAGAAATTTATCATTTACATATGCATTTATTAGGAGGTAAATTACTTGGTCCATTATTACATCAAGATTATTAATCATATCGTTTTAATTAATTTATATATTTTTTTAAAATTATTTTTCATTACATTGCAATGATTTTAGTTTAAAAATGTAACAGGATTTTATCCTTTGATAAGTAGTATATTATTATGTTGTAGATATGAGAAAAAATACTGGATTAGTTTTTAGTATAGTTTTTTTTATTAATATTGGCATGTGTATTGTTGATAATATAGCGATTGCAGTTATTATTAAAACAGTAAATTCTGAATTGCATGATGTTATTGAGAGTATGATAGTAGTTAATTGGAAAATTATTTTGTATAAAATGTTACAGGATGTATCCTTTTTTAAGGATAATATTAATTATAATAGTTCTGTGTTAATAAATATTTTTAAAAACAATAGCAGTAGGGTGGTACAAACAATCAATATTACAAATATTTTGATTAATTTGATTTTGGAAAATAATAATGATACGTATACTATTATAAGTTTAAATAAATTGTATCATATATATCGAGAATTAGAAGTTTCCTATGAAGATGTTGTTAATTCTTATGAATTTTCTGTGAAAGTAGCGAATTATTTAAAAGCTGATTATATAATTTATGGTAATATCTATGATGGAGATATGCAAGGATTTAATGTAGAATTACAATTGCTATCATCTAATACTGGGGAAATTTTACGTGTTGTTAATAATATAAAAAGTAATGATGATATGTCATTGTAATGTAAAATATGTTGATTATATTTTTTTTATATTACTAAATAATAATGCAGTATAGTTTTTAGATTACGTATGCTTAATATTTAAAGAGTTATTTAATAAAATTGGATCAATATTTTCAAAATTAAATATTTTTTAGTAAAATAGTATGCATATTGCTGTAGTATGTTTTATCGCTTTTCGGTATATTTTTGGGAAAACAATAAATCAATTTAGTCGATATATTTATTGGGTTTCTAGCATTTTTATTATGCTTAGTATAGCAGTAATGATAATAATATTATCTGTAATGAATGGATTTGAGAGTGAGTTAAAAAAAAATCTTTTATATTTAACCCCTCATATTTTAATTACTTCTTCCTCAGGGTATACACATGTAAACAATATTCCTAATTTTTTATTTCACGAAATGTCAGATAACATAGCATATTTTAAACCATTAGTTATTTCTAATATTATATTGCAAGGCCTTAAAGAAATATCTTTAGGAATGCTATTAGGAATTGATCCTAACCATTTTGAGCCATTATCTAAATATTTAAAACAAAATAATAATATAACTAAGTTAGTATCAGGGGAGTATAATATTATTATTGGATCAGAATTAGCTCAAAAATTATCAGTAAAAATAAATGATCAAATTCGTATTATTGTTCCATCGGTTAATCAAATTACTCCTATTGGGTGTCTTTTTAGTCAACGACTGTTTACAATATCAGATATTTATTTTTCTAATAACGGAGGGTTTGATACGAATCAGGTATTAATGCATAAAGACGATGCTGCGGTTTTATTACATTATCCTGATCGGTGCGTCACGGGTTGGAGAATATGGGTACATGAACCTTTTAAACTTAATAAATTTGATTATTTAGATATTCCTAAAGATTGGATTTGGAAAGATTGGCGTGAATATAAAGGATCATTATTTCAAGCTATAAAAATGGAAAAAAGTATAATGTTTTTATTATTTATTTTAATAATCATTATATCTGGATGTAATATTGTTGCTTTTTTAGTTTTATCGATAGTAGAAAAACAAAAAGAAATAGCAATATTAAAAACATGTGGATTTAATCGCAGTCAAGTTTTAATATTGTTTATCATGCAAGGTATGAGTAATAGTATTATTGGAATAGTATTAGGCATTGGTTTAGGATTATTATTTTCTATAAAATTAAATCAAATATTATTATTTTTTAATATTTCTTCAGAAAAAATATATTTTCCTGTAGAAATACAATATATTCAAATATTCAGTATAATCATAATAATTTGTGTATTAAATTTATTGATTATATTATTTCCTGCTTGGAGGATGTCGTCTATTCGAGCAATCCAGATACTGCGTCATGGTTAAAAAAGAGCGTACTAATTCTGTGTTATTAAATTGTATACAATTAGTAAAGTACTATGAATGTCCTAAATTTTCAATAAAAGTATTAAATTGTATTACTATTTCTGTGCAATATAATGAGATTATTGCTATTATGGGAACATCTGGATCTGGAAAAAGCACGTTATTACATTTAATGGGAGGTTTAGATAAGCCAAATTCAGGTGATGTGTTTTTTGAGGGATATGCTTTAAATAAATTATCTGATAAGAATTGCGCGTTCATACGAAATAAGCGTATAGGGTTTATATATCAGTTTCATCATTTATTATCAGATTTTTCTGTTTTAGAAAATGTCGCAATGCCATTATTAATTGGAGGAATGAAATTAAATATAGCAAAAAAAAAGGCTCAAATTTTATTAGAATTAATTGGATTGCAAGATCGAAGCAATCATCATCCTCATGAATTATCTGGAGGAGAAAGTCAAAGGATAGCAATTATTAGATCTATTATTAATAATCCTGCTTTAGTTTTAGCAGATGAGCCAACGGGAAATCTAGATGAACAGAATTCAGATAATTTTTTTGAATTATTAAAAAAAATAAATTCAAGTTATAATACAACTTTTGTTATAGCAACTCATGATCCAAATTTAGCTCGAAAGTGCCATAAAATTTTTATTTTATCAAATGGAGTATTGAAAAATATACAAAATAATTATCTTTAGAATTATATTTTAAAATCATGTTTTTATCTTTAAGGATTGCATTACGATTTTATCAAGGGGGTAAACGAAATATTTTGGCTTCTTTGATATCTTTGGTTTCTGTTATTGTAATAGGTGTTGGTATTGCTGTATCTATAATTATTTTCAGTATAATAAACGGTTTTGAATATGAATTAAGTAAGCGTATTTTGTCAATAGTGCCACACGGAGAAATTACTACAGTTAATAATATTCCATTAATTAATTGGAAAGAAATACTAACATATGTAATAAAAATCCCTCAGGTTATTAATGCTAGTCCTTATATTCATTTTTCTAGTATTATTAAATTTCATAATAAATGGCACTTGGTTTATATAAAAAGTGTAAATTTGTTAAATAATGTAAATATATATGATCATGTATTAACTAATTTTATAGAAAAAGATTCTTGGAAGCGTTTTTGTGAAAATAAAAATCAAATTATTTTGGGGGAAGGAGTATCAATAGCTTTAAATATTAAAGAAGGTGATTGGATTACTGTTTTTTTAGTTAATAATTTTAATTTAGATAATAGGTTAGCCTTAACTAAACAAGTATCCTTACAAGTTTCTGGAATATTAAAATTACATAGCTATTTGGATAATAGCCTTGCCATTATATCTTTGTTAGATGCTCAAAATTATTACAATAATAGATTAGGTGTGGACGGGATAGAATTTTCAGTAAATAATGTTTTTCATATAAAAAAAATAATTAAAAATATGAAATTTATGATTAATAAAAATATTAAAATAAGCAGTTGGATAGATATGTATGGATATATTTATCATGATATTCAAATAGTTCGTATAATTATATACTTATCTGTAATTTTAATTATAGGGGTTTCATGTTTTAGTGTAATCACAGTGTTAATTTTATTAACAAAACATAAAAATTATGATATCGCTGTATTAAGAGCAATCGGTGCTCAGGCTATATTAATTCAACGTATATTTTTATGGTATGGATTTCTTATTTATTGTGTCTCTAGTGTAATTGGTGTTGGGTTAGGAGTATTGGTTTCTTTAATCTTAAAAAATTTTGGCGCTAGATATATTAATTTATTTAAAATTAATTTTGATGCTAAATCAGTATATTTTATTGATTTTTTACCAGTTCAAGTGCATATCTTAGATATATATTTGTTATTGATTGTAGTGTTATTATTAGGTTTTCTAATTAGTTGGTATGGATCATTAAAAGTACGAAAGATTAATTTGTTTCGAATATTAAGATAAATTACCATTATATTTTATTGAGCTGTGTTACAGTGGTAGATTAAACTCCCTTCATTTTTTTTAAGAAGGGACATAATTAATCATCGTTATTACACACACATAATGTATGTGCATGTGTATAAATTAAAACATAAGTAAGTGCTGATTTTTATTTTATTTTTTCTATATCTGATGCTAAAATAGATGCTAATCCAATGTAATCAGATGGGGTAATTTTTTTAAGCCTATTTTTTTCTATTGTTGGTAACGGTAATGAATCAATAAATGATTTTATTGAATTTGCATTAATATTGTTACTATAATTAAACATGAAATCTTTTGTGCGTTCATATGCATTATGGATATTGTATCGTTTCATTACTGTTTGTAATGCTTCGCCTAATATCATCCAATTTTTATTTAAATCTTGTGATAAATATTTTTCATTAATTATTAATTTGTCTATTCCTTGTAAGGTATTATAATAAGAAATTAAAGAGTATCCTATAGCTACTCCTAAATTTCTTAAAACAGTAGAATCACTTAAATCTCTTTGCCAACGAGATATTGGTAATTTTTCAGAAAAATGCTTCAAAATAGCATTTGATAATCCTAAATTTCCCTCAGAATTTTCAAAATTTATAGGGTTAATTTTATGAGGCATAGTAGATGAGCCAATTTCATAACTTTCATGTTTTTGCGTAAAATAATTTAAAGAAATATATCCCCATATATTTTGATTAAAATTTATTAAAATAGTATTGAATCGAGCAATGCAATCGGATATTTCAGCTATATAGTCATGTGGTTCTATTTGAGTTGTATATGGATTCCACGATATCCCTAAAGACGTAACAAATTCTTCATCGAATTTTCTCCAGTTTATACGTGGATATGCTATAATATGAGCATTATAATTTCCAACTGCTCCATTTATTTTACCTAAAATTTTAATTAATTGTAAATGATGAAATTGTCGAATTAATCTATATGCAACATTAGCCATTTCTTTTCCCATAGTAGATGGACTAGCTGGTTGTCCGTGGGTTCTAGAAAGTATTGGAATCTCTTTGTAATTTATACTTAACTGTTTAATTGAATTAATAATTTTTCTCCATATCGGTAATATAATTATGTTTTTAGTATGAATTAACATTAATCCATATGCAAGGTTATTAATATCTTCTGATGTGCAAGCAAAATGAATGAATTCATTTATCTTCTTTTTTAAACTAGGAACTACGTTAATTTTTTCTTTTAGGAAATATTCTATAGCTTTGACATCGTGGTTTGTTACGCGTTCTATTTTTTTTATGTATTTTGCATCTTTTATGCTAAAGTCATCGACTAAGTTGTTAAGAAAATTATGTTCAGTTTCAGTAAATATAGGAACTTCCGTGATTTCTTGTGTATTGGATATTTTTTTCAACCAACAAATTTCAATTTGTACTCGAAATTTTAGAAAACCAAATTCGCTGAAAATATTTCTTAATGAGTGGGTATAATTATGATAACGTCCGTCGATCGGAGATATTGCAGTTAAAGGAGAGTATTTGATCACATATGTACCTTTTAGTTGATTTTATGATTTCATAAAATATTTATTTTATTTTTATACGATTATTTTGTGGTAATATACTTAAAAACATATTTTTAATCTAAAAATTTTTCTAAAAAGATAAAAAATCTCTATGTTTAATAACATAGTACTATTTAGATAATAGTTAAAAAATTAATTTTAATTTATTGTGTGCTCATTAATGGAAAGTGTTTTGTAATTATTCCCCCTCCTAAACAACGCTCGTTTAAATAAAAAACAGCTGATTGCCCGGGAGTAATTGCTGTTATGGGATATTTTAAAATGATTCTTAAGTTATTTTTTGATATAGGAAATATATAACATTTAGAGTCTGGTTGTCGATATCGGGTTTTGACGGAACATTGTAAAGGTGATGTTAATATACATTCTTCAATCCAAAATATTTGTTGAACAACAAATTGATTAGACATCAGGCATGGATGATTAATCCCTTGGGCTACAATTAGTGAATTATTTTCAATTTTTTTATCTACTACATACCATGGTTTTCCGTTACTATTTTTTATTCCTCCTATATTTAATCCCTTTCTTTGTCCTATTGTATAAAAAGGGACACCTTGATGCGTGCCAATTTTATAACCATGTACATTAACTATTGGACCTGGTTGTATTGGTATGTAATTGCTAAGAAATTTTTTAAAGTTACGTTTTCCAATAAAACAGATTCCCATTGAATCTTTTTTATTTGCTGTAATTAAATTCAACTTTTTAGCAATACTTCGTACTTTTAATTTAGTAAAATTTCCTATAGGAAATAAACAATGTTTGAGTTGTTGCTGATTCAATGTATATAAAAAATAACTTTGATCTTTATTAAGATCAATTCCCCGTATGAGACTAATTTTATTGTTAAAATTTATGCGCCGTACGTAATGTCCTGTAGCTATAAAATCTGCTCCTAAATCTTCAATAGCAAATTCTAAAAAATATTTAAATTTAATTTCTTTGTTACATAAAATGTCAGGATTAGGTGTTAGTCCAATATTATATAATTTTAAAAATACTTTAAAAACATTGTTCCAATATTCTCGTGAAAAATTGACGGTGTGTAGAGGTATTTTAAGAGTATTACAAACAGAACATGCGTCTATCAAATCAGATTTTGAAGCACAAAATTCTTGAGTATCATCATTTTCCCAATTTTTCATAAACAGTCCTTCAACTTTGTATCCTCTTTTTTTTAATAACCACGCTGACACTGATGAATCTACACCTCCAGATATGCCTACAATAACTTTTTTCATGAATTAATATGGAATATTGTATATATAATCATAATTGTAATATTTTTATTAAATAACTCACATATAAAAAATAAAATATTTTAAATTATTTTAAGTAAGTACTGTAACATATATTTATTTTTTTAAATTAATTTTCTGTTTACAATGTAAATATTTTAGATATTTACATAATAATATAATAAATTGTTTTATTAATACATATTAACATGTATATATTTGTATATTTATAATAAAATATTATATTTATAAGTTATTTTATTATCAATTTATATATATGTATAAATAATTATGATAGATATGATTGGTTATGACGTAATGTTTATATGTTCTTTACATAATTTGTATTTATATTATTTTAAATATTTTGTGTTATAAAAACATGACAAGGCTATTTAATTAGTTAAAGTTATGCGAAAAATTAATGATATAATATCATTATTCTAGTGAATAGTTGTATCATGTGTTATGAAAAATTAGATGAGTTATGAATAGGCTATAATAGTTATGTTTTACTTAATTGATTAATACTCATTGAATCGTTTCTACAAATAGAAAATTTTTAATAAATTATTGAATTAAATTTATTGATATTAGTTTGATGCATGAGAAGTATATATATTCAATTGTATTGAAATACATATTTATTTTAAAATGATCGTTAAGTTATTTATTTTTTAATAATGATACGTAATATAATCTTAATTTCAATTGTAAGTATAGAAAAATATTATTTTTAATTCAAATATTTAAATGAAATTTTATTTAGTATATATTATTTTTTTAATAATAATAATACCGGGATGCATAATGATTTCACCTCGTTTGAACAACAATCAAGAAACATTATGTTTTTTAAAACAACAAACAAACAATTATTCTAATTCAAAAAAACAAATTAGTTTATCAGAAACATATGATAAACATATAAATTATTACTCTAAATTATATGGTGTAGATGCGTTATTAATAAAATCTATTATTCAAGTAGAATCTAATTATAATCCAAACGTAGTTAGTAAATCTAATGCTGTTGGGTTAATGCAAATAAAGGCAGATACTGCTGGTAAAGATATTTATCGGTTGAAAGGACGGCTTGGACAGCCTAGTGTTGCAGAATTAAAAAATGCAGTCACTAATATTGAATTAGGTACTGCTTATTTATATATATTACAAAACCAGCTAGCAGATATAATGAATTTGAAAACTAGACGATATGCTATGATAGTGGCGTATGTGAATGGACTGGGGGCATTGTTAAAAATTTTTTCTACGTTAGATCATACCCAAGCTATAAAAAAAATTAATAAACTTAATTCAAAACAATTTTGCCAGTATATTCAATATCATCATCCTTCTGTTCAAGCGTATCGTTATTTATTTAAAGTGAATTCTGTGTATATGTTAAATAATAAAAATTATGCTAAACATTGATGTATAGAACAATATTGTGATGCAAGTGAATATTTAAATTAATTTCTATTAAGTATATAGAAGATAATTTAATGAAGTTATTTATTAATTAATCACCATGATAATAATTTTAGTAAATTAGAAAAAATTGTCTTTATATGTATGAGAAATAATGATTTATGTATATAAATGATACGTGTTTTTATATACAGAGTAGCATTATAATAGTTTTTATATTTTTAATTTATACTTAAATAGTTTTAAGATATTATGTTTCATTGTTTTGAAACTCGAATTCTGATATAATAGGAAAAGTACAGATATTACATGAATTGATTTCTTTACAACAGTATAATTTGATACTGTTGGTTTTATTGTATAGATATATAAAACCTATGGTAAATACAAAAAATAGTGTAATTATTAAGGTAATAATGTATTTTATATAGGTTTGAGTATGAAACGGATTAGAGTTACGTGATGTAATATTGTCGTTTTTGTCAATGTTGGATTTGGTAGAATCATGAGCATATTGATTCGGGGAAATATAATTATTTTCGGGATCATTTTCTATTTGTTTTATTGTTAGTTGATTATTTAATTTTAATCCTCGTTTAGGAATAGTTAGAATAGAAGATGAATCTACTCCAAAAATGGCTAAATTTTTTCTTATTAAACTAATTTGTTGATTTAAGTTTCCATGAGATGGTTCTAACCCGTAGGATTTCCACACTACTGTAAATAAGTGTTCTCGAGTAACTGGGGATCCGGTATGACGATGTTTGATCAGTTCTTCTAAAATTCGGCCAGAAGAATTAGATAATTTTATTAAATTGTTGTCATTGTGTAATGATTTTAATATATATTCTGTAGTATCAAAAATTATATTCGAATGAATAATATATTGCATTTAATAATTCCCATTTACACATAAACAAACTAAGAATTATATATATGTCATATAAAGAGCATATGTATATCTTTTAAAATACGGCCCCTTAAGGTATCCGTTATTTACTTATTAATTAATTAAAAAGAATACAATAAGATATCTTAAAAATCTAGTATATATTATATATTTTGATAGACTCTTATAAGTATGTTACGTTATTATAACATTAAAGTATAACAATCAGAATAATATATAAAAATTGTTTTACATAATTAAGGGTTAAAAATAAATATTTTTTAATATATAACTAATTATTAGTCATATGAAAGTATAATAATGATAATTATATAAAAAAAGAGGATATAGTGATACTGAAATATGTATCTAATGATTTTTTAAAAAGCGTAATTTATTTTGTTTTATATATAGCGACATGTATATGCATTTTATGCATAACTAATAACATTTACGCCAATGATGATTATTTATCATCTGGTTCATTGCAACATAAAACGTCTTCAACGCTTACTTGTAAAAAATTTCCTCCGTTATTTAAAGATAGTAAAAATAACAAAGTTGTTACTATCATTGCTGAAGTAAATACTTCATTGATTTCTGTGTCTGATTCTATAAAATCATTACAACATTATTCATTTATTACTGATTCTGTTGATTATTTGAAAAATATACCAGGATTTTCTATGATTCGTAATGGGGGGACTAATAATAATTTTGTATTAAGAGGAATAACTAGTTCCAAAATACGTATTTTAGCGGATTCTGGTGAAATAATTGGAGCTTGTTGTTCTGGCATGGATCCTGCTACCGCTTATATTATTCCGGAGACTTTTGATATTTTAAATATAATTAAAGGTCCTCAAACGGTGTTATGGGGGCCAGTAACTTCAGGAGGTATTTTACAATTTCGGCGTTATCATCCCCATTTTAATTCACCACAAATCAAAACTTGTAGTAGTATGATTGTTGGATCGAATGATAGCATATATAGAAATATAGACAGTATATTAGGTAACAAATATGGCTATATTAGATTGATAGGTAATTGTAATTACTCTGGAAATTATTATGATGGCAATAATCACCCAGTGCATTCTGCGTGGTACAAGTGGAGTGCAGATGCTATTTTATCATTTAATTTTAGATCTAATACATTTATAGATATTAATTTAGGTCAAGGGAATTCTAGAGTAAATTATGCAGTTACAGGTATGGATGGATTATGTTTTGCTAGAGAAAGTTATGGATTTAGAATAGAAACCCCAGGTATTAATGATGTTTTAAATTCAATTGAAATTCAATCCTGGTATCATCATATACATCATATCATGATTGATTCTACGGTATCTTTTGTTAAAAATTTATCATCGACATTGATTCCAAAACAATATTATTGTTGTTCTACTCAATGTAAAACTAATGTTAATGATGTAGAACGGTCTTTATGGGGGTCTCGAGGCTTTATTACATGTCAATGGGAAAATTTTCAGTTTTATAGCGGCATTGATATTCAAATTAATCAATATAGAAAAAATACTCAATTGATGTGTGATTCTAAAATACATAATTATTCTTTAGATTCAGGAATATTTAATGAATTTATTTTTAATATGTTACCAAATAAAAAAATTATCGGAGGAATTAGAATAGAACATAGTGTTGTTGATATACACGATGATTGTTATGCTGTGTATTATAGAGATGTGACATATCCAGCTGGGTTTATGAGATATGAAGGTGTTATTTATCCGGAATTTTTATATTATCTTGGAGTAGGTGTATGTCAACGTTTGCCTGATTATTGGGAATTGATATTAAATAGGTTTAATGACAATATAAAAAGTAAGAATCTAATTTTTCAATTAAAGCCTGAAAAAACTATTCAGATAGATATGGGGGCTCATTTAAAAAAAACAAAAATAGATGGATGGATAACGTCTTATATAGGGTATATAAAAGATTTTATTTGTTATAAATATAACAATAATGTTGATAGTAATTTGATACAGGACAATATTGTTGATTGTATGAAGAATTCGAATGCTAATATATGTGGGACTGAAATGGGTGTAAGTTATAAATTAAATGATTATTGGCTTGGTAAAAGTAATATATCATGGGCTTGGGGTATAAATAAGGATAATCAATGTATATTACCTACTATCCCTCCTTTAGAAGGGAAATTTACATGTCAATTTAAAAAACAAAATTATAATTTAGGAATATTATGGAGATTGGTCTCATCATCGCAATATATAGAAAAGTTTTTATCTACTTTTTGTTCCTATAATTTTTTATTTAAAAAATATACACAAGATATATTGCATACGCCAGGTTTTGGGGTAATATCCGCATATTTAGCATGGAGAATTCCTAATTATTATACATATACTGTTGGTATTGATAATATTTTGAATAAAACTTATAGAGAACATGTAAATAATTTTTTAAATAATTATGATGTAACTCAATATAACTCAAAAAAACTTATTTATGAATCAGGTCGAACATGGTGGATTAAAGCAGAAATTATATTATAAGCAATAAAGTTAAAATATAACAATTTCACAATAACTTGCTGCAGCTATATCTCTTATTGTGAAGTATTATATTTATTTTATCTGCTTCGAAAAATAATTCGTCCCTTGCTCAAATCATATGGGGTTAGTTCTACAGTGACTTTATCTCCTGTTAAAATTCTAATGTAATTTTTTCTAATTTTTCCGGAAATATGCGCCATAATTATATGTCCGTTTTCTAAACGCACTCTGAACATAGTATTAGGCAAAGTGTCTAATACTATACCGTTCATTTCAATATTTTCTTCTTTTATCATATGACATCTCTTATTATAAGACGTAGAGTAACTTTATATCGGGTCTCATCATGATTATTATTTAATAATTTAATTTTTATTATATTATGTGTTATATTATAACATATAGTTATAATTGCTAATATAGTGGTAATTGTTTTAGTTATTTTGTATGGTGGACAAGAATCTTTCTGCGTCTATTGCAGCCATGCATCCTGTTCCTGAAGCAGTAATTGCTTGTCGGTACATGTAGTCCATTACATCTCCTGCTGCGAATATACCGGGCACAGAAGTAGCTGTAGTGGCGTTGTTATTATCATTTTTAGAGTTTACACAAATATATCCATTATCGTTTAATTTCAGTTGATGACAAAAAATGCTAGTATTTGGATTATATCCAATAGCGATAAAGACCCCTTTTAGATCAATGGTATATTCTTTTAAAAGAATAGTATTTTTTATTCTCAATCCGGTAACTTCTAAATCGTTACCTAATATTGTTTTTACAATACAATTAGTATGTAACACAATGTTTCCTTTATATACTTTTTCCATCAATCTATCAATTAATATTTTTTCTGATGTAAATTGAGAACGTCTATGTACAAGATGTACTGTGTGAGCGATGTTGGATAAGTATAAGCTTTCTTCTACTGCAGTATTACCTCCTCCAATTACTGCAACTGTTTCTTTATTAAAAAAAAATCCATCACATGTAGCGCATGAGGATACGCCTTTCCCTTTATATTTGATTTCGGAAGGTATTCCTAAACTTCGAGCAGATCCACCAGTACTTATAATTAAAGAGTCACATGTATATTGATTTGTATTTCCATATAGTTGAAAAGGACGTTTTTGGAAGTTAACTTTAATAATATGATCATCAATAATGTTAGTATTGAATTTAATTGCATGAGCTTTCATACGATTCATAAGACTCGGGCCTGTTAAATTTTCTGAATCTCCAGGCCAATTTTCTATGCTCAAAGTAGTGCTTAATTGGCCCCCAATTTCTAAACCTGAAATTAGTATGGGGCTTAAATTAGCTCTAGCAGAATAAATTGCTGCTGTATATCCAGCTGGTCCAGAACCTAATATAAGCAATTTACAATGTTTATTTTTATTTTTCATAATTAATATATTCCTTTTTGATGATTTTATTATTTATATAATTAAAATTTTATAATTTTTTATAGTAATAGTACATAAATATATTTATGTTTTATTTGATGGCATAGGCAGTATATTGCATCAATAATTTATGAGCATTAATAAAAAAAATATTGTTTAATATTGTTTATATATATAATTTATTGTGATTGAACCAAATTTGATATTGCAATAATAAGTTGCTTAGAGCTTAAAGCATAGATTTTGTAATTTTACAATAAGAATTGATATAATAATGTTCTTATTTTTATAAGATCGTATGTATGAATGTAGTATAGAGTTTGTTAAAATGCTTATTAATTTTTATTTGGATATTAATATATCAATTTAATTAAAAATAATTTTTGGAGATAAACTTGATATTGATACGTATTATTATACTCGGTTTTATATTTGTATATATAGTAATGATATTATTTAGTTTTGATCCAGCAGACCCTGGATGGATGCAACACATCGGTTACAATGAATTAATGTGTAGTAACATAGGAGGTAAGGTAGGTGCTAGAATTGCTGATTTTTTATTTTTTTCATTTGGGGTAGTAGCTTATATTATGCCATTATTTATATTATTCTACTTGTGGAAATTTTTTTTAAATAAAAATAACAGACCTGTTTTTATCTTTTTTTTAGAATTAATAGCAATATTTATATTTTTACTCATATGTTGTGTATGTGCTCAATCAATTATGAATGATATTTTTTATTTTGCTCCTGGAGGAATTATAGGTAGTATATTACTTAATATCATTAAAGTTCCCCAATATTTTTTATACTATATTATCATGAATTTAATTTCAATTAGTATTATCGGTTGTATGTATTTTTTTAATCAAAATTTTTTAAATTTAATAGCAAAAATATATAAAAAAATAATATATATTTTGCATATTATTTTTGGTAAGTCACTAACAAGTATTAGTAAACTAAATTATTATGTTCAGAAAGTTTTTTGTTGTTCTAGTATAATGTCATCTATTTATTTTAAAAAAAAATATGTTGTGTATAAAAAATTTTTTAATCGACAGAGTAAAATAAGTAAACTTTTAATCAAGAATTGTGATAAAAGTACTCAGTTTGTTAGTTTTACTAACTCTCCAATCTGTAATAATATTATTTCATCATTACCTTCAGCAATGAACTTTGGGTGTGTAGAATGGAATTGGTTAAATAATAGAGATCAACAACAACATATTAATATACCTAAATCAGATCAATTTAAATTAAATGTTGATGGTAATAATCAATATTATTGTAGCAATCGTATTAAATTTATAAATACACTCGATCGTATTAATTATAGTAATAAAAATGTTGATGAAAAATCTAATTGCTATTCAAAAAAAATTTTTTCTAAAAATATGTTTATGCTTTTTAATAATAATGTAAATCGCAATCATACTTTATTCAAATTTATGAATCATAAGTCTGATAGTATTTTTCATAATCGTAAAAATCGAGATAAAACAAAATTTATCAAGTCAAATTTACAAAAAAAAACATTACCTCAAAATAACATGAACCATTATCATTCCATTATTGTGCCTAAAAAGAAATATAATGATACTATCAACTTAGGTTTACCTAACAAAAATCTTTTAATATCAAATGTTAAAAAAAAATCGATAAACAGTTTTAAATTTGAACAAGATGCTGAATTAATAGAAAGTAAATTATTAGAGTATCGTATTAAAGCTAAGGTGATGCAAATTACTTCAGGTCCAGTAGTTACTTTATTTGCATTAAATTTATCTGCTGGAATAAAATCATCTAAAATTTCTGGTTTATCATTAGATTTGGCTCGTTCTTTATCTGTTAGAGCTGTTCGAGTAATCGAGGTAATTCCTGAAACACCTTATATTGGTTTAGAAATTCCTAATAAAAATCGAGATATAGTATTTTTAGAAGAAATAATTAGTTCAGAGAACTTTCGGAATATGAATTCTCCATTAGCATTAGCACTAGGTAAGGATATTTGTGGTATACCTGTGATTGCTGATTTGAGGAATATGCCTCATTTGTTAGTTTCAGGTACTACTGGTTCTGGAAAATCTATGGGAATTAATTCCATGATTATTAGTATGCTGTATAAATCTACTCCAGAAGAGGTACGTTTTATTATGATTGATCCTAAAATTCTAGAATTATCAGTATATTCAAATATTCCTCATCTTTTAAAAAAAGTAATTACTGATGTGAACGATGTTGAGTCTATATTACAATTATGTATTATAGAAATGGAACGTCGATATAAATTGATGTCTATATTAAACGTACGTAATTTAGAAAATTACAATAATCAAGTAGAACAGTCTATTTTTACTCAAGATACTATTGAGAATAATGTATTTTGTTTTGAGATAACTAAAAAATTGCCTTATATTGTCATTATTATAGATGAATTATCTGATTTGATGATTTTAACTGATAAAAAAATAGAAGTATTAATTACTAGATTAACTCAAAAAGCACGTGCAGCTGGTATCCATTTGATTTTGTCTACACAAAGACCATCAGTAAATGTCATAACTGGATTGATTAAAGCAAATATTCCAGCTCGTATAGCGTTTACCGTATCTAGTAAAATAGATTCTCGTACTATTCTTGGGCAATCTGGAGCTGAGTCTTTATTGGGAAAAGGAGATATGTTATACTTACCCGCTAATTCTTCTATGCTTGTTAGAATACATGGCGCATGTGTACAAGATGAAGAAATATGTTCAGTAGTTAAATTTTGGACAACTCAGAAGCACTATTAATTTATTGTGATTATGTTTAGTGATTTTTATTTTAGATATGTATGGGGCATGGTGACAAATAAATTCCATGGTATAGGGAAGTTAATAGTACATATTTGTTTTAGCATGTTCATGTTACAGTCAATACAAACTCAAGTTATTTCATCGTCTTCTGTTTTACAAAATAGATTAAATTTAGTAAATAAATTTTATGTTAATTTTATTCAAAAAGTTTATTTTTTTGATTATGAAGAAAATATAGAAATAGCTCGAGGTGAATTATGGGTAAAACGACCTAATCTTTTTCGTTGGCATTTCACTGATCCAGAGGAGTTTGTTTTGGTCTCTGATGGTCAGACAGTTTGGTTTTATGTGCCAAAACTTAAACAAGTTGTAGCATATTGTTTAAAAAATCAAATTGCTGGAAATATTTTTTTAGAGTTACTATTCAGTTCTAATTTATTTGTATATCAAAATTATATTATTCTTCAGAAAGAAGATTGGTTTTATTTAAAATCAATGCATGATAATTCTCTTCATATAAAAGAGTGTGCAATACAAATTAATAAAGATGGAGTCATTAATCAGATTAATGTTGAGGAAGAAAATGGACAACGTGTTAATTATTATTTATCCAATCAGTGCGTTAATTTTATTGATAAAGATAAATTTAATTTTTTTATTTCTAAAGATATGCAATTAGATGATCAAAGAAGATAAAAATATTTTTTGAATTAATGAATTTTCAATAATGTTTAATATGTACCATAGGGGAAGTATTATATTGAATTAATTTATTTAGAGAATAATCATGATATTATGCAATATCCAGAAAGGCATATTGTTCTAGATATTGTGAAATTAAATTTGACTGTATTTAGTTTTTATGTGATTTTTTATTTTTGATTAAATATGTTAGGATATATATTCATTATATGAGTAAATATTTCAAATATGAATTTGATGTTACGCAATATAATTACGCAGTATACAGTTGGTTATTTAATAGTTGCTAGAGTTAGCTATGATTAATAGTGATTGTATTTTTAGGGAGTTTTTGTATAGTATGTTTAATTTAAATTTAATAATGACAAAATTTTAGGCATATATTCTTATATGCATTATTATTTGTAGAATACCAATGAAGTAGACGTTGGTTTAAACTGAGATTTGTGATTGATAATTATCAATAGTATTCGAATATGTAAGAAAATTTTTAATTTTTAGTACAAGATATTATGATTATTATCAATAATAATCACATGATGTTTATATAGATAATTTTTATATAACATAAAAGATGGGATTTTTATATATGTTAGATCCTAAACTATTATATAATAATACAGATTGGGTTTATAAAAGATTAGCTCGTAAGCAATTTTTATTAAATACAAGTGAATTAAGACAACAAAATAATTTACGTAAGGTTTTGCAAAAAAAAATAGAAAAAATACAATCTGATAAAAAATCTATTTCTAAAATTATTGGGAAAATTAAATCTCAACAGGAAGATATTCAATCTTTGTGTAAACAAGCTAATTTATTGAATGATCAGCTAACCTCAATTAAATTCAAAATTAAGGTTTTGCAAAAAAAAATAAAACAATATCAATTATCCTTACCTAATATCCCTGATGATAATATTCCTAATGGCACTACAGAGCAGGATAATGTGGAGATTATGCGTTGGGGGAATTTAAATAGATACGATGATTTTAAGCCAATTGATCATGTAACATTAGGTAAATTAATAGGGGAAATAGATTTATCGAGTGCATCAAAAATTGCTGGCAGTCGTTTTATTGTGTTAAAAGGAAAAATAGCCCGTTTATATAGGGCATTATCTCAATTTATGATGGATACACATATTAAAAATCACGGATATCAAGAATATTATGTACCTTATTTAGTAAATACAGATTCGTTATATGGAGCAGGTCAATTGCCTAAATTTTATAAAGATTTGTTTCATACTCAGTCTATCGTTGATATCAATTGTAGTAAAATCAAAAATAAATCATATACATTAATACCGACAGGAGAAGTACCGTTGATTAATTTAATGAGAGACATCATTGTTAATGAAGATGAATTACCTATTAAAATGGTGGCTCATACTCCATGTTTTCGATTGGAAGCCGGCACATACGGTTATCGTACACATGGATTAATTCGAACTCATCAATTTGATAAGGTTGAATTAGTGCAAATGGTTCATCCAAATAAATCTACTCAGGCATTAGAAGAAATAACTAATCATTCAGAACAAGTATTACAATTACTTGAATTACCGTATAGAAAAACGTTATTATGTGCAGGAAATATTAGTTTTTCTTCATGTAAAACGTATGACTTAGAAGTTTGGTTACCTACTCATAATTCTTATTGTGAAATCGCTTCTTGTTCAAATGTAAAAGATTTTCAAGCACGCCGTATAAAAGCTCGTTTTAGAAATAAAATTTATAAAAAAACAATGTTATTACATACATTAAATGCATCTGGATTGGCTGTAGGTAGAACATTAGTAGCAATTCTAGAGAATTGTCAATTACAAAAAGATAGATGCATTAAAATACCTAAGGTATTACATTCATATATGCATGGCATTACTCATATTCATTATTAATATTTATACTGAATGGTGTATGAGAATTTTATGAATTAAATAGTTAGAAATTAATGCATGTGTTTTTAGTTGGTTTACTGGTAATTGCATGAGATAATTTTTCGTATATTGTTATTGTATTGTATTAATTGATATAATTGATTGTTAACATTATTTGAACACAAAAGTTATATGAAAAAAAAATTTAATTTTAGTGCTGGTCCATCAATGTTGCCAGAATCGGTTTTAAACCAAATAAAAGAAGAATTATTAAATTGGAATAATCTTGGCATATCTGTTATGGAAATTAGTCACCGTAGTTCTGAATTTGAAGAGTTGGCCCAAAAGACACAAAGAAATTTAAGAATTCTTTTAGATGTGCCCAGTAATTATACTATTCTTTTTTGTCAAGGAGGGGCACGTGCTCAATTTTCAGCAATTCCTATGAATTTATTAAAGAAACCTACAGGTAATATTGATTATATAAATACTGGATATTGGGGATATAGAGCCGCAATAGAAGCTCAAAAATTTTGTAATGTCAATATTGTCAATGTTCTTGATAAAGATATTAATGGGTTTTATTTTATAAAACCCATTAATGAATGGAACATTTCTAAAGATAGTCTTTATATTCATTATTGTCCTAATGAGACAATTTCTGGCATATCTATTAATGATATTCCAATTTTTTCTGAAACAAAAATTTTAATTGCTGATTGTTCTTCAATGTTGTTATCTCAACCTATAGATATTAATCGTTTTGGCATTATTTACGCATCAGCTCAGAAAAATATTGGTGTACCTGGTTTAACAGTAGTTATCATTCGAAACGATTTAATTTTTAATACCGTATCTAATTATAAAAAAATACCAGCTATTTTAGATTATGAAATTCTTTTAAGTAATAATTCTATGTTTAATACCCCAGTTACTATATCTTGGTATATTGCTAACTTAGTTTTAGAATGGCTAAAAAAATTAGGAGGATTAAGTAAAATTAATGAATTTAATAAAAAGAAATCAGCTTTATTATATAAAGCTATAGATGATAGTGATTGTTATTATAATAATATTAACTATAAATATCGCTCTATAATGAATGTTCCTTTTTTTTTAAAGAGGGAAAAATTGACTTATTTGTTTTTAGAAGAATCTAAATTTTTTGGATTATATGGATTAAAAGGACATAAAATTCATGGAGGAATTAGAGCATCTATATATAATGCTATGACTTTAGAAGGAGTACTTAATTTAATTAAGTTTATGAATTTTTTTTCAAGACAATGTAGTTGAAATAGAAAATATAGTTTGTATTATACATATGCAAAAAATTATATAAATTATTTTATAGAATTACTTTCATAATCATAGGTGGTTTAATTTGTTAAACAGAGTTAATATAGATGAATAATTTTATTAAATTGGATCCTATATATAAAGTCAATGGGACTGTATCTCTTCCTGGATCGAAAAGTATATCAAATCGAGCATTATTATTAGCAGCTCAATCTGTTGGAACTACTCGGTTAATTAATTTACTCGATAGTGATGACGTACAATACATGCTAAATGCACTGTATAAATTAGGAATACAATATAAGTTGTCTTCTGATCGTAAAATTTGTGAGATCGATGGAATAGGAGGTCCATTGCAATTTCAAAATAAAAGTAGTCTTCATCCCCAATTAACTTTATTTTTAGGAAATGCTGGCACTGTTGTGAGACCTTTAATTGCAGCTTTATCTATTGTAACTTCACAAAATATTATGTTAACTGGTGATGTAAGAATGCAAGAAAGACCTATTCATCATTTAATACATGCCTTAAGACAAGGTGGTAGTCAAATAAATTACTTGAAAAAAGAATATCATGTTCCTGTGTGTTTAAATGGAGGTTATCGTGGAGGAACAATAATTATTCAAGGAAATATTTCTAGTCAATTTTTATCTTCTATATTAATGATGATTCCATTAGCTCCGGAAAATACATGTATTAAAGTGGATGGAAAATTAGTGTCTAAACCATATATTGATTTGACTTTATCAATTATGAAAATTTTTGGTATTACAATACAACATCAAGATTATAAAATTTTTTATTGTGAAGGGAATAGGTTATATGTATCTCCAAAGGAATATATCATTGAAGGGGATGCTTCTAGTGCTTCTTATTTTTTAGCAGCATCGGCTATAAAAGGAGGTACTGTCAAGGTATTAGGAATAGATAAACATAGTAAGCAGGGGGATGTATATTTTTCTGACATATTAAATAGGATGGGAGCTTTTGTTTCCTGGGGAGATAATTATATCGAATGTACCCGTGGAACTACTCTCAATGCTTCTATTGATATTGATGTAAACCATATGCCTGATGCAGCAATGACTCTTGCTATTATTGCATTATTTACGATAGAAAAAAAAATTCCTATGATACTACGTAATATTTATAATTGGAGAGTTAAAGAAAGTGATCGATTATATGCAATGGCTACTGAATTAAGAAAGGTAGGAGCAAAAGTAATAGAAGGGTATGATTATTTATACATTTTTGCTCCACAAAAAATACAATCAGCTTATATTAATACTTATCATGATCATCGTATAGCAATGTGTTTTTCTTTAATTGCTTTATCCGGTGTATCTGTAATTATTGATAATCCACAATGTATTTGTAAGACTTTTCCAGATTTTTTTAATCAATTTTTTAAAATTAGTAATACACAGCAATAACTTTGATTAAATAGAAACAATAAAATAGGGTACTATTATAAAAGTTTTATTAAATTTTTATTTTATAGATTAGTAGAGATGTATTAAACATATTATTATGAGTAAACAAATGAGTAGTAGCTTTAACAATGGAAATATCATTCCAGTTATTACTATTGATGGTCCTAGTGGAGTAGGAAAAGGAACATTATCTAGAAGATTATCAAATATTTTGGGATGGAATTTATTAGATTCAGGAATAATATATAGAATTTTAGCATCAATAGCTTTAGATAACAATATTGATACAAATAACGAAATTAAATTAATAATGCTTATTCCTTTGATAAAGATTGATTTTTTAAGAAAAAATAATCGGTTTATTGTTTTGTTAAATAAAAAAGAAATTGATAAAAATATCTATACGGAAATTATAGGAAATCTTGCTTCAAAAATCGCTATATTTCCAAAACTTCGAGCTTCTTTATTAAGATATCAGCGTAAATTTTGTATATGGCCAGGTCTTGTTGCTGATGGAAGAGATATGGGGACTATAGTTTTTCCTAATGCAATGGTAAAAATATTTCTTTATGCTTCTGAAAGAAAACGAGAACAAAGACGGTTAGACCAGTTGCAGAAAACAAATTTTAATGTTAATTTTAATTGTCTCTTATCTCAAATAAGAGAACGTGATAATCGGGACTATACTCGAAAGATTGCTCCATTAATCCCATCAGTTGATGCATTAATGTTAGATTCAACAGATTTATCTGAAAATGAAGTAACAAATAAAGTTTTAACATATATGAAACAAGTTGATATACCATTGTGCAATATATAAAAAATCATACATAATCAAGGATTTGATTATGATAAAGAAAATATAAAGCTACATCAATATGGATTGTTTGATGAGTATTATTAACGACTGAAGATTAAACAATGATAGAATCATTTGCTCAATTATTTAAGGAATCTTTACAAAAAATAAAAACGAAACCTGGTTCTGTTATACAAGGTACCGTTATATCTATTTTTAAAGATGTAGTTTGGGTCGATGCTGGTTTAAAATCTGAATCTGCTATACCTATTGATCAATTTTATAATTCCAAAGGAGAATTAGAAATAGCAATTGGGGATTCTGTTGATGTAATATTAGATGCAATAGAAGACGGTTTTGGAGAAACTGTATTGTCTAGAGAAAAAGCAAAGCGACTTGAATCTTGGTTATTTTTGGAACAAGCATATCGAGACACTACTACAGTTGAGGGTATTATTAACGGCAAGGTAAAAGGAGGGTTTACAGTCGAATTAAACGGAATACGTGCCTTTTTACCTGGTTCTTTAGTAGATGTTAGGCCAATTAAAGACACATTAGATTTAGAAGGTCAAATCTGTGAATTTAAAGTAATAAAATTAGATTATAAACGTAATAATGTGGTAGTTTCGCGTCGAGCTGCAATTGAATCTGAAAATAGCGCTGAACGGGACCAACTATTAAATAAATTACATGAAGGGGTAGTCCTAAAAGGATTGGTAAAAAATTTAACAGATTATGGAGCTTTTATTGACTTAGGTGGAATAGATGGATTATTACATATTACTGATATTTCATGGAAGCGAGTTAAGCATCCTAGTGATGTAATTAATATAGGAGATTCTATTACTGTAAAAGTATTGAAATTCGATAAAGAGCGTATTCGAGTATCATTAGGATTGAAGCAGTTGCAAGATGATCCATGGGCATCTGTAATTCACAATTATAAAGAAGGAGATAAATTAGTAGGTAAGGTGACAAATTTAACTGATTATGGGTGTTTTATTGAAATTAAAGGGGGGGTGGAAGGATTAGTTCATATTTCTGAGATGGATTGGACTAATAAAAATATTCAACCTTCTAAAGTAGTAGCAATAGGAGATTTAATTGAAGTTATAGTATTAGATATAGATAAAGATAGAAGAAGAATATCGTTGGGATTAAAGCAATGTAAAATTAATCCTTGGCAAAAATTTTCAGAAATGTATACTCGAGGTGATAAAGTTTCAGGAAAAATTAAATCAGTAACTGATTTTGGTATTTTTATTGGATTAGAAGGAGGAATTGATGGGTTAGTACATCTGTCTGATATTTCCTGGGATATGGTTAATGAAGAATCTATAAATAAGTATAAAAAAGGAGATGAAATTGAAGCTGTTGTTCTTCAAGTAGATATAGAACGAGAACGTATTTCGCTCAGTATAAAACAATTAACAGAAGATCCTTTGAATTCTTTCCTATCTATTCATAAAAAAAGTAGTATTGTTTCTGGAAGTATTGTTTCTATAGACCATAACAAAAAAAAATTGATTGTCAAATTAGATGGAACTAATTCTATAATGGGTCATTTAAACCTTGAGGATCACTCATATAATGAACCTAATTTATTAATAGTAAAACAGGAATTTATTAAAAAATTGCCCTATTTAAAAATAGGAAATGCCATACAAGCGAAGTTAGATAGCATAGATAGGAAGAATAGGATAATTAATTTAATTTTATATCATTCTTGTGAAAATCAAAAAAAATCTGAAGTTGACATGATAAATAATGAAAAACATTTTGAAAAAGATAAAAATAATTTTTCTAGCGTTATGATTGAAGCATTTAAAGCGGCTACTAAACATGACTAAAACAGTTTGATGATTGTATTAATAAAGTGGTATTAGATATATTAATATATCTAATTTATTGGTATGAGTATATCAACAAAGTAACTATTATTTATATACATAAATTTAATATTATTGGATATAGGGGTTGTCTATTAAAAAATAAATCTAATAGCTATATAAATAAAAATTATTTTTTAATATGTTACAATAATATATGGAATTTCTTAATCCTTGAAGATATTAATTGTTTTTATAAAAAAATAGTTATTGATTTATCAGTGAGTATGTATCAATGTGTTGATTATATATTAAGTTTGCTATTTAGGTATATAAATGCGTTATTTTAATAATAGCTGTTCTTCGTCCGCTTGGAAAACTTTTCAGCGTCTTTGGCCTATTATTTTTCCTTTCAAGTTAGGGTTAATTGCTGCATCAATTACTTTAGTTATTAATGCAATGAGCGATGCCTTAATGTTAGCGTTATTGAAACCGTTATTGGATGATGGTTTCGGACAAGCTAATAGAGATGTATTTGTATGGATGTCATTAGCTTTAATGGGTTTGATGAGCATTCGTGGAGTAAGTGGATTTATATCAACTTACTGTATATCTTGGGTGTCTGGAAAAGTGGTAATGAAAATTAGACGTCTTTTATTCAAACATATTATGAATATGCCAGTTTCATTTTTCGTAAAACAATCTACAGCTACGTTAGTATCTCATATTACTTATGATGCAGATCAAGTTGCTTCTTCTTCTTCTGGAGCTTTAATTACTGTGATTCGAGAAGGAGCATCGATTGTTGGATTATGTTTTGTAATGTTTTATTACAGTTGGCAATTATCATTAATTCTAATTCTAATTATACCAGTCATTTCTTTTGGATTAAAATTAGTATTCAATAAATTCATAGAAATTAGTAAAAAAATTCAAAACGCTATGGGTCAGATTGCTAATAGGGTTGAACAAATGCTTAAGGGACATAGAGAAATATTGATATTTGGCGGTCAACATATTGAACAGAAACGGTTTAATTATTTCAGTAATCAAATGAGACAATATAGTATGAAAATGGTACAAGTGTCATCTATTTTTGAGCCATTAATTCAATTTATTGCCTCATTAGCTTTAGCTTGTGTGTTATATATTGCTAGTATCCCTAGAATTATGGAAATTCTTAGCGCGGGAACAATTACTGTCATTTTTTCATCTATGATAGCTTTGATGAAACCTCTTAAATCTTTAACTAATGTTAGTGCTCAATTTCAAAAAGGGATGGCAGCTTGTCAAACTTTATTTTCGATTTTAGACTTAAAAACAGAAATAAACATAGGTACCTTTCATGTTAATAAAGTAAAAGGTGATCTTATTTTTGATAATGTTACTTTTTTTTATCCTGAAAAAAATACTCCTTCTTTGTCTAATATTAACTGTACCCTTAAATCAGGACAAATTGTAGCATTAGTTGGAAGATCTGGATCAGGAAAATCTACCATTGTTAATTTGTTGACTCGTTTTTATAATGTTTATCAAGGTCGTATATTGCTTGATGGATTAAATTTAAACGATTATACTCTTTCTTCTTTACGCGATCAAGTTGCCGTGGTTACTCAAAATGTATATTTATTTAATGATACTATTGCAAATAATATTGCTTATGCTAGAGAGCATTTTTATTCCAGAGATTCTATAGAAACGGCAGCTCGCATGGCGTGTGCTATGGATTTTATTTCTCAGATGAAATATGGTTTAGATACTATTGTAGGAGAAAATGGAATATTATTATCAAATGGACAACGTCAACGAATTGCTATAGCTCGAGCATTACTAAGGGATTGTCCTATTTTAATTTTAGACGAAGCTACTTCTGCTTTAGACTCTGAATCAGAACACATGATTTATCAATCTTTGGATGTATTAAAAAAAAATAAAAAATTATTAATTGTTGTAGCACATAGATTATCTACTATTGAAAAATCAGATGAGATTTTAGTTGTTGAAAACGGGTGTATTATAGAACAAGGAGTACATATAGATTTGTTAAGTTTGCAAGGTATTTATGCACAATTATATAAATTACAGTTTTCTTAATGTTTTTTCGTATTTGGTTTAATTCATCTTTATGTTGTTTATTTTTATTACCGCTATCTTGGATATATGGTTTATTAAGTATTTTGAATCGTGTTAGTTATCAATACGGTTGGCGTAAGATCTATAAATTTTCAGTACCAGTAATAGTGATAGGAAATTTAACTGCAGGAGGAAATGGAAAGACACCCATGGTGTTATGGTTAATAAAACAATTAACGATTCGGGGATGGAAGGTTGGGGTAGTTTCTAGAGGTTATGGAGGTAAATCCAATGAATACCCAATTATAGTGAATGAGCTGACAAGTAGTAATGAATGTGGTGATGAACCAATGTTAATTTGGAAACGTACAGGTGTATTAGTTGCTGTTTCTCCTAAAAGAGTAGATGCTGTATTAGCTTTATTACAAGTACAATCTGGTTTGGATATTATAATTAGTGATGATGGGTTACAACATTATGCATTGTTTAGAGATATAGAATGGGTAATTATTAATAATTCTTTTCGATTTGGAAATGGATATTGGTTACCAGCAGGTCCTATGCGAGAGCGAATAACTAGACTTAATACTGTTCAAGCAATTATTGTAAATAAAGCAGATAGTAATGGTTCTATTAAATCAGGAGAGATATTAATGCAATTGTATCCTAGCGCAGTCATTAATATTGTAACTGGAGAAAAAAAAACTATTAGAGCTTTTAAAAATGTTGTAGCTATAGCAGGAATTGGATATCCTAATCAATTTTTTAATACATTAAAAAAGAATGGAATTATTCCTATTAAAACTGTTGCATTTTCTGATCATCATGTGTACTCTGAACAAATGTTGACTGCTCTTGTTTCCCATAATGAAGTATTGTTTATGACCGAAAAAGATGCTGTAAAATGTTTGAATTTTGCTCATAAAAATTGGTGGTATGTATATATAGATGTGGAAATACATCCTTCAGATACTGAAAAATTACTATATAGTGTGGAGGGCACAATTAAGCAGTTTAATAATAAGTAGTAAATTAATATGCTAGCTTTAATCGTGGTAGTAAAATTTTATTAATTGATATATATACTATATTGGATGTGCCTAGATTATTAGATAATAAAAAAAAGTTACTAGAAATTATTGTATGCCCTATTTGCCATAAAAAACTATTTTTAAATTTAAAAAAAACTAAATTAATTTGTTTCATTGATAAGGTGTTTTTTCCAATAAAAGAGGGCATTCCAGTTCTATTAAAAAATTCAGCCAATAAAATTAATAAAAAATTGTGAGTATTTATGAATTTTATAATTATAATACCGGCTCGATTTTTTTCAACTCGTTTCCCAGGAAAGTTGTTGGCTGATATTCAAGGGAAGCCTATGATTATTCGAGTCATAGAACAAGCTTTAACTAGTCAAGCAAGTAAAATAATTGTAGCGGTTGATAATATTCGTATTCAACAAGTAATTGAATCAGAATATTCTTTATTAAAGGATAAAGTTGAGGTTTGCTTAACTAAATCTACACATAAATCTGGCACAGAACGTTTATTAGAGGTAGTTACTTTACATAAATTTAAAGATAAACAAATTATTGTGCATTTGCAAGGAGATGAACCTTTAATTTCCTCTTTTATGATTCATCAAGTAGTTAGATCTATATATGCAGTATCTAAAAAAAATAACATTAGAGTAGCAACCTTGGCTTCTCCTATAAAATATTATTATGAGGTTAAAGACTGTAATATTGTTAAAGTAGTAATAAACATGTATAACAATGCTCTTTATTTTTCTAGATCTATGATCCCTTGGGTTAAGGAGAATAATTATTCGGGAGAAATCATAAATTCGTTATGGTTAAGGCATATTGGAGTCTATGCATATCGAGCTGATTTTCTTCAGCATTATTCGCAATGGGATAAAAGTCCGTTAGAAGAGTTTGAAAATCTTGAACAATTACGAGTGTTATGGATAGGAGAGACTATACATGTATCTATCATTCATAATAATACATCGAATATTATTAGCGTAGATACTGTAGAATCATTAAAATATGTTAACAAGTTATTTTTAAAAAAACAAGCTAATAAGTAATAAAATATATGTTGATCAACAAGGTAAATTAAAAATTATTTTTAATTTATTAAGCTAATTATTGTTGTTATTATAATTATATACATAATATATGATCGGTGATTTAGGATGAAGATGAATCAAAAATTGCGTTTAGTTGTAGGAATATCAGGAGCCTCCGGAGGTATTTATGGAATAAAAGCGTTATATATGTTAAAACAGTGTAATGTAGAATCTCATTTGATACTCACTAGAAATGCTTTAATCACTTTACGTTATGAAATGAATATTACTAGGCAAGATATTCAAAAATTAGCAGACTTTGTGTATTTTTCTCAAGATATTGGTGCAGCTATATCAAGTGGTTCTTATCAAACTTTAGGAATGTTAATAGCTCCTTGTTCTATTAAAACTATGTCAGAAATTCAATCAGGGATAACATCTTCTTTAATTAGTCGAGCGGCAGATGTAATATTAAAAGAAAAACGAAAATTGGTTTTAATAGTTAGAGAGACTCCATTACATTTAGGACATTTACGCACTATGGTTCAGCTTTCTGAAATTGGAGCGATTATTATGCCCCCAGTTCCTGCATATTATACTTATCCTAAAACTATTGATGATATTGTTTCTTATAATGTAAAAAGAGCTATAAATTTATTTGGAATATGTAGTAAGAAGTGTAAAACAAATAATGATGAATGGTTGGGTATAAAAAATAATTTTCTCAGTAGAGAAAAATAGGATGAAACTCGATAATTAAACAGTAAAGCAGGGTCTATTTCGCTATTAATTTTTTTTTGTGTTTATATTTTGAGTGTTAGTAGACGAAGTACTAAAATTATCAGAACTATCGTTTGTCTCTACAGAGTCTTCAATAGAAGAAAATGATGATGATAAGTGTAGTTTGCTAAGTATTTTTTCCATTTCACTTGTGCATCTGAGCTTCTTACGTTCTAGTATAGAATTTTCCAATTTTTTAATATATTCATCTGAATTGATTGATGAGAATTTAAATTGTTTGTGCATGGGTATAAGATAAGATAGATTATTATTACTATTATTCGTTTTTAATTGATGATAATTATCATCATTTTTTATACATGAGTTATTCCTGCTAGTTGTTGGAATATTAATATTAGTTATCGTAATAGTAGAGTTATCAGTGTTTTTTTCTAATTTTTCATCAAGTTGAGAAGGTTGTGTTGATTTTGAGATTAAAAATAACTCTGAATCATCATTATATATTTTTTTTGGTAATAATTTTGTTTCTATTTGTGTTGAATAAAGTTGTAGAGGCATAGGAGGTGGTGGAGGAGGTGACAAAGAGATAGAATTGGAATTTGATTTTTCTTGAATACCATCTATTGTTTTATTAAGTGAATTTTCTGATGTTGTTGTATTGTGATTATCGTGTAAAACATCGACATCATTAGTATCTTGGTTTTTTTGTTGTTCTGTAATAGGGTAATAATAATTAATAACTTTATTATTATCATGAGTAGTTATTGTATTCGTGTAAATTTCATGGTTTTCATCTGATTTTACTAAATTATTAGTAGAATCAGATAATAATGTAGACTGATTATTACTAATGTTATCATTGTTAAACAATAAGGTATTATTTAATTGAGAGGTTAATGTTGTTTGAGCATAATTATTTACTAAAATTTTTATTTTTTGTTTAATGTGATTAATTGAATTATTTGTACAATTATGATTCTCATTTTTAGAGAATAAAATATACACTTCTTTTTCTAAAGGAATTTTAGGAAATGAAATTGCATACATATCATGTTTTACATGTAACATTTGACCCCCTTGATTATAAAAATTTTGCATGTCCCATGTTAAATTTGATTCATGATTATTTCCAATTATTTTGATTAATTTTATCTCTCCAGGATATCCAGTAATTTCTTGATTAGATTTAGATAAATCAATAATACCATAATTATTAGTTGAATTAATCATACACAATTTGGAAGATGGTATAAAGGGTTCTAAAATAGCATTTAAATTATTTGAAATTATTGATTTACTTTGATTATACAAATATTGTTTATTATTAATGTGTTGTTGAAATGGTATATTATATTGATAATTTAATGATATAGAGCAAGTAGTATCATAATATTTTTTTTGTATGAATAAATTGTCAATTTTAATATCTAATAAGGGAATAGGAGTATATATTAAATTAATATATAAGCAATGATTATGGTGCTTATTGATGCAATCAAATATGTTATTATTTTTTTTCCTGTAAATAAATTTTTCTATTTTTATTTGGCTTTTTAGTTCTGAGATATATGGAAGTTTATTTTCTATACATATTTGATATCCGGTTTTTGGATATATATAAGACGTGTAGAAACAAAAAGGTTTATAAAAGTTGGGGGTACTATTAATAGTATAATAGCTCTTAAATAAACAAACTAAATTATTATACCAATATTCTCCTCCTAAATTTAAAAAGTAAGGATGTGTTTGTCGATTAAATATAGGAAAATAAATAAAAGAATTACATCCTATAACATGTTTATTATTATGTACATGTCTTTTTCCGATTCCTAAAATTGCAATTTTTTCTTTAGAAACAGTTTTTTTTATACCTGCTTGAACAAAAGATAATGTTGTTCCATATATATGATTCCATAAATATTTATGCATAACACGTAATATGTTAATTGAATCATTTTTAAGTTGTATTCGAAATTGATTATCATTTTTATAATGGTAAAAAAAAGGTAAAACTTTATAATTATATTGGAGTGTATTGGTAATATTATTTTTATACATACGATATAAATAAAATTTATGGGCGTTGTTAAGATTGATATCTTCTTTATTATTATTAATTAGTCGTATAAATTTATTTGATAAAATTTCATTTTTGTATAAGTGATCTATATCACTGTTTATACTAATTGGTATAAGAGAATTAATAAAAGCATTATGCGCATTGACGTTGTTTGCATTACATATTTTCATCATAGGAAGCATAAATATAGCATATAAATATATATAAAATTTCATATAAAATTATAATTGTGTTTAAATTAAATATTGTAGATTTTTTTAAGTTATTAACAATTCATTGCGTTTATTTTGAATAACATATAATATTTACATTATTAAAACGATAATTCAATATTTTATAATAATAATGACTAAATATACTAAGTTAATTCATAAATCTTTAGATTTATCTCATAACTTATGGGGACCTCAAACAGAACTATCATTGAAATATTTTAATATTTCTTACGAAAAAATGCCTTTAGAATTAATCAAGTCACTAGCGTTTATTAAACGTGCTGCTGCTCAAGTAAATTTCGATTTAAAATTACTTGATTTTAACAGATCTGAGGCTATTATTAAAGCCGCAGATGAAGTATTATCTGGAATCCATGAAAGTGAATTTCCGTTATCAGTTTGGCAAACTGGATCAGGTACTCAAAGTAACATGAATATAAACGAAGTTTTATCTAATCGAGCTAATGAATTACTAAAAAAGAAATTAGGAAACAAAAAAAAATTATTAGTACATCCAAATGATCATGTTAATAAAAGTCAAAGTTCTAATGATGTCTTTCCCAGCGCTATGCATATAGCAATTATTATCAGTTTAAAGGAACAATTAATACCTACAGTTAAAATATTGCAAAAAACTTTATTAAAAAAATCTATTCAGTTTCGTGATATTATTAAAATTGGCCGTACTCATCTGCAAGATGCTATTCCACTCACTTTAGGTCAAGAAATTTCCGGATGGGATTTTATGTTAAGAAAAGATATAGATCATATTAAACTTCATATTCCCTATTTAAGTACATTAGCATTAGGAGGAACAGCTGTAGGAACTGGTTTTGGAGCGCATCCAGAATATGATGAACGAGTTGTACTTGAATTATCTCGTTTAATTAATCATACTTTTGTAAGTGCACCAAATAAGTTTGAATCTTTATCTACATGTAATGCATTAGTTCATAGTCATGGAGCATTAAAAGGATTAGCTACATCTATGATGAAAATTGCAAATGATATACGATTATTAGCATCTGGCCCCCGATGTGGAATTGGGGAAATAATTATTCCAGCTAATGAGCCTGGGAGTTCGATGATGCCTGGTAAAGTTAATCCTACTCAATGCGAGTCTATGACCATGTTATGTTGTCAAGTTATGGGTAATGATGTTAGCATAGGGATTGGAGGAGCATCTGGAAATTTAGAATTAAATGTGTATAGGCCATTAATAATTTATAATTTTTTACAATCAGTACGATTACTATCAGATGGGATAAGAAATTTTCATGATTATTGTGTTGTTGGATTACAACCAAATATTAAGCGAATAAAAGAGTTATTAGATAAATCGATAATGTTAGTAACTGCATTGAGTTTGCATATTGGATATGAAAAATCAGCGCAAATTGCTAAAGAAGCTGAGTTAACGGGAGTAACTTTAAAAACTGCAGCAGAAAAATTGGGATATATTTCTGAAGATCAATTTGATGAATGGGTTAATCCTGATAACATGATTCATCCTACTGAAACTAAATTATTGTAATTTGTCAATATTGTATTAAATTTTTTTTATATTTTACAGTTAAATTTTTTACAGCAATCATATAAATTATTTAAACAATAAAGTTTTTATTACTCGCATAATATGAATCGTATTAAACGTTACCAAATTTTATGTAAATTACGAGATTACAATGCTAATATCACAACTTATGATACTGAGTTGATTTATCATTCTCCATTTGAATTACTTATTGCAGTATTATTATCAGCACGTGCTCGAGATGTTCAAGTTAATAAAGTAACTGAAAGTTTATTTCAAGTTGCTAATACTCCTCAGGATATGTTATTTCTTGGAATCAATAGAATTAGATATTATATTAGATCCATTGGATTATTTAATTCTAAAGCAGTTAATATAATAAAAATTTGTCAGTTGTTAATAGAAAAATTTAATGGGTTTTTACCAGAAAATCGAGAAGAATTAGAATCATTACCAGGAGTGGGTCGAAAAACTGCTAGTATTATTTTAAATGTAATTTTTGGTTGGCCTACTATTGCTGTAGACACTCATGTATTCAGATTCTGTAATAGAAGTAAATTTGCAATTGGGAATAATGTCGCTGCTGTAGAACAGAAATTGATTTCTGTAGTACCAAGAGAATTTAAAAAAAATTGTCATTTATGGTTAATACGACATGGCCGAAATACATGTCATGCTAAAAAACCCAGTTGTAATAGTTGTGTTATTAATAGTTTATGTGAATTTGACATGAAAAAATTTTTTGGTTTTTAATGTTGTATTGAATAATTATAAAAAATTGTTGATATTATTGTTATTGTAATACACAAATTTTTATAATTTATTTCCATTGAATTAAACAAGAATGCTTTTTCCCTTTTTTTAATAATGTATAAGAATTAAATAGTCTATCAGTATTATTAAAAATGTATTGTTTATTTAGCTGTTTGATTTTATTAATTGTAATAGCATGAGATTCAATAAAATATCGAGCTTGAGATTTAGAAGTTGCTAATTTTGATTCTACTAAAGCTTGTTGTAATGTAATATCTTTTTTCAGTATAATACTAGGAATTCCATCTTTAGCTAGTTGATTAAAATCTTCTAAAGTTAAGTCAAGGGGGTGATCATAAAAGATATTTTTTGTAATACGTTGAGCTGATTTTAATCCTTGTTTTCCGTGTATCAATTTAGTTATTTTTTCTGCCAGTGTTGTTTTAGTGATAGGAATAAAATAGTTGTTATTCATTTTTTTTTCTAAAAAATTAATTTGTTCTATATTCATATCTGTAAATATTTTCAGAAAAGAACATACTTGTTTATCATCAATATTTAACCAATATTGGTAAAATTTGTATGGACTAGTTTTATTTGGATCAATCCAAATTGTATTTTTTTCTGTTTTTCCAAATTTGATGTTATTTATAGTTGTTAATAAAGGCACTGTAATGCCATAAGTTTTTTTGTTGTATATACGTCTAATTAAGTCAATACCAGATATGATGTTGCCCCATTGATCTGAACCTCCAATTTGTAATATTACTCCATAATTTTTATATAAATAAAAAAAATCATAACTTTGCATTAAATTATATGAAAATTCAGTATAAGAAATTCCACAATTATCTTCTTTTAAGCGTTTTTTTATAAAATCTTTATTTATCATTTTATTTATAGAAAAAAATTTTCCTATATCTCTTAAAAATGTTAAAATATTTGTAGAGGAAAACCATGTGTAATTGTTAACAATATGAATGTTGTGAGGATGATTTTTACTATTTAAATCAATAAATGAAGAAATTTGTGACTTAATTTTTTCGATCCACTGTTGAATTGTGTTCATTGGATTTAGTTGACGTTCAGAATCTTTGAAACTTGGATCACCAATTAATCCTGTAGCCCCACCTAATAAAATTATCGGTTTATGTCCAAATTTTTGAAATTTTTTTAAACATAGTAGTGGAACTAAATGACCAATATGTAAACTATCAGAAGTAGGATCGAATCCACAGTATAAGGTTATTGATTTTGATTGTAATATTGAGTTTAATATGTTCTTATTAGTAATTTGAGCTATAAATCCGCGTTCATATAAATAATTTATCACGTCAACATTAGTAATTGAATTATAAGTTTTCATGTATATTAATTCCATAATAAATATAATTACATTATAAAGTAATTTAATTATTATAAACAATATTTTGAAAATTTTCGTATATAATAAATATTATAAATAATAATTACACTTTAAGGGGATAAACGATCAACAGACCATTTTTTTTTATTTTTTCTATATATAAAGCGATCATGCAATCGATACATTCCTCCTTGCCAGAATTCAATACTATTGATATAGATTTTATATCCACCCCAAAATTTTGGAAACGGAATATTTTTGTTTAAGTATTTAGTTTTAAATTTTAAAAATTTGTTTTCGAATATATTGCGAGATGAAACAATAGAGGATTGTCTAGACGCCCAAGTACTAATTTGATTATTTTTTGGTCTTGTATAAAAATATTGTGACACTTCTTTTTGAGAAAGTTTATTAACGTTACCCGTAACGATAACTTGTCTATCTATTATACTCCAAGGAAAGCATAAACTTATTTTAGGATTATCAATTAAATGTATGGATTTACGACTTTTCAAATTTGTAAAAAACATCATTGTTTCATCATTAAAATATTTTAATAATACTAGTCGTTGAAATGGTTGTCCTGTACGATCCACTGTTGATATGCACATTGCATTTGGATCAGGTATTTTTTTTAGATAAGCCTCTTGCAGCCATTTAGAAAACAAATCCATAGGATTGGTGGTTAAATTTGATCTTCGTAATGTTCCTAAGTTGTACTCTCTTCTTGTATTGAAAATTTCAAATGAATTGATTATCATTATTTAGTATTAAATTATATATTTTCCGTATAAAATATAGCTGATTTCATTATTTAATATAATACTTCAAATTAATTTTAACACAGACAGCAATTAGATTAAATAATTAATATAAATTTTCTTGAATAATCTAGAGTAGATAAATTTCTGACCTATTTTATTATGGGTTTGATCTAATAATCAAAAATTAAAATTTCTATATATTTTGATTTATTATAAATTAATATTATTAGATATATATTTAAAAATAATTAAGAATTGTTATATAAAGTCGTTATATTTTTTTCTAATTTAAATAAAGTACTATTAAATTCATGTACTTCTTTGCAAGTAAATCCATTAAAGACTTCGACTCTAGTCATATTAATAACTTGATTTACTTTAATGATAATAGGTTTTGCTTTTGGAGTCAATGTGATGCGCTTTGCTCTACGATCATTAGGGCAGGTATTTCTAACAATTAAACCTTTTAATTCAAGTTGGTCCAATGTTCTGACCAAAGATGGTTGTTCAATGCCTATAGCTTTTGCTAATTGAATTTGGGACTGATCTGGAGGTAATTGATAAATATTATATAATGTAATCCAATGAGTTTGTGTAAGCTTTAGTGGTTTTAAACGATAATCAATTAAGGTACGCCACATTTTAACAAGGCGAGCTAAATTTGACCCCAATGATGATTCCAATCTATTTTCTCCTTTTGCTAAAATTTTTGAATTTTATTATATAATTTTTTGATTTTTTATTTTTAATACAGATATGATTTTGTATAGTTTATATAATTATAGTTTTAATTATTTTAAACAAATAATTTATAATTATGATTTAAATCATATATATTCTACATATATAGTATGACTTATAAAGTATGAATATAACATATATTTATTATTATAGATAATTATTTTAAAATTAGGTACTATAAGTTGATATATAATGTTAATTTTTAAAGCAAATGAAATATTTTATGATTCTTAGGTATGGATAGAAATTAAATTTTATTGATAATATTTTTTAGGATTTTAACATTATCATGATGATGTGGAATTTATTGTAAAATTGATTATTGTAGTAGAGTAATTTTATTATATTATTGTATGTGAGTTTACAATAGAATTTTAATTGATGAATAAGAATACTATTGTATAATTGATTTTTATAGTGATTTATGACGAATAAATATAAAAAAAATAATACTTTAAAATCAAGATTTAGAGGTTTTTATCCTGTTGTTATTGATGTAGAAACAGCAGGATTAAATGCTAATACTGATGCTTTATTAGAAATTGCAACAATTACTTTAAAAATGGATTCAGATGGTTGGTTGTGTATGGATAACGTTTTGCATTTTAATATTAAATCTTTTCCTGGGGCTAATCTACACCCTTCAGCATTGGCTCTTAATAAAATTGATCCAAATAATCCTTTGCGGTTTGCGGTAACAGAACAAGAAGCTTTAAATGAAATTTTTAAAATGGTTAATATGGGTATTAAAATCCATGAATGTCATAAGGCCATAATAGTAGCTCATAATGCTTCTTTTGACCATAGTTTTATAATGGCTGCAATAGAACGTATTAGTGATACTAATAATAATATGAATGTTAATCCATTCCATCCTTTTGTTACATTTGATACTGCTGCTTTGAGTGGATTAGTATTTGGTCAAACAGTTTTAGCTACAGCTTGTAAACATGCCGGTATTGTTTTTGATAAAAGCAAAGCGCATTCTGCGTTATATGATACTGAAAAAACTGCTATTTTATTTTGCGAATTAGTAAACATATGGAAACGACTTGGAGGATGGCCACCATCATCAAGTATTAATAATTGATTTGGATAATGTATATAATTAAAATTAAGCTTGACACAGATTAAATAATTATTTACATTTTTAATTAATCCAAATTGTATTTTATTTTAATTGGGTCAATAAGTTTTTTCAAACTTCCATCTTGATGCATGTCAGAAAGAATATCAAATCCTCCTATTAATTTTCCTTCTACCCATAATTGAGGAAAAGTTGGCCAATTAGAAAAACTTGGTAAAGCTGATCGAATGTCTGTATGTACTAAAACATCTATATATACAAAAGATTTTATATATTCAGATAAGATTTGAGAAGCTTTTGAAGAAAATCCACATTTAAATATATTAGGAGTTCCTTTCATATATAAAAGGATTGGATGTGTTTTAATTTGTTGTTTGATTGTTTTTATTGTATTGTTCATTGTGATGTTTCCAGTTATAGCATATATATAATATTTGGTGATAAAAATTTTTATTTCCTTATTAAGGTATAATTTGCATTATACAATATTTTTTCTGTAGTATTAGTAATAATTTTAGTTATGAAATCAATTTCAATATTGACTATATTCCCTGTCTTTTTTATTCCAAGTGTAGTATTGTTTGTTGTATGTGGAATTAAACAAATACGTATATAGTTGTTTAAAATTTTGTTAATTGTTAAACTTACTCCATCAATTCCAATAGATCCTTGTTGTATAATATATTTTTGAAAGTAATTGTTGTTTATTTTAATCCATATTATTTTATTTTTTTTAAAATTTATTACTTTTTTTATTTCTCCTGTGCAATCAACATGCCCATTCATTAAATGGCCTCCGATCCTTGAATTATAACGTATTGACTTTTCTATATTAATTAAATCTCCTATTTTTAATTTATTCATATTAGTTAATTTTAATGTTTCATGTATTATATGAAAACTGACTAAATTTTGATTAATAGAAACTACTGTGAGACAACATCCATTGTTGGAGATAGAAGAGCCAATTGTTAATTTAATAAGTAAATGAGGGGGAAATTTAATTGTATATTTTATAAAGTGAGTTGTTTCTTTATAAATTTGATGTACAGGAACTACAGCTTGTATAATACCTGAAAACATATTCTCAAACTACTTTTTAGTAATAAAATTCATATATATGGCAGTGTAACAGATTCTTGTGATAAATAAAATTATGATTGTCTTGTATTGAGTATAAAAATTACCAATTTTATTATATAATTATTAATACAATTAATTTATTATTTTGTATTTGTTTTACATTTAATTAATCATGATACATGATGATATGTTACTAGATTTAAATGTTAATCTTAAATAAGTTTTTAATAGTAATAAGAGATTTAAATAAATAATTTTATTGTATGCGTTCTTAGCTCAGATGGACAGAGCGCTACCGTGACATGGTAGAGGTCAATGGTTCAAATCCATTAGAACGCATAATAAGTCAAAAATTATAATGTGTATAATATATTAAGTATATACAATAAGAAAAAATCGATAATTTTAATATTACAATGATTCGTTTTTTATTTATATTAATAAATATTAAAGTTTGATTATTTGGTAAATGAAGGTTAAGATAAAATGAGGTAATTAAAATTTAATCGTTTTTTGGAGTGTAAAAATGAATAATAAAATATTAATGTATTTTGTGACAGTTTTCAGTACTTTAATTTTAGTAAGTTGTGCAAGTACTACGAAAATAACGGAGTTATCCGCAGAAGTACAAGAATTAAGTACTAGATTAGATCAGCTAAATAGCAATGTTGATATTTTAAAACCTGAAATAGAACAAGCTAAAAATGAAGCACATAGAGCTAACAAACGACTTGATAATCAAATATCTTTATATCGTAAATAAAAATATAATTTAGTTTAATAATGTAAAAAAGGATATGAGACTTTTATTAAGTTAATAAACTTATTGTGTTAGGGGGATTATGTAAGGTGAGTTTTTGAACTTGATAATAATAAGTTGTTTGATTGAGTTTGAATATCATCTAGTATAGAATATACCCCTTGGGATCTGGATATGGTTAAATGTTGATTTAGCGCTAATTGAGTGAGGAAATGTCGTATATCAAAATTTATAATAGATTCAATGCTTAAATTTTGATATACGATAAAGATTATTGTAATAATTCCTTTAATAATGACAGAATCGCTATCTCCATAAAACTTTACAAAGGACGTATTTTGATTTTTATTTAAATGTTGATCGGGCTTCTTATTTAAAATAGGGATTAAAGCAATCCAAGTATTGCTTTGGCAATTTTTGATTAAATATTTTGTTGTTCGAAATCTTTCAGGAAAGATTGGGAGCAATTTTCCAAGATCTATTATATATAGATATTTTTCTTCCCAATTAGCACAACTATAAAAATTTTTTAACAATTGATTTTTTGTAGGGAGCATTTTGTGCTGTTTTAATTAATTAAAATTTTCAACAATCAAATAAATTATTTTATATAAATAAATTTTGTATTCGAATTAGTCCATCTATAAAACGGTCTATATCTTCTGTATTAGTATACATAGCAAAAGAAGCTCTGCACATTCCAGAAACCTTAAAATGATTCATTAAAGGAATTGCGCAATGGTGGCCTGTCCTAATAGCAATCCCATATTGGTTTAACAATGTTCCTATATCATAGGAATTATGTAATTTAAAATTAAAGGCAATCATACTACTTGATTTATTATTTTTATTATATAGCATTAAATTTAAATTTTTTTTCAATAACATATGTCTTGTATAAGACATTAATTGGGTTTCATGTCTAAAAATATTTTCTATTCCTATAGAATTAACATATTTAATAGCATTTCTTAAAGCTACGATTCCACTAACATTAGAAGAACCTGATTCAAATTTCCATGGAGAATCTATGAATGTTGCATTTTGTGTTAAACTGACATCTTTAACTATTCCACCCCCTACTATCCATGGTTTCATTTTTTTTAGTAATTCTGATTTTCCATACATTATTCCAATTCCAGATGGAGCATATATTTTATGTCCAGAAAATACATAAAAATCACAATTTAATTTTTGTACATCTACTAATTGGTGAGCAATACCTTGAGCCCCATCTATTAATATTATCGCATTACTTTTAGTATGTACTATATTAATTATTTCAATTAATGGATTAATTATACCCACAACATTAGACATATGTGTTATTGATACCAACCGCGTTCGGTGATCTATCAATGTGGATAATTTAGTTAAATTTAACGATCCATCATATAATAACGGGATATAATTTAACTTAATATTTTTTTCTTTTGCCAAAATTTGCCATGGTAGAATATTAGAATGATGTTCCATTTCACTAATTAAAATATTATCTCCATAATTAATGAAATTACGACCCCAACTGTTGGCAATTAAATTAATAGCATCGGTTGTTCCTTTAACGAAAACTATTTCTTCTGATTTAGATGCATTAATAAAATTTGCTACATATAATCTAGTTTTTTCCATGTAATCAGTGGATAAAGTACTTAAACTATGCACACTTCTATGAGCAGAAGAACATTCATTTCTATAATAATAAGCTTGCGATTCGATAACAACATCAGGTTTTTGAGTAGTAGCAGCGTTATCCAGGTAGGTTAATGGATATTTATTAATCATTTTATTTAGTATAGGAAAATTTGATCTTATTTTTTTTATGGGATAATCGACTGTCATATTACATTCCTGATAAGATATGATTAATTTTTTGTGTTGTTACGTCTTGCAGAAACGGGTGCGTAATGTTTTTTGTAATTTCTATAGTAAATGCATAAATTAACATATTAATTGCATCTTTTTTTACAATACCTCGTGTATTTAAATAAAATACATGATTCATATCAATACATCCTACTGTTGCTCCATGACCACATTGAACAGAATCGGAATAAATTTCGAGCTTTGGTTTGCTATATACCGAAGCAGATTTATTTAATAATAAATTATTATTAGTCATTTTACTATCAGTTTTTATAGAATTTTTATTGACTTTAATTAAACCCTGAAATACTCCAGTACTATGATCATTTGCTATAATTTTATGTAATTGCTCACTTGTAGCATGATTTTGATTATTATGTTCTACATATGTTTGTATTTTACCAATTTCTTTATTTAATAAAATAGTTAAACTATTTAAAGATAAAAATGATTGGGAGTGATTAATTTTAGAATTTATTTGATGGGATGTAAATTTAGAACCTGAAATAATAAATACGTTGCTATTTGCATGAGCGCAACTATTGATATTGATATCCTGATTTGATATATGATAGCTGGATTGATTTTCATATATTAAACTAATATGATTGAGTTTAGATTGTTTGCCTATAAGGATGGATGATCTAGTATTAAACAAATAACTATTTTCATTTATACCAACGAAATGTTCTATAATAGATGTGTTAGTGTATTGTTCTGTTTCTAAATAATAGTGAGAATTCGATAGAGATAACTGATTAGGTATTTTAGTGCCTGAATTAATATGTAGTAAATATAATGGTTTTTTTGTTTCAATTGATTTAGGTAATTTTATATGTATTGTAGTATCACTTAAACATTCAGTTAAATACGAGAACATTGTTGGACAAATGGGAGGATTAAATATGTTATACCGCTTAGAACCTTGATGGATTGTTAATATCCATGGATCAATTATTTTATCGCTGAATTTGAAGGAAAATTGCCCATTAATAAATACCACACGATAACAGTCGATAGGAAGTTTTATGGAATTGTATAGACATATATCAATATTTAAATTTGAATTAATTATAAAATGATATTTCGACAAATTTTCAAAGAAATTAAAATTATTAAGATTATATGTATTATCTGTTGCTTTATATTTTTTTACAAATTCCCAATGTTTGATATCTGCATTAGAAAGACAATTATTATGTTGTTGTTTGAATAATAGATACCATTGGCGCAATATTTGAGTTTTACTATCCTTAACATATCCAACCATAACCTTTTTCCTCGAGTTTGGTGACTAATGTTAGATCTCCGGATTTCCTAATATGACCTTTATATAAAATATGTACATAGTCTGGTTTAATATATTCTAAAATTCTTTCATAATGAGTGATAATGATGAATGCTCGTGTTTTATTACGTAAAAAATTAAGTCCATTATAAACAATTTTGATAGCATCAATATCTAATCCAGAATCTGTTTCATCTAAAATGCATAATATGGGTTCTAACATCATCATTTGCAATATATCATTTCGTTTTTTTTCTCCCCCTGAAAATCCAACATTTACTGATCTAGATAATAAATCTTCAGGCATTTTTAATAATTTCATTTTTTCTTGAACAGAATTAAGAAATGTAAAACGATCTATAGGAGGTTGTTTTCTGTATTTTCTAAGCGCGTTAACAGCACTATATAAAAACAATTGATTGCTAATACCTGGAATTTCTACCGGATATTGTAATGCTACAAAAATTCCTTCTCCTGCGCGTTCCTCTGGTTTTAATGATAGCAAGTCTTTTCCTTTAAATAAAATTTTTCCATTAGTAACAATATAATTTTGTTGACCAGATATGACAGATGATAATGTGCTTTTTCCAGATCCATTGGGTCCCATAATTATATGTATTTCCCCAAAATTAATTTCTAAATTGAACTTTTTAAGAATAGATGTTTCTTGTATATTAACATTTAAGTTTTGTATTGATAGTAGCACTTTTTTATTCCTCTGATATTTATGAAATTTTTGTCGAATTAAAAATATATTATCTTTAATGTAAACTATGATTTTATCCTACACTATGCTCTAAGGTTATTTCTAATAATTTACGAGCTTCAACAGAAAATTCTAAAGGTAATTCTGATAATATCTCCTTGCAGAATCCATTTACAATCATAGAAATAGCATTATCTTCAGTAATGCCACGTTGTCTACAATAAAATAATTGATCATCATTAATTTTTGAGGTTGTGGCTTCATGTTCTAGTTGAGCGGTATTATTATGAGATTCTATGTACGGAAAAGTATGAGCCCCACATTTGTTGCCAATCAACATGGAATCACATTGAGTAAAGTTTCGTGCGTGAAAAGCAGTTGGCATAATTTTCACTAATCCTCGGTAAGTGTTTTGACTATTACCGACAGAAATTCCTTTTGAAATAATAGTAGAACGAGTATTTTCTCCAAGATGAATCATTTTTGTACCAGTATCAGCTTGTTGAAATCCATTGGTGATAGCTACTGAAAAAAATTCTCCAACAGCATTATTACCTTTTAAAATGATACTTGGATATTTCCAAGTTATAGCGGATCCGGATTCAGATTGGGTCCAAGACATTTTAGAATTTTCTTCAGCGCATAATGCTCGTTTAGTAACAAAATTTAAAATTCCGTTTTTAGAGTTTTTCGTGTTTCCAGAAAACCAATTTTGTACTGTTGAATATTTGACTTGAGCATTTTTTAACACGATAACTTCTACTACAGCTGCATGAAGCTGATAATTATTATGGGCTGGAGCTGAACATCCTTCAATATAACTGACATAACTACCTATATCTGCAATTAAAATTGTACGCTCAAATTGGCCAGTGATTTTTGAATTTATGCGAAAGTATGTAGATAATTCCATAGGGCATCGTACATTTTTAGGAATATATATAAAAGTTCCATCAGACATTACTGCAGCGTTTAATGCAGCAAAAAAATTATCATTAAAGGATACTACTGTTCCTAAATATTTTTGTACTAAGTGAGGATAATCATGAATAGCATCATTCAAAGAGCAAAAAATGATTCCTTTTTTTAATAAAGTTTGTCGATATGTAGTAGATACAGAAACAGAATCAAAAATCGCATCAATTGCTACTTGCCCTTCGTCATTGAGTGGTATACCTAATTTATTAAATGTTTTTTCTACTTCTTTATTTAAAAATTTAGATTTATCTGAAGTATTTACTGGATCGTTTTTTTGTTTATTGTTTTGATTATTTGCAGTGCAAATGGGAGCTGAATAATAACTATAAGCATTGTAGTCTAATTTGTCGTAATGTCCTTTTAACCAATGTGGTTCTTTCATATTTTTCCACGCATGATACCCTGATAATCTAAACTTTAACATCCATGCTGGTTCTAATCTTTTTTTTGAAATAGCTCTAATTACGTTTTCATTAATTCCTTTATTAAATTCTTCACTTTGTAACGTTGTAAAAAATCCCTCTTTATAATTTATTGTATTTTTATGTTTGAATTTTGGATCTATATCATCCATATTAGAAATTTTATTTAACATAATTATTATACCTATTTATATATTCTAAAACTTTCTCCACAACCACAGTGAAATTGAGCTTTAGGGTTATTAAATTTAAATGAATAGTTTAAACCGTCCTGAATGTAATCTAATTCTGTACCGTCAATAATAGGCATGATATTTATTGGAACGAATAGTTTAGCTCTATTATGTTCATAAACTACGGTATTTTGTTCAGGATAAAACACTTTACTTAATTGATAAGTTAATCCAGCACATCCTGATTTTTTAATGGTTATTTTTAATCCTAAAATTTTTGATTCTCTATTTATTAATTGAAGAATGTGCTGTGCTGCAGAATCTGTTAATGTAACTCCTTTCCAAGGAATGTTTTTATTGGATTTTAAAAATGTATTACTATGTACAATAGTGTTTTGCATTGTAACTACCCATTAAAATTAATTAATTTTTATAAAATTATAATTAGCGTTTATTAAAATTTGTTGAAATAATTGAAGAATATGTCAATATTCTCTTTATTTTTTTTTTAAAGATTACATAAATAATTATTTATTTACGTAATTAAATGCATAAATTACAGAGTATAGTTAATATTATTATTAATATAATACAATAGTTATTATAAATTTTTCAGCATTATATGTGCCTCGATTAACTTTTAGTCTTATAATAGTTATATATAATTTAAATAACTTTTGAGACAATGGTATATATTTTATACTAAAATAGTTTAAAATATTAATTAAATAATACTCTTTACTAACCAAAGTTTTACTTCTTCTAATTCTTTTAATTTAGGCCAATTTTCCATCCATTTTATACAGCAGTTTTGTATACTACTAGAATTATACGGGATTCCTATTAGTTTTTTTGATAGTTCTTCTAATGGAGCAGGATCTAAGCTATCAGTAAAAATTTGACTACGATTGATTATTCCATGTTCAATGTCAAAGTGTAGTTCTACTCCTCCCCAATCAAATCTTTTGTCTAATAAATGAGTAAATGATGGGGTATTGCCAAAATTCCAATCCCAACTACGTTGTTTATTAAATTGTTTAGAAAATTCTATTACATGATTCAAATCATTTATAGAAATTAATTCTGGTTGTTGTTCAGATGCTTGATGATATTTAAAGAAAGCTTGTTGTATCGTATGACAAACTTCTTCATGATCAATATCTGGTTTTAGTTTGTTAAGGTTAATTATTCTTGATTTTATGGAAGAAATACCTTTACTTTCTAATTTTTTAAAATCTGGGTTTAAATAATAAGTTAATTTATTGAGATTTACATTTAACAGTAACGTACCGTGATGTAATTGGCGATCCGTTGTTTTACGATACGCAGATCCACTAATTTTTCGTTGTCCTTGTGTTGTATCTACAACTATATCGTTTCTTCCGGAAATTATAGCTTTAATTCCTAAAGTATTTAATCCATTTAAAATTATGTTTAAAGATATATTTTTGTTATATTTTGGTTGAGTAGACATAAAAGTAAAGCAGGTATTTCCTAAATCATGAAATACAGCTCCTCCTCCACTATATCTCCGAGCTAACTTAATTCCATCTCGGGTCATACGGCGGGTATTACATTCTTTCCAAGCATTTTGAGCTCTTCCAATAACTACTGTGTTTTGATTTCTCCAAAGAAATAATATGGATTGATTTTTCTCCATATTTTGAAATGTATGTTCTTCTAAGGATAAATTAAACCATGGATTATAAGAGTTAGAAACTAACAATCGTAGAGACGTCATAATTTTTCCTTTATAATAAGCTTAATAAAAATTAGTATTACTTTTAATGTATGGATATAAATAATTTTATTATATTGTACAATAAATAAAATTATAAACAGTTATTTAATATCATTTTTTTATAAAAGGTATTCTTTATTATAAGAACAATACAGTTTATTGATAAATTTAATAAGAGTTTAAGATAATTCTAAAAAATAAAATTTTATCTTAAAATAATATGAAAACGTTTTTGTAATGTAATAATACATGTATTCAGTATTTCTTTAATTTCTTGTTCTTGGAATGTATGCGTATTACTTTGAAAAGTTAGTTTAATAGTAAAGCTTTTGAATCCAATTGGAATTTTTTTTCCTGTATATAAATCAATTAATTTAATGCAAATCAATTGATTAATATTAAGTTTTTTTAATTCATCAATTACAGCTGATGCAGAAATGTATATTGGTAGAACAAAAGAAATATCTCGATGATTTTTCGGAAATTTAGAAACAGAGGTAATTTGAGATAATGTAAATTTAGGGATTGCATCCCAAAATAATTCAAACATCAATATATTTGCACGTAAACCTAATAAATGTTGTATTTTAGGATGAATCATTCCTATATATCCTATTAGTATATTATTACAATATATTTCAGCTCTTTGTCCAGGATGTAGTGCAGGATGAATACAGCTTTTAAATATAATTTGATTGTGTCTATAAATCATATTTAATACAGATTCCACATCTCCTTTAATGTCATAAAAATCTATTGAAGATATTTTTGAGTCCCAATGTTCGTTATTTTTAAATTCGGATCTTATTCCGGATAACATAAATTGGTGAGATACTTGGTCATTATTATTTTTATTTGGGATAAAACACATTCCACTTTCAAATAATCGAATATCTTTTTGTTGTCTATTTTGATTATATAACATCGTTTTAATAAGGCCTGGCCATAAAGATAATCTCATAACAGACATTTCTTGATTTATAGGATTAATTAAAGTGAATGGAGTTATATCTTGAAATTTCATTAATTTTTGAATATTAGGATTTATAAAACTATATGTAATTATTTCTTGATATCCTCGATCTATTAATATAATTTTGGATTTAGATAATGTAACTGTTTCATTTGAAAGTTGGGTATGCAGAGAATTTGGGATTAATACAGTTTTAATTGAATCTTGTGGGATTTTGTTATATCCATATATACGTATAATTTCAGATATTAAATTTTCTTCTATATTGATATCAAAACGCCAAGTTGGAATCGATACAATCCATAGATTATCTTTGACATTTATTTTAAAACCCAGACTTTTTAAAATATTTGAAATGTCTTGAGTTTCTACATGAAAACCAAGTATTGAATTTAATTTAGCCCGTTGTAATTTAATTTTTTTTATTTTAGGTATAAATTTTTTATTAATAATTTTTATAGTTGGGCCTACATGTCCATTGCAATTTTTTATTAATAATTCCGTAAAATAATTTAACGTTAACTCAGATATGTTGCAATCTACTCCTCGTTCATATTGCATTGTATAAAAATGATGGAAATTATACAATTTAGATTGTTTTATGATTACTGTTGGATCTAAAAAAGAAACTTGTATAAATATATTAGAAGTTTTTAGAGAAATATTTGATTTATTTTCTATTTCAAGCCCAGCAATAGCTAATGGCTTATTACGATCAGAGATAATTAATGTGTTTTCAAATAGTTTAATATTGATATTTTTTTCATCAAAGATTAATTTTTCACCTGGTTTAGATAATCTTATAATAATTTCGTTTTTATTAATTTTTTCGTAATCATATATATGTATTGGATGTCCTAATTCTAATACAACATAATTTGTAATATCTTCTACTATATTTGTTGAACGAATTCCACAGCGACGTAATTTCTCTTGTATTTTTAGAGGAGTAGGAACGTTAATATTGATATTTTTTATAATTTTACCTAAAAATTTAGGGCAAAATTTTGGTTCTTCAATCCTAATAGGAATAGTTTCATGAGTAGTTGGAATAATAGTATTGATTATTAGTTTTTTTAATTGTAATTTATTTATAGAAGCTATTTCTCTAGCAAGTCCAATTATACTTAAACAATCTCCTCTGTTAGGGGTGATGTCAACATCAATTATTTTATCATTTAAATCTAAGTAATCGTAAAAATCATATCCGATAGGTGCATTATCAGGTAACTCTATAATATCTTTTCTATTATTATGTAGACCTAATGTTGAAAAAGTACATAAAATACCTTCTGATTTTATACCTTGTATAATTTTTGATGTAACCACTTGACCATCTGGTAATAGAGCCCCTATGTTTGCTACAACTACCTTCATTTTTTTTCTATAATTAATGTGATTATCAGAAATAATGCTGATTAATTTGTTAGTACCATTATTTATGGTAATAATCCATGTATTATCAACATTTGGATGTATTTTAAAGTTTATAATTTCTGCAATAACTACCCCGTAAAACTTATTTAAAATAATAGATTGAGTTTCATTTACATTAAATCCAGCCATGGTTAATTGATTTATTAGCTCATTATGAGTAACCGGTGGGTTGGTCCATTTTCGTAACCATAGTTCGCTATATTTCATAATAAATTGCTCCTTGATACAATATATATAATTGTATTGAAATATTAAAATTGATTAAGAAATTGTATATCATTCTCGAACAGAACTCGCATGTCGGTAATGTGGTATAATAACATTGCTAATCGTTCTATTCCTATTCCAAAAGCAAAACCTGAAAATTTTTTTGTATCGATACCTACATTACTTAATACTTTTGGATGTATCATTCCGCATCCTAATAATTCTATCCATTTATCCTCCGGTTGTTTTGATTGGATGGTATTGGTAGTATATAAAATATCTATTTCTGCGGAAGGTTCAGTGAACGGAAAATAAGAAGGCCTAAAACGTAAAGTTATATCTTTTTTGAAAAAATTATGTAAAAAGTCATATAATATTTTTTTTAGGTTCATTAAATTTAAATTAGAGTCTACCATAAAACCCTCTATTTGATGAAACATGGGAGTGTGTTTGTTATCATAATCTTTTCGATATACTTTTCCAATAGACATGATACGCATTGGAGGAGTTTCATAAAGCATACAACGTATTTGAATTCCAGAAGTATGGGTTCTAAGCAATAGGTTTGTGTCAAACCAAAAAGTATCATGTTGATTTCTAGAAGGATGATTCTTAGGAATATTTAAAGCATCAAAATTAAAGTAATCATTTTCGATTTCTGGTCCATCTACCTCTGAAAACCCTAAATGATTGAAAAATATTTTTGTTTGCTCTATAACGCTAGTTATAGGATGAAATGCACCTATTTCTGATTGACGACCAGGTAAAGTAATGTCCGATATTTGTGTGTGTAAAGAGTGTTTTATAATTTGTGATTGTATTGTTTTTTTTTGTTTCAGAAATAAATTATATATGTCTTTTTTTGCTTGATTTATAGAAGCTCCCAATTCTGGATTCATATTTAATTTTGTAGGATTTAATAATTTAAGTTGTTGATTTATATATCCATTTTTTCCTAGAAAAGCAACTCGTATAGACTCTAAATCCCCTATATTGTTAGATGCTATTAATTTTTTTTTTGCCTGATTTACCAAATTGTCTAATAGATTTTTTAGCATTTTATTTTAAGAAATTGTTCATAATATATTATATATAATGTTTAATGTAATATTGTATAAAATAGTGTATATATGTTGTGTCTCATATAGTTTTTACAGAATTTTTTATAATACTGAAAAAGCTTACTTTATCAGATTGAGCTAATTTGGCGAGTATTTTTCTATTAATATTAATAGAAGATTTACGTAAGGCATTTATTAGGATATTATAAGTAATACCATACTGACGAGATGCTGCATTAATTTGATTAATCCATAATTTTCTAAACAAACGTTTTTTTTGTCGACGATCGCGATATGAGTATTGTCCAGATTTTAAGATTGATTGATAAGCAACTCGATATGTTCGTGACCGAGCTCCGTAATAACCAGATGCTTGTTTTAAAATTTTTTTATGTCTAGCACGAGCTATAATGCTATTTTTTACACGAGTCATCATATATGCCCCTTTGAATATATGAATAATTTATTTGTTATAATGTTATCATTCTTATAATTTGTGTATATCATTAAAGCACATATCTACTTTTTTATATATAGGGTAAAATTTTTGTAATTTTGCTTATATACATGTTAGATAAAACAGATCTGTGTCTTAAATGACGTTTAAGTTTTGAAGATTTTTTAGTTAAAATATGTCTAGTGTAGGCATGTTTATATTTATATTTACCTGAAGATGTTTTGGTGAATCTTTTTTTAGCACTTTTTAATGTTTTAATTTTAGGCATAGACTATTCTCAATCAGTGTAGATTAAACCATCAATTATTTTTTAATTTATTATGTCATGATTAGTATCATTGTTATAATTTTTAGAATAATTTGTTTTATTAATAATTTTTTTTGGAATTAAAATCATAGTCATTTGTCGTCCTTCAATTTTTTTTGGAAAAAATTCAATTGTTGCTAGTTCATGTAGCTCATTGCGTATACGGTATAATACTTTCATTCCAATCTGATGATGAATTAATTCTCCACCTCGGAAACGTAAAGTAATTTTAATTTTACAGCCTTCACTTAAAAATTTAATTATATTACGTAATTTTGTTTGATAATCGCCTTCGTCAGTAGAAGGTCGAAATTTTATTTCCTTAACGTGAATTATTTTTTGTTTTTTCTTTTGTTCTTTTGTCGATTTACTTTTTTCATATAAAAACTTTCCGTAATCCATGATCTTACATACTGGAGGATCAGAATTTGGGCTAATCTCAACTAAATCCAATCCAACTGATTCAGCTTGTTTAATTGCTTCATTAAAATCCACAATTCCAATTTGTTTACCATCTACTCCGGTTAATCTAGTTTTATGTAAAGTAATTTCTCTATTAATACGATGCAATCTAAATGATTGCATCTTTTTTCCAATTTTAATAATATCTATTCCTCCAATTGATTAAAATTATAAGTATTAATTTCTTGTTTTAATTTTTGTATAAATGTATCTATATTATAATTGTTAATTTTTCTACCTCGGAAAGTACGTATAGATATTGTACCGTGATCTACTTCTGAATTTCCACATATTATCATATAAGGTACTCTATGCATGGTATGTAATCGAATTTTACATCCTATTTTTTCATTCCTTAAATCTATTTGTACTCTGAAATTCTCAAATTTTAACCTATTCGCTATATTAGTTACATATAAAGATTGTGCATCAGTAACATTCATTAAAACAATTTGCGTAGGAGCCAACCATGTTGGTAAAAAACCTGAATATTCCTCAGTGATCAAACCAATAAATCTTTCTATAGATCCTAAAATAGCTCTATGAATCATTACTGGAATTTGATATTTGTTATTGTTATCTATGTATTTAGCCTTTAGTAATTTAGGTAAAGAAAAATCTAATTGTACTGTACCGCATTGCCAAGCTCTTTTTAAAGAATCAAGTAAAATAAATTCTATTTTAGGTCCGTAAAAAGCTCCATCTTGAGGTTGATATGTAAATTCGATGTTCTTTTTTTGAAGAATATGAACTAAACATTGTTCCGTAATATCCCATATTGAATCTTCCCCAATTCTTTTTATTGGTCGAGTGGATAATTTAACTATTATTTTTTTAAAACCAAATGTATGATAAACATCATACATCATTTTTATGCAATAGTTTAATTCAGTTGGTATTTGTTCGATAGAACAAAAAATATGCGCATCATCTTGTGTAAATTCTCTTATTCTCATAAGGCCGTGTAGTGATCCAGAAGGTTCATTTCTATGACAATGACCAAATTCTGCTATACGAAGAGGTAAATCTTTATATGATTTTATACCATAATTAAAAATTTGAATATGGCCTGGACAATTCATAGGTTTAATGCAATATGTACGATTTTCTGAAGCAGTAATGAATATATGTTCATAATAATTATCCCAATGTCCCGTTTTTTTCCATAATTCCTGATCGATCATAATTGGACTTTTTACTTCTTGATATTGATATTGTTGAAGTTTTTTTCTAATAAATTTTTTTAATTCTTGAAAAATAATCCACCCATTTTTATGCCAAAATATCATACCTGGAGCATCGTCTTGTGTATGAAATAAATCTAGTTGATTTGAAAGGGTACGATGATCTTTTTTTTTGTATTGTTGAAAGTGATTATCCATAATAATCAGGTTTATCTTAATGATTACTTTTATATTAAATTAACAGGTATATTATATATTTAATGCTTTTTAAATGTATACATATGAAATCTGTTTTATTGTTTAAGTTTATAAACTTTTTTTATATTATATTATGTTTAATTAGAATTTTATTCTTATTTAGTATAATTGAATTATCAATAAGTCTAAAATTAATTTTTTTCTCTAAATTTAAAATTATTATTGTGTTGTATATTTAAAAATTATTATATCTAATTTTACTAAACAATTTTTTATAAAAAATCATACTATTTTTAAAAAATTTTTATGTATTAAGTATATTAGGTAATACCTTCTAAAGGTAATTTAAAACTAGATAAATGCAGGGTATATTTTAATATGACAATATAATGAAGATATTAGTTTGTTATCTTGCATTTACTTATTTTTCATCACTAATAACTCTTACTAATATAGTAGCAAAAATGTACATTTCATAATATCATATTTAATATTTGTTGTTGTATGTTTTAAATTAAAATAAAAAATAATTAGTATTATTTTAATTAGTACATATATAAATAATTAATTTATTTAGAACGTAATTCTTATTTCAAGGTAAATAGAAGTACTGACAGTGTCAATTTATTCGTTATTGTATTACATAAAGTATAATATTAAGAATAGGTTGTTGTATTATAAGAAAATATACAAGTAATTATTGGATTCTGAAATAGAATTTTTTATTTTTAATTAAAAATAGGTTATTACCTGTAATTTATTGTCTTAAAAACTGCAAGTTATTTACTTATTTTATTTGAAAGATTTAACTAATTTATCAATAGCTTTGATTTGTTTTAAAAAATGTTCTAATTTCGTTAAAGGTAGCGCAGATTGTCCATCACATTTGGCTATATCAGGACAGGGATGAGCTTCTAAGAATATCCCAGCTATACCTACAGCAATGCTTGCTTTAGCAAGATCAAAGACTTGATTTCCTTTTCCTCCGGAGATAGAGCTTAATGGGGTACGGGTTTGTAAAGAATGTGTAACATCTACAAGAATTGGGTATCCTCCTGAAATATTACGCATTATATTTAATCCTAGTATATCTACAACTAAATTGTCATATCCAAAACACGTGCCTCGTTCACATAATATAGTATTGTAATTATTAAAAGAATGACACTTTTGAATTATATATTGAATTTGAGTTGGGTGCATATACTGAGGTTTTTTTATATTTATTACCGATCCAGTTTGTGCTATTGCTTTAATTAAATCTGTTTGTCGTGCCAAAAAAGCTGGTAATTGTATTACATCTACTACTTCTGATACAGCTTTAACCTGACTGATTTCATGTACATCAGTCATGAGCTTGATATTAAATGTTTTTTTCAATATTTGAAATAAATGCAATCCTGATTCTAATCCTGGTCCTCGATAAGAATGAATAGAAGTTCTATTTGATTTATCAAAAGACGCCTTGAATATGTAAGGTATATTTAACTTGCTAGTAACAGAAGTATAATGTTCACAAATTTTCATTACTGTATCATGTTCTTCTAGCACATTCATTCCTCCGAATAACACAAATGGTAAATCATTTGAAATTTGGATATCTCCAATATTGATCATGATATCATTCATATCCACTCCAATTATTTTTTGTATTATTTATTTCAATATTATGTTTTATTTATAAAATTATTATGTAGGTTTCCATTGACCACAGGTAATACGTTCACAATTATTATAGTCAAATTTTGTGCAAATATTAATAAACTGTTGCTTACTTAATAAATTTCTTACTTGTTTCCCTTGGTTCCATCCATGCTCTAAAAATATCCATCCAGATGGACACAAATAATATTTAGAGTATTGACAAATTATCATTAAATCTGATAATCCTGAATTTTTTGATATTAATGCATTTCTAGGTTCAAAATATACATCTTTAGATAGCCAATGTAAATCTTTTTTATTAATATAAGGTGGATTACTAACGATAAGATCAAATTTTTTTGAATTTTTTAAATATTTAAACCAATTTCCGTATATAAAATTTACATTTTTACAATCTAATAATAATTTATTTTTATGAGCTAAACTTAATGCTTGTTTCTGCTGTTCTATCCCAGTAATATTCCAAGACGGACGTTCTGATGCTAAAGTTAAAGCTATTGTGCCTACTCCAGTTCCTAAATCTAAAATTTCTACATTATCAGAATTAAAATTTAAATTTAATATTTGTTCTATTAAACATTCAGTATCTGGTCTAGGAATAAAAACTCCTGGCGATACCTTAAAATTTAAAGACCAAAACTCCTTTACCCCAATTATATGAGCAATAGGTTCTCCTTGAGACCGACGATTAATTAATAGTTGTAGTGTTTGTATTTGTTTAAAGCTTAAGTTCGTTTCTCCGAATGTTAATAATTGTATTTTAGATTTTCTAGTTACTTTTTGTAATAAAAGTTCTGCATCTAACTTAGGGCTAAGTGAATGCTTTAATTTTAAACAAGCTAAATTTAACCATTTATTCCAAGTTATCATTATAATTGTGTTAATTGATCTATTAGTTTAGAACGATATTTACATATAATAGGTTTTATTAAAATTCCTAAAGCTCCGTCCATAACATCACTTAATTTATATGATGTAAAATCGATACGATGGTCAGTAACTCGTCCTTGTTGAAAATTGTATGTACGTATCCGGTCGGAACGATCTCCAGAACCTATCAAGTTGCGTCTAAAATTAGATTCTTCAATTTTTCGACGTTTAATATTCATTGCATATAATCTAGAACGTAATATTGACAATGCTTTAGATTTATTCTTATGTTGAGATCGTTCATCTTGACATTCTACAGATAGTCCGCTAGGGATATGAGTAATTCGAATTGCTGAATCTGTTGTATTTACATGTTGTCCTCCTGCTCCTGATGATCGAAAAGTATCGATTCTTAAATCATTAGGGTTAATATTAGGTAATTTAATGTCAGGTATTTTTGGAATTACAGCTACTGTGCAAGTAGAGGTATGAATACGTCCTTGTGATTCAGTATATGGTACTCTTTGAACCCGATGTCCTCCAGATTCAAATTTTAATTGATTATAAGCTCCATTACAGGAAATTTTTGCAATAATTTCTTTATAACCTCCATATTCTCCATATGTAGCATGAATAATTTCTATATTCCATCGTTGTGTTTCTGCGTAACGCGTATACATTCGAAATAATTCTCCAGAAAATATAGCTGCTTCTTTTCCACCAGTACCGGCTCGTAGTTCAATAAAACAACCATATTTATCATTAGGGTCTGTTGGCAATAATAGAATTTTAATTTTTTTTTCAAGATTATTTTCTATTATATTTAATTTTTTTAATTCATCTAATGCAAGATCATGCAGATCTATATCAGTAAGTATTTCTTTAGTGTGAAGAATTTCTTTTTGTATATTTAACCATTGTTCAAAATAGGTCACTATATGAGCAAGATGAGCATATTCTTTAGATATGGAATGAAAATCTTTATTGTTTTGAATATGATTTGGATGTTCAATTAGTTGTTTTAATTTATAAAACCGTTCTTGTAAAATAGTTAATTTGTTTATTATAATGTCATGTAACATACATTTTTGATTTAACTATAAATGCAGCCTCTAATATTAGATAATATTTAATATTTTAATGATATTAAATATTGTTTATATTATTTAAATTATGATCATAATCTAATAAAACAAAATATATGTAACAGTTAGTAATAATGTACTTTGTATTATTTTATTCTCTTTATCAAAGATGATAAATTTCTATTGATTAGAATTGTATTGATATTTTAGATTTATTCAATATTATTAATATAATATTTTATAATCATAATTTTTATTTTTTAAATCAATTATATTTGTAAAATTTTAGTTGTCAATTAGCTCAAAATTAAATAATTAAATAAATAAATCCCGTAGCGCAAAGTATTATGAATTTATATAAAATATTGTGTTGATATTTTTGTTTATTATTTAAATTTTTATATAATAAATAAAGATTAATTTAAGTTGTTTATATTTAATATAAACACTATAAAATAGTATTATTATATCATTATGGATAAATAATTTATTATATTGTAGTTATTGTTCTGATGTATCAAAATATATATTTTTTTCAATTATTAAATATTGCAGTGCTAATATGTACTGCTTGTGTACATAATTACGATTCTGTTTTTGAAAAAAAAAGGTTGATGAATTCTTGGAGTATGCATCAGCAATTAATTTCGAAAATATTTTATTATCACATTCAAGGTAATATTGTTTATAAAGTTAATTCTAAACAAAAAATGTATTTAAATTTTATTTGGACTCAGAATGATAACAATAATTGTAATATTAAATTATTTAATATTTTTGGTTTAACTATTATTTCTATTTCCTTGAAGAACGGTATAATATACGTTACATCAAATTTAATGTTTCAAGATGAAGAATTTAAAAACAATGTTCGAGTATGGTTAACAAATACTAATTTTTTTAAAGAACAATTACAATCTTGGATTTTAGGTTTGCCTGGTTATCACTCAAAATATTATTTAAATAGTATGGGTACTTTATCTAAAGTAAATTGTTTGTATGATAATAAAAATATATGTATTTTTTATCGACTTTATTTTACTAATAATAAACCTATGTTGCCTAAAATTTTAGAAATACATTATGAAAAATATTTCATTAAATTACATATAAATAATTGGAGTATGTGATAATGCATCAATGGGTGGTATCTCCAGGAAAACTAAATTTATTTTTATATGTGACCGGTCGTCGTTCAGATGGCTATCACTATTTGCAAACATTATTTCGATTGTTAGATTATGGGGACAATATGAAATTTTTTGTAACAAAAAATGGGTGTATTCGACTATTTAATACAAATAATAATATTATATCTAATAATAATTTAGTTATACAAGCTGCTAAACTGTTACGTAAATTTTGTTTCAGATCGTGCCAAAAGAAACCAGGAGTAGATATTATTTTACATAAAAAATTACCTATAGGTTCAGGTTTAGGTGGAGGATCTTCTAACGCTGCTACTACATTGATGATTCTTAATCAAGAATGGCGATGTTTTTTGGAAAAAAAAGTACTTATGCGTTTAGGATTAATGTTAGGGGCAGATATACCAGTATTTATTAATGGATATTCAGCTTTTTCTGAAGGTATTGGAGAAAAATTAGTATCAATATTTTTACCTGAACGGTGGTATTTAATTATTATACCTCCAATTTATATCAATACGACTTGGGTGTTTGATGTGTATAGATCTGCATTTAATTATTACTCTCCATATCGTTCAGTAGAAAAATTACTGAATACTCCATTTTCTAATGATTTAGAGCCAATTGTAAAAAACATGTTTCCTGAAATAAAAAAGTATTTTTTTTATTTATCTAATTATGCATCAGCTCGATTAACAGGGACAGGGGCTTGTATTTTTTTTGAATTTTATAATAGATATTTAGCTTGTCAAAGTCAAAAATATTTACCAAATTGGATTAAAAGTATTGTAGTACGAGGAATTTATATCTCTCCCGTACATCAAATTTTATCAAAGATCAAAATTTAAGGAATAAATTATGTTTGCATGATATCTGTATGGTTATTTTAATTATAAAAATATTATATTTAGTTATTTATTTATTAATTTTTTTACAATAAGGTACAAATGTATTACTTATTATGAAATTATTTACTGGCAATGCTATTCCTGAACTAGCGCAACTTATTGCAGATCGATTGTATACTACACTTGGTAAGGCTTCTGTAGGTAGATTCAGCGATGGAGAGGTAAGCGTTCAGATTAATGAAAATGTACGTGGTGGAGATATTTTTATTATTCAATCTACTTGTGCACCTACAAATGATAATTTAATGGAATTAATTGTTATGGTAGATGCGTTAAGACGAGCATCTGCTGCCAGAATTACTGCTGTGATTCCATATTTTGGATATGCTCGTCAAGATAGACGAGTACGTTCTGCTAGAGTACCAATTACCTCACGGGTAGTAGCAAATTTTTTATCTAGTGTTGGGGTAGATCGTATTTTAACAGTAGATTTACATGCTGAGCAAATACAAGGTTTTTTTGATGTTCCAGTAGACAATGTGTTTGGTAGTCCTATTTTATTAGAAGATATGTTTCGACAAAATTTTAATAATCCTATAATTGTGTCTCCCGATATTGGTGGAGTAATTCGGGCTAGAGCTATTGCTAAATTACTTAATGATACTGATATGGCAATAATAGATAAAAGAAGACCTAGAGCTAATATTTCTCAAATTATGCATATTATTGGAGATGTATGTAATCGTGATTGTATTTTAGTGGATGATATGATTGATACAGGAGGAACATTATGTAAAGCTGCAGATGTGCTAAAAGAAAGAGGAGCAGGTCGAATATTTGCGTATGCTACTCATCCTATTTTTTCTGGAAATGCTTATGAAAATATACAAAAATCTATGATTGATGAAATTATCGTTTGTGATACTATTCCATTAAAAATAGTAATACAAAAATTACCTAATATACGTACTTTAACTTTATCAGGTATGCTTGCAGAAACAATTCGTCGTATTAGCAATGAAGAATCAATTTCTGCTATGTTTGAGTATCGAATATAAAAAATATTATTATTTGTATGAATACAATAAAGTATTTTTAAATGCTTATTATTTTAATAATTAAATCTGATATGCTTAATGGCATTTTTAATAAACAGTATAGTGTTTCAAATTTTATATTTTATTTAATATGACAATAAAACTTATTGTGGGGATAGGAAATATTGGGGCTGAGTATATAAATACTAGACATAGTATAGGTCATCGGTATATTCATATGCTGACAAAAAAATATAAAGTTAATTTGAAATTAGATAAAATTTTATCTGGATTTATAGGATCACTTACGATATGTAAGTCAATGACAGTGCAATTACTAATTCCTAATTCTTACATTAATGAGAGTGGGTTAGCGGTATATAAATATATGAAGTTATATCGGCTAGATTTAAAAGAATTATTGGTAGTTCATGACGAATTAGATTTATCTCCTGGGATGATCAGGATAAAGTTAGGGAATAAATTATATGAAAGTCATCGTGGAATTCAAAATATTATTAATAACCTAAGCAACCAATACGGTTTTTATCGTTTACGTATAGGCATTGGACGTCCTAAAAATAAAAATGAAATTGTAAATTTTGTATTAAGTTCTCCTTCTATTCATGAAAAAAAAAAATTGATTTTATCATGAATCAAGCGATATTATGTATCGAAGATATAATATTTGATAAATTTGTTAAAGTCATGAATCAATTGCACCCTAAAATATGAACGATTAACTAATATTTTTAAAATATTAATATTTTTTTATTTTACAATGAACTATATTGAGATCAAAATTATTTTGATGATCATGTGTATCTGTGTTTTATACATAAATAATTAAAGTTTTTTTATATTATGAAGATTAGTTGCGGGATTATTGGTTTGCCTAATGTAGGTAAATCGACGTTATTTAAAGTTTTAACTAAAATACCTGTTAAAATAGCTAATTTCCCTTTTTGTACTATTCAGCCTAATATTGCGGTAGTAAAAATCCCTGAATTTCGTTTGTATGAATTAAATCGTATAGTACATACACATAAAATAGTGCATGAAATAATAGAATTTACTGACGTTGCTGGTTTAATAGAAGGTGCTGCACATGGTATAGGTTTAGGTCCAAACATTTTAAATCATGTACAATTTATTAAAATATTCTGTCATGTAATACGTTGTTTTGATGATGATAATATTTGTCATATTAAGAATAATATAGATCCTTGTAGAGATATTAATATTATAAATACGGAATTAATTTTATTTGATATAGATAAATGTGAGAAATATATTTCTTTTATTAAAAAAAACTATAAAACGCAATATACAAGTATTAATCATGATCAACAGTTATATATATTGAAAAAATGTTTGGATCAGTTATATGAAGGTATTCTTTTGAGAAGTATTCAATGGTCTTTAATAGAAAAACAAAATATTCAAAAATTTAATTTTTTAACTTTTAAGCCAGTTATTTATATTGCTAATATTAATAAACAAAGTGAAAGTAACATTTATCTTCAACAATTACAAAAACTGACATCTAATCAAAATTATGCTCCAATTGTTTCATATTGTTTAGAAAATTCTAATACTAAATTAGTTTTAGAGTGCAAGAATACATATTCTATATTATTTAATTCTATTATTGAACATGTTATATCTTTGTTACAATTAAATACATTTTTTACTGTTAATTCTAAAATGATTCGAGCATGGACCTGTGTTAAAGGAGATACTGCATTTAATGTATCAGATAAGGTACATAGTGATTTTAAAAAAGGTTTTATTCGTGTTCAAGTAATCAAATTTTCTGATTTTATTGAAAATAAAGGAGAAATAGGAGGAAAGAAACATGGAAAAGTTCGCAATGAAAGCAAAATTTATTCTGTAGAAGATGGAGACATTTTGAAATTTTTATTTCGTATCTAAAATTTCTTATTTTAAGAAACTTAGTTAATTATCATGGATAATAACTTTCCTATTATACCTTGCGCTTCTCTGTTTTAAAAAAAGGCAGAAAGGTATAATAGGATGGGATAAAATTAAATTAACTAATTACCGTCTATTTCCAAATATACGAACCATCATTAAAAATAGATTAATGAAATCTAAATATAAGGTTAGAGCTCCTATAATTGAGTATTTACGAAATTGATCCTGATCTTCTATAGATAAAGATGCACCAATAGATTTTATCTTTTGCATATCATACGCAGTTAATCCTACAAATACTAGGACTCCAACATAGGTAATTATCCACATAATGGCTGTATTTTTTACCCACAAATTAACTAAAGAGGCTAGCATAATACCAATTAATGCCATTAGTAGTAAATTTCCAAAACTGCTTAAATCTCTTTTAGTTGTATATCCATACAATGTCATTGCTCCAAACATCCCGGATGTTACTAAAAAAGTACTAGAGATTGAAGATGTTGTATATAAAATAAATACACTAGATAGAGTTAAGCCAGTTAATACGGAATACAACATAAATAAAGTAGTTGCTAAAGATCCATTAAGTTTAATTACCATTCCAGATAAAACAAATACTAATGCTAACTGACTAATTACTAATCCAAAAAATATTATTTGGTTGGAAAATAAAAGTTGTAAAACTACAGGACTTTTAGAAGTATACCATGCAACAAAAGCAGTTAATAATAATCCACAAGACATCCATCCAAATACTTGAGATATAAATGGCTGTATTATAGTATTATCTCGATCAGATAATATGCCCTGAAAACGGGAAAATCGATCCATAATCCATCACCTTTTGATAATTAAAATAAAATTTCTGAGCATTATAAAAGAAACAATTATTTTTATCAACAAAATGTTATACAAATATAACATTTTGTTGATAAAAATAATTGTTTCTTTTATAATGCTCCCAATTGGTAGCATTATTTATATTTACAAATGAAAAACTTAAAAAATTACAAAATCAAGATAAATAATAATGTTTTATAGGTTGAAAATCACGATTAAATTCATATATTAATGGGGTCCCGGTAGGAACTTCAACTTTAGAAATTTCAGTTTCACTTAAACAGTTTAAAAATTTTATCATTGCTCTTATTGAATTTCCATGAGTGACGATAATAATCGTATGGTTATTATTATTGATGTCAGGAATAATAACGTTTTTCCAATATGGAATAACTCTATTTGCAGTTAACTCCAAACTTTCTCCATTAGGGAGATTATGAATTCCCATAATGTTGTAATGAATGTCATCTATTTCTGTAATTAGATTTTTATTTTTTACCCTACCTGGAGGGATATCTTTAAAATTACGGCGCCATTTTTGAATTGTTTCATAACCGTATTTTTTTATAGCTTCATCTTTATTTAATCCTTGTAAAGCTCCATAATGACGTTCATTTAATTTCCAAGATTTTTTTATTGGTAGCCATGCTTGATTTAGTTGATCTAAGATTATCCATAAAGTGTGTATCGCTCTTTTTAAAACAGAAGTATATCCGTAAGTAAAGATAAAATTATTCTTTTTAAGTAATTGACCAGCTTGTTTCGCTTCAAGATGACCTCTGTTTGATAAATCAATATCAACCCATCCAGTAAATCGATTATTTTTATTCCATTCACTTTCTCCATGTCTGACAAATACTACTTGAATTTTATTTATATTCATAAAAACTCACTATTTTATTTTTAAAAACATCATGTATAGTATAGCCTATAAAGATATTTAAATTAAATAAATATATATTTATTATATGCATTTATTTTAAATATCACTAATGTAATTACATATATATAAAATTTATGGTAAACATTTTTTATTATACATTTGTAGTTAAGAGATTTTAAAATATTAAAAATATATTATTTAAATAATATTGCATAATTATATTTATAAAATTAATAATATGAAATCAAAAATAACACAGATTGTTTATGTAGCTAGCCCTGAAAGTCAGCAAATTTATGTTTGGAAATTAGATGAATTTAAGGAATTATTAGAATTAATGCAAATAGTATCTACTTGTGGTCAAGCTCAACCTATGGCGATTAATCCTACTCAACGATTTTTATATGTTGGAATACGTCCTAATTTTAGTATTTATACTTATTGTATAAATCGAGAAGGATTATTAAACAAAATAAAAATTGTGAACATTGCAAGCAGTCCTACACATATTACTATGAATGCTCAAAGTACTTTTTTGTATTATGCATCTTACAATTATAATGCCATTAGTGTTATTGCTCTTGATGATTCAGGTATGCCCAATGATAATAATAGTATTGTGCAAACTATAGAAAATTTATTGGGTTGTCATTCAGTTAATATAGATAGAACTGAAAGGTTACTTTGGGTTCCATGTTTAAAAGAAAATGTAGTGAGATTATTTAATATAAATAAGCATAACGGAAAATTAATACCATACCATTTAAATTATATTAAAACTAAAATAGATTCCGGACCTCGTCATATGATTTTTCATAGATCTGCTGATTATGCGTATGTTATTAATGAATTTAATGGAACGATTAATGTATTATCATACAATATAAAAGAAAAATATTTATGTATTATACAAACAATAAATATATTACCTATTACTTATGGTGTTAACATAAACAAATTGTGGGCAGCTGATATACATATAACTCCTGATAGTCGTTGGGTGTATTGTTCTGATAGATTAACTAATACTATTAGTTATTTTGAAATACTTTCAGATACGAAAAAATTAAGGTTTATAGGATACAAACATACCGAAAAACAACCTCGTGGCTTTGCAATAGATAAAACAGGAAATTTTTTAATTGTTGCTGGCCAAAAATCTCATTGTATTTCTTTATATCGAATTAACTTAAAGAATGGAAAATTGAATTTTTTATCTCGCTATCAATCAGGAAAAGGGCCGATGTGGATCAATATTGTTTTTATATAAAAATTAATATATACAAAATATAATATTTCTATAAATATTAATAAAATACATATTTTTTTTATAAATTTATATTTTTTTGTTAAATTAACTAAATTTTAGTTGCTAATTGTAATAAGAATAAAGAAAATTATGTAATTTGTTTAAAATTTTTTAGTTTATCGCATTATATTAATGATGCGATTATAAATTACTGTAAGTACAGATAAATATTATATCTAGTACTAAATATTTTAAAGTGTATAGAATAGAATATATATCAAAAAATATAAACAACTTGTTATTTATTTTTTAAATATGTTAATTGTTTTTGTGCATGTTTAGCAGCGTTACTGTTAGGATATAATTTCCCTAATTGTTTATATATTGTTTTAGATTTGTCTATTTGATTGGTTTCTTGCATAATTATTCCTATTTTTAACAATGCATCAGGTGCTTTTGAAGATTTGGGATAATTTTTTACAACTAGTGCAAAATGATAGGAAGCATTATTTTTATCATTTTGATTATAATACAATTGTCCTAACCAATAATGTGCATTTGGCTGGTAATTAGATTGAGGATAATTTTTTATAAAATCCTGAAATGTTTGAATAGCTCGATCATATTGTTTCTTTTCTAAAACTAATGATACTGCTAATTTATAATCAGCATCTTCTATATTATTTAAAAATTGTTGTTTTTTATTAATGACATTTGTATTTGAACGTGATTTTTCGCATATTTTTTCATAATTCTCTATTGTGTTATTAGTATTCCTCATACTTTGAATGCAATGTTGAGTATCCTGAATACAACTGCGTAATGTATCGATATCTTGTTGATTTTCTAATAATTGTTGTTGTAATTGAATTAAACACTGGCTGTGGGCATCTAATACTCGGTTTAATTCTTTAATTTTTTGATCTAAATTAATTTTGGAGCATATTTTTTTTGCATGAGCAACATGAATATAATTATCTAAAGATGTTGTATTTGAAATAACACCAGTACTTATTGCATAAAAAATCAACAAAAAAATAAGATAAATTTTATTATATGATATATATATATTGTTAATATAATAACACTCCTCGTCTGTTTTGAGAATATGATTCCTCAGTATGTCCAAAAGAAACAGGTTTTTCTTTTCCATAAGAAATAGTACTAATTTGATTAGATAATACTCCTTTGCTTTGTAAATACTTTTTTATCGAATAGGCTCGACGTTCTCCTAGTCCAATATTATATTCCGGAGTACCTCGTTCATCTGTATGTCCTTCTATTATAATGTGATGTAATGGATTTTTTCGTAAAAAAATAGCATGTACATCTAAAATGTCAAAAAAAACAGATGGAATATTATATTGATCTAAAGGAAAATAAATTATATTTTTAGATTGTAAATGTTGTCTATTTAATTTATTAGGTTGATTGATAATATTGTCAATACTATTTGTATCTAATTTATTTAAATAATCTATATTATCGACATGTTTCTCATAATCCTTAGATATGTGTGTGCAAGATGTATATAAAAACATTATGATACTTATTCCAAGTCTATATATATACGTAATGAAAGTAGATTGACTAATTTTCATATAAATACCTAATAATCTCTTAATAGTGTTTTGGGTTTTTATATAAATACTGATATTGAATTAAAATCTTTATATACAAATTAAATACATATTCCATTTGTTATTATATATAGTTTTATTTTTTAGGGCAAGTCCATGATGATGATGACCAAACAGGAAATCTTAAACTTCCTGATGCACCTTTTAAATTAGCTTTAAAGTGACCGTCAACAGATATTAATTCTAACACAGATTTTTCATTATTTTCATCATTATCGTGAATGATAGAAACAGATGTTGATTTTTTTAAAATAGAACTATATATAATCATAATTTCGTTAGGAGCTATACTAGGTGTATCTGCTAAAAACGAGCGTTTAGTTAAAATTTCTTCCTTTTCAGTTAATAAATCTAGCTTAGATATATTTTGTTGCCCCTTGTACCTGTTAACCATAATTATAAAATTTCCATCAGAACTAATGTTTGGTTTTTGATTACTTCCAGGAAGCCAAGATATTCTTTGATTATCAATAATGTTATTGATGTTAATTTTATATATCTGAGGAATACCTCCTTGATCAGAAGTATATGCTAAATTTGTATTATCAGGAAACCAACTAGGTTCTGTATTATTATGTCTATTTGAGGTTATTTGACAAATCTTTCCAGATGATAAATACATGACATATAAATTTAAACTACCTGTTTTTGATGAACTAAATGCCAATTTTTCCCCATCCGGAGAAAATGCTGGAGCTCCATTGTGATTAGGAAATTTAATAATATGGTTAATTAGTCCAGTACCCAAGGTTTGTACTACAAGTTCTGAATGCCCGGAGGAAAAAGCAACATAAGCAATTTTTTTTCCATCTGGAGTCCAAGCAGGAGACATTAATGGTTCTGCTGATCGGCAAATAGATATTTGATTATATCCATCATAATCAGCAACATATAATTCGTAAGGATATTTAGTATTATGTATGTATGAGACGTATGCAATACGAGTACAAAATGCCCCTTTTATTCCAGTTAATTTTTCAAAAATTTCATTACTTATAGTATGAGCAGCGCAACGTGTATATTTTTTTTTTATTAAGTATTGATTTTCTAAAATTATTAATGCAGGATTACTAGAAGTATCTATTAATTGGTACGTAATAAGATAATTATCATTACAGTCTATATTAATTGATCCTAATACAATTGTATTAATACCTAATTTTTTCCAAAACATTGGTACAATATCAGAAAGTTTAGAAGGTTGATGCGGTAAAAATGAAATAGGTAAAGTATTGAATTTTCCGCTATTACGTAAATCAGCAGCAATAATAGATCCGATATTTTCTATATTATTATTATTATTTAATATATTATTATGTTTCATGTAGGTAGTTGAAAAAGGCACTACAGCAATAGGATAAGCAGTATTTACTCCATGTGTAATTTCAATTTTCATATCCGAAATTGCAGAGAACGATGTACTTAACAAAATAGATAATAGAAAAAATTTTTGATACATTATCGTAATGAAGTTGAAGTTTATTTATTATTAGTTTGTATATTTAATATAGCAATTATATATATTTTGATAAAGACATTTTTTAACGTTATTTAAATAGATAAATATTATTTTTAATAATATATTAGATTTATGAATTATATTATTGATTATGGAGTAAAACTTAAAATTATATTTTTAAAAACATTGTAAACATACACATTTGGTGGTTTAGGAAAATTTGCTAATTGCACTGCAATTGTCGCTGCTTTGGATAACATCCAATCTCCAGAAATAGAAGTTACTGATATTACTTTACCGTTAGGATCTAACTGAATTTTTAGATCACATTTCTTTCCAGAATAATCGGTAACATTATAGAATTTTTGCTGAATAGATTGAATGATTAAGTTTTTATATAAATTGATTTCATTGTTTCTAATTTCAACTGCATTATTTTTTTTTATAAAAAGTGATTGAAAATTTTTATTATTTTGGATGTATTTATCATTACTAATCAGTATATTATTTAATAATATTTCTAATTTGTTTGAATCAGAAGAATGAATGTTAGTATTATGTAATGGAGGATGTGCTAGCAATTTTTTTGCTGTAGTTGAACGTTGTTTTTTCAACGCTGGGGTAGGATGGAGAGATTGTTTTTCTGATGAAGCGATATTAGAAGAAGTGTTTGTAATTTTGAATCGATCTGATTGTTCTGAACGTTGTTTTTTCAACGCTGGGGTAGGATGGAGAGATTGTTTTTCTGATGAAGCGATATTAGAAGAAGTGTTTGTAATTTTGAATCGATCTGATTGTTCTGAACGTTGTTTTTTCAACGCTGGGGTAGGATGGAGAGATTGTTTTTCTGATGAAGCGATATTAGAAGAAGTGTTTGTAATTTTGAATCGATCTGATTGTTCTGAACGTTGTTTTTTCAACGCTGGGGTAGGATGGAGAGATTGTTTTTCTGATGAAGCGATATTAGAAGAAGTGTTTGTAATTTTGAATCGATCTGATTGTTCTGAACGTTGTTTTTTCAACGCTGGGGTAGGATGGAGAGATTGTTTTTCTGATGAAGCGATATTAGAAGAAGTGTTTGTAATTTTGAATCGATCTGATTGTTCTGAACGTTGACGAGGATGATGATTAATTACTTGATTATCATTTTCTTTGTCAGAAAAAATTTTAAAAATAAAGGAAGGGGTATCTTTTTTTTTAAAAAAAGATACCCAATTAAATAGTACCAGACAAATAATTATATGCATTATTATCGAAATAAAAATAGCATACTTAATATTTGTATAATATTTTTTTGTAAGGTTAGAATTATGTATTATCATAAATATATTACATTAACATTTTTTAATTAATCGGATTAGTCATCATTCCTATGGAATAAATTCCGCTGGTACTTAATAAATTGAATATATGAATTATTTCACTATAATTGATAATTGATGCAGCAGCTATTAAACATATTACATCTGGTTTTGTTTGAACAATATTATTTATTTCTGATGATAATTTAGATGCATTAATATTATTAATATGTTTATTGTTATAAATAAAATTATATAATCCTTCTTTCAAAATTTCTATAGTTATTGCATATTTATTATCCTCAGTGATACTTACCGCCTTGGTACTGTGTGGAAGATTAACTTGAAATCCTTGTATTAATTGAAATGGTATCATCATAAAAATAATCAGTAAAATTAATAATATATCTAAAAATGGTACGATATTAATTTCAGATTGAATCTGAAATCTTTGGTTCTTTTTTTGTTGCTGATATAACAACATATTTATTGTCCTTATTGACTGTGGTAGAAGTAGAATTAGTGCTAAAAAGAACTTGCCGATATAATATAGCAATGAATTCTTCTATAAAATTATTGTAACTCTGACTAAGAGTATTAATTTGAATTGTCAAGTAATTAAAAGCCATAACAGCTGGAATTGCTACAAACAGACCTATTGCTGTGGAAATTAATGCTTCAGCTACTCCAGGAGCAATAAGTTGTATATGAGTCCCTCCCGTATGCTCGGTAGTTATTTTTCCTAATTCTAAAAAAACATGTATTATTCCTAATACAGTACCAAATAATCCAATATATGGACTAATAGATCCAATTATTCCAATTAAAGGAACATTCTTTTCTAACATCTCTAATTCAATATTCATTATATTATGCATAACGCACAATGTTCTATTAGTTACTACTTCAGGTAAATGATTTTTTATATGATATAATTTAGAAAATTCCTTAAAACCTACAAAAAAAATACGTTCAGAGCTATTCAATCGATTTCTCCTATTTGATATTTCTTTATATAAATTTGATAGTTCTATTCCAGCCCAAAATCTATCTTCAAATAATTTTAATTTACGCTGTTCTTTTTTTAAGATAAAAATACGATTAAAAATTATGCTCCAAGATATAATAGAAAATATAATTAATAACAGTGTAGTAAATTGAACTAGCATATTGGTTTTAAAAAACAAGTCAAATATATTCATACCGATTATTATTATTAGATAAATAAACTCTCCTTTACTTTAATTTGAGTTCTATGAAATGCTTGTATAAATCTAAAAGTTAATAGATTTTAAATCTTTTCATTAATCTTTAATGACTTGATATTTTATTAAAATTTCTTTAGCCATTTTCCCGATGTTTACAAAATTTTCAGCAATATATACGCCAGCCTCAGATAAAGCCGTATATTTTTCATATACATTAGTTCCTTTTCCTGAAATAATAGCTCCAGCATGGCCCATACGCTTCCCTTTAGGAGCTGTTGATCCTGCTATATATGCTATAATTGGTTTCGTCATATATTTTTTTATATAAGTCGCAGCTTGTTCTTCAGATTTACCTCCAATCTCCCCAATCATAATTATTAATTTAGTTTGAGTATCCTGTTCAAATAATTTCAAAATATCAGTAAAATTGGATCCTAATATTGGATCTCCTCCAATGCCAACACAAGTTGATTGTCCTAACCCAGAATCTGTTATTTGTTTTACTACTTCATAAGTTAAAGTACCTGATCTAGATATAACTCCAACATTACCAGGATTATGAATATAATCAGGCATAATTCCAATTTTACATTGTTTTGGAGTAATGACACCAGGACAATTTGGGCCAATCATAATACATGTATTTTGTCTTTGTAATTGTTGTTTAATTATTAACATATCTAATATTGGAATACCTTCTGTAATACAAACTATTAAATGTATTTTAGAGTATATAGCTTCTAAAATGGCGTCTTTACAAAAAGGAGCTGGTACATAAATAACAGAAGCAGTAGCATGAGTTTGTTGTATTGCTTCATAAACAGTATTAAATACTGGAAGTCCAAGATGAATAGATCCTCCTTTCCCAGGAGTCACTCCACCAACTATTTTTGTTCCATAAGATAATGCTTGTTTAGAATGAAAACTAGCTTTTTTTCCGGTAAAACCTTGACAAATGACTTTAGTATTTCGGTTTATTAAAATTGACATATTTATTTTACTAACTCTATAGTGTGATGCACTGCATCTAATAAATTATTAACAACAAATATATTTAATTTACTATTTATTAATTTTTTATGACCTAAAATAGCATTATTACCTTCTAATCGTATCACAACAGGAACATGATTATTGATATTTTTAGTTAAAACAGCAATAATTCCATCCGCAACTAAATCACAACACACAATACCACCAAAAATATTAACAAATACTGCTTTTACCGATGTTTTTTTTAAAATCATGGTAAATGCAGACATGAGAGAATCCATGTCTGTATCACCACCTATATCTAAAAAATTAGCTGGTTCCCCACCTAATGATTTTATTAAATCCATAGTAGCCATTGCTAAACCAGCTCCATTTACCATACATCCTATGTTTCCATGTAAAGAAACATAATTAATTGAAAGATCTTGAGAAAGAGGAACTAATTTATTATTTAAATTGTTTGTTGAGTGTTTATTTAAACATAAACTTAACAAATTAGGTTGTCTAAAAAACGAATTACTATCGACACTAACTTTAGCATCTAAACAAAGTAAGTTATGGTTATTATCAATAATAAATGGATTAATTTCTACTAAAGTTAAATCATTTTCTAGAAACATTCGAACAATATCAATATAAATTTGAACAAATTTATTAATTTCTATCCCTTTTAAATTTAATTTATCTGCTAATATACGACCTTGATATGGATATGCTCCAACCATGGGATCTATTGAGATCTTAAAAATTAAATCAGGTGATTTATTTATTGTATTTTCAATATCAATCCCTCCTTTCACAGAAACTATACATAAAATTTGAGATGAATCTCTATCAATGAATAGACTGAAATAAAATTCATTAATAAATTTGATTGCTGGTTCTACTAAGATATAATTTACAACATCTCCTTTTTTAGATGTTTGGTCAGTAATTAGTCGATTGCCAAGCCAATGGGTAGCAAAAGAATATATATCTTCTAATGAATTTGCAACTTTAACTCCTCCAGCTTTTCCTCGTCCTCCTGAATGTATTTGGCATTTTACTATCCATGGAGGTCCATCCATAATCACAGATGATGTGCAATGTTTAATTTCTGAGATATCAGAAAAAATCCAATTTTTCAAAATAGGTATTTTAAATTTCCTAAATAATTTTTTTGCTTGATATTCGTATAGATTAGTCATATATAATTAACCATGATACGGAAAAATATTACATATATTTTGTTTAAATAATATCACCATAAAACATACATAAATTCTCTTCGTGTATTGTAATAAATTGCAATATAGCAATAAAATTTATTTATTACATGTTCTTAAATATCTAATAATAATCGAGTTGGATCTTCTATTAATTCTTTTATCGTTTTTAAAAAACTTACTGAATCTTTACCGTCTATTAATCTATGATCGTATGATAATGCTAAGTACATCATAGGTAAAATTATTACTTGCCCATTTATAGCCATTGGTCGTTCTGTAATGGTATGCATTCCAAGAATAGCACTTTGGGGAGGATTAATGATAGGCGTAGACATTAAAGAGCCAAAAATCCCTCCATTGGTAATAGTGAAATTTCCTCCAGTTAATTCTTCCAACGTTAATTTTCCTTTTCGACTTTTTTCAGATAAAAATTTAATTTGCTTTTCAATATTCGAGATACTTAATTTATTTACATTTCTTAATACTGGAGTAACCAATCCACGTTCTGTAGAAACTGCAATACTTATATCAAAATAAGTATGATATACTATATCATCCCCATCAATACAAGCGTTAATTTCAGGAAAACGTCTTAAGCCTTCTAATACTGATTTTATAAAAAATGACATAAATCCTAATTTAGTACCATGTCGTTCTATGAATAATTTATTATATTTATTACGTAAAGATATAATAGATTGCATGTTTACTTCATTAAATGTAGTGAGCATAGCCGTAGAATTAGTGACATATAATAAACGTTCTGCAATCTTTTTTCGTAAACGATTCATCGAAATTCGAGTATCTTTTCTATTACCAGAAACATCACTAATATTATTGTCTTGAATATTAATATTTATATTGGCATCAGGATCGGTAATATTGTTGCTTTGTGCTAATTTTGTCTTTATGTATGTTTCTATATCTTGCCTAGTGATACGTCCTTTTATGCCTGTTCCTTTTATTTCTTTTATATTGAGATTATATTCAGTAATTAATTTTTTAATAGAAGGGCTTAAGTTTTTTAGTAAAAAAGTAGTGCTATTATTCTCTTGTTTAATTTGGGCACATTTTTGATCAGAAGAAGTATAATTAAAATTCAGAGCTATATTTTGGTTATTATAGTCTTTATTAGAAATGAGTGGATTTAATTTAGATTCTTTCATAGCAACTATATTTTTATTCAATTTTAAACGAGCTAAGATTTGCCCAGCTCTAACAATAGACCCTTCCTTTTCCAATATCATTTCTAATGTTCCATTTTGAGACGCTGGAATTTCTAACATAATTTTATCTGTTTCAATTTCAAGTAAGATTTCATCTTGTTGAATTTTATCTCCCTCTTTTTTATGCCATACAGCAACAGTAGCATCTTCAACAGATTCAGGTAAATTAGGCACTAAAATTTCTAAACTATTACTACTATCAATCATGTTTTATCCTTTTTATTATTCATATTATACTTCTTATCGCAGTATTAATTATTTTTTTTTGTTGTGCTTGATGTATAGCAAAATACCCCGAAGCAGGGGAAGCTGATGCATCTCGTCCTACATAATGTAGTGTAATATTCATATTTAATTTTGTAATACACTTACAAAAACAACGTTGTATATAATACCAAGCTCCTTGATTTTCTGGCTCTTCTTGACACCAAATAAAATTTTTTACATGACTATACGATTGATTTATAATTTTTATTATATCAGAATAAGGAAAGGGATATAATTGCTCAATACGTATTATAGCTATAGTATATAAACGCTCTTTATCCCGACTACTTAATAAATCATAGTATACCTTTCCAGTACACATAATTACCTTATTTATTTGATTCAAGATACAACAATTATTCGTTTCTTTAAAAATTGTATTAAAGGAGCCATATGTTAAATCCTCTATTGAAGAAGTTGCCATTGCATTTCTTAATAAGGATTTTGGAGATATAATAATTAATGGTATTTGTATAGAATTTTTCATTTGTTGATGTAATACATGATAGATTTGAGCTGGGGTAGAAGGAACACAAAGTCTAATATTATTTTCAGCACATAATTGTAAATATCTTTCTATACGACAAGAAGAATGTTCTGGTCCTTGTCCTTCATACCCATGAGGTAGTAACATCACTAATCCACACGATTGATTCCATTTTTGTTTCCCAGAACTAATAAATTGGTCAATAACTACTTGAGCTCCGTTAGAGAAATCTCCAAATTGAGCTTCCCAGATTACTAAAGTATTTTTTGAAGAAATAATAGAATATCCATATTCAAATGCTAAGGCTGATTCTTCAGATAATACTGAATCCCAAATTAAAAATGATCCTTGTTTTTTTTGAATATTCATTAATGGAATGTACTTTGAGCCATGAGTTTGGTCATATATTATTGCGTGTCTATGAAAAAACGTGCCTCGCGCTACATCTTCGCCTGATAACCTAATAGAATAACCTTCCTTTAATAATACAGCATATGCTAAAATTTCAGCTCCTCCCCAATCGAACAACCTTTTTCCTAACGCCATCTCAATTCGTTCAGCGTAAATTTTTTTTACTCTTTCATGAAGTAAAAAATTCGGTGGAATATTGCTAATACAATACGCTAAATCTTGTAAATATTTTTTACTTATTTGCTTCAAAACAAAATAATCTGTTTTTTGATTAAGATCATTATGATCATTAGGATGATATGTAGATCGAACGTTAGTAGGATTCCAATTTTCAATCATACAGTGTTGTTTATGTTCTAATTTGGAACGATATACTTGAATCATATCTTGGATTTTATCCATATCTATTATTTTATTTTTATGCAAAAATTGAGCATAAATATCAACAACCTTTAAGTGGTTATGAATTTTTTGATACATTACAGGTTGGGTGACACTAGGTTCATCTGCTTCATTATGTCCATGTCTACGATAACAAACTAAATCAATCACTATATCTTTGTTAAATTTTTTTCTAAAATTTAATGCAAATCTAGTGACAAATATAACTGCATTTACATCATCAGCATTTATATGCACAATAGGAGCTTGTATCATCTTTGCTATATCAGTACAATATGAAGTAGATCTAAGATCATAAATATTAGACGTAGTAAACCCAATTTGGTTATTAATTACAATATGGACTGTTCCTCCTATTCCATAAGCTCGGGTATTAGCCATATTAAATGATTCTTGGACTACTCCTTGAGCGCTAATAGCAGCATCTCCATGTATTACAATCGGCAATACCGTATTATTTTGTAATTTTAAATTAATATTTTTAATAGATTGAGATATAGTGCGATAATTTAATTGATCTATTCTCGATCGTGCTGCTCCCATTACCACTGGGGTAACAATTTCTAAATGCGATGGATTAAATAATAAAAATAAACTTACGTTGTGTTTGTTAATAACAATATCTGAGTATAAACCTTGATGATATTTTACATCTCCACTTTGATTATTCGACAAATTCTTCCCATAAAATTCATCAATTAAATCTTGAAGAGTTTTGCCCAAAACATTAACCAATACATTCAATCGGCCTCTATGAGCCATTCCAAGAAATATTTCTTTAATTTCATGTTTGAAAGCGGAATAACGTATTATCTCCTTTAACATAGGGATTAACACATCTCCTCCTTCTAACGAAAATCGTTTTGCCCCAGGAAATTTTATTCCTAAATAATGTTCTAATTTATCTGCAGCAATAATTTCTTTAAGAAATTGTTGCTGATCTGCATTATTTAAATCCTCAGATATATTTGTGATAGATTCAATTTGTTTTTGAATCCAAAAAACTATAGTAGAATCTAGAATATGCATATATTCAAAACCAATAGTTCTGCAATAAATTTTTTTAAAAAATTGATGTATGTCTTCTATCGTCATAAATCCTTTTGAAATTCCTAAAAGATTAGTGTCATACAATCGATATAAATCTTCATTTTCAAATTTATAATATTCTAATTCCAAAAAATTACTTTTATTTTTATTTACAGATAATCCTAATGGATCTAATTTTGCATATTGATGTCCATATATTCTAAAAGAATTAATTAATTTTAATATTTTTTCTACAACTACAATGATATTATTATTTGATTTTGTTGATTTTGAGATTTGATTTTTTTTATATTTAGTATATTCTCCTGGTATTTTGTTTAGTTTTACATCTGAAGAACGTTGATCCTGCTCGTATTGTGTTTCAAAAATCCATTTTTGAAACACATTTCTCCAATCAGAATCAACAGAGCTAGGATCTTTTAAAAAGATTTCATAAATCTGATTAATATACGATTGATTATTTCTAGTCAAAAAAGAAGAATTCATCTGCTTTTCTAATATATCACGATACATTATAAAGTCCTATTTTTAATAAGTATATTCAAACGAATATACACTAATTTTATAAATAATTTGTTATCTGTCATAATATTTTATATGTATGTGCATTAACCACATACGGACTTAGATTTGAAATTATTATTTAATAATGTTTTTAACTAACATTCTTTTAATTTTGCCTATAGCTTGAGCTGGGTTTAATTTTTTTGGGCATACACTAACGCAATTCATAATATTATGACATCTAAAAACACTAAAAGAATCTTGTAACTCTTTTAATCGTTCTTTACTGTGAGTATCCCTAGTATCCACTAAAAACCGATATAATGTTAATAACCCAGCAGGGCCAATAAATTTATCTGAATTCCACCAAAACGAAGGACAAGAACTAGAACAACATGCGCACAATATACATTCATAAGACCCATCTAATTTAGCTCTATCTTCTGGAGATTGCAAATATTCATGAGATGGTTTATTAATATCCTTATTAATTAAATAGGGATTTATTTTTTGATATTGTAAGTAAAATTGACTCATATCTACTACTAAATCTCGAATTACTGGAAACCCAGGTAATGGTCTAATAATAATCTTTTTTTGTGGATTCCTATTGATTAACTCCGTCAATGATGTAATACACGCAAGGTTATTTGTACCATTTATATTCATTCCGTCTGATCCGCATACCCCTTCTCGGCAAGATCTCCGAAATGTTAAAGTAGGATCATGTTCTTTTAATTGAATTAAAGCATCTAGCAGTGTCATTCTATATATATTTATAAGATTAATTTGAAATTCTTGCATATAAGGAACTTTATTAAGTTCAGGACAAAACCGATAAATTGAAAATTTTATTTTCATATTTTTCTATTTTAATATAAACGAGCTTTGGGTAAAAAAGCGGGCCGAAATTTTGGCTGCATATTTACGTTTCTACGAATCATAATATTATTTTTCGGTAAAAATAATGTATGGCATAACCAATTTTTATCATCTCTAAAAGGAAAATCATATCTACTATGTGCTCCTCTGCTTTCTTTTCTAAAAAGAGCAGATATTGCAGTGGCATACGCAATTTCTAATAAATTTTCTAGTTCCAAACATTCAATACGTTGAGTATTGAATTGTTGAGTTTTATCTTGTAAAGTAACATTACTTAATCTTTCTTTCATTTCTTTTAATTCTTCTAATCCCCTTAACATTGTTTTTTCTTCTCGAAAAACTGAAAAATTATTTTGCATGCACCATTGTAAATCTTTTCTTATTTTTTCAGGACTTTCTTTATTTGATCCTAACTGAGTATCACTATTCCATTTAATATAACGAGACAAAGATTTTTCTATATCGGAAGCAGTAGCATTTCTGGCAGGTGGCCATTCTTCCTCTAAAATATATTTATGTATACATAATCCTGTAGCATGACCAAATACTATTAAATCTAGTAAAGAATTTCCCCCTAATCTATTAGCACCATGTACTGATACGCAAGCAGTTTCTCCAACTGCAAACAAACCTGGAACTATTCTATCGTATTTTTCTTTTTCATTATTGATAGTAATTACTTGTCCATGAATGGTCGTCGGAATACCTCCCATCATATAATGGCACGTTGGAAAAACTGGAATTAATTCTTTTACAGGATCAATATTAGCAAAAGTACGAACTAATTCTAAAATTCCTGGTAAACGTAATTCCAATAATTCTTTACCTAAATGATCTAATTTTAATTTAACATGAGGTCCATAATATATATCCGAATAACCCCTGCCTTCTCGAATTTCAATAATAATTGCTCTAGATACTACATCTCGTCCGGCTAAATCTTTAGCATTAGGAGCATATCGCTCCATAAATTTTTCCCCATTAATGTTTAATAAATATCCACCTTCTCCTCTACATCCTTCACTCACTAAAATGCCAATACCAGCTATCCCAGTAGGATGAAATTGCCACATTTCCATATCTTGAACAGGAATTTCAGCTCGTAATGCCATTCCAATTCCATCTCCTGTATTGATATACGCATTAGTAGTAGATTGATAAATTCGGCCAGCTCCTCCAGTTGCAATAACGGTGGCTCGAGCTTTGAAATATATTAATTCTCCAGTTTCAATAGAAAAAGCAACACAACCAAGTACTCTTCCATCTTGATTTTTCACTAAATCCAACGCATACCATTCTGAAAATATAATAGTTTTATTTTTTAAATTCTGTTGATATAACGTATGGAGCAACGCATGTCCGGTTCTATCAGCAGAAGATGCAGTTCGAGCAGCTTGTTTTTTCCCATAAAACAAGGTTTGACCCCCAAAGGGTCTCTGATAAATACGTCCATTTTTTAATCTAGAAAATGGTAATCCCATACGTTCTAATTCTATAATAGCTTGTGGTCCTGTTTTACACATATATTCGATAGCATTTTGATCTCCTATGTAATCAGATCCCTTTACTGTATCATACATATGCCATTCCCAATTATCTTCATGTTGGTTGCCAAGAGCTACAGTAATACCTCCTTGAGCAGATACTGTATGTGATCGAGTTGGAAATACCTTAGAAATTAAAGCACAAGAAAATCCCAATTGAGAAATATATAACGCAACACGCATGCCAGCTCCTCCAGCACCTATAATAACAGAAAAAAATTCTTTTACTGGTAAATTATTATAATTTACCATGCTTATACTCCCCAAATAATTACTATTCCTGATAATAAGTATGTATATATTACAATACCAATTAATTTCATTCCTAATCTTTTAAATTGAACTGATTTTATATAATCTTCTAATACGTGTCTTATTCCAATCCAGGTATGCTGTAAAACAAAAAATAAGATTATTATACTAAACAGTCGAATTTTATTACTATAAAAAAAACTACGCCATTGTTCATAAGATACATTATGATTAAAACACATGAAATTTAGTATATACAATATATATAATATCATTAACATGGCTGAGAATCGTACTATTAACCATTCATAGACTCCATGTTTTTTTAATAAATTTAATTTTTTTATAAATACCATTATAGAAATAGTTCAATATAAATAAATAAAGAAATTACCAATATAAACACAATGATTGCACTAATTTTTCCTACTAATAACGTTTGTTTAAGGAATCCAAAATCCATTAACATTTGTCGTATTCCAAAAATTATATGATAACTCAGTGCTATAGTCACACTCCATTTTACAAATAAAAACAGATAATTATTTATTAATAACAAATTGCTAATTTTATAAAAATTATCTTCAGAATGTAAAGATTTTCTTAATACCCATAATATTGGGCCAATCATTATAAATAAAAAAATTCCGGAAATTCTATGAAGAATTGAAGCTATTGCAGTAATAGGAAATTTTATAGTTTTTATATCTAGTTGTATAAATTTTAAATTATTGTTTAACATGTACGCTCTTTTTGTTTACGTAATTATATGAATATTCTTAGAATCTTAACAATTATTAGTATAATTTATTTAATAATTATTTAATAATATTAAATTCAATTAGTTACATAATAACATTATTTTAAATTTAAAATATTATTTTTACATACAAAATAATTTATAATGGGAAAATTATAGCAAATAATTAAATTATATGTCATGCGATGTTTTGCATATTATTAAAAGATTAATAATTCTAGTAACAAATTTTATATTTAATTTTTAATAAAATAACACTGATGACAAGATCTTAATAAAAATATAATTAAATAACAATATACTACTTATCAAAAAATCAATATATATCTGATTAAATAAAAAAAATAACTAGTTTCCATTTTGAAATAGGCTTATATGTAATGCGTTTTAATAGAGTAATTGTATTAATAATATTGTGTTTTATTTAACAAATAGAACATTTGTATTATATATGCTATTTAAAATTTTTATATTTTGCATGTACTGAATATTAATAAGCAATTATCAATCTAATATTTTATTGATTTTTATATTTTATATACAATATATTTTTTATAAAAATTTTACTTATTTTTTTATGTAATACTTTAATAAATTAGGATATAACTACCATATTATTTATGTATAATAATTTTGCTATAGTGCGCTTATATAGCATTTTAAACATGAACTTTAAAAGACATTAATATAAATCCATGTCAATTGTATCGGACTTAAAGTGTTAAGGATTTACTTTGATATAAAATAGTAAATTAAATGAAAAGATAACAAAAATCTTATATATTAATTATAAATTATTTTAAAAACGTCATAATAATACATATTTTGTTTTTGATAATTAATAAATTAAATTCAATTAATACCTTACCTAATATAGGTGTTTTTTAAGCTTTAGTTTAACAATTTATATGAAAATCAGGATATTTGGTTATTTTATGTGTATGAAAGGCACAATAAACATAATAACATAATTCTGAAGATTTATATATCTGATATTTTATATTTTTTGAAGTTATGCAGTATACTTTTTTGTTTTTAAAAAACATAATTTATTAATGAAAGTATGAAATTTTAACTTTTTCAAACTATATCAATTAAATTTAAAGTTTCAAAAATGAACTATATTTAATTTTTTATCTGAAGAGTAATAATAAAAAAATATTGTAATTATTATAGCAGTAGTTTGTCACTTACAAATTACTTCAATAATATTAAATAAATTCAATTGTAATTTATAATGATCCAAAAGCAATAACCGAAATCAAAAAGTAGAATATATTTATTATGTTTTACATTATTACAATAATAAAACTGAGTATTAATATTGCTAATATAAATTGAAAATATTAATTAATAATACAGTTATTACAGACACGTTCCCATAAGATGAAACGTATTATTATATTAAATATTTCTTACATAAATATAGAATAACTAATTTAAAAAGATTTTGTATTAATATATCTTATTACATACTTCTTTTATGTTACTAATATTAAATACTTTATATATTTTTCTATTATTCTTGTTGCAAAATTAAGAGATAATATTGATATTTACTTTTTTTTGATTGAGTGAATTAATATAACATTATATAATATATAATATAATGTTAAATAAATAAAAGATAAAAATTGTACATAGTAATTAATTATATAATTGTAAGTACATAATCACGTTACATTAATTAATTAATAATATATAACATATTGTTAAAGTTATTGGTTTTATTGCTTTTTTAATATGTAAATTATAGATTTTTATGTCATTATGTTATAATAAAAAATTTATCGATAATAGTAAGTATTAATTTTTATTACCCCCAATTTTTATACGTATATCAAATAAGATATACCTCTATTTTCAGAGAGGAGATAAATTGCTAATTTTATATGATTTACTTTTTATTTAAATAAGATACAAAATTAATGATAATTAAGATATGGGTGTTTTATGGGTACATAAATACATTCTCCCAGTATTATATAATATATCAACTTTTATTTAAATTGAGTATAAATACAGTATTGGGAGTACGTAATCTATATTAAATAATTTAAAATAAATAACTAATAATATAAAAAATATCTAAAAGTGATATTTAAATATAATATAAAAATTTGGTAATTAATGATATAAGGTTTAATTATGAAAAAATCAGTAGGTATTTTTTTTGGCAGTGATACGGGTAATACTGAAAAACTTGCTAAAATGATTCAAACAAAAATAGGAAAAAATTTATCAGATATTTTTGATATTGCTGAAAGCTCTAAAGAAGATATAGAAACCTATGATAAGTTAATATTTGGTATTCCTACTTGGTATTACGGGGAGCCTCAATGTGATTGGGATTCTTTTTTACCTATATTTAAAAATATAAATTTTTATGATAAAAAAGTAGCAATTTTTGGATGCGGAGATCAAGAAGATTATTCAGAGTATTTTTGTGATGCTATGAGCATTTTATATAAAATTGTGTTAAAGAATGGAGCAAAGGTAATCGGTTTATGGCCTAGTTCTGGGTATTATTTTGATATGTCAAAAAGCATTATTAATAATGATCAATTTGTTGGTTTGGCAATAGATGAAGATAGGCAACCAGATATGACGGAATTGAGAGTAAAAAATTGGGTTAATAAAATATGTGTAGAAATGAACATATAAATAGTTTTTTAGAATAAAACGGATACACACATATCACTTTATATACATGTATTTAATACATTAGATATGTAGATATTATTATCTTACCGAAGACTTTTTTAAAGTTACAATTCTGTTAAATACCAAATCAGTAGGTTTACTGTATTGATGATCTAAAATGAAATAACCTTCTCGTTCGAATTGATAAGGACCAGGGTGTTTAAAAAATGATATACCTGATTCAATATATCCTTTTAAACTTATTAATGAGGTAGGGTTCACAATATTCAATAAATTCCTTACAGTTGAAGGGTTGGGGTGAGTAAATAATTTATCATAAAAATGGAATTTTGCGGGGATATTTTTTTGTGCTGATACCCAGTGAATAACCTTATAAACCTTTTTGTCATTTATAGGATTTTTATTTAAAGTATGTGGATTATAGTTACAATATATAGCTAGAATATTACCATTCACATCTTTTATGACATGGTTAGCCCGAATAATATAAGCATATCTTAAACGTATCTCTGTTCCTATAGTTAACTTAGGAAAATTAGAATCGAGTTTTTCATAGAAATCAAAACGATCAATAAAAATTTCTTTAGTAAAAATTACAAAACGGGTTCCTAGATTATAATTACTAGGATGATTAGGCACTATAATTTTTTCTTCATATCCTTCTGGAAAATTACTAATTATAACTTTTATAGGATGAATTACCGCCATTAATCTAGGAGCCGTTTTATTTAAGTCATTTCGAATACAAGATTCTAATACTGATAATTCTATTTGACTATCTTGCCTACTGACTCCAATACGTTGACAAAATTCACGAATTGATGCAGCTGTGTATCCTCTACGACGCAATCCAGAAATAGTAAGAAGACGAGGATCATCCCATCCATCTACTATTTTATTTTTAATCAATACGTTAATTTGACGTTTAGAGGTAATTACATATGTTAAGTTAAGCCGAGCAAATTCATATTGCACAGGATATTGGGTAATGCTAGTGTTTTTTAATATCCAATTATATAAACGACGATTTTCTTGAAATTCCAAAGTGCATAATGAATGCGTAATTCCTTCTATTGCATCTGATATACAATGACTGAAATCATATGTTGGATAAATACACCAATTTTTTCCAACACGATGATGTGAAGTATATTTAATTCGGTATAATACTGGATCTCTCATAATCACAGAAGCATCAGCCATATTAATTTTAGCTCTTAAACAAGCTTTTCCTTCTAAAAATCCTCCATCACGCATTTTAGTAAAATAAATTAAGTTTTCTTTGATACTTCGGTATCTATAAGGACTATCTATTCCAATTTTTGTTAGCGTCCCTCTATATTTTTTAATGTCATACATAGACAATTCATCTACATATGCTAATCCTTTTTTAATAAGTTCAATAGCATATGCATATAATTTTTCGAAATAATCTGAAGTATAACGTGCTGTATTATCCCACATGAATCCAAGCCACTGAATATCATATTTTATAGATTTTACGTATTCTTTATGTTCTTTTGTTGGGTTTGTATCATCAAATCTTAAATTACATTTTCCATTATACTTTTGAGCAATATTAAAATTTAAACAAATAGATTTTGCATGCCCGATATGTAAATAACCATTAGGTTCCGGAGGAAATCTTGTGTGAATTTTGGTGCACTTTTTTAACTTAAAATCTTGATCAACGATTTTATATATAAAATTAGACTTATAATACATTATATTTAATCATTTTTTTCAATGTATATATATAATATATTATGTATGAATTTTGTTCCACTAAAATTTAATTTAAATAAAAATTCAAAAAAAATGTGATATTAAAAATTTATTAAATATTTTACAAATCTGTTTAAAAATATTTTTTTGCTACAATGTGATAATTAAGAAGAATTTAACTAATTTTTTTATTTTAATAAATAAAACATTAAGATGATTTTTCTTTAATATATGTGAATTTCATTTCTTGTACATATAGATAACAGTAAATACTCATTCAAATTTTAAGGAAAACAGCTATGTTGTAACATGTATTAATTATATACATGGTATTTATAAAATTCTCTATATTTATTTCATTAATTACTTTAATATACAATGACAGTAATTAATACGGGTTTATTTTTATGAGAGTTATATTTTTAAATAATTCAGATCAAGTTGCTCAATGGGTTTCAGATTATATAGTATGGAAAATTAATTATTTTAAACCTACTAAAATAAACCCTTTTATATTAGGGTTACCAACCGGAAATACTCCTATAAAAACTTATAAAAAACTCATAAAAATACACCAAAATGGACAAGTGAGTTTTAAACATGTAATAATATTTACCATGGATGAATACCTTGGTTTATCTCGAGAAGATCAAAGAAGTTATTGCAAATTTATACATAATACTTTTGCTGATCATATTGATATTTTAAAAGAAAACGTAAATTTTTTAAACGGGAATGCTGAAGATTTACATTTAGAATGTGAAAGATACGAAAAAAAAATTAAATCGTACGGCAGTGTTCATTTATTTGTTGGAGGAGTTGGTAAGGATGGGCATCTTGCTTTTAATGAACCTGGTTCTTCTTTCAGTTCAAGAACGCGCATTAAAAATTTAAGCAAGGACACTCGGATATCAAATGCTCAATTTTTTAATAATAATATTGATTGTGTACCAAAACTAGCATTAACTATTGGATTAGCTACATTGCTTGAATCTCAAGAAATATTGATAATAGCCACAGGACAAGATAAGGCGATTGCGGTACAAGCTGCAATTGAAGGTAATATAAATCATATGTGGCCTATAAGTTGTTTACAATTACACCAAAAATCTATATTAGTATGCGATGATTCGTCGTCTATAGAATTAAAACTTAAAACTATTAAGTATTTTCAAGAATTAGAAATGAACAATTCTGTTATCGTTGATTGAATTTTTATTATATGTACGCTTTAGTTAACGGCAAAATTTATACTGGATATCATATTTTAGACGATCATGCTCTGATTATATCTGATGGTTATATTAAAGAAATTTGCCCAACTGCTCATTTACCTATTAATATCAACACGCATAATTTATTAGGACTTATCGTATCCCCTGGGTTTATAGATTTACAACTCAATGGATGTGGAGGAGTGCAATTTAACGATAATTCACAATCAATATCTAGTCAAACTTTAGAAATTATGAAAATTACTAATAGACGTTTTGGGTGTACTAGTTTTTTGCCAACTCTAATTACTAGCAATGATTCTTTAATGAAACAAGCCATAAAAGTAGTGCGTATCTTTTCAAATCAGAATAAAAGTCAAGTTTTAGGACTACATTTAGAAGGCCCTTTCCTTAATGCTAAAAAAAAAGGTATACATAATTCTAATTTAATACGGTCTCCAACAAAAAAAATACTAGATTATTTATGTAGTAATAGCGATATCATAAAAAAAATTACTCTTGCTCCTGAGCAGTTAGATTGTGTGGTTATTGAAAAATTACAAAGATCGGGCATATGTATATCTATTGGGCATTCGAACGCTACTTATTATGAGACTAAACTTAGTTTTCTATCTGGAGTATCGTTTGGAACTCATTTATTCAACGCTATGCCACCAATCTATGCTCGGGAACCAGGGGTAATTGGAGCTATTTTTGATACTACACAAATTTATTGTAGCATTATAGCAGATGGTATACATGTTCATTGGAATAATATAAAATACGCTAAACAAATCAAAAAAGATCATTTAATTTTAGTGACTGATGGGACTAGTCCTTCTGGAGCTGAATATATTACTAATTTTATTTTTTCTGGTGAAACTATACTACATCACAAAAATATTTGTACAAATAGCCATGGTGTGCTGAGCGGATCTAGTTTAACAATGATTCAAGCTATACAAAATAGTGTAAAATATGCTAATATTCCTTTAGATGAAGCATTACGTATGGCTACCTTATATCCAGCTCGAGCTATCGGAATAGATAATTATTTAGGGAGTTTAGAAAAAAATAAAATTGCTAATCTAACTGTATTTGATAAAAAATATCAAATAAAAAAAACAGTTGTCGATGGCAAAATATATGTTATTTCTAATTAAATTGTAAAATGTAATTAATTACACTTATATATTTTAATTTGATAAAAAATTGGGTTTTGTTTATTGTGTAATTTATCTAACTAGTTTTTAGGCAATTGTTTATTATTATTATGAATTGATTCTCTATGTCTGAAAAAGAATGTTTTTATTTTTTGATATAATAACAAATATTATTTTGTACGGTGAAACAAGTATCAAACATTTTTATGCTTTTTGAAAAACAATCTTTATATATAAAATAACAAAATTAAAATAGAATACTGGTAGTGCTCTAATTATGAATTAACTGAAATTATAATACATAATGAAATAATGTATGGATAGGGCTACGTAGCTCAGTTGGTTAGAGCGCAGCACTCATAATGCTGAGGGCACAGGTTCAAATCCTGTCGTAGCTACTTACTATATCTGGGTTTATTATATTTTTATTTGATTGTGGCAAAAAAAATACTGATTTTATCTCCATGAAATTTACTATTTTTTATTAAATTTATTCATATACAATATAATATTGTATTTAGGCATTATTTAGATGAAAATGCGGGAGTGGCGAAATAGGTAGACGCTCCAGATTTAGGTTCTGGTACCAATAGGTATACGAGTTCAAATCTCGTCTCCCGTATTATATAAGAATTATACAAAAATATTTACTGATGATTAAAATTAGTATCAAGTAAAGTTTTATTTTTATATAATATTTTAATAGAGCTTAAAAACATAAAAATGGGGTATAGCCAAGAGGAAAGGCAGCGGGTTTTGATCCCGCCACTCCCAGGTTCGAATCCTGGTACCCCAGTTGCCTAGTTGAGGAAAAATAGTCTATATTATACAATATGTATTATAATTAATTAAGATTATATGATTTTAGCTGCACCAGCTATACCCAGAATATTTTGATTTAAAAATCAAAATTTAAATTATATTAAATTTTCTAAGGTTATGCATTTTGAATTTAAGAAATAAAATTACAGTTTAATATACATGCGCATTATCAATATGCATTGATAATATTCAATTAATAGATTTTATAATTATTTAATAAAACTTGATACACCTACTGCATATCTTAATATTTGCCTTTTAATATAAGGCAACCGTTCTATCATCATAAAAGTTAAATTTCTTGTAATTTTCAGGGGTAAAAAATTATTATGAAATATCGTATGTAACCAATTTATGCTATTCTGCATCAAACTAACATCAAATTTTCGTTTATTTTGATAGGATTGTAATATTTCCTGTAAAATTAAAACATCTTTTTTAAAATTACCTATGTCAATTAACAATTTAGATAATTGCATGACATCTCGAATACCTAAATTGATACCCTGACCAGCTAAGGGATGAATTGTATGCGCCGAATCTCCAATTAACACCCCCCCAGAAAAAACGCAATAATGTGGTTGTTGAGTTAATAAAGGTATTATCAGTATATTATGTAATGAACACTCTCCTAATTGTTTATAAAAATTAGTTTTGATTTTTTTTTCTAATATCAGTTTAGGTAAACATTGTAATCGACGAATATATTTACCCGTATCAAACCACATTAATGATCCCCAACGATCATACAAAGGTAAAAATCCTATAGGCCCTCTTGGAGTAAAAATCTGCCAAATTGTTCCTTGTTTAGAATATTCAGTTTTAATAGTTAATAACATACAATACTGATTGTATATATGTCCTGTTACTCCAATACCTAATCTTTCTCTTATTTTTGAATATGTCCCATCAGCTCCTATTAATAACCAACTGTTTACTATAATATTATTATTTAAAGTACATTGCCAATATGTGCCATTATATTGAAAATCAACTAATATGGATGGGCAATATAATGTTATTCTTAAAGAATTTATCATAGCTTTCCATAAAATGGATTTTAATCGATTATTTTCAATAGTAAACCCCATTTCAGATAAACCTATAGAATTAGAATTAAACGTCACTACCGATATTGGACATTCCCATACTTTTAAATAATGATATGAAGCTAAAAATTCAGAAGGAATATCTTTCCAAATATTAATTTTCTTAAAAAAATTAACTGAAGCATAATTAATAGCAGAAACTCTGCTATCTGGTATAGTATTTTTATTCTTTTTTAAAATTAAATTATTATGGTCAACTATGGCGATTAGTAATCCAGATTGAGCTAAACGTAATGCTAAAGCTGATCCAATAATACCTGCTCCACATATTAACACATCATAAAATAATTTATTCATGTTACCTACAACACAATATTATTATATAATAAGATAGTATATATAAAAATGTAAATATTTTATTATGTTATATATAAAATTTTGGAAAATTTTAATAAAACTGTTTTACACTACATCATTCTTATATTTCGTAGCATGAAATACATGTTATAACATATGCAAATTATTTATAAGGCATATACACATAATACTTATAATGTGCTTTTATTTATTAAAATTGATTATATTCTCATATTTAATTTATAAAGTTATATTCAATACATTTAAAGTATTGTAGATATATATATTATTAAATAAGAATATTGTTCAGATTTATAAAATTTTCTTATTAAATATTAAATTTCAATGATTTTAATTAATTTATAAGAATAAGGAAGCAATATTTGAACATAAAGATTATAGACATTGTATTAAAACCAACCAATAATAAACGATTAAATAGCCTATGTGGGCCTTGTGATGATAATTTAAAACAATTCGAACATCAACTAAGTATTACTATTAGCAGGCAAAATAACATTTTTAAATTACAAGGATTATCCTTGTCAGTAGACATTGCCATAAAAACTTTAATTTTGTTATACGAAAATACAATATCTATTCATGGAGCAATTAATGATATTAATCCTGACCAAGTATCTTTTGCTATTCAATATATTCAAGCACTAACACAACAACCAAATTATTTAACAAACATAAAAAATAATTTTATCTCAATACAAATGCAAATCACTCTGAAACATAGAATCATTAAGCCTCGTACTTTAAATCAAGCTCGATATATTGCTAATATTTTCAACCATGATATTACATTTGGAATAGGCCCTTCAGGTACTGGAAAAACATATTTAGCAATAGCTATAGCAATAGATTTATTAGAACGTAAAAAAAATCAACACATTATTTTAAGTCGTCCTGCTATTGAAGCTGGGGAAAAACTAGGTTTTTTACCTGGAGATTTTAATCAAAAAACAGATCCTTATATACGTCCGTTGTATGACGCATTAGGTGACGTATTGGGATATAAAGAAATGGATCAATTAATACAAAAAAACACCATTGAAGTAATTCCATTGGCATATATGCGTGGACGCACATTAAATAACGCTATTGTTATTTTAGATGAAAGTCAAAATACAACTATCACACAAATGAAAATGTTTTTAACACGAATTGGTTTTAATTCTAAAGCAATAATCACTGGAGATATTACTCAAGTCGATTTACCATCATATCAAGAATCAGGTTTAGCTCATGCTATTAAAATATTATCTGTAATTAAAGATATTAGTTTCAATTTTTTTAATAAATCAGATTCAGTACGTCACGCAATCGTGACTAAAATTATAGACGCTTACGAATCTTGTGATTAATATAAATTTTATATATTTAAATTTAAAGGAACCATTAATATGGCTAATAAAATTACTCTTAATTTACAAATAGCATGTACAAATTTATATGGCATACCTAATAAAAAGATATTTCAAAAATGGATAAAAAAAATTTTTTTTCTGTACAATAAAAAAATAGAGTTAACTATTAGAATAGTAGATATACAAGAAATGTTGTATTTGAATTGGTATTATGCAGGAAAAAAACATCCGACAAATGTGTTGTCTTTTCCGTTTAAAACACCATTAAAAGGAATATTATCTTCCCTATTAGGAGATATTGTAATTTGTAAGCAAATTATAGAATATGAATCGAAACAATATAATATATCTTCTATTATGCATTGGGCTCATATGATCATTCATGGCTCATTACATTTATTGGGGTATGATCATATTTTAAACAAAGATGCTGAATTAATGCATCAGATGGAATTAAATATAATGCAAAAATTTGGATATCACAATTATTATTTTTTTAATTAAAAATTATATAAATTCATCACATATAATCAAATCAAAAATATATAAATAACATTATGAATAATAATACTAATATGGAGGAAAGCGTTAATTCAATCCGGAAAAAAAATTTTTTTGCCGTACTATTACGTCATTTATTTCGAGATAATTTTAAAAATAGGAATGATTTATTAAATTTGATACGTGATTTTGAAGAAAACTCATTAATTGATTCAGATACAAAAAACATGTTAGAAGGTGTAATGGAAATTGTTGAACAAAAGGTTAGAGATATCATGGTACCTAGATCTCAAATTGTCTTTTTAAAAGATACACAATCTTGGGATGAACAATTATCTATAATTATAAAATCTACTCATTCTAGATTTCCAGTATTAAATGGAAATCTAGAACAAATTAAAGGTATTCTCATTGCTAAAGATTTATTGCCTTTTATATTAAATAAATCTCAAGCATGTGATATTAATCAAATTTTACGTCCAGCTATGGTAGTTCCAGAAAATAAAGGTGTCGATAGGATGTTAAAGGAATTTCGGGCAAAACGATGTCATATGGCAATTATAATTGATGAATTTGGAAGCATGTCTGGAATTATTACCATTGAAAATATATTAGAATTAATTGTAGGTGAAATTGAGGATGAATATGATCATAAAAATGATCGCGATATTTATCAAATAAATGAGCATACCTTTTTAGTAAAAGCATTAACTACTGTTGATGATTTTAATAAAATATTTAATTCATGTTTTTATAACGACGAAATAGATACTATAGGCGGGTTTGTTATGCAATCTTTTGGGCATTTACCTGCAAACGGAGAAATTATTAATATTTCAGGTTATACTTTTAAAGTTACAGTTACAGATAATCATCGTATTACTCAATTATTAGTACAAATTCCTAAAAATACATTATATTTGTCTAATAAATAAATTTTTATCAATATATAAAATACTTAATGTCAATTTTAAATTTTCAGTATAAACATATACAATTAGTTTTGGCATTAATCTTAGGTATGTTTGGTATTTTGGCATTCTCTCCATATGATTTCTGGCCAGCTAGTATTATTTCCTTAACTGGATTATTTACTATAATTTTAGATGTTTCTTGGACGAAAGCTGTACGTAACACATTTTTATGGGGACTAGGTTTTTTTGGAAGTGGATTATATTGGGTTTATATTGGTATTTCTCAATATTTTAATGTTAATACAGTTATAAGTTTTTTATTGATTTTTATACTAATAATATATTTAACTCTTTTCCCTATGTTATTTTCTATCTTGTTTGTTATATTGCAAACAATAACAACTAAATGGATCTCGTTGGTTATTGCTACAGCGACATTATGGTCAATTATTGAACGTTTACGAGGATATATTTGTACTGGATTCCCTTGGTTACAATTCGGGTATACTCAAATTGATGGGCCAATGAAAGGAATAGCTCCTATTTTAGGTGTAGAAGGTATAACATTCATTTTGGTATTTATTAGTGCATTACTTGCATTAAGTATAAAAACAATACAATTATTTCCATTTTTTTTATTTTTAATGACATTAATGTTTTTATATCCATTAACATGGATTCAATGGTATCACTTAGATCCTAAACGAATCACAACTATTTCCTTAGTACAAGGTAATATCGATCAACATTTAGAGTATAATGCACATAATATTGCATTAGTATTACAAACATATTTAAAACATACATTGCCTTTAATTGGAAAATCAAAAATTATCATATGGCCAGAATCAGCTATTCTTGGCCATGAATTATTTCATAATAAATTCTTAACTTTACTAGATCATCAATTAAAAAAAAGTAATACTTGTTTAATTACGGGAATTATTAATAGAAAATTTGATACTAAAAAAAATAAATACTATCACTATAATAGTATTATAGTATTAGGAGATACTATACCTTATACTTATGAAAATCATAATAGATACAATAAGCATCATTTAGTTTTATGTGCTGAAAAATTTCCATTACAAACTTTTTTTGAACCTTTATTTCAATACCTAAAAATACCTATTGTTTTTATGAAAAGTGGTTGTTACCTACAACCACAATTAAATGCCATAAATGTAAAAATCACAGCTGCTATTTGTTATGAAATAATTTTAGGAAACCAAATACGAGATAATTTTAAATTTAATAGTGATTTTTTATTAGTTATTGCTAATGATGCATGGTTTGGATGCTCTATAGGACCTTGGCAACATTTTCAAATGATACGTATGCGGGCCATAGAATTAGGACGCCCTATATTATGTTGCACTAATAATGGAGTAACTGCTATTATTTTAGCAGATGGATCAATTGAAGCTCAAGTTTCCCAATTCATTTCTACTACACTTACCGAAAAAGTAATTCCAACTACAGGGCTTACTCCATATGCACGATTCGGGACGTGGTGGTTATTTATAATAATTGTAATAATATATACAACATATTCAATTTTATTCATTAAAAATATGTTTTTTAAAAAATTTTGAAATTATTACAAAAAAAGATAATTATAATATTCAAATATATTAATTAATTTTATTGACATGTTGTTTCATGTATCAAAAAAAAATATAATTATTATTAAGTATATTTTCTTTGTAAGAGAAATTATTAAATTTAAAAAATTAATATTATGCAAAAAATTTATTCACCTATTCATATAGAACGTATAGTACAAAAATATTGGCATATACACCAAACATTTTCAGTACAAGAGGATAAAAGCAAACAAAAATATTACTGCTTATCTATGATTCCGTATCCATCTGGAAAATTACATATGGGCCATGTTAGAAATTATACTATTGGAGATGTAATTTCTAGATATCAACGTATGCTTGGTAAAAATGTATTACAACCAATGGGATGGGATGCCTTTGGATTACCTGCAGAACAAGCTGCAATAACAAATAACACCAATCCATCAGATTGGACATATGCCAATATTGATTACATGAAAAATCAATTAAAATCGTTAGGATTTGCGTATGATTGGAGTAGGGAAATTATTACTTGTCAACCTCAATATTATAAATGGGAACAATGGTTTTTTAATTTTTTATATAAAAAAGGGTTAGTTTATAAAAAAACAACAATAGTTAATTGGTGCTCATATCATGAAACAGTTTTAGCAAATGAGCAAGTTGTGAATAATAGTTGTTGGCGTTGTCAGAATCAAATACAGTATAAAAAAATGCCTCAGTGGTTTATTAAAATCACTGATTACGCAAAAGAATTATTAGATAAATTAGATGAATTAAAATATTGGCCTAATCAAGTTAAAGCTATGCAACGAAATTGGATTGGGCAATCACAAGGAATCAACATTATTTTTAAAATAATGAATAGCAATGATATCATTACTATTCATTCCACTAGATTAGATATTTTTATGGGAATTACTTATGTAGTATTATCCATAGATCACCCTATATCCTTAAAAATAGCGAAAATTAATCTAAAAATAAATGAATTTATTAAAAAAAATAGTATTGATTTAACGCGATTTTATAATATTAATGCTCATGATGATAAAAAAGGGATATTTACCGATATATATGCAGTCCATCCTCTTAACAATAGCATACTGCCAATCTGGATAGCAAATTTTGTAGTACCCGTAGAAATCAATGGAATAGGAGCAATTGCAGCATGTCCTGCTCATAATCAACAAGATTGGGAATTTGCCCACCAATACAATTTACCAATAAAACCTGTGATTAAAAATATAAATGATAAATTTATAAATATTAAAACTAAAGCAATGACTAGTGTAGGAATATTGTTTAATTCCGGTGATTTTAATGGATTAATATCTAAAGTTGCTTCTGATATAATCACTAAAGTTTTAATTAATAAAAAATTAGCTTTTTTTAAAGTATTATATCGTTTAAAAGATTGGAGTGTATCCCGACAACGTTATTGGGGTGTTCCTATTCCGATGGTAACTCTAAAAAATGGAGTTATTAAACCTGTTCCTATGAATGAATTACCAGTAATTTTCCCCAAGCAGTTATATTCAGTCGAGAGTAATATAAAAAAAACTTTAAAAGAAAAGATGAGTAATTGGATAAGAACTACGTATAAAAATAAAAGTGCTACCAGAGATCTTGACACGTTTGATACATTTATAGAGTCTTCTTGGTATTACGCACGTTATACTTGTCCTAATTACCATAACGGAATGTTAGATTCTAATGCTGCTAATTATTGGTTACCAATTGATCAATATATAGGAGGTATTGAACATGCTACTATGCATTTAATATATTTTCGTTTTTATCACAAATTAATGCGAGATGCAGGATTAGTAAATTCTCATGAACCAGCAATACGCTTATTATGCCAAGGAATGATCTTGACAGATTCATTTTATTATATCTCAAACGATGGTCAAAAAATATGGGTATCTCCTAAGAATGTTGTAGTAACCCGCAATAATACAGGACATATAGTTAAGGCTATTGATACCGATGGTAATAATTTAATTTACGATGGAATGTGTAAAATGTCAAAATCCAAAAATAATGGGATTGATCCGAATGTAATAATAAAAAAATATGGTGCAGATGCCGTTCGTTTTTTTATAATGTTTGCAGCTCCAGCACACGCTACGTTAGAATGGAGAGAATCTGGTATTAAAGGTGCTTATCGGTTTCTTCAACGTTTATGGAATATAACTTATCAACATATTAAGTCCGGGCTTATTAATGATGAACTTTATTTTCATCAATTAAGTGATAAAAATAAAACCATTAGACATCTAGTGCATAAAACTATCATTAAAGTCACTGATGATATTGATCGACGACAATCATTTAATACTGCTTTATCAACAATTATGAAATTAGTTAATAATTTACAAAATGCACCTAAAATTAGCATTCAAGATAGGATAGTATTACAGGAAGCACTTTCTGTAACAATACGACTATTATATCCATTTACTCCTCACATTAGTTTTATATTATGGAAATCATTGGGAAATTTAAAAAATATTGATGATACCAAATGGCCAATTGTTGATGAGCAAGCGATACAAAATAAAAATGTACTCATTATTGTACAAATAAATGGCAAAAAAAAAGCAAGCATTTTTGTTTCTAAAAACAGTGATAAAAATACAATATATGAAATGTCAAAAAAATCAATTAATTTATATATAAATTATAAAAAAAACCAAATATATAAAACTATATACATTCCTAACAAAGTTATTAACTTTCTTGTAAAATAAATATTCGATGTTTTTAGAAAAAAAAAATTATTATATTATTTTTAATAAAAGTATTTGCATATCATTGCTATTGTTTTCAGGATGTAATTACGAATTAGCTACTACATCATATCTAAGTACTGGATGCAATGCAAATAATTGTGATACCGAAAAAAACAAACAATTAACAATAGAATTAAACAGTTTTTATCCATATAATTCAATAACGCGATATATGAAACATGAATTGTGTATCAATAATATTAATGTTATTGAAAATATATATGATACCACTATTATGCATAAAAACTGTGAATCACATAAATTTAGCTTAAATATCACACATATGTCTAAAAAATATATAACAATTTCTGTGTTTCCAAATGGGATAAAATCTGAATACCAAATAATCTTAAAAATACGAGCAATATTTTGTACGCCTCCTCAAATTAATTGTTATCCTGTTATAGTTCAAACATATCGAAATTTTATTAATAATCCAGAAAAAGCTTTATCTAATTTAATACAAGAAAACGAAATTCTTGAAGAAATGTATCAAGATGTAGCCCGAAAATTAACAAGACAATTTCTTAATGCAATTAAGAAATAAAAATTATAATATGGCAATACTATTACAATCATGGTTTTATAAAAATAATTAGTGAAAATTGTATGATTTGGATATATCCAGAACAATTATCTAAAAAATTAAACAAAAAAAATAAATTTATATATATATTATTTGGAAATGATTTATCTTTACTACAAGACAGTCATGAAGACATTATAAATACAATAAAAAAATCATATGATTGTGAACATTTTCGAATCCAATTAGATAAGAATTATGATTGGGATCAAATTTTTACTTTATGTAAAGAAACTAATCTATTTTCAAAATTACAAATATTATCAATACATTTCTCACAAGATTATCCTATTTCGTCTCTTAAAAAAAACGTATCTACTTTGTTATCATTGACTAAAGATAATTTAGTATTTATTTTAATAATATATAAATTAAATCAATTTATTCAACAAAATAATTGGATTCATCATTTGTATAAACAAAATATTTTGTTAATAAATTGTATTACCCCAGAATATTCAAGATTAACAATGTGGATACAAAATCAGGCTAAACGTATGCAATTAGTTATAGAAAATTTAGCTTGTCAATTATTATGTTCCTATTATGAAGGAAATACCATTCGATTAAAACAAATATTAGAACATTTATTTTTAATTTATCCTGATGGAAATTTAACCTTTGACCGTGTTAAAACTATAATAGTTGATTCATCTTGTTTTAATTATAATCATTGGATAGAATCTATTCTTATGGGAAGAAAACAACGTGCTAACCGTATTTTAAATCAATTAGATTATATGCGTCTTAACTTGAAAATATTACTACATAAAATACAACATGAAATCTTAATAATAATTCGAATTAAATATGATTTAATAGCAAAAAAGAATGTATTATCTGTATTGTTTGACAAATATAAAATATATACTCAATATCGACGTATAATGTTATCGAAAGCAATGCATCGATTAAGTTTGATGCAATTACACAAAGCTATATTTTTATTAACTCAAATGGAATTACAGTATTATCAAAATTATATGGAAGTTTCTAAAATACATTTTGAATTATTAGCAGAAATTTTATGTTATAAATCTGCATAATAATTTCAACAAAAGATAAAATAGAACATTATACATCATTATATAAAATTAAAATGATAAAAGTTCCATATGATATTTAAAATAATTTTATATTTTAATAATATAAATATTTTATAATGTAAAATCCTCCGTATATTTAATATACGGATATGTATATGTATTTATTTTTAATGTAATAATCATTATAAAAACTATAATAATTTTTAGGAAATCTGAGAATTTGAAATTTGATATATTAAAGCAACTTATACTTAATTGTATTGAAGACTTGAAAGGTCAAAATATTGTGTGTTTAAATATAAATACTGATAAATATAAATATAGTATCACAAATTTAATGATTTTTTGCACTGGTCAATCTAGTCGTCATGTAGTTTCTATTGCTCAAAATATATTAAAAAAATTACGTCAAACAAGCTTTCATAAGTTTTATGGAATAGAAGGAGTGGAATGTGGAGAATGGGTCCTAGTTGATTTAGGAGATATAATAATACATATTATGAAAAGTGAAATACGAAAACTATATGAATTAGAAAAATTATGGAATTAACATACTTAAAAAATAAATCTTAATTATATATACGCATTGTATATATATGAGTAGCTATACTTAAAATGTATTATCTTAATAATAATTACTATATATCTATATTGAATGAAATTTCATAAATTTCAAATTTTTCCTGATTATTCAACTGCATCGTTACTATTTATACAGCGTGTAATGATTTCATTTTTTATTATAATTTTAATGCTTAGTGCCTTATTTATATATTTATACAATATACAAATAATACAATTTCAAATCTACACAATTAGATCTAATGAAAATTGCATTAAAATAATACCTATTTCACCCAAAAGAGGTATTATTTACGACCGTAATGGAATAGCATTAGCATTAAATCGCGCTGTATATCATTTAGAAATAATTCCAGAATATTCTTTAAACCTCACAGAAACCATTCAAGAATTGCAATCTTTATTACAACTAGATGCTGATGATATCAATAAATTTGAAAAAGAACGTAAACGCCACCCTCGCTTTACGCCAATACCTATCAAAATTGGCTTAACAGAAGAACAACGAGCTCGATTTGCTGTAAATCAATTTCGATTTCATGGGGTAACTATAAAACGATATCAATGTCGATATTATCCATATGGGCCTATATTAACCCATGTGGTAGGATATGTTTCTAAAATTAATAAATTAGATATACAACAATTAAACAAAAATGGGATATATGCAAAGTATGTAGCAACTCAAAACATTGGTAAATTGGGCATTGAACGTTATTACGAAAACATTCTACATGGAACTCCAGGATATGGAGCGGTAGAAGTGAATAATCGAGGAAAAATTATTCGAAAATTATATGAAAAACCTCCCATACCAGGAAAAGATATTTTTTTAACTCTAGATGTACATTTGCAACAATATATTACTAAATTATTAGTAGGCAGTAGATCTTCTGTCATAGTAATTGATCCCAGAACCGGGGGGATTCAAGCATTAGTTTCTTATCCTAGTTATGATCCAAATTTATTTGTTAATGGGATTTCTCAATCAGAATATTGCTTATTATTGAAAAATCATGATTGTCCTTTACTTAATCGAGCCACTCAAGGTATATATCCTCCAGCATCTACTGTAAAACCATACATCTCAGTATCTGCATTAATTTTAGGAATTATTAACAAAAATTTTTCTTTTTTTGACCCAGGTTGGTGGAAATTACCTGGTTCTGAAAAACGATTTAGAGACTGGAAACGATGGGGTCATGGAGAATTAAATATTACTAAAGCTTTAGAGGAATCTTCTGATACATTCTTTTATCAAATTGCTTATAAAATGGGGATAGATAATTTATCAGAATGGATGAGTAAATTTGGATATGGGAAATATACTGGAATTGATTTACGTGAAGAATTAACAGGAGTTATGCCTAATAGAGCATGGAAAGTAAAAAAATTCAAAATTCCCTGGTACCAAGGAGATACAATATCAGTAGGAATTGGACAAGGATATTGGACTGCTACCCCAGTTCAAATGTCTAAAGCTTTAATAACTTTAATTAATGATGGTAATGTTCGTATACCTCATTTGTTACACAGCGTCTTATTAAACAAAAATTATTCTATTTCATATAATCAAGTAGAAAATAAACAAGTAGGAGATCCTAAATCAAATGTATGGCAAATAGCTAAAGATGGAATGTTTGGAGCAGCTAATCGGCCTAATGGGACTGTAAAAAATAGCTTTTCTAACACTACATATAAAGCAGCGGCAAAATCTGGAACAGCACAATTATTCAGATTAAAAAATCAACAAAATTACGATCCTAGTAAAATCTCTAAATATCTTCAGGACCATAAATTAATGACAGCTTTTGCTCCTTATGAAAAACCCACTGTAGCCATAGTAGTAATTTTAGAAAACGGAGGAGTAAATATGTCAATTGGAACAATTACTAGAAAAATATTGGATTATATTTTATTATAATAAATTTTAATTTAATTATACATTTTATTCATATTAAAAATCATTTTTTACAATGAATCAAATTATCTATAAAAAAAATATATTTCACAACATATTACATATAGATTTAATATTATTTTTACCAATTTTATGTATTTTACTATTCAGTATTTTTATAACATGGAGTGCCAGTGGACAAAGTGTAGAAATAATTCAACAAAAAATCATTCAAATCATAATTGGATTCATAATAATGATTCTATTAGCACAAATACCTCCTAAAAAGTATGAAATGTATGCATTACATACATATAATATATGTCTTATTTTACTAATTTTAGTGAATATAACAGGTCATATCAGTAAAGGAGCTCAACGTTGGTTAGATTTAGGATTATTAAAATTTCAACCTTCAGAAATAGTAAAATTCTCTATTTTGCTTATCACAGCATATTATTTAAATAAAGGGCAATACCCTCCATCTATTAAAAGAGTTTGTATAGTATTATTATTGACAACTATTCCTGCTGTTTTTATATTATTACAGCCAGATTTAGGTACAACAATTTTAACAATGAGTACTGGACTATTTGTGCTATTCTTATCTGGAATTAGTTGGAAATTAATAATAATTATATTATCGATGATAATATCATTAATACCTATATTTTGGTTTTTTTTTATGTATCCATATCAAAAGATTAGAATATCTATATTATGGAATCCAGAAATTGATCCTCTAGGATCAGGATATCATATTATTCAATCAAAAATTGCTATTGGTTCAGGAGGATTAATTGGAAAAGGCTGGTTACATGGCACTCAATCTCAATTAGAATTTCTTCCAGAACGTCATACTGATTTCATTTTTTCAGTAATTGGAGAAGAATTTGGATTTTTAGGAATATCTATGTTATTTATATTATATTTAATCATAATATTAAGAGGATTCTTTATTGCGATTAATGTACAACATATGTTTGGACGGTTGGTAACAGGAGGCTCTATACTAATATTTTTTATGACTATTTTTATGAATATAGGGATGGTTACTGGTATTCTACCAGTAGTAGGTATGCCTTTGCCTTTAGTGAGTTACGGCGGATCATCTCTGTTAGTATTAATGGCGGAGTTTGGTTGTATTATGTCTATGCACAGTCATCGTAAAATGATTTCTAAAGTTTTATAAATCTTAATAAACAATCTATTTTATTTAAAAAAACATTATTTTATATAAATAAAATATCGATAGATACTATCCTTTTCTTATATCAATTATATATATAACTAATCGATGTTTTTAAATATTTAGTAATGTACTTCTACATTTATCTTGTTTATTTTAGTTAATTATACTCTGCTATAATAATTAATCTTAATTTTTACTGATAATTATGTTTGTAAACATTTTCGATATATAGTATACACAATACCCCCGAAATTAATAAAATTATTCCTATTAAAATTAATGAGGAGGGCCATAACCAACGATGTATAAAGGCATATATTAACCCTGCTATTGTTTCAAATACAATCAAGGAACCCATTAAAGTAGTTGGTAATCTTTGACTAGCTTTATTCCAAAAAAATGTTCCTAACCAAGAACAACACAATCCAATTGAAATCATCAACAAAATAAAAAAAAATGGTCGAGGACCTAATGGCAATATAAATTCATCTTTTACATAATACGAATACAAACATATAATAAAATATGTAAAACACGATAACGGCAATGTTACTATTCCTTGAGCATTTGTCCAAGTGATAGGTTTATTATTTGGATGTGTTTTTAACCAATGAGCATTTCTTAATGCATACCAAGACCAAGATATTACAGAAATAACTGCTAGAATAATTCCAACAATATATTCTAATGAATTATATTCAATCAAATTTTCAGATTTTAATTCAGAAATATTAATACACAATAAACCTATTCCGATTAACACGATAGGCATAATAATAGAACATTTAAAAAATTTTTTATTATTTTTTTTTTGATTATTATTCTTCATAATTATATGCGCTATAATCATTATCATTATAGGTAATGTGCCGATAATAGCCGTTGAAATGGGGGCCCCTATACGTTGAATAGCACTAGCTAAACAAGCATAATATATTAAATGCCCTGAGATCACTAATTTAATTGCTTCTATCCAATCTTGCAGTGATAATTTACATAAATGTTTTCTATCAATCCATGATAATGGTAATGAAATCAATCCAAATACTATATAACGACCTGATGCTTGTAACATACCAGGATATTCTGGTACCAATAGAGGACCTATGAATATTACCCCCCATAATAAACATGATATTATGGCGCAAACAATTCCTAAAATCATTATAATTATAATATTCTATAATATATCGACAAAACAATAATATCTCAATTTTGATTTGAATCGAAATTGAGATATATAATTATTTGTTAGACAATTTTACTATATATACTGTATATTTATTAAAAATCAATATAAATCTAAAAAATTACTAATTAAAAATAATTCAAATAATTTCAATATCTATTTTATTAATAAAATAGTATAAATATATGCGCTCTATAGGATTCGAACCTATAACTTACGGCTTAGAAGGCCGTTACTCTATCCTTTTGAGTTAAGAGCGCATTATCATATATATTATTAAAAATTTAATATATATCATGATTATATAGTATTTTGATTTCCTCTGTTTAGATATTATGAAATATTATAATATAGTTATAGAAATATATTTTTCAAATTAAATGTACTATTCATATATACTATGATGATATAAACAATATTAGTACAATGGCTCCTATTACAAATATATTATTAAATATGAATGCCAAATTAATCAACGGTAAATATTTTGCTGAAAAAATTAAACAAGATATTGCTAAGCAAGTTTATAAAAATACAAATATGGGAAAACGAGCTCCAGGATTGGCGATGCTTTTAATTGGCGATGATCCAATTTCTAAAATTTACGTAACTCATAAAAAAAAAGCATGCAAACAAGTTGGATTTATATCTTTTCTTTATACATTGCCGATAACAGTGACTGAAAAGGAAGTATTACAACTAATTAAAACTCTTAATAATGATTGTCGTATAGATGGAATTTTAATTCAACTGCCATTACCAAATAAATTAAACGATATTAAAATTTTAGAGCATATTATTCCTGATAAAGATGTAGATGGGTTTCATCCATATAATATAGGTCGATTATGTCAACGATCTCCTGTGTTACGTCCTTGCACTTCAAAAGGTATTATGACATTACTAAAAGGATGCAACATAAATATGTTTATTTTAGATGCAGTTATAGTAGGAGCATCAAATATTGTTGGCAGACCTATGATGATGGAATTACTATTAGCAGGATGCACTGTATCCATTACGCATAAATTTACTCAAAATTTAAAATTGTATATTAAAAACGCTGATTTACTAATTGTAGCAATTGGAAAAGCTAATTTTATTCCTGGTAATTGGATAAAAAAAGGCGCTATAGTAATCGACGTGGGTATCAATCGATTAGATAATGGCAGTCTAGTAGGAGATGTACATTTTCCTAGTGCTTATGAACGAGCTGCATACATAACCCCTGTTCCAGGTGGAGTTGGGCCAATGACAGTAGCTACTTTAATTCAAAATACACTGCAGGCTTATTATAATCATGTATAAATTTTTATGTACATTCACATAATTAAATATAATAAAATTATTGATTAGTAAATTATCTTAAAATATTGATTTATTTCGTAAAATTTTTAAAAAGATACTGATATTATCTCCATCTAGTTTTTCCTTCAGGTTCATCTTCTAATATTACCCCCAAGGTAGTTAATTGAGTACGTATTTTATCAGCTAATTCCCAGTTTTTATTTTTTCGAGCATCTTCTCTTATCTGGATTAATTTTTGAATCTTTTCGATCTCAAAAGGATTTTTATTTTTTGACACTTGACATTGTAAATAATTTTCAGGGTTTTGATATAATATTCCTAAAATATTTGCTAACAATTTTAATTGCGTTGCTAGTCTTTGTGCACGTATATAATAATGTTTACTTTTTAATCTATTTAATTCATGTGCCATTTCAAAGAGTACTGAATAAGCTTCAGGGGTATTAAAATCATCATTCATTTTTTCAATAAATTTTAATGTAAAATACCTCTCTTCATCATTTGCAGAGTGAACTATGGGATTAATTCCGTATAAGGCAATATACAAACGTTTTAATGCTAATTGTGCGCTTTTCATGTTATTATCATTATATTTTAACTGATTTCTATAATGTGCTGATAATAAAAAATATCGTATCGTTTCTGGATCATATTTTTTTAAAATTTCCCGTATAGTGAAAAAATTATTTAATGATTTAGACATTTTTTCATTATTCAATAATAGCATACCAACATGCATCCATATATTTACGTAAACATTAGGATCAATACTATAAGCGCAAGCGGATTGAGCTATTTCATTTTCATGATGTGGAAACATTAAATCAGATCCTCCTCCATGGATATCTATATTTTTGCCTAAAATATTATGACTGATAGCAGAACATTCAATATGCCATCCTGGCCTTCCCTTGCTCCATGGCGACATCCAATATGGTTCATTGAATTTAGCAGATTTCCATAATACAAAATCTGCAGAATTTTTTTTAATTGTATTATGGTTCGTATATTTAGAAATAGATTGAATTAATTTTTTGTTACGAGATAAAATTCCATATTTGTTAGCAGTATTAATTGAAAACATAACATCACCATTACGTGTGATATACGCATGTTTTTTTTTTAAGAGTAAATGAATACAATTAATAATTGTATCTATATAATTTGTTACTTTAGGTTCATGTTTAGGTCTAAGTATATTCAAATTATCTAAATCTATGTACATTTCTTGAATCATACGATTTGTAAATTGGACTATAGTTTCGTGATGACTAAAAGCTCGTTGTATAATTTTATCATCTATATCCGTGATATTACGAGTGTATTCAACTTGATACCCGCAGTAATTTAAATACCTTATAATTGTATCAAATATCGAAAATGTTCTAGCATGCCCTAAATGACATAAATCATATACAGTAACACCACAAACGTATAATTTTATTGTATTAAAATTTATTGGTTTTAAAATTTCTTTTTTTTGAGTTAAAGTATTAAAAATTTTTAACATAATGATTGCCTACTCTTTATCAATCATGAAATTATATATCTATAATTATATATTATAAAAATGACTACTCATTGCCAGTAGTATATAATTATACTGATTTAATTAATATTAATAATAAATTTATTATTTTTATATAAAAAATACAATTATAGAAGAAATTCATACAATTAATAATTTACATGCATGTAATTTTAACCGTATAATATGACTTTGTTTTTCAATTTAAATTAATATAAATTACCTTAATAGCATTTTTATAAATAAAAAAAATACATCATCATAAAAGATAATATGTCAATATTATTTATTTCAGATGTGCATTTGCACAACAATAAACCAAAGATTATTAAAGGATTTTTAAATTTTTTGCGTATTCAAGCTACTCAAGCAAAGGCTTTATATATTTTAGGAGATTTATTTGAAATATGGTTAGGGGATGATAATGATAATTCAATGTGTATAAACATTGCTAAAGGTTTAAAATCATTAAATAAAAAAAAAATTCCATGTTATTTTATTAGAGGAAATAGAGACTTTTTATTAGGAGAAAAATATGCTAATGCTTGTGGGATGATTTTATTACCAGATAATCCAGTTTTAAAATTACCATCAGGAAAAAACATAGTAATCTTGCATGGAGATACTTTATGTATTTATGATAAACCATATCAACGATTACGAGTATTTTTACGATGTCGAATAATTCAGAAATTATTTTTATCTTTGCCCTTATCTGTTCGTTTTTGTATTTATAATTTTATGAATTCCTATGTAACACGATATAATCAAAGTAAATCAAAAAATAAATTAAATATTAGCACTAAAAAAGCTATAGATATTTTAATGAAAAATCAGTCACAAATTATGATTCATGGGCATACGCATCAACCAGCCATTCATAACATTTATTTTTATAAAGAAAAAAAAATTCTATTAAAAAGAATAGTACTAGGTTGTTGGAATAGATGTGGATCAGTAGTAAGATTAGATGATAAAAATGATAATATAGCTTTGGTAAACTTTCCTTTAGATTATTCATAATTTATTTCATGAAAATATTATTATATTATAAATTAATGTTTCAGTTAAATTAATTAAAACATCATTTAAGTTGATGCATACAAATTTATGATATCAACTAATTCTGTATGAATTTTCATGATCTCTTGGTTACTGTTTATAACGTAAAAATGCATATTATTTTTTTTTGCTTGTTTTTTATAGTAATTTGAAAGTGGAGCTGTATATTTATAATATTGATCTAATCGTTGTTGTATTACTTCTTCGGTATCATCTTTTCGAACAATTAGGTTTTCTCCAGTAATATCGTCTATCCCGTGGAATTTCGGAGGATTATATTTTTTATGATATATTCTGCCTGACGATAAATGAATTTGTCTCCCTATAATTCGATCGATAATTTCAGCATCTTTCATGTAAAATTCTATTACAAAGTCAATAGAAATTTTATTTTTTTTTATGGCTATAGCTTGATTAATTGTTCTAGGAAATCCATCGATTATAAAACCATGTTGGCAATCTGTTTTGCGTATACGGTTAATAATTAATTTTATTATTAATTCGTCATTTACTAATTTTCCAGAATTTATTAGGTTTATAGCGTTAGTAGAGGGTAAATTTAACTTGAAGGTATTATATGAATGTCTTAATATTTCTCCCGAAGAAATGTTAGGTATATTATACAAATCTGCAATTAAATGAGCTTGTGTTCCTTTTCCAGATCCCGGAGGACCCAAAAATATAATACGAATCATATAAATCTATTAAAAATTTTCTTATTATAGTTATACAAAAATTAGTAATTATTTCAGTTAATGTATTTAATTCTAAAATCATTGTGTTTTACATTTTACATTAATATGATTAATTGTTATAAATTTTAATTTATAACTATATTTTCATTTAATTCAAATAAAATATTTTACATCATAATAGAATTCAGAAATTATATGGATAATCTTATATATCTTATATATATTAAAAAATTTGAATATCCTCTTCATAAAATTTAGCATTAAAAAGAGATTGAATTATTTTTGTGTTTGGATCAATTAAAATTTTTTGTTTTAATTGTACAATTTTATTTGTATACAATATATATAAATATTCTATTGGAGTTTTTTCTACAAAATTATCATTTTTTATTATATATAATTTAATCGGCATTTTAAGGTTATTGCTAATTTCTAATTGTATAGCATTATGCAGATCTTTAGAATACAAATGTTGAAAACAAGTTAATAAATTTAAATAAAGCTTATTATCATCTACGATTTGTTTCCAAGAACTTAAAAGTAACTGTTTAGCTGGCTTTAATAAAGACAACTGATATATTTGAAATATCCAAGGATCAAATTGTACCGCTTCTTGAAAAATATCTTTCATAATAACATGTAAAGGTTTCTTAGAATCTAAATAGATATAATAATCTACCCTATGGGTATTAATATTAGATTTGTGAGAATTAATTTTTATTAATAGATTTTTATCATTTTTTTTTTATATTTTTAGAGTCATGAGGAATTGCTGTCATATTAATATCAGAAAATCGTTTTAATATATTAGCTAACTTTTTTTGAAATTCAATGTTTTTATCTGATTTAGCCTTCATTTTAATTGTTTTATTATAATTGTCATGATAGTTAATTAATTTTGATCGTGCTTTTAATATTTCAGAAACAGTATTAGAAGGAATTTTATTGGAAACAAGATGGGTATTAAAGATTTTGGTCACGTCGCCTAAATGAAGTTGATGATTGGAAGAATTATCATTAGGTATTATGTTTTGGGGAAGGTTTCTATCTACTACAGAAAGATTATGTTGATGTTGTATTTTCTGTAACTCTATAGTATTTGTATTTGTATGAATCTTATTAGAAATCAACGGTTTTTTAATAAGTGTTTTACTCTTAGGGATAGTTAACATGTTTAAATGAGTTGTGCTTTGTGGTAAAGAATTTTTACAATATTTTAAATTATCGTTAAATTTATTAATATCATTTTTATTGCTATTTTTTTTTGATTGTATATTGATTGGAGAAAAAGCTAATGCTCTTAAAATGGTCATTTCCGTTCCTATGCGATAACTTGGAGCATAAGATAATTCTTGTCGACCTAGTAAAAATATTTGATAATATAATTGTATAGTCTCAGGAGATATCTTCGTTCTTAAATTATGTATACGATGATTAATATTTTTCGATTTATTATTTGTATTATGCTGTTGTATGGTAGAAAATGAAGTAAATTGATTTATAGCTATTTTTTGAAGAATAGTAAGTATTTCAGAAAAAAAATGATCCCAATCTATTCCTATATTGGAATAATGATCAATTTTGTGCATTATATTGTTTATATTTCCGTTCATTAAATCTTCAATTAAAGATATAGAATCGTCTACATCTAAAATCCCAAGCATATTATTAATAACGTCAGAAGTTATATGATTACTATCCCCTAAAATAATTGCTTGCTCTAATAAATTTAAAGCATCTCTCATACTGCCTTTCGCTGAATTAGCCAATAGTTCCAATAAATGTATATCATTTATATTAATATTTTCTTGATTACAAATATATTGTAATTGAGTTGTAATTTGAGAAGTACTTAAAGGTTTTAAATAAAACTGTAAGCATCGAGATAGTATAGTTTCTGGTAACTTTTGATGGTCGGTAGTAATTAAGATAAATTTTACGTGATGAGGTGGCTCTTCTAATGTTTTAAGTAATGCATTAAAACTATGCCTAGATAACATATGAGCTTCATCTATTAAATAAATTTTAAATTGACTTTGAGACGGGGCATATTGCATATTATCTAAAAATTCCCGAGTTTCTTCCACTTTAGATCTAGATGCTGCATCTATTTCAATCAGATCAATAAAACACCCTGATTCAATATCTAAACAATTTTTACATTGACCGCATACATCATTATTAGATGCAAATTGAATTTCACAATTTAATCCTTTTGCAAATAATCTCGCTATCGTAGTTTTTCCAGATCCCCTTGTTCCAGATAAAATATAAGCATGATGTATTCTATTCAAAATAAAACTACGTATCATTGCCTTTATAATATGTGCTTGACCTACAATCTCTGAAAATTTTTTTGGTCTCCATTTTAATGCAAGAATTTGATAAGTCATAATCATTCTCTGTAAAGTTTTTTAATCATAAATCATATATTAAGGCAATAATTAAAATTTATATTACTCAGAAAATACTACTAGACTATAAGTATTTACTCCAATATTTTTTAATAATAAATTACCTCCTAAATATTCTAAATTTATTATAAAAGCAGCATCATTCACCTTTCCCCCTAATCTTCTAATTAATTTTACAGTTGCTTCAATTGTACCACCAGTAGCTAATAAATCATCGACAATAAGAACTTTATCTCCTGGTACAATTGAATCTTTATGTATTTCTAAACATCCTGTACCATATTCTAAAATATACGTTTCATTTATAGTATTACAAGGTAACTTCCCTGCTTTACGAACTGGGATAAATCCTACTTTTAAAATTAAAGCTAAAGGTGCTCCAAATAAAAACCCTCGAGCCTCTACCCCTATTATTTTTGTTAATTGATAATGTTGATAATGACTAGCTAAAAGTGTAATACTTGTAGAATACGCATTAGGATTTGCAAGTAACGTGCTAATATCCCTAAATATAATTCCCTTTTTTGGATAATTTGGAATAAATTTAATATTATTTTTAATTAACATTAATTGTTGATTTTTAGTATTTACCATATTTTTAGCCAAATATTTAAAATCATGTAGCATATAACAAGACTACTAATATATCAAATTATCAAAAATTATTTAGATATGCATTTATAATGCTTTTTAGAATTAAAATTATTGTTAATGATATATTTTATATATAAATTTGAAATACCAAAATATATGATCATTTCATTCAAAACATATAAATATATAATTATTTTAACTATATAAATTATCTACCTATCTTTTTAAAACAAAGCAATTTATAACAATAATTATTCATATATATATTCATGTATATAACATATATAAAAACAACAAGTTACTCATTATGATATTATTAAATATATTTAAAATTCAGCATAAGAAAGAAATTATTTAGCTTTACAAAACGCTCCGTAAACCCAACCCGTACAGTATACCCAACAAATCCTCAAAAAGATAGTTATCTTTTTGAGGATTTGTTGGGTATACTGTACGGGTTGGGTTTACGGAGCGTTTTGTAAAGCTAATGTTAATACTTCATCTATTTGTTTGACTGGATAAATGTTTAAATTATTTATAACAACATCAGGCATATCCTCTAAATCCCGTTTATTTTCATAGGGGATTAAAACAGTTTTAATCCCCCCCCTATGAGCTGCTAATAATTTTTCTTTTAAGCCACCAATAGGTAAAACTTGACCTCGTAAAGTAATTTCTCCAGTCATCGCTACATGTGCTTTAACAGAGTTTCCAGTTAAACAAGATACTAAAGCAGTACACATAGCAATTCCAGCACTTGGTCCATCTTTTGGAGTAGCACCTTCTGGAACATGTACATGAATATCTTTTTTTTCATAAAAGTCTGTTTTAATACCTAATTTATCTGCCCGAGCTCGCACGACAGTCAAGGCCGCTTGAATTGACTCCTGCATAATTTCTCCTAAAGATCCAGTATAAGTTAATTTTCCTTTTCCAGGAACACAAACTGTTTCAATAGTTAACAGATCTCCTCCAACTTCAGTCCAAGCTAATCCAGTTGCTTGTCCTATTCTATTTTCTTGTTCCGCTAAAGCACAATCATAACGTTGAACACCTAAAAAATCTTTCAAATTTTCTTCATTAATAGTGATACAGGTAATTTTTTTATTCAATAATAAATTTTTTACTGTTTTTCGACATAATTTAGAAATCTCTCTTTCTAAATTACGTACTCCAGCTTCTCTAGTATAATAACGAATGATACTTGTCAACGCATCATCTTGAATCAATAATTCGCCTGGCTTTAAAGCATTACGCTCAATTTGTTTAGATAATAAGTGTTGCCGAGCTATATTAAATTTCTCCTCTTCAGTATATCCAGATAATTTAATCACTTCCATTCTATCTAATAAAGGACTAGGAATATTCATAGAATTAGAAGTAGCTACAAACATAACATCAGATAAATCATAATCTACTTCTAAGTAATGATCGTTAAAAGCTATATTTTGTTCTGGATCTAATACTTCTAATAAAGCAGACGCAGGATCTCCACGCATATCAAAAGACATTTTGTCAATTTCATCTAATAAAAATAAAGGATTTTTTACCCCAATCTTAGACATTTTCTGAATTAATTTTCCAGGCATAGATCCAATATAAGTTCTTCTATGGCCTCTAATTTCTGCTTCATCTCTCATTCCTCCTAAAGCCATACGTATATATTTACGCCCTGTAGCTTTAGCTATCGACTTGCCCAGAGATGTTTTGCCAACACCCGGAGGGCCTACTAAACATAAAATAGGTCCTCTAATTTTGTTTATTCTATTTTGAACCGCTAAATATTCTAATATACGATCCTTAACTCGTTTTAAGCCATAATGATCTCTATCTAAACTTTCTTGAGCTTTTACAAGATCTTTTTTCATTTTACTTTTAGAATGCCAAGGCACCGACAATACCCAATCAATATATCCTCGTACTACCGTAGCTTCCGAAGACATAGGAGGCATCATTTTTAACTTTTGAAATTCTGATTCTATTTTATTACGAGCTTCTTTAGGCATTTTAGATGATTCTATTCGTCGTTTTATAGATTCATTTTCATCAACAATATTATCCATTTCTCCCAATTCTTTTTGAATAGCTTTGATCTGTTCATTTAAATAATATTCTCGTTGACTTTTTTCCATTTGCTTTTTTACTCGATTACGAATACGTTTTTCTACTTTCAATAATTCAATTTCAGACTCCATAACTGATATTAAATATTCTAAACGTTCAGTAATATTTGACATTTCTAATATAGACTGTTTATCATGTAATTTAAGCGGTATATGAGCAGCAATAGTATCTGCTAAACGATCAGCATCATTTATATTATTTAAAGACACTAATACTTCAGGAGGGATTTTTTTATTAAGTTTAATATACCCTTCAAATTGATGAATTACAGTTCTCATTAACACTTCTTTTTCTTTTTCATTTAATTCTTTAATGTCAAAATAATCTGCATCAGCTTTAAAGTAATTACCAGAATCTGTTAATTCAATAATCCGAGCTCGGATTAATCCTTCTACTAATACCTTTACTGTACCATCTGGAAGCTTTAACATTTGTAATATAATAGATACAGTTCCGACCGAAAAAAGATCATTAATACTAGGTTCATCATTAGATGCTTCTTTTTGAGCCACTAGCATAATCTTTTTATCTCCGCTCATAGCATATTCAAGACATTTAATTGATTTTTCTCTACCGACAAACAAAGGAATTACCATATGCGGATACACCACCACATCACGCAACGGTAATACAGGAATATCTATGCGCTCAGATTGCTTGGTATTCATAGAGCTATCCTTTTTTTAATTTAGCTCGCCAAATTATAAATTTTTTTACTACTCGGCTTCATCATATTTAATCACCACATACTTAACATATGGGGACATATTAGTTATATTCAACAGAAGGCTTATTTTAAAAGATAAATAAAGAATACGTCTCTTAATTAAAGATGCAGTAGGGTAGGGTTTTATCCTATATAACTTACTTTACTTCACTGCAATTAATTAATATAATATTCTTTATATATATTAAAGAATTCAAAAAATTATCGCTCCTTTCTTGTGCAAACACCGTGCATTATTATATTTCCCATCCGCTGTCTAACGAACGATCTTTACTTAATTTACAATTAAGTTCCTGCTATTTGCATAGCATTAATTAATATAGACCCGCAATGAATATTACTTCGTGTTTCAATATCATTGCTAATGGAATTCACATTTAAAAACATTTGCCGTAAGTTACCAGAAACAGTAATTTCATGTACCGGATATTGTATCTCCCCATGGTTTACCCAAAAACCAGAAGCTCCTCTTGAATAATCTCCAGTTACTATATTTACCCCTTGTCCCATAAGATTAGTAATAATTAAACCACGATTCATGATTTTTATTAATTCCATAAAACTGATATTTTGACAACTAACATACCAATTATGTATACCTCCAGCATTTCCAGTGCTTTTTAAACCAATTTTATTAGCAGAATAAGTATTTAATAACCAACTATTTAATATCCCGTTTTTCACAATTGATTTATTTAATGTTTGTACACCTTCATCGTCAAATGGAGCAGAACCTAACTCTTGAGAAACATGTGGTATTTCTTTAATGCAAAACCAAGAAGGAAAAATTTTTTTTCCTAAATCATTTAATAAAAAAGTAGATTGCTTATAAATATTATCTCCATGAATGGCATTCGCTAAATGTTGCAATAAACTGACAGCAGTTTCTGAAGTAAATAACACTGGAGATTCTATCGTATTAATTTTTCTTGAGTTTAAATGCATTAACACACGCCGAGCACATTCTTTTCCTACCCATTCCGGTGATCGTAATTTTTTAAAAACTCTGCTTAATGTATATGAATAATCTTGTTCCATAACACCATTACTTTCAGCAATCACATTACAAGATAAAAAATATTGACTACTACTATAACTGCTTAACATGCCATGACTATTACCAAAAATTACAGTGGTAATATGACTACTAAATCTTCCTCCTTCTGTGCAAATGATTCGTCGATCATAATTTAGAGCTGTATTTTCTGCTCTAGATGCTAATTGAATACTTGACTTAATATCTAATTCAATTGGATGACATAAATCTAAATATACAGGATTAAACGCTAATAATTCTTTATCTGCAATACCAGAATACAAATCTATAGAAGCATAACGCGCAATATCCACTGCATAATGAACCGCATCTATTATGGATTGTTCGCTTAAATTATTTAAAAAAACTATACCTTTCTTATGCTGAAAGAATACAGTAATTTTTAATATCTCATTATTATCAAATTCTATATTTTCTACGTTTCCATAACGCGTACTTACATTAATTCCAGTAGTCTTAATTATAGAGACCTCTGATTCTTGAGAACATTGACTTGTCAATTGCAGAGTGCGATTAGTTATCTTTTTTAAAAAAAGATCATTTTGTTTTGCATCACTCATTAAATCCATAATATTCTCTCATAATTCTAAAACCAACAATGAAAATTACATATGCACAATACAATCGAATGATCCCTTTATGTATAAGGGGGTCAAGATTTTACCAAAAATAACTTTTCAAGAAATATTAAAAAATATGTATATTTACTTTTAATATTGATTTTTTAAAAAAAGTTTACTCTAATCAATTTTAATAAATTTTGAACCTCACATTAAATTATCCCTATATATAAATTAAATAAATAATATATCTAATTGAATACTGACTTCCAACAAAACAGTAACTTAATCTAAATTTATATATAAATTTAGATTAAGTTACTCCTCCTATTGTAATTTTATTTAATTTTATAGTAGGTTGACCTACACTAACAGGGATTTTTTGTCCATTTTTCACACATGTACCTATTCCTGAATCCAATAACAAATCATTGCCTATCATAGAAATATTTTGCATTATTTCAATGCCTGATCCAATTAAGGTAGCCCCTTTTATTGAATTAGTAATATTACCTTTTTCTATTAAAAATGCTTCAGAAGTAGAAAAAACAAATTTTCCTGAAGTAATATCTACTTGTCCTCCTCCAAAATTTGTGGCATATACTCCATATTCAATACTGTTTATAATTTCCTCAGGTGTAGATTTTCCAGGTAACATATATGTATTAGTCATACGGGGCATAGGTAAATCCGAATAAGATTCCCTTCTTCCATTTCCAGTAGAACATACTCCCATAAACTTAGAATTTAATTTATCCTGCATATATCCTTGCAAAACTCCATCTTTAATTAAAATATTATATTGCCCCGGAATTCCTTCATCATCAATGATTAACGAGCCTCTAGACAATTTAAAAGTTGCATCATCTACTATCGTACATAACTCAGAAGCTACTTTCTTCCCAATTTCTTTAGAAAATACAGAGCTACCTTTTCTATTGAAATCTGACTCTAATCCATGTCCTACTGCTTCATGTATTAGGATTCCCGGCCAACCAGGACCTAATACTACTGGCATAGTGCCAATCGGGGCTGATATGGATTTAAGATTAGTTACCCCCATTTTAACGGCATTTTTAGTCCAATGATCAATGCAAGATTCTCCGTGAATAATATTATTTAAAAAATAATCATACCCACTTCTACCTCCTCCTCCACTAAAACCTTGCTCTCTTCTTCCATTATGTTCTACTTGCACTAATATAGACAAACGAATTAGTGGTCGTATATCTGCACTTAAAGTTCCATCAGTAGCAGCAACTAAAATTTGCTCATACATTCCTGATAAAGTTGCTTGCACTGTTTTTACATATGAATGTTCATGGCGAGCAATTTTATCTATTCTTATTAACAAATCAATTTTTTCTTCATTAGACATAGCAGATAATGGATTAACATTTAAATATGCATTTTTCTCCTTCTCTCTTTTAGAAAAAAGTAATTCTACTTCTCTATTATCACATTTCATTGCATTCTTAAAATTATTAGAATTCACAATACCAATAGCATCATTCATACTGTGAACCAATGAATCTAAAACTAACTTATTAGTATAAGAAAACCCTGTTTTCTCTCCTACAATTACACGAATTCCAACCCCTTGATTGACATGATAAGATCCGGATTTAATGATTTTATCTTCTAAAATCCAATTTTCATAAAAACGGGATTGAAAATATAAATCTGAATAATCGATATTAAAACTTTCTGCCATTCCCAATAAATATGAAAGATCACTAATTTGCAACTTATTAGGAACCAAAATTTGTTGACTGACAAATTCTATACTCATAATACCTCTATTTCATTTTTATATAAAATCTGTGTCTTTTTTCGTTAATTCTATATAATGATTAATTATTATATTTGATAGACCATGGATTAATGTATCCAACCACTTTTTATCTATCTAATCTAATAAATCCTTATTAATTAATTTTTTATAAAAAATAACAACAAAAACCAATTACACAATTGTTTTTATTAATTATATAAAATAACCATATTAAACAACTTAATATAATTTAATGATTTTAACACAATAATTGTATCAAAATATTATATTTAATGTAAAGTACTACTCATCTTTTTTATTATCATTTATTAATAAATATTATTTTTATACATATAAAAAACAATATTGTGAATATGTTATTTATACGTAAAATGTTTACTCATCAAAAACACTAAAAATGGCCATATTGAAAAATCTAAAATACAATTCCAAAAAATTTCTGGTGAACATGAATTTTTAATTATGAAAAATTTTATTAAAAATTTAATACTTTGATTAATCAAAGAGAAAAACAACACAAAAAAAGATTGCTGCCATATCGAAGTGTATCTAAAAATATATACTTTTCTCACAACTACATAACTAAGTATACTAAAAGATAAAGCATGTACCCCTATAGTAGAAAAACAAATACAATCTGTTAATAATCCTAAAACAAATCCAGCACCTATATTTATTTTATTTGGATGCATATTAATCCAATAAATTAGTACCATCAAAATCCAACTAGGCTGAAAATACCATGTTGTTACTAACGACATTACCCCTTGTAGTACCATTGCAATAATAAAGGAACAACAAACTATTCCAATTTTATACTTAACTATACGATAATGACGCATAATATATATTATTAATTAAATTCAAAATTATTAATAAAAATAAACATTAATTCGAAATATATTAATACTTTATATACCTATTTCACATATAATAACACTGATGATTTTTTTATTCACTTATCTCTTATTATTGATCATTATTCCAAAATTAACATAGCATAACGTAAATACTTTAAATTAACTATTGGTTTAGCTCGCACAATGGTATAATCTTGTTCCGAATTAACTTCTATATGAGAGATTTTAGCAACCGGGCATCCTGCTGGAAAACGACCATCCAATCCGGATGTAATTAATATATCATTAATACATATATCAGTAGAATTTCCTGAATACTCTGCGTATAAATCCAAATTAAAACCGCGACCCATTAATATTAAATACACATTATTAGCATCATTACGATTTAATTGCACAGATAAAGCATGCTCAAAATCTGAAATTAATAAAACTCGACTATTAAAATCATTAACCGAAATTACCTGACCTATGACTCCTGAAGCAGCAAACACAGGTTGTCCAACATATATATTTTTATTTTTACCTTGATTAATAATTGCTTGTTGATTATTTGGCTCTACATGTATAAAAATTATTTTAGTAATCAACTTACGTTTTTCTTGATAAACAGGGGAATTAAGTAATTCGTATAATTTCAAATTTTCATGTTTATATTGATCCATCAATAACAATTCACTATTTTTAAGAAATAACTCCTTACGTAATGCATCATTTTCTGCAATTAATTCTTTATATGTCACCAATACCTTGGCAACATAATTAAAAATATAATTTGGCTTATCACATAAATAATAAAATAAATAAATATAATTTGCTATACAATTTTTAAATGATGAAAACATATGAAACTTATTATCAGCAAAAACCATTACAATCGATACTATTACCGCTATAATTAAACGTAACTCCAAATATGGAATTCTTTTGACAATTCTACTATAAAGCACAACTTACACCTATAATAATTGTAATAACTATTAGTATAAAAATTCACTTATACGCAAAAAAATATTATAAAATTAAAAAAACAAGTATAATTTTAAAAAATAATCTTTTTTTATTCTTCGCTGAACAAATCTTTACCATGAAGATCTATCATATCAAGTGCTTTGCCTCCTCCACGTGCAACACAAGTTAAAGGATCTTCTGCTATAACTACAGGAATGCTAGTTTCTTTAATTAATAATCGATCTATATTTTTTAACAAAGCCCCTCCACCTGTTAATACCATTCCATATTCAGAAATATCAGAAGCTAATTCTGGAGGACATTGTTCTAACGCTGCCATAACAGCACTAACAATCCCAGTTAACGGTTCTTGTAGAGCCTCTAAAATTTCGTGATTATTTAAAGTAAAACTTCTAGGAATACCTTCTGCTAAATTTCGTCCACGTACCTCCATTTCTCGAAGTTCTTTATCTAAATACGCAGATCCTATAGTATGCTTTATTCTCTCTGAAGTTACTTCACCAATGAGAGATCCATAATGACGACGTACATAACTAATTATGGATTCATCGAAACGATCTCCTCCAATTCTGACAGAAGACGAATATACAACTCCATTTAAAGAAATGACGGCTACTTCAGTAGTACCTCCTCCAATATCTACTACCATAGACCCAGTAGCTTCAGACACTGGAAGTCCAGCTCCGATAGCAGCTGCCATAGGTTCTTCTATTAAAAATACTTCACGAGCTCCTGCTCCTTGAGCAGACTCTCGAATAGCCCTACGTTCAACTTGAGTTGCTCCTACCGGAACACATACCAACACTCTTGGACTAGGTCTCATAAAACTATTACTATGAACTTGTTTGATAAAATGTTGTAACATTTTTTCAGTAACAAAAAAATCAGCAATTACGCCATCTTTCATGGGACGTATAGCAACTATATTACCTGGAGTACGTCCTAACATTTGTTTCGCTGCATAACCAACAGCTGCTACACTTTTTGGAATACCTCCTCGATCCTGACGAATGGCAACAACAGAAGGCTCATTTAAAACAATACCCTGCCCTTTCAGATAAATAAGGGTATTTGCTGTTCCTAAATCAATAGATAAATCACTTGAAAAAATACCTCTAAATTTTTTAAACATATTATATTAAATCTTATCCTATTTTAATAAAAATTAAACAATCATCATTACTCAATCTTTTCTTAGCAAATTCAACAGGTAAAAATTCTAATTTTATATACATTCTACCTGTATATCACCGTATTTATTTTTATAAAAATATTATATCAATAAAAGATTGAAGATATTACTAATATCAATATTTATTTGTAACTTATTGTTATTATAAACAAATTAAAGTTCTAAAAATATAAACATTATTATTTGTTCACAAATTTTTAATTCTTAAAACATTCATATTTCAATAATATATTACTATGTTAAATTCAAATTCATATTTACTACAGTATGCACAAAAACACAAAAACATATATTTTTTTTATATAAATTTTATGTTACCATACACCAATTTAGTTTATCTTTTATAAGAGATTTAATCTGAATAACATGTTTAAATTACTATTAATAAATGGGCCAAACTTAAATTTACTAGGAATAAGAGAAACAAATCTATACGGACATAACCGTTTGTCTACAATTATATCAGATTTAAATAAAACTGCTGATTCTTTAGGAATTATTTTAAATCATTTTCAATCTAATGCCGAGCATAAATTAATTAACCGTATACATGAAAGTTATAATAATACAGATTTTATAATTATTAATCCTGCAGCTTTTACTCATACTAGTATAGCATTAAGAGATGCATTATTATCAGTAAAAATTGCTTTTATCGAAATTCATTTTTCTAATATATACAAAAGAGAAAAATTTAGAAGTCATTCCTATTTATCTGATATCGCTATTGGAGTAATCTGTGGTTTTGGAGAATTGGGATATCATGTGTCTTTACGCATGGCACATCAATATTTATCCAAAAATTAATAAATATAGTGAATATACACATTTAACGGTAGCTTATAATTATGGATATTCGTAAAATAAAAAAATTGGTAGAATTAGTAGAAGAATCCAGTATCTCTAAATTAGAAATCATTGAAGGAAAAAAAACAATACGTATTATTAGATCTGAATATAAAATATCGTCACAATCTTCTTTAGTTCCCATCACAACAAAAAGAAAAACAGAAGCTTTATCTAGTACAACAATAAATAAAGATCACCAACATGAATTATTAGACACAATTGATACATATATAGTTCGATCCCCCATGGTAGGTATATTTTACACTGCATCTTATCCACATGATAAACCATTTGTATTCATTGGAAAATCAGTTGAAATAGGAGAAACATTATGTATCATTGAAGCTATGAAAGTTATGAATCAAATTCAGTCTGAAAAATCAGGCATAATACAATCTATTTTGATAGATGATGGAAAACCAGTAGAATTTGGAGAACCCTTATTTATAATAAAAATAACATAAAAAACAAAATAAATTATATAATATGTTAAATAAAATTGTTATTGCAAATAGAGGTGAAATAGCTTTACGTATCTTACGTTCTTGTAAGGAATTAGGAATTAAAACAGTAGCAGTACATTCTACTATAGATCGTGATCTAAAACATGTTCTATTATCTGATGAAACTGTTTGTATAGGGCTCCCTTCTATAGTCGATAGCTATTTAAATATTCCAGCTATTATTTCTGCCGCTGAAATAACAGGAGCCACAGGAATTCACCCTGGTTATGGATTTTTATCAGAAAATGCAGATTTTGCAGAACAAGTTGAACGTTCTGGATTTATTTTTATAGGACCTAATTCTGAAACCATGCGTCTTATGAGTAATAAAATTTCTGCTATTTCTATTATGAAAAAAGTAGGAATAAAATCTGTGCCAGGACAAGATTTAAAAATAAATGAAAAAATAAATAATATTCCTTATATGAATTCCAATCATATCAATATTAATTATCCGGTTATTATTAAATCAGCATATGGAGCCGGGGGATTGGGAATGTGTGTGGTTAGAAAAAAAAATGATTTACAAAACGCTATAAAATTAGCAAAGTCAGAATCAAAAAAAATATTTAATAATGATTCTATTTATATAGAACGGTATTTAGAAAATCCAAGACATATAGAAGTACAAATTTTATCTGACGGTAAAGGAAATGCTATTTATTTAACAGAACGAGATTGTTCCATACAAAGAAGACATCAAAAAGTAATTGAAGAAACCCCAGCATCAGGAATTACTCCAGAAATGAGAATGTTTTTGGGAGAAAGATGTGTCCAAGTATGTTGTGAAATTGGATATAGAGGCGTAGGTACATTTGAATTTCTATATGAAAATGATGATTTTTACTTCATTGAAATGAATACTCGCATTCAAGTAGAACACCCAATTACTGAAATGATTACGGGTATAGATTTAGTTCAGAAACAATTAGAAATTTCTTCTGGATATCCATTAAATATCACTCAAAATGAAATTAATACTATGGGACATTCTATAGAATGTCGTATTAATGCCGAAGATTCTCAAACATATACTCCTAGCTCAGGTCGCATTACTCGATTTCATCCTCCTGGTGGATTAGGTATACGTTGGGAATCGCATATTTACTCTGGATATTTAGTTCCATCTTATTATGATTCACTAATAGGAAAATTGATTTCTTTTGGAAAAACACGTGAAATTGCTATAATTCGTATGAAAAACGCTTTATTGGAATTAATTATTGAAGGGATTAAAACTAATATTGAGTTACATCTTAAGATTATAACTGATGAATCTTTTATAAAAGGAAAAAATATTAATGTTCACTATTTGGAAAAAAAAATTAATATGTACAAAATGTAATTGTACTATACAATCAGTATAATAATTTTTTATAAAATATTTTTGACGAATATCTAAGCAAATAAGAAAATTAACTGGGGTTAATGAACATCATTAAAATTTTATTTAAACTAAAAAATATAATACATCATCACTAAAATTAATTACATATTTAATTACTCATTGCATATTTACTAAAATCTTAATAACATTTTTATATAACATTGTTATCATGATACTTTATTATTTCTGGTAAAAACTCTAAACTCTCAATAACATAATCTGGGTTCGATCCCCATTCTAATTCTTGTATTATTTTAGTATTGTATTTGTTATGTATTAATACTGTAGTACCTACTTGAGCCGATTTCCCTGCAAACATATCATATTTTGAATCTCCTATTATATAGGATTTACTCATATTGATATTAAAATATTTTTTTGCATTTATTAACATGCCTGGATTAGGTTTCCGACAACAACAAAACTGCTTAAATTTTTTAACTTTTCCTTTCACATGATGCGGACAATAATAAACAGCATCAATGTATATAAAATATGATTTCAAATAGGAAATCATCCATTTAGTTAAATACAAAAATTGTTCTTCAGTAAAAAATCCTCGGGCAATTCCAGACTGGTTGGTTACTATAATTAAAATAAACCCCATATCTTGCAATTCTAATAATGTTTTTATAACATTATCAATAAAAAAAAATTATTAATTTGAGATATATAATTATTATTAATATTAATGGTTCCATCTCGATCTAAAAATATAGCAGATTTAGCATTCATAATGGAATACCATTTTTATAAAAAATTATTAAATATACATTCATAAAATTAATCATACAATACAATAAAACACACAAAGATATTTTTATATATATGTCTACAAAAAATTTTAATAACATAAAAAATCTTAATACTATCCTATTTTACAATATATTATTCATTTTATAAAGGTTGTGTTAATGAGAGCTACTCAATATTTATTAACTACTCTTAAAGAAATTCCAAAAAACTGTGAAACTATTAGTCACCAATTAATGTTAAGATCTGGAATGATCCGACAAATATCAACTGGATTATATACATGGCTTCCTATCGGATTACGTGTACTAAGAAAAGTAGAAAATATTGTTCGAGACGAAATGAACAATATTAGTTTTATTGAAATATCTATGCCTATTATTCAACCAGCAAATCTATGGAAACAAAGTGGACGTTGGTCAGAATATGGCCCGGAATTGTTACGTTTTAAGAATCGAGTTAATCAAGAATTTGTTTTAGGACCAACTCATGAAGAAATGATTTCTAATCTTATTTGCAAAGAAATTATATCTTACAAACAATTTCCTATAAAATTATATCAAATGAATACTAAATATCGAGATGAAATTCGGCCAAGATTTGGACTAATACGAGCCAAAGAATTTACTATGAAAGATGGTTATTCCTTTCATACCAACAATAAATGCCTTCAAAATACATATAATAACATATACCATCAATACCATACTATTTTTAATCGTATTGGTTTAAATTTTCATGTTGTTCAAGCTGATACTGGAAATACAGGGGGAACACTGTCACATGAATTTCAAGCGTATCCTGAAAATAACAATAATTATACTGATAATGCAAACCAGACTGCTATGATGATTCATCATAATCAATCAAAAAACTTATCCATAAAACATAATAACACTACCAACCAAACACAATTTACACCAACATTACCTAATGAAATAATGAGATTAATCACAATACCACCAAAACATAATAATTCTATTCAATCAATCTTAGAGCTTCTTAATAAATTTAAATTACCTATCAATAAAACCATAAAAATCACTATTGTTAAAACGAATAACATCAATCAAAAATATCCATATAATTTTTTAGGATTAGTACTGCGAGCTGACCATCAATTAGATAATGAAAAACTTTTAATGATTCCAGAGATTTTTTTTCCAACATCTATTTTAAATAAACAAGAAGTTGAGAAAATTATTAAAGTCAAACCAATTTTATTAAATTTTATTCATTTATCTATACCTATCATCATTGATCGTAATGTAGCAATTATGAATGATTTTATCATTGAATCTAACATTGATGGCAAATATATTTTTGGAGTAAATTGGAATCGAGATTTACCAATGCCTAAAATAGCGGATTTGTATAAATCTAAATGTAATAACAATTATAAACAAAACAATAAAAACAAAAAAAACATAGCATTTATACAAAACAAAATAGAAATAGGACATATTTTTCAACTAGGAGACAAATATTCTCGTAGTATATATAGTTGTATACAAAAATATAATAAATTTAACATTAAAATTATAATGGGGTGTTATGGTATAGGAATTACTCGTATTATTCCCACAATTATCGAACAAAATTATGATCAATATGGAATAATTTGGCCTGATTCAATTGCTCCATTTAAATTAGCTATTATACCTATCAATATGCACGTATCTGTAAATGTAAGAAATACTACTGAAGAACTATATACTCAATTTAAATCTATAATAGGCTCTGATGTATTCATATATGATCGTAAAGAAAATCCCGGAATAATGTTTGCTGATATAGATTTAATTGGAATACCCCATATTCTTGTTATTAGTGATCGAAATTTAAATAATCAAGAAGTAGAATATAAACATCGAAAAACTAGAACAACTACAAAAATTAAACTGGACGTAATATTGCAGTTTTTAATCAACAAATTAATTCGTTGTTAACATAATTTTGATAATTAAAAAAAATATTACTTCGATTTTTAAGCATGATGATACCTTGTTCTTTCGTTTTAAGATTAATTTTTACTTAACAATAATATTAATTCCTTTTATTTTAAAACATTACAAATCACACCTTTAAATAAATTGTAGATGAGATCATTTTGTACCCAACTTATTTGTCGTACAGCAATTATGTCATCATTTATTATTTTTTCATCTGTAAGCCGTGTTATACTTCCATCTTTCGTAATAAATACGCCTATTGCTGATATTAAAATCTCATTATAAAATAATAAAGGTATACGACTACGAAGCCATGGAGGTATGGAATATTCCTGCCAGATCTTTTTTAATAATCTTCCTCGATTTCTGTTCATAAGATATAATAAGCCAGAGACATTACCAAATCGAATAAATATTTTTTCATCAACCTTCGGGTTTCGTATAAAACAATTTGTTACAACCCTTCCATTATTTGTAGAATAATTCAACAAAAAATCAGGTAATAATATATTTTTATTATTATAAAATTGCTTTGTTTTATGACAAAAACATTCATTTATCATACAAGATCTCGATATCAATAATCCTAACTTATCAGGTAACATCATAATCTTATTAAATGGATTCCAAGACAAATTAAACGTATTCAGAGGAGATTTCATAGTAATAGGTAAAATATATAATTTTTTTCGAAAACGACAACAGATATGATTCTTTCCTAAATTCAAAACAGGTTTAGAATCTACTTTACTTAATGCAACTTCAGTCCAAATACACTGTAATAATCGATAAGATGGCATATCTTTAAAGAAATTTCTTAACCAAAAACGTAATAATGCTTGTCTTTTTGAATGACTATATTTTAACAAAGGCAAAAAAAATAATGCTCCATTTACATCCACCAATGTATTTAAAGTTTCTAACAACAATTCACGTAATAAATTTTCTTGATTTCTACACAATTGAGCAGTACGCGTTACAACTTTATTAAAAGCAGGCCAACGTTTGTTTAACAAAGGTATAACTTGGATACGCAAAAAATTACGATCAAACCTAATATTTACATTGGTATCATCATTAATCCATATTAATTTTCTTCTATGTGCATATTCTTCTAATTGCCCTCGAGAACATCCTAATAAAGGTCGTAATACTCGATATCTATAATCATAATTTAACCAAACTTCTCTACTTATTCCGGATAATCCTGCAGGGCCACTGCCTCTTTTCAAAGCTAACAACACAGTTTCTAACTGATCATCCATATGATGAGCAGTTAACAATATTTCTTCTACATTTACATTTAAATAATCATATAATACTTGATAACGCAGTTTACGTGCTAACGATTCTACATTACTTCGCTTCTTGCAAAAGTTAAAATATTGAATATAAAGAATATTAAATGGTACATCGCGAATTTGACATTGATGAGCACAATGATTCGCCCAATCATCAGCTTTTTCATTTAACCCATGATGCACATACACAGCTTTTAGAAATAATGGAAACTTTCTAGATTTCATCCATATTTGAGAATTTTTCGTCAAAGTTGTCAATATATCTAAAAGTACTGTAGAATCTAATCCACCACTATAAGATAATAACAAATTACGATAATTAAGAATACAACATGCTACTTGATTATACAAATATTTATCTTGCAACGAAAGATTAGTGGATAAGATTAAAGTATCAATATCTATTAACATATAGTAATAAACATATTATTTATAAAAGACTATGAAATTGTATATATAAACAATTTTTATAAATTTTAATTAGTTTTAATATAATTTATTTAATTTTACAGATTAATTTAATACATCTATAGAATTAAAATTAATCAATATTATAAAATAAATTACTGTATATTTAATAAATTATACAATTGATTATAACAGTAAATAAAATAAATAAATCATGTCAACAATATCCAAAACTCATCCATTTTTGATATCTATTATTCAATAAATCTTTTTCTGTTAAACAATCTAATTCAATTAAATCTAAGAGTAATTGTTTTTTTATAGATAATGATGTAGATAAAATATCTCGATGAGCACCTCCTAAAGGTTCTGAAATAATATTATCAATAAGTTTTAATCTTTTTAATTTATGAGCAGTAATACCCATAGCCTCTGCAGCAATTGGAGCTTTTGTTGAATTTTTCCATAATATAGACGCGCATCCTTCTGGAGAAATAACAGAATATGTACTATATTCTAACATATTGATTTTATCTCCCACACTAATAGCTAAAGCCCCTCCCGAACCTCCTTCCCCAATCACCGTGCAAACAATAGGTATTTTTAATGTAATCATGGTACATAAATTTTTAGCAATTGCTCTAGCTTGCCCTCGCTTTTCAGCTCCTATCCCAGGATAAGCTCCTGGTGTATCTATAAAAGTAATTAGCGGCATATTAAATTTTTCTGCCATTTTCATTAATCGTAATGCTTTTCGATACCCTTCTGGAGCAGGCATCCCAAAATTTCGATCAATTTTTTCTTGAGTTTTACGACCTTTTTGATGTCCAATAATCATAACCGGACGAGAATCTAATCTCGCTATTCCTCCCACAATAGCTTTATCATCACCATATACTCGATCACCAGATAATTCATCAAAATCATTAAAAATATATTCTATATAATCTAAAGTGTGTGGACGACATGAATGTCGAGCCAACTGAGTAATTTGCCAAGAATTTAAGTTAGAAAAAATTCTTTGTATTGTCTCAACGTGTTTTTTTTTAAGATTATTTATTTCTTTATCAACATTATCTGATAAATTTTCATCACGATATATTGATTTGCTTAAAAAATTAATTTTAGATTCTATATCTAAAATTGGTTTTTCAAAATCAAGGAAATTTAAATTCATAACTCTCCCTATTCTATTATTTTAATCACTATTCAATTCTAATACGATCTGATCGTATCCAACAAGATCACGTAAATCAGTTAATAATTGATCAGTTAAAATAACATTCCATTTTTTATGACAGCGTAATTTAACTTGTATTCCATCAACTTGATATAGAAAATACACTGGAATACCCCCGGTAAGTTGATTTTTTTTAAAAACATTATAAATGTCGTGTAATAATTTTTTATTGCAATACTTATTATGCAATAAAACAGATAAATTACAAACATGACGTTTACGAAGATCATTAATATCCTGAATTTCGTGTACAATTATTTTATAAATATCGAGAATTTCATCATAATTTAAAATACCTTCAATAAAAATTAAATTGTTTTCTTTCAAACAGTAATGATACTTTTTAAGTAATTTTGAAAACACAACTATTTCTACTTGATCATCTTTATCTTCTAATATCCCAAATAATATATAGTTACCTTTTTTACTTAATTTTATACGTACAGATGAAAGTAATCCAAAAATACAAACCATTTCGTTATTTTTCTTTCGAAATACATCCTTTATTTTATTTATATTAAGGATATATTGTTCAATTTCATCAATATATTGATCAACAGGGTGATTAGTTAAATATAACCCTACAGTTTCTTTCTCTTTTTCTAATAAAATTTGATTATTCCATTTTGTAGATGTCATACAACTCATATTTAATACATTATATTCAGTAACTTGAGTATTTATATATGTTTCAAACATATCTGTTTGTTTGCTATTTTTTTTATTAATATATTGAGTTGCGTTATTAATTGTATCCTTTAATGTAGACAGTAATTTAGATCTATGTGTCTTAAATGAATCAAATGCTCCAGAAAAAATTAACTTTTCAACCATACGAAAATTTATTTTTAAATTTTCAATACGAACACAAAAATCAAATAATCCTTTAAATTCTCCATGACAATTACGAGATTTGACAATTTCATCTATTGATGTTTTTCCTATACCTTTAATCGCCCCAATTCCGTAAACAATTTCTTTCTTTTTATTTACACAAAAATAATATTGACTATTGTTGATATCTGGGGGATGGATTTTTAATCCTATTCTTTTGCACTCGTTTAATAAATTAATTGTTCTATTTAAATTATCCATATCTGAATTTAATGTAGATGCCATAAATTCAGCAGGATAATGAGTTTTTAACCATAATGTTTGATATGATAGTAACGCATATGCAACGGAATGAGATTTATTAAACCCATAACCTGCGAATTTTTCCATTAAATCAAAAATTTTTTTAGATAATATTTTATCTATGCCATTACGTACTGCTCCATCAATAAAAATAGAACGTTGCTTTGCCATATCTTCAGGTTTTTTTTTTCCAATAGCTCGCCTTAATATATCTGCCTTTCCAGGAGTATATCCAGCTAAAACTTGAGCAATTTGCATTACTTGTTCTTGATACAAAATAATCCCATAAGTGGACTTTAATACAGGACGTAAAGATTTATGTTCCCATTGAGAATCGGGATAATATATGGCTTCATATCCATGTTTCCGATTAATAAAGTTATCCACCATACCTGATTGCAAAGGACCTGGCCTAAATAAAGCAATTAAAGCTATTAAATCTTCAAAACAATCTGGTTTTAATCGTTTAATTAATGCCTTTATTCCTCTTGATTCTAATTGAAATATGCCAGTTGTTTTTGAAGTTTGTAATACATCAAAACTTTCCTGATCATTTAATGATATCTGATTAATATCAATTATTGATAAACAGGATTTCAATCTTAAATTATTAATCATTTTTAAAGATCGATCAATTACTGTTAAAGTACGTAACCCAAGGAAATCAAATTTTATTAACCCAATTCGCTCTATATCATTTTTATCAAATTGAGTCATAGGATGAGTATGATCACTATCATAATATAACGGGGAAAAATCAGTAATTTTACTAGGAGCAATAACTACCCCTCCTGCATGTTTGCTAACATTTCTAATAAGCCCTTCTAATTGCAAAGATAAATCAATTAATTTTTTAATCTCTTCATTATTATCGTACATCAGTTTTAACTGAGAATCCGTAGCATAAGATTGACTTAATGTTATTCCTATCTTAGATGGAATTAACTTTGCTATACTATTAATAAAAGTATAAGGATATCCTAATGCTCTGCCAACATCACGAATTACCGCTTTTGCTGCCATAGTTCCAAATGTAATAATTTGAGCTACAGCGCATGACCCATAAGTCTTAACAACATGATCAATGACTAAATCCCGATGTTCCATACAAAAATCAATATCTAAATCTGGCATAGATATACGTTCTGGATTTAAAAATCGTTCAAATAATAAATCAAACTTAATTGGATCAAGTTCAGTAATTGTTAAAACATAAGCCACTAATGAACTAGCACCAGATCCTCTACCTGGACCAACCGGAATTTTATTATTTTTAGCCCATTGAATAAACTCCATAACAATTAAAAAATAACCAGGAAATCCCATTTGAATAATGACATGTAATTCATGACTTAACCTTTCATCATATGGTTTCCTATTAATGTAACGTTTTTTATCATCTGGAAACAAATGTAATAAACGCTTTTCTAATCCTTTTTGAGCAAATTTAATAAGAAAATTTTCAATAGAGATAGAGCCAGTAGGAAATTTTGGTAAAAAAGACCCATTTAAATTAATAATACAATTACATCTTTGCGCAATTTCTACAGTATTTGTTAAAGATTCTGGTACATCTTTAAATAAAAGACACATATCTTGTGCGTTTTTCATAAACTGTTGTTTGCTATATTTATTCAATTGCTGAATTTTATCCACAACTACCCCGTCATGAATAGCAACTCGAATTTCATGTGCTAAAAAATCTTTTTCATTAATAAATCGTATATCATTCGTGGCTACTACTGGTAATCCTTTAATTTTTGATAGTTCTATTGCTAATTGTAAATATAATTCTTCATATTCACGACCAGTTCTAATTAATTCAATATAATACCTATTGGGAAAATAATTATTATAAAAAGATAAACGTTCGTCTATTTTATTTTTTTTATCTTTTAATAAATATTGACCAATATCTCCGTTACGACCTCCAGATAGCAAAATTAAACCTTTATTATATTCTTGTAACCAGGACATTTTAATAACAGGAAAAGAAGTATTAGATTTATATTTATAAGCTTTTGAAATTAATTGAATTAAATTTTGATAACCTTGACTATTAATTACTAAACACGTAATTTCATGAAAATCAATATTATCTGATGATGAATCTTGAATACAAAAATCAGAACCAGTAATTGGTTTTATACCTAATTCATAAGAATAATTGTGAAATTTAATAAGTCCAAATAAATTAGTAAAATCAGTCAGCGCTAATGCCGGCATGTTAAACAACTTAGCTTTTTCAAGTAACTCATTTACCTTAGCAATACTATCAATCATAGAGTAATCGCTACGTGTATGTAAATGAATAAAATTAGGATGTACCATAAATTATATTTTTAATTCAATTAAACTCATTATCAATACAAACGTTATGCACAACATTATATCTATAAAAATAGATAAATATTAAATCTTGCCTATCATGTGTTTCACAGGAGAAAATGTTTTTCGATGATATATTGTAGGGCCATAAAAATATAATTGTTGTATATGAAAATTAGTAGGGTATCCCTTATTATGATTGAGACCATATTGTGGATATTGAGTATTTAAAATTATCATTGCTCGATCTCGAATAACTTTTGCTATAATAGAAGCAGCACTAATTATTGGTATATAAACATCACCTTTAATAAAGCATTGATAAAATATATTTTTAAAAAATGGTGCCTTATTTCCATCTACAAGAATTAAATCCGGAATAATAGATAAATTTAAAACTGCTCGTTTCATTGCTAACAACCGAGCTTTCAAAACATTTAATTTATCAATTTCTGAAACACTAACTACACCTATACTCCAACTTAATGAATATTTCTGAATATCTTTATATAACTTCACTCTTTTTTTACTATTTAGAGTTTTAGAGTCAACTAATCCAGCAACATTGATTTTTTTTTGATTATTAAAAGGGGGAAATATTACTGCCGACGCTATAATTGGTCCCATCAAAGCTCCACATCCTACTTCATCTACTCCAGCAATTAATATAGGTTTATTATTTGTAATGATTATTAATTTTTTTTTATACATTATTTTATATATAAATAATTAAGATTTTATAAATTTTAAAATCTCATAAGCTGCTTTCTCATTTGCATTTAATTTAATAGATTGATGCAATTGATAAAAAATGCGTTTTAATGTTAAGAGCTGATCATCATTATAATTTAATAAATTTAATAAAGCTATAGATAAATTTTTCGGATTACATTCCTTTTGAATAAATTCTTGTACTATACTTTTTTTAGCTATTAAATTTGGCAAGGATATCCAAGGTATTTTAATAAAATTTTTTACTAACGTAAAAGTCAAAAGATTTGTACGATAAGCTACCACCATTGGACATTTTGCCAACATACATTCTAATGTCGCCGTTCCAGCTGTCAACAAAGCTATATCCGCTGCCACCATGATTTTCCATGCTTTTTGAGTATGTAAAACTTTAACTTTAACTGAAATAGATGAAGACAATTTCACAAACTGATCTATCAGTTTCTGATGATGTAACGGTACTAATACTTCAAGATTAGGTATATTATTATTTAATAATTCAATACAAGTTAAAAAATCTTGAGCCAACATTTTAATTTCTTCCATCCTACTTCCAGGTAATACGGCCAAACAAATTTTTTTATCAGAAATACCCAATTTTTCGCGTATTTTTATTTTATTAGGATATAATGGGATTTCATCAGCTAATACATGCCCAATAAATTTATGAGGCACATTAAAATAACTATAAATTGGTTTTTCAAATGGAAAGAGTAATAATACACTATGAACAGCTTTTTTTAAGTATAAAATACGATTTCGTCTCCATGCCCACACTGAAGGACTTACATAGTGTATTGTTCGGATACCTTTTTTCTTTAAATTATATTCTAAAGAAATGTTAAAATCTGGAAAATCAATACCAATGAAAATATCTAATTTTAATTTTAAAAACTGACTAATTAAATTTCTTCTAATACGTATTAAACTAGGTAATTTGAAAATTACTTCAGTAATACCCATTACTGATAATTCTTCAATATTATACCAACACTCCATGTTTTCCGAACGCATACGCATTCCCCCTACACCAAAAAAATATACATTTTTTAAATATTTTTTTAATGATTTAATTAAACCAACTCCTAAAATATCTCCAGAATTTTCTCCGGCTACCATACCAATTAAAATAGGACGACAATTTACCATAAAAAATTTAACGAATAATTCCTCGTTGAGAACGGATCAAAAAACTAATGAATGTATTAATGACAGGATATTCCATTGCTAGCAATTTTAAAGCTATTTTTGCTTCTTCAATAGTTTTATTACTACGATATAGAACTTTATAAGCATTTCGAATAGCATGCATAGATCCCCGACTAAATCCCTTTCGTTTTAAGCCTTCAATGTTTAATCCAAAAGGTGTTGCATGATTTCCTTGTGCTATTATAAACGGAGGAATATCTTGAACTACCCCAGAACATCCTCCTATCATAACATGTGAACCAATAAGACAGAATTGATGAATAGCAGTCATCCCTCCTATAACAACATGATCGTCAACTTTTACATGTCCTCCTAATGTTACATTATTAGCCATAATACAATGATTGCCAATGACACAATCATGCGCAATATGAACATTAATCATAAATAAATTACTATTTCCTATTTTAGTAATTTCACCTCCCTGAGTGGTACCTCGATGAATAGTAACACTTTCTCTAATTTGATTAAAATTCCCAATTTCTATTTTAGTAGGTTCTTTAGCATATTTTAAATCTTGGTTAATTTCACCTAAAGACGCAAACTGATAAATTTTATTATCCTCTCCAATTTGAGTCACACCATTTATTACAATATGAGATTTTAATATAGTTCGAGCTCCTATCTCAACTTGAGCACCAACAAAACAAAATGGCCCAATATGCACATTGGCATGAATTTTAGCTCCTTTTTCTATTATAGAAGATGGGTGAATAATGGCTGATGGGTTAATCATCAATTTTAATTTCCTTACGTCTAGCACACATCATTAATGCTTCGCATGCCATTTCTTCATTAACCGTTGCTACTCCTTTAAAACGGGCAATTCCACATCTTTCTTTAATAAATTCAACATTTAATATCATTTGATCACCAGGTTGCACTGGTTTTTTAAAACGTGCTTCATCTATAGCCGCAAAATAATATAATTCCCCAGGTTCTAATTTTCCTGTGCTTTTAAATGCTAAAATTCCTGTAGCTTGAGCCATAGCCTCTAAAATCAAAACTCCAGGAAAAATAGGTTTTCCTGGAAAATGCCCCTGAAAAAAAGGCTCATTAAATGAAACATTTTTTAGTGCTTTTAAAAACTTTCCTTTCTCAAAATTGAGCACACGATCTACTAACAAAAATGGGAAACGATGAGGTAAAAGCCTTAAAACTTCTTCTATAGATAACATACTAGCATCAATAACCAAATTTTTTATTCCTGATTAAAAAGAAAATTTATTAACAAAATCAAACTAGTTGAACTTAAAATAGTAAAAAAATAAATTATTCCCAGAATCCTATAATAATAGGAATAATGTGTTTTTTTTTCTACTTTTTTTATTCGTTTATTTATTTCTCTAATTTTCATAACTAAAGCAGTAGTTCTTTTCCAAGAAAAATTAGGCTGCACAGGCAACCCAGAAGAATACACCCTAGGTTGTGAAATAGATCTAATTACCATACTCATTCCAGTTACTACTGCGTTATCACAAATACTAATATGTCCATTAATTACACTTGCCCCACCAATCATACAATGATTGCCAATAATCACACTACCAGCAATAATTACTCCTCCTGCTATTGCAGTATGCTCACCAATGACTACATTATGAGCAATCTGACATTGATTATCAATAATCACCCCATTTTTTATATGTGTATCATCTAACGCACCTCTATCAATAGTAGTACATGATCCAATTTCTACATAATTTTCAATGTTTACTCGTCCTAATTGAGGAATTTTTATCCATATATTATTCCTCTTAATATATCCAAATCCGTCTGATCCTATTACTGATCCAGATTGTATTCTACAATACTTTCCAATCTCTGATTCGCTATGCACGACAACATTAGAGCATAAACAAGTACCTTCACCAATTTTAACATTTTTGCCTATAAAACAACCAGAACCGATTTTAACCTTATCTTCTACAACCGCACCAGATCGTATAATAACGTTATTTCCAATTTTAACATTTTTGCTTAACACAGCTCGCTTATCTATAACTGATCCTGCTGAAATATGAGAATTAAATTTATCATTAGATTGAGTATGAAAAAAATTAAATATTTTAATATAAGTTAAAATAGGATCTTGAACTACCAATGCGGTAATTGATCGACAAAATTTTAAATTCTCCTTAGATACAATAATAGCAGATGCAGAACAAAATCTTAATTGATTTTTATAACGTAAATCGTTTAAAAAAGTAATATGTCCTGATTGTGCTTTTTTTATAGATGAAACTTGTGTAATGTAAATGTTTCCATTTCCATGAAGTTCAGCACCTATTTTTTTAGCCAATTCAAACAATCGAATTTTATTTAAACACATTAAACATACTACCTATTTAGCCAACTTGTTTAGCAACAGGGTTAGTAATATCTTTAATACGAGAATTAAAATACACCACTGAACTAGTATCAATAACTATGTCATAATTTTCTCTTTTAGCCATATTTTTAACTACTGTAAAAATAATATCAAGAATTTTATCTCTTTCTTCTGTTTGCCTAGAGTGATTATCTTGTTGAAATACTTTAGCTTTATTAGAAAAAAGTTCTCTTTGAGCTATTAATAATTTTTCTAACTTATTTCGATCGATTTCTTTCATTGTAGCTCCATCTCTTTGTAATGTTTGCATTTTAATTTGTAAATCATGTTCCATCATCTCTAATTCTGAAGCTCGATCTTTAAATTCACATTCTAACTTTTTAATACTTTCTGAGCGTTGAGAAGATTGCTGAAATATATGAGCAATATTAACTACTGCTATTTTATTTGAAGCGTCAACATAATTAATTTGAATTAACCAAATCATTATTCCTAATATATACATTTGATTTTTCACTATAAACCTCTCAAATACATTAATATTATTAAATATATTTTTAATATGTTAGATACTTATCTCTGTAAGTTTGATTTTTAATTATAAATTACCGGTTTTACCAATAGTAAATTGAAAAACCTCTTCCATATCTCCTGGATATTTTTGAATTAATTTTGAATAAGAAAAAATTATTGGGCCAATTGGAGATATCCATTTTAAAGATATCCCGCTAGATATACGTATATGACCAAAAATACTATAATCTAAAATACCAGCGTATTGAGTTTTTTGTGTATTTTCCCAATATGTATCCCACACTGTACCTGAATCTATAAATAAAGAAATTCGAGCTACATTGTCATATTTTGTATTATTCATCCATAATATTGGCATAATTAATTCATTTTTTATAAATACTACTGCATTTCCCCCTATAGTATCGTAAGAATTTCTAATTGAGCATTGAGAATAATTTGTATTAGAATTATTACATTGATAATACGCAGCTTTAGGTCCAATACTATTTAATCGAAATCCACGAACAGTGCCTATTCCCCCTATACAAAAATTATCAAAAAATGGACTTTCTGTTTTTTGATTATATAAACTACCAGAATAACCAGTGCATATAGCACTCATTAACACCCAATGCGCTCTATCATCTAATGGATAATAATAACTACTGTTTATCATTAGTTTATAATACTTATTATCAGATCCAGGTAACGTTAATTTACACGTAATAGTTGTATTAGAACCAAACTCAGGAAAAAATATATGATTTAGATTATTAAAAGATTGTCCTAAAATTATCAGAAAATCATTAGCATAAAAATTAATACTATTAATATTAGTCAGGGGATTAACTTGGTCAGTAAGTATTGCAGGATTTTTACCTATTGAGTCTAAATAACGCCATACCGCAACTTGAGGAACTATTTTATTTAAATGATTTGATATATAATTTAATCCTATATTACAAGAAGTACGTTTGTTTAATGGATATAAATAATCAACATTAACTCCATAATTCTTCATATTGTAATTAGATAGATTCATCTTATCAGAAAAAAGATTGTTATAAAACACTTTTCCAGAAATATTGTCTCCCCTAATTTTAGAATACCTTTTTAGCATTAGCATATCAATATAACTCTGACAATAATTTTTTGTTATTGTTACAGAAATAGCATTTCCAGTTCCCAAAAAATTATCTTGATGAATTTCAGATTGAATGTTTAAACCACTTTCCTTGCCTAATCCAATGCTAATATTTAAGTTGCCAGTATTACGTTCCTCAATGTTATAAATTAAGTCAATTTGATTGATTGTATCAGGTACTGGCTCAATACGAGCGTTCACTTCTTTAAAATAACCAAGTCGTCGTAATTGCTCTTGATCCTTCAAAACATGAATATAATTTAAAGGAGATAATTCTGCTTGTCGTACTTCCCTTCTAATAACGGAATCTTCAGTCAAATTATTGCCTTCGCAACATATTTCTCGAACATAAAAACGCTTTCCTACATCAATGTATAAATGCAATTTTACAGTTTTATTTTTTTCATTAAAATCTTGATCGATTAAAATATCAGGCTGAATATATCCGTGTTTTCCAAGTAAATATCGTATATTTTGTCCCATTTGCTCAATTGCACTATTACTATATAATTTTTCAGATGAAATCTGTAAATATCTTTTAATACTAGGAAAATATTTTAATACATTTCCATGTAATATGACAGAATCAAAAAAATACCGAGACCCCTCAAAAATACGCAAATTAATTTCAACTTTCTCTTTATTCATTGATAAATTTGCCAGAGGTTCATCAATATAAAATTTCGCATAACCATGATTTAAATAAAAAGTACGCAATTTTTCTAAACCATAAAAAATTTTTTGTTGGTCATATTCATTATTATACAATGTATTATTCCACCAAGTTTTTTTATATAAATTGCATTGTTCAAATAATTTTTTTTGAGAAAATGATTGATTACCCAAAATGGTAATACTATTAATTTTAGCAGTATTCCCTTCATAAAATACTACTTTTAAATCCACACAATTCTTAGGTAAGATAATGGGGTTAATTTTAACTATAGCATTAAATTTCCCAATACTATGATATATATCTTTAAATTCTTTAAGTGCTTCACAAATAAACGAATTATTTAATGGCTGCCCAACTTTAATTTTTTTCATATCTAATACATGTTGTATCATTTCTGGTTTGATCACTTTGTTTCCATGAAATGTAATCTTATTAATTATAGGATTTTCTGTAACTGTTATCGTTATAACTCCGTCATCTCTAGATATACAAATTTCTTTAAAACAACCAGTAAAAAATAACATTTTTATACTATTAGCAATATCGCTACTTTGGATAACATCCCCAATTTTAAACGACAATTTATGTAATGCAGTATTTAAAGAAACACGTTGCAATCCAATAAAACAAATTTTATTCACCAAAAAATCGGTGCTGTATGTCACATCACTTACAAACAACAAAAGTACTGCCATTACTATTCTTGTTATATTATAGTGTTTCATAATTAAGTATATTATCTATTTCACTATTACCTTACTAAACTATATCGTTATATAAAGCTATTATAGTAATACATATTAGTATTATTAAACTAAGCATATAACTAAAATTTTGTACTTTTTTAGATAATGGAGCCCCTGTTATTTTTTCAATTAATAATAAACATAATTGCCCCCCATCTAACACCGGAAAAGGAAGAAAATTAATAATCCCTAAATTTATACTAATTATAGCTAAAAACATTAAATAATGATGCAATCCTGAATACATTGATTGTCTTGCACCTTGTGCTATTGCTATAGGACCATGCAAATTAGTTATTTTAATATCACCAGAAATCAATTGACGCAATGAATTTACTGTGAAAAAAAATAAATTTTTAGTTTTATTAAAAGCTTTTAAGATAGCATTATGTAATTCATACTTCTGAATTTCTGGATTTTGAGTATTTGCTAAATAATTATTTCTTAAAAAGAAATAATTATTTGTTTTAAAAACATTAGAATCAACTAAATTTTTATTACCTAATATCGCATCTAAATATAGTAAACGTTCATTTCGTTCCACAACTATTTGAAATAGTTTTTCTGCGTTATTTTGTATAGTTTGTGTTAAGAACTCCCAATTATATATTGGTTGTTTATTAATTAATAAAATTTTATCGTTAATTTCTAATAAATTCTGGGAATTAAAACAATATAATTGCGAATCTAAATCATCTGATGTTATGTGTAAAATATCAGGAAAGATACCTAACGCTATTAACGGATCATTAGAATCAATAAGAGATTGACTAAACCAATTAGTCGGTAAATAAATAGTATACGTGTTTAAATGTTCTTTTTTATCGCTCGTTACTTGAATAGTGAATAAAATTTTTTTTTTATTTATATTATTTAGAATTTCAAAACGTGCTGATTCCCAATCAGAAACTTTAATATTATTTACAGACTTAATTTCTGATTTCACTGGTATCCCTGACTGATCAAAAATAGAATTAGGCAAAATATAATTAATGATAGGTTTATTAATGGGTATTCCTATACTATAAGTTATAGTATAAATTAATATAGCAAAAATAAAATTAAAAATAGGACCGGCAGCGATTATAATGCTACGTTTCCAAATATGTTGGGAATGAAATGAGTTTCCTTCATTAGTAATTTTTTGTGCAACAAGATTACGAGATTTTTCAAAAATTGAATTAGAAGGTGTATCAAGTAATTTTATATAACCTCCTAATGGAATTGCAGATATAGTATATTCAGTTCCATTTGAACATGTCCAACTCCATAATACAGGCCCAAACCCAATAGATAAGCGTTCTACTTTGACTTGAAAAAATCGTGCTGCTAAAAAATGTCCGAACTCATGAACTGTAATCAATATACCTATTGTAATAACAAAAGCAACCGTATTCCAAAAAAAATGTGTTAAATTAATCATAATTACTACCCCATATCTTACGTTGAAATAATATTGATATGTGTGAATAATAATAAAAAAACAATAAAACTAGGAACTGCAGCAAGCAAACTATCTATTCTATCTAACATGCCTCCATGGCCAGGTACTAAATTACTAACATCTTTGATACCAGATGCCCGTTTAAACATACTCTCGGTCAAATCACCTATTATAGAAAAAAAAATAGTACCTATAAAACAAATAAAAATTATATACAAACAATTATAATCAATGTTTTCCATTATATAGTGACATAATAACCAAGCTATTCCTGTAGAAGTTAATATTCCTCCAACACATCCTTCCCAAGTTTTGTTAGGAGATACACATTGCAATAATTTATACTTTCCTATTGTTCGACCAATGATATACGCACTAGAATCGTTAATCCAAACTAATACTAAAATATATAATAACCACCATTTCCCATTGATATTATGATGAAAAAAATCAAATCCATATAATATTAATACTCCTAAAAAGAAAGGTAGAATCATAAATATTCCAAATAAAAAACGTAATATATTAAATTTATCCCAATATATAGAAAAATAAGGATAAAATACTACTATACAAAACATAAACATCCACCACACCATAATAAAACTGAAAAAAATAAATAAAATAAACCAATAATGATCAAGATATGAATAATTTGATATAATTACAGTCATAGTAATATATAATAAACTGCACATCATACACATCCATATACAGTATATTTTAAAGGAAAAATTCATTAGTTTTCCCCATTCCCATGCACTAATTGCACACATGGTAAATAATAGTAATGAAAATTGTATTTTAGAAGAAAAAAACAATAGATAAATAACAACAGGAATCAATACAAACGTACTAATTATACGGCTACGTAACACACTACACACTCCTTATCGTACGTGTGATTTTAAAAGATTATTTGTGCTATGAATTAAAAAATTACATAAAAGTGCTTTTTCCAAAACGCCTATCCCGTTGCATGAAAGCATGCAAAGCACTTTTAAAAACAACATCATTAAAATCAGGCCATAATATATCCGTAAAAAATAACTCAGCATATGCTATTTGCCACAATAAAAAATTACTAATACGACGTTCACCTCCGGTTCTAATCACTAAATCTACTGGAACCATATCATTCATACAAATATATTGACATAATAAATCTTCATTAATTAGATTTGGATCTAAAATACCTTTCTTCACCTGCACAGCAATTTTTTTTACTCCTTGAAGAATATCCCATCTTCCCCCATAATTTACAGCAATATTTAAATTAAGACCATCATTATCAGCCGTTAATCGTTCAGCGTTAAATATACTATTTTGCAATGCTTTATTAAATCTACTTATATCTCCAATAATTTTCAGTTTAATATTATTTTTATGCAGATTATAAATCTCATTATCTAACGCATATGCAAATAATTGCATCAAAGAATCTATTTCTGAATCAGGACGTTTCCAATTCTCACTACTAAAAGCATACAATGTAAGTGCATCAAATTGATAATTAACAGCAAAACGCACTGCCTGACGAGCAGCTTGAAATCCTGCTTGATGCCCTATAATACGTAATCTTCCTCTAATTCTAGCCCATCGACCATTACCATCCATAATAATGGCAACATGCTTTGGTAATAAATTATAAGAAAAATATTTTAAATTATCTTTATGTTGATATGATATCACATTTATGTATTTTCCAAATTAAAAGCGTTTAACTATAGATAAATACATTGAACTTAAATAATAACATTTACATATACCTATCATACCAAACAATGATACGATACATAATAGTTCTCTCATATTTTACTAAATAATATAAAATATGAACTTGCATTCAATTAATATAAAATATTATGTGATCGATTTATTATACTATAATATATTATTCATTATATATTGTATTGTGATTTCCTTGGCTCGTTGATCAATGTATAATACATCATCTATGGCATTAGGTTCATTTAGATGTAATATATTCAATATATGATCAATAATGTTTGGTATATCAGTAAAAGAAATCATCTTTTTTAAAAATGATTCTACGGCAATCTCGTTTGCTGCATTTAAAATAATCATCGCAGACTGACTGTGATTACTTGCATCAATAGCTAATTTTATACAAGGATAATTTAAACTATTTAATTCATCACAATATAATTTATTATAAAAACATGTATTATATGCATCATTATTAAATTCTTTAGAAGATAAATGATGCAACGCAATTCTATTAGGATAAGCCATAGCATATGAAATAGGAATTGTCATATCAGGCAAAGATAAATGAGCTAAAATACTACCATCAATGTAATGTACCATAGAATGTATAATAGACTGAGGGTGTAATAATATTTGTATTTCATTAGGATTGGCATTAAACAAATATCGTGCTTCTATATATTCAAGTCCCTTATTCATCATAGTTGCAGAATCTACTGAAATTTTACGACCCATTACCCAATTAGGATGAACACAAGCCTGCTCTGGGGTTATCATAGATAATTGTTCTGTAGACATTCCTAAAAACGCACCTCCAGAAGCTGTCAACACAATACGCGAAATACCGTATTCAGACAGTGAAGATAACTGTCCTATTTTTTTTTGGCAAATTTCCGGTAAACTTTGAAAAACTGCATTATGCTCACTATCTACAGGTATAATTCTAGCATTGTACTTACAAACTTCTTGCATAAAAAACTGTCCACTGACAACTAATGTTTCTTTATTTGCCAATAAAATTTTCTTTCCAGCTCTTATAGCAGAGAAAGTAGGCGTCAACCCAGCTATACCAACTATCGCAGACATCACCATATCTACATCATTAAGCTCAGCTAAAGCGCATGCTTCTTTCATCCCAGATAATACTTGAATATTACTTTTACCAGCTATACGCAAATTATTTTTCAAACTTTTTGCAGAATTTTCGCATATCATACACACATACTGAGGAGATAACATTAAACACTGCTCTGTCATGATAGTAACATTATTGTTGGCTATTAAAGCACGTGCAGCAAACTTATCTTTGTGCTGCTGAATCACAGCAACAGTTTTTTGCCCAATGGATCCGGTACTACCTAAAATTGTTAAATATTCCATATATATCAAAATTTTTTTTATTTAAAAAAACAAAAACACTTAATACAAATAATTACTTCGTATTTAAAAAATACGATGTAATTTAAAACATCATTAACTCTAGTTCTTTTTCTTTTAATATCATATTAATTTGATTAACCCAAAAATTAGTTAAATTTTGAATTTCATTTTGACGGTGATACTCATCATCTACATTAATCTCCTTTTTTTTAAGAAAAACTTTTATCTTATCATTAGCAATACGACGTATATTTCTTAAGGATATTTTACTTTTTTCTGATTCAATTCTCATCATTTTTATCAAAGTTCGACGTCTATCTTCAGTTAATATAGGTAAAGTTATTCGAATAACATTCCCATGAGCGATAGGAGTAAATCCTAAATTTGCAGTTAAAATAGCCTTTTCTATGGTTTTAATCATAGAAGCATCGAAAACAGTAATAGCTAATGTTCGTGGTTTCTCTACCACAGAATTTGTTAGTTGAGATAAGGGAATAACAGATCCATAGTATTCCACTGTAATAAAATTTAACATATTTGGAGAAACATGGCCTACATGAATTTTATTTACATTTATTTTGAAACTATCAATACATTTTTTCATCTGTTCTTTTAAATCTGCCTGAATTTCACAAATTTCATTAATCACTGCTGATATACTCCATTAAACATAATAATAAAAAAAATAATTAATCATCTATTATAAATAGATATATTATATATATACATTAATTGTATTACTACTATTCAGTAATTAAAGTTCCTTCTCTACATCCCATTACTATTCTTTTTAATGCACCTACTTTATTAATATTAAATATATGTATCGGAAGATTGTGATCTCTAGCTAATGTAAATGCTGTTAAATCCATGATTTTTAATTCACGTTTTAATACATCCTGATAACTTAATTGTTTATATAAAATAGCATTATTAGGATGTTGTTCAGGATCGTCAGAAAAAACACCATCAACTTTAGTAGCCTTAAGTATTGCATCTGCTTCAATCTCAATTCCTCGTAAACAAGCAGCTGAATCAGTCGTAAAAAACGGATTTCCAGTACCTGCTCCAAAAATTACCACTCTATTATTAGACAATAAATTAATTGCTTTCATCCAATTATAATGATCGCATACTCCTTGTAACGGAATAGCTGACATCAATTGAGAATCTACATACACACTATTTAAAGAATTGTGTATAGCTAATCCATTTATAATTGTCGATAACATTCCAATATGATCACTAATAACCTTATGTATACCAGATTTCACTAAATTAATACCTCTAAAAAAATTTCCACCACCTATCACAATTCCTATTTGTACTCCTATATTTATTAATTCTTTAATTTCTAGAGCCATTCGATTTAATATAATAAAATCTATCCCAAAGTTTTTAGTACCTTGCAAAGCTTCTCCGCTTATTTTAATCATAATACGTCGATACACTGGACTCATATGACTGATCATTAAATATGTTCCTTGTAAAATACTAGTATAGTAATGTAATAATTAATTGATTAATCACCATAACTTATATATATTCCGTATTTTATGCACATAAAACTTATATATACTATGATATGCCAATCAATTAAAAACTAATTATCGTATCCTATTTCAAATCGAATAAAATTTTTAATTTTAATATGATTTTCATCTAATATACTGCCAACAGTTCTATTCATTTCCATAATAAAATTTTGTTTTGTTAATACAATTTGATTCATAAATTTATTTATACGTCCCTGAGTAATTTTTTCTGCAATTTTTAGTGACTTACCAGATTTTATAGCTAAATTCATTTGAGTACGATATTCTTTGAGCATAATCTCTTCAGGAACATCATTTTCATAAATATATTTAGGACTACTAGCTGCAATATGCATGGCGATATTCTTGGCAACAAGTATATTAATTGTTTTTTCAAAAATGATATCTACTATGACACCAATTTTAGCATTATGTACATAAGAACACAAAAAGTCACCTGTTAATACAATAAACTTATTAATTTCAATATTTTCACCAACAGTATTCATTAAAACACAACGCTGATTTTCAAATCTAGTTTTTAAAATATTAATATTTATAATTGATTCACTCAAAGCAGTATTAATAACAGTATTAGTAAATTCCTGAAATAGACTATTTCGAGCCACAAAATCAGTTTCACAATTTATTTCTATCATTAATCCTATTTGTTTATTAGATGAAATCTTTGAAACAATTAATCCTGACACAGTTAATCGATTTGATTTAATTGAATCAATTTTTAATCCAGACTTTTTAATATTATCGATAGCTAATTCAACATCACCATTTGATTCTTCTAGTGCTTGCTTACATTTCATAATACTGACATTAGTACGCCTGCGTAACTCTTTAATAAGATCGCTATTTATAATATTCATTTTTATTTCCTACAAATTATATTAAATACAAACATATAAAATACAACCTAATTAATATAATATATAAATCATAAATCACACATATATATATTTAATTTTCAACCAATTCTTTATTAAAATTATCTGGATATATAACATTAGATACGATATTTAAATATAAATTAATAGCACGAGTTGCATCATCATTCCCTGGAATAATAAAATCCACACCATCTGGATTAGAATCAGTATCAACTATTGCAAAAACTGGAATCCCTAAGCTATTTGCTTCTTTTATAGCAATATGTTCATGTATCGCTCCTACTGTAAAAATTGCATCTGGTAGTCCTCCCATATTTTTAATTCCTCCCAAACTATTTTCCAAACCACGTAATTCATGTTTTAAAATTAAAACTTCTTTCTTAGTTAATTTTTGAAAAGTTCCATCTTGAGATTGATTTTCTAATTCTTTCAATCGTTTTATTGATTGACGGACAGTCTTCCAATTAGTTAACATACCTCCCAACCAACGATGATTCACAAAAAACTGACCGCAAATCAGTGCAGTACTTTTTATAGATTCTCGAGCTGCACGTTTAGTTCCCACAAACAAAATTTTACCTTTTAGTGTAGTAATTTTTTTTAGTTCAACTAAAGCTTTATTGAACATTAATATAGTTTTATCTAAGTCAATAATATGTATTTTGTTCTGTACTCCAAAAATAAAAGGTTTCATTTTTGGATTCCAATAACGAGTTTGATGCCCAAAGTGCACTCCAGCTTGTAACATTTCACGAATAGAAAGTTTTTTCATCATATACATGTCCCATTTAATTCTATTAAAATATTTATACTATATTATTAGTATATTTTTAATTATATATAAATAAAAATATACATATATTATGTTATACTTATTATGAATATATTAAATTAAAATTATATAATATAACCCCGCGTTTTAATAAAATTAACGCGCATACTCAATATACCCGTGTTTTTAATAAAGGCAATAATGTATATCATCACAACGATATGTTGCATTAATTTTATTAATTGAAATTATTATGTTATTATTGTTTTATAATAATAAAAAATTTTGGGGTAATTTATAACACCATATTAACCTCGAATTATTTTTTAAACATATTAATTTAAAATTTTATATACATAACTTATGAATATTGCTGTTAACACTCCTAAAGATATAGAAAAGATGAGAGTAGCTGGCCGTTTAGCGGCAGAAGTATTAGAAATGATTGAGCCATATGTCCTGCCAGGGATTAGTACAGAAAAATTAAATAATATTTGTCACGATTATATTACTAAGGTGCAAAAAGCTATTGCTGCTCCTCTTGGATATCATGGATTTCCAAAATCTATCTGCACATCCATTAATGATGTAGTTTGTCATGGAATCCCTCATTGCTCACAAAAACTTAAAGACGGGGATATTATCAATATAGATGTCACTATTATTAAACAAGGGTTTCATGCTGATACTTCAAAAATGTTTACGGTAGGTACTTCAACACAACTAGGTAACTGTTTATGTCAAGTAACTCAAACAAGTTTATACAAGGCTATAAATATAATTCGACCAGGGATTAGATTAAAAATGATTGGAAAAACCATTCAAAACATTGTTAACAAGAAAAACTTTTCTATAGTTAGGGAATATTGTGGACACGGCATTGGAAAGCTATTTCATGAACCTCCTCATGTTCTTAATTATGATGCAGATGATGGTGGTGTAATATTAAAATCAGGAATGATATTCACTATAGAGCCTATGGTAAATGCAGGAAAGCGTCATGTTTATACTGAATCAGATGGATGGACAGTAAAAACACAAGATCATAGTTTATCTGCTCAATATGAACATACTATTCTTATTACTAAAACTGGATGTGAGATTTTAACAAAACGAACTAATGAAACCCTTCCCAATTATTTATTCTCTACTCATAGCGAACACGCACAATAATCAATAATATAATTATAAGGACTATGAATACAAAAAATATATCAAATTTAAAAAAAATTATTGAAAATGCTTTTTTAAAAAAGGAAGACATATTACAACACAATATTGATTCCATTTTAAACAATGCTATACAAGAAATAATTCATAATTTAGATAATGGAATTTTTCGTATCTCTGAAAAACTTAACAATAAGTGGATTACTCATCAATGGTTAAAAAAAGCAATTATTTTATTTTTTAAAATTACAGGTAATAAATTAATGACATGGGGCAATGCTCATTTTTTTGATAAATGTCCAACAAAATTTGAAACATGGAACGAAACAGATTTTCAAAAAAATAAGATAAGAATAGTTCCTCCTGCCACCGTACGATACGGAGCATATATATCTCATAATACAATCATTATGCCTTCTTACATAAATATTGGGGCATACATTGATACAGGAACAATGATTGATACTTGGGCTACCATAGGCTCCTGTGCCCAAATAGGGAAATATACTCATATATCTGGAGGAGCAGGTATTGGAGGGGTGTTAGAACCTATCCAAAACAATCCAACTATTATTGAAGATAACTGTTTTATTGGAGCTAGATCTGAAATAGTAGAAGGAGTCATTGTAGAAGAAGGGTCTGTAATTTCTATGGGAGTATTTATTGGCCAAAGTACTAAAATATATGATCGAAATACTGAACAAATTTATTATGGACGTGTTCCGGCTGGCTCAGTAGTAATTCCTGGAAGTATTCCATCTTTAGATAATAAAATTAATACATATTGCGCCATAATAATAAAACAAGTAGATTCTAAAACAAAAAATAAAACTCAAATTAACGATTTATTACGTGAATTATAATAACTATCTACATAATTATATGTATCTGATGTAATTATGGATTTATCTATATCTTCTATCTTTTTTATATACTGTGCTTCACTATATAAATAGTAACATAATTTTATGCAAGACTTAAACATATTCCATTTACCCTTAAACAAAATTAGATTAATTGAAGCATCCGCTGGAACTGGTAAAACATATAGTTTAATAATACTCTATCTTAGATTATTGTTAAACTTACATAGCAATCAATCAATTTATTCAACTCCATTGACAGTCAAAGAAATTCTTGTTGTAACCTTTACTAACAGTGCAGCATACGATTTACGCAAACGAATCAAAGAAAGCATTCAACAATTTCGATGGGATTGTATGAATAAATATAGTAATAATTATATATTTTCTAAATTATTGTTACAAATACGTAATATAGATCTTGCTATTACCCTATTATTTAAAGCAGAAAAAGAAATATATGAAGCATCAATCTTTACCATTCATGGCTTTTGTCAAAAAATTTTAACAGAAAATACCCTAGAATTAAATATTCCATTTCATACATCCATTATAGAAGATGAATTAACGCTATATCGTCAAATATGTTTCGATTTTTGGAGACGTCATTTTTATGAATTACCATTGAATATAACTAGTTTTATTCAAGAATTTTGGAATAATCCAGAAGAATTATTACAAAATTTACGTCCATATATTGGGTATCATAACAATTCTAAAATTCAAAACCCTAAATTTTTTAATCAACTAAATAAGTATATTTCTGAATTTTATAATCAAATACTTTTTGATATTAATAATATTAAAAAACAATGGGTAAAAACTACAAATAATTTAACTAAAATTATTAATAACATGCCAAATTTTAATCGTAAAATATACAACAAAAAAAATTTGGCACAATGGATTAATATAATTAATCAATGGTGCGAACAACCCACTCTTAATCACGTGACACCCAACGCCCTTAAACGTTTTCGATTATCCATATTGAATTCTAGTAATAACCTCAACGAGGTTAACGTTTTTTCTTTATTTAATTCAATAGATCAACTATTTCAAAAATTCACATCATTTAAATTTATAATATTAAATTCGGCTCTTAAAGATATTCAAAATAATTTGAATGTCCTTATTTATTCTAAATCTCAAATAACCTTCAATAATATTATAACAATTTTATTAAAAAATGGAATTGAAAATACACAAAACAATTTAACTAAAAAAATACTCAAATATTATCCAATTACAATAATTGATGAATTTCAAGACACCGACTTTAGTCAATATAAAATATTTCATAAATTATATTCTCATTCTTTAAAAAATGGATTGATTTTACTAGGAGATCCTAAACAAGCTATCTATGGATTTCGAGGAGCTGATATATTTACGTATATGAAAATACGACAAAATCTGTCTTATAAATATCATCTAAATATTAATTGGCGGTCATCACCTGGTATGGTAAATGCTATCAATCACTTATTTCAATCAACTACTAATCCTTTTAAATTTAAAGATATCTCATTTATTCCAACACAAGCTGCCTATAAAAATAATAGACATAAACTTATGATACATAACATACCACAATCAGCTATGTGTTTTTGGTTATACTTAGATAAATGTGTTACTAAAAATAGTTATAAAACAATCATGGCACAAGAATGTGCTATAACTTTAAAAAAATTAATACAAAATATAAATGATAAAAAAATTTGGCTCAAAACCAATACTGATAAAAAAACTCTTCAAACCTCAGATATTACCATTTTAGTTAGAAATCATTTAGAAGCTTCCTTAATTCGACTGGAATTATTAAAAATTAATATATCTACCATATTTTTATCTAACCGAAACAATATTTTTAACACTATAGAAGCGTATGAATTACTATTATTACTACGAGCTATTTTATTTCCAAAACAAGAAACAATTTATCCCGCACTTGCAACTATTTTTTTTGGATTAAACGCAATGCAAATTGTAAACGTTTATAATAATACATTAAAATGGGATCAAATAATTAACGAATTTTCTAAATATTACTTTATTTGGAAAAATAATAGTATACTTTCTATGATTCAAAAAATAATTTTTTATTACAAAATTCCGAAAAAATTACTATCTACACCATCGGGAAAATATAATCTAATTAATATTTTGCATTTGGGGGAATTATTAAATAATATTTCCACACAATTTAATAATGAATACGAATTAATAATATGGTTAGAACTAAAAATAAATCAGCCTTTAAATCAATATAAAAAAGAATCTATGGATTATATGGTACGGTCTAACAGGGATGATCACAATTGTATAAAAATTAGCACTATACATAAATCTAAAGGCTTAGAGTTTCCATTAACATTTTTACCATTTGCAGCAACAAGCTTTAATGCCAAGGCACAAAACACTTATATTACTCATTTCAAATATCAATTAAATTTAAAACAACATAATCTACTACACTCTGACTTTGACTTGTTAAATGAAGAACATTTATCAGAAAATTTAAGATTATTATATGTCGCTATAACACGTAGTATTTATCATTGTTCTATAGGTATAGCACCAATTGTGCGTAATCGTAGCCAAAACTCATTCAATGAATTAACTGATTTTCATCGCAGCGCTTTAGGATACTTAATTCAAAATAATACACCCAATACTTTAAAATCGATAAAGCAATACTTACAACAACTCAGTATACGTTCTAATAAAGATATTACTTTTCGCATCATTTCGAAAAAAAACCAACAATATACATCTAACACAACAACAAAATTTGTTAAAAAACCCCAACTACATTTACTTTCTAAGATATGGCAACCCTCATGTATGCAAATACGTAACAACTCACGACAAATAACAAGTTATAGTAATTTAAAATTTATTAACAATAAGGTTGCTGTTAATGTTTCTAAATTATCAAATTTTAATCTTGAAGAATTATATCAAATTAATTTAAATTCTAAGTTTACAAAAGAATCTTCTAAATTAAATTTATTAACAACCCATACATTTCCCAAGGGGCAAATATATGGTACTTTTTTTCATAATCTTCTCAAAGTTATAATTTTTAAACAAACTATAGATATGCAATGGTTAAAAATCCAAATGGAACGATATAATGTTCATTTAAATTGGAAAACGTTAATTCATCAATGGATTTATACTATTAAACATACTCCAATTAATCATCATAATTTAACTCTTTCTAAAATTCGTTCCTCGAACATACAAACTGAAATGAAATTTAGCTTATCTATCAAAAATTGTTTAACAGCACAAAAATTAGATTCTCTATGCAAATTCTATGACGAATTATCCTCAAAAACTGCATGTATTACTTTTCCAGACATCCTTGGAATGTTACAAGGCTTTATTGATGTAGTATTTTATTGGAATAAAAAATACTATTTATTAGATTATAAAACTAATTGGTTAGGATCAAATAATTTTTATTATAACTACTCTTCTATGCAAGCAGCTATGATTAAATATCGTTATGAATTACAGTATCAACTTTATACCATAGCCATACACAGGTTTTTAAAACATAAAATAGTCTCATATAATTATGAAAAAGATTTTGGAGGGATTTATTACTTATTTATAAGAGGTATGAATGGTATCTCACATAAAAATGGCATTTTCTTTCATCGACCATCCTGGGATTTCATACACAAATTAAATAATCTTATTTCTTAATATGAAATTAACTGATATTAATCTCTATAAATAATATTAAAAATTAAACCAATTATTTATTATTGAATATCATTATATATTAATATATATACTATTACAATCAACCTACAACTATATATTCATCAATATACAATACATAAAATAAGTGCAATAATATTTAAACTAAGATATTAACTCATAATATCTTTAGAATGCTATGCATGAAAATATATAACCACTAAATATAAATATGAAAAATTTATCTAAACAAAAATCACCGGTAAAACTCTGGAATCCTTTAGATTTGCAATTCGCTAAAATACTAATCACTTCGGTATTTAATTCTAAAACTCATCACATTAATAACATTACAAATATAGAAAAAACTGTACTACTATTAGCTAGCACATATTTAAGTGCTTATGTTAGATTAGGGCATACATGTCTACCTATACATATACTGACTTCTGATAAACTACACCAACACTACTACCCCCCCCTACTACTATCAAATTTTAAAATTTTACAAGAAATAAAAAAACTATCAATAGATGATTGGCAAGAAATTTTATTATCTTTATCTGCAGTAGGAAATGGGTCGTATACTTCTCCTTTAGTTTTAGATAATAACCATTTATATTTATATCGAATATGGCAAGATGAATGCACAATAGCTAAGTTTTTTAATTCTTCTTATAATCATTTTAATCGATACCCGAGTACCAAAATAATACATATTATTCAACAATTATTTCCTGAAACTTCTTCGAAACAAGTAAATTGGCACAAAATAGCTACTATCCTTAGTTTTATACATTCTAGAGTATTAATCTCTGGAGGTCCTGGAACTGGAAAAACGTCAACTATAGCAAAAATAATTACAGCACTATTATTATATGATCATAATCTACGTATAAAAATGATTGCCCCAACAGGAAAATCAGCAAGCATTTTAACTTACTCCTGTAATAATAAATTAAATAATTTTAATCAACTCAATGGCTTTTTCAAATATAAATTAGAATTAAAAGCTACTACTGTGCATAGTGTAATTGAGCATTTTTTTATACAACAAAAAACCCTCACAAATTATTCAAACACTTTAGATATAGATTATTTAATTATTGATGAATCTTCTATGTTAAGTGTATCTATGTTATCTCAATTAATTAAAATTTTACCCATACATGTAACAGTTATTTTTTCAGGAGATCATCATCAATTATATTCAATAGAACCTGGATCTATTTTTAGAGATGTATGTCAATTTTCTAATTTTCAATATTCTATAAAACGGCAGAAAGAATTGATACAATTAACTCAATATCCTGATAATATTTTCAGCAATGCTAATTTGAATAGTGCTAAAAATTGTTTTTATAATAATATTTCTGATGGAATATGTATATTAAATCAAAATTATAGATTTAATAAAAATTCAGGAATTGGCCAATTATCGTCTGCTATAAATTTAGGCGATTATACACGAACACTCTCTATCCTTAATTCTAAAAAATATACTGATTTATCTTATATACATCTAAAAAATGAAAAAGATTACATAACGATGATTAAAAGATGCTCTAATAAATATTATCATTACCTCAAAAATTTACAATACAAAAAAATATTTTCAATAAACACTTTGAAAATATTTGATCAATATCGAATATTATGTGCATTCAAACATGGTATATTTGGAGTAATAAAATTAAACTATTTTATCGAGCAAACCCTTACTCAATGCGGATTGATAACTTTAAATAAATCAAACAATTATATAGGAAGACCAATAATTATATTGCATAACGAGCCATCTTTAGAATTATGTAATGGAGATACGGGAATTCTATTACCTGATGCTCAAAACCATTTGTCTGCTTATTTTCTCTTACCGAACAATGAAATTAAAATCATAAAAATAAATCAATTACCAGCCCACGAAACATGTTTTGCTATGACCATACATAAAGCCCAAGGCTCTTCATTTTTAAATACCGATATTATATTGCCTAATGAACATTCCACAATATTAACAAGAGAATTACTATATACTGCTGTTACTAGAGCTCAACTAAAACTTACTCTATATGCAACAGATAACGTATTAATACGCACTGTTAGTGCTGCTACTCAACGCTACAGCGGATTATTTAATAGAATAAAAAAGGCATGCATACATTACTAATATATAAGATCAGTAAATGATATTATAAACAGACTCATCAAATCACTATTGTATTAATAATACTAAAGATTCCTAATTTTATACTCATAAACTATAATATTCTATACCGCATCATATTTAAAAAATAATATTTTGCAGTATCAACGATTATTTGTATATGTTTTTTATTTAAATTAAATGGAATAAGTTTTCGTAAATAAAAATCATGACTTTCTTTCATATCAGAAAAATATTCATTAGTAATAATATTACCTTGCCAAACTTGTATTAATTTTTGACAAGCCTTCTCGTGAGCAGTTTGATTTGAATATATAACTTTATTATTCCAATCAAACATATTATTCATCCACATACCTCCAGACTTATATAATAAAATCAAAGGAGCGTTAATTCCAGAACAATAACCTAAAATTAAAGGCTGTAATAACTCTTTTGCTTTTTTTTGAGTAAAAAAAGGAAAATGCCATATACTATTAATACCAAATAATCGACTATCCCCATTTCCTCCTGAAGCACAATACACTAAATGCTCTAACCACAACAAAAAACAATCTTTCATAGAAAGTTTAGAAGGTTTCCAACGAATCAATCCATTTACTTGGACTGAACTTAATTTACCAGTTAATGTAATATTCGAATATTTTAAACAAATATTTAAAGTAAATATCTTATTGGGTAAATAATACTCTTTAATGTTATTTGCTAAAATGTTCATTTGATTACATTGATTAATCCAATACAATTTACTAAATGATTCACGAGGTAACATTCCAGATGCATAAAGTTCATCATATAATACATCAGTATTTTTTTCACATATTAAATAATTAAGTAATTTTGTATTAATTTTAAACTTATATAATGAATTTACAGAAAAAACTTCATCATTCAATATGCTATTATATTTACATTGATAAAAATATATTTGTAAACGTTTTTGAAACCATACCCGTACCGGGTGTTTATAAAAATTATATAACTCATCTAATAATACTGTAGAAACAGTAATGTATGGCAATGTAGTAATAAAATTAAAATCAATTAATGATTTATCCGAATTTATATTAGTATCAGCAATATGTAACCATTCATAGAAAAAACTAGGTGTTTTAGAATTTAAAGTAAAATTAATCAAATTAAATGGCATGTGACTATGTGTATAAAACAAATATTTTTGCACACGTTTTATATTATATTGTATATCTAAATTTTGGTCTCCAATTAAACAAAAATTTTGAGCAATATATTCTAGAAGTTCGTTAATTAAAATTGATGAATTATTACTAATATTGCTTCTTATTATTGATTCATTGATAAAACTAAAATAAATTCGTGCTTTAGGTAATAAAAACAATAATAAAAACGCATAATAATCATTTTCCTTGCGTATATTATTATCTCCACACCTTAATTTTTTTGCTATTAAATTAAAATCATATATAGACTGAGATCTAGGGTATGCATCAACATTCATACCTATAAGACATAAAATTTTACAAGGGATAAGACATATAGGATTAATATTGCAAAAATTTATAACATTTGGTACAAATCGGTAATATATATTTTTTTTATTTAGCTTATGTATTAATTTATCCCTTAATATAGAGATATGAATAGTATTTGAATATCCCAATTTCATCCCTGATTCTATTATATTAATCCAGTAAGTTTTTAATATTAACAAAGCCTGATTTTCCTCTATATTGAAATCATTACAATAAAAAAAATCATTAATAATTTCTTTAAAATATAACAACCAAGTTTTTAATGTATAAGAATAACTTAAACGATTTCTCCATTTCTGCAATATTTTTAAAAATTCTACTAATCCTGAAATAATATGCACATATTTATCGTTTATACAACCACAATCATATGGAGAGATATTTTCCCATAATCCACTATCTGTACTTTTCATTGCATAACCTAAAAGCATTCTTTTTAATCCAAAATACCAAGTATTTTGATCAGTAATAGGCATATTCAAAGTTTTCATAGTTTCTTCATCTAAACCCCATCTAATACCAGACTTAATTACCCATAAACGTAATAACTCTATTTCTTCGTTATTAATATGAAATTTAGAAGATATAGATGATACTGATAAAAGTGATAAAATCTCCTCCGCAGTAAATCGACTGTTTGATATATCTAATATACTTAAAATACTAGATATGATTGGATGAATACTATTATTATGGTTAGCAGAAATAGAAAATGGTAATTTTCTATTAAATACATTATTAAAAACAGTTTTAATTTCTGCAATATAAAAATCAATATTGGGGGCCATAACTATTATGTCCCCAGGTAATAGATTCGGATCATCAGAAAGCATTAACAATAAATTATCATGCAACACTTCTATTTCTCGTTGAATACTATAACATTCATGAAAAGTAATAGATTGATCTAATAACTTTAAAATATGTTTTTTTTGGCTAAATTTTTTTTCAACTGGAAAAACAAGAGATTTTTTTTCAGGATTTAAATGAATATTTGAAAATTCTAAAATATTTCTTTGTAAAATATGTAATATTGAATCGGTTTGAGGATATTTAAAAGCTTTAATTTCAAATAGTGGATGTAATTGACTTAATGAACATAATGCACCTTTACCAACTTTTCCCCATGAATTTAATAAGGGATGTTCTAATTGTAACATACATATACTATTCTTATCATATTGTTTATGATAATTCATGTCATTATTCTTCGAAAATTCAGATAAAATATCACAGTGACACTGATATGTATTTCGTTCCAACAATAAATCATTATCATATTTATGTTGATACCAATTCCAATTATTTTCGAATGGACTAATAAAACATAAATAAATATCAATATGATAACTTAATAATTTTAATATTTTTAAATATATTAAAGGTATAGACGTAATCCCATAAATAAAAATTCTATTTGGCAATTGATTCCAATTTATCTTTTTAATATTTTTTTCTAAAAAACATACGCATCGATACACAGAATTAAACTTTTGAGATTTGTGTTCTATATTATTTAAAAACATACGCCATATTTCGGCTTGCCAAATTTGATGCTCTTTACCATCTAAATTATCTATGAACTTGTTAGATTGCCACATATTTAACCAATCTGGCCGATATATTAAATATTCTGAAAATAAATTAGCCAACTGCTCAGAAAATTGACTCAATTTTCTCTGATTGATATCAAAATCCAAATATTTTTGAATAATAGAACATTTTTTATTTAAATCGGACGTCATCAAAACTTCCATAAATTTCCAATACATAGAATCATCACAAAAACTATTTATTACTACTTTACTTTTATCAGACAAAAAATCTATCGCAATTTTTTGTATAAAAGCTGTTACATTCATAAATGTTATATTAGCTGCTACGCCAAAATAACTTGTCAACTCTGTTTCTATCCATTGTGCTATAATTTTATTTTCTATTAACATAACTTCAGGTTTTAAAGGATTTGATAATTGATAACGAGACATGATATCCATTACAAATTTCATAAATAATTCTATACAATTAGAACGATAAACCATAAACATAATTTTTATTTAAACAATAATATTAAAAAAGATTTTTATAAAATTCATCATTATATATATATTTTATACATTTTAATTAACTTACATTTTTTTAAATAAAGTTATTTTAGATAATAATTTTTTCTTATACGCACATAATATAATTATTCCTCCAGATACAATCATTGGCAATGATAAAATTTGACCTAAAGTAAAAAAATGATTAATTAATCCTATATGATTATCAGGTTGACGAAAAAATTCTGCAATTAATCTAAACAACCCGTATAAAACTAAAAATAATCCTGATATGCTGCCAACAGGTTTTGGTTTATAAATAAATAGATAGATAAGAATAAATAACACTATGCCTTCTAAAATCATTTCATATAATTGAGAAGGATGTCTAGGTAGAGCTCCATAATAATTAAATAATGGTTCTAACTCTGGATAAGTTTCTAATACTAATAAATCTTGATAAAAAGAATTATAAAATAACATAGCCCAAGGAACATCAAAAGTTACACGCCCCCATAATTCTCCGTTAATAAAATTACCTAATCTCCCTAATCCTAAACCAAATGGCACCGCAGGTACTACAAAATCAGATACTTTTAAAAAAGATTGATTTTTACGATACGAAAACCATTTTATTGATATAATTACTCCCAACAACCCACCATGAAAAGACATTCCACCTTCCCAAATTTTTAAAATCCATAATATATCTTGACAATAAAAAAAAGGCCATTGATAAAATAATGCATATCCGACACGACCTCCTATTATTACTCCTAAAAAATTTAAAAATAATAAATACTCTATATCTTTTCTATCATTAAAAAAAATATTTAAAGGATATCGAGGATGAGTTAATAACCATATAGCAAACAAAAATCCTAAAATATACATCATTCCATACCAATGCAATGAAACTAGTCCTATCTTAAATATAATTGGATTAAAGTTTGGAGTATAAAAATATTGCATATTAATAATTTTACATATATAGCATTATAAACATATATATTTTAACAACTCAAAGATTAAACATTAGTAATATATGAATTTAAAAATACAAACCGATAATAATATATATAAATAACACAAAAAATATTGAAAATAATTAAGATAAAATTAAATTAACAAATTCTTTTATGACTTTTCTGTATACATGTCTCTTAAAAAATACTACTCTCCGTACTGGATACCATAAACTAACCCATTTCCAGGAATCAAATGTGTAACTTTCTCCTTGTTGCATATTAATTTTCGTATCTTTAGATAATAACTTCAACAAAAACCATTTCTGTTTCTGACCAAAGCATAATGGTTTCATTTCCCATCGTATCAATGAAGAAGGCAATTTATAACTTATCCAACGATGAGTGGCAGACAATATACATACATCATAATAATTTAACCCTATCTCTTCAAATAACTCTCTGTACATTGCTTGTACTGGAGTTTCACCAATATCAATCCCTCCTTGCGGAAATTGCCAAGAATGTTGTTTATGTCTTTTTCCCCAAAATACTTGACCCCGAGCATTACATAATACTATTCCTACATTTAATCGATACCCATTACTATCAATCACTATCCCATTACCTCAATTTGTTTAAAATTTAATAATAAACTTTAATTAAAACACTTATCTTAATAAGCCAAAATTAAATCAGAATAATTTTAATTACAGGATAATCCTAAAAAAATAATTTTTATTATACAATATAAATTATAAGCAGACTAATTATTGTCTCAATAATAAACATTAATTCTTAATATTATTTTAATAATTTTATTATTTTATACGAATAAATGTCGTTTTATATTTTAGCGTGGTAACTCTAAAGCAAATAAATCTTCTAACTTTTGTTTTCGTCTAATTTCTCTAATTTTACCATCTTCTAATAAAACCTCTGGTAATAATGGCCGGGTATTATAATTTGAAGACATGGAAGCACCATACGCTCCAGTATCATGGAAAATTAAATAATCTCCAACCTTAACTGAATCAGGTAATTTTCTAGATAAAATTTCTCCATTCGCTCCTTGAGTAAACACATCTCCTGCTTCACATAAAGGCCCTCCCACTACTACATCACTTAATTCTTCACCTAAACAAATATCTTTATCATTACTATTTCTTTCTCCAAAAACTATCGATATATGATGATAACTACCATACATAACAGGACGCATCAAATCATTATATCCAGCATCTATTAGTACAAAACGTCGACTTCCTGTGGTTTTAATGGCTCTAATTTGAGTGACTAATATTCCTGATTCAGCAACAAGAAATCGACCAGGCTCAATTTCTAATTGTATTGAATGCTTTAAATATTTACTAATACTTTTTCTCGCATGATCCCAAATATTAAAATAACGATTTACATTAACAACTTGATCAGTAAATTTATATGGTATTGTTAATCCTCCTCCACATGAAATAACTTTTAAATCTATTTTATATTTTAAAATTTGCTCCACCATTACGGTGGATACTTTAGATAAATGACTATAATGTACTCCAGACCCAATATGCATATGCAATCCAGTTAATTTCAAATTATACCTACGCATATAAAATAAAGCTATAGGAACATCTTCATACCAAATTCCATGCTTACTATTTTCTCCTCCCGTATTAGTCTTATTATTATGTCCGTAACCAAATCCTGGATTAATGCGCATCCACACTTCATGGCCAGGAGAACATGATCCCAATTGAATTATCATATCGATAGAACCTATATTAACAGGAATTTTAAGTTCTAATATTTTTAATAAAGTCTCTTCCTCTAATATGTCTGCAGTAAAAATAATTTCAGACTTTTCTTTACCAAATTTAAAACCAGCTAATAATGCTCGTTCTATTTCTCCTAAAGAAACAGCATCAATTTTAACTCCATTATTATACATCAATTTTAAAATATGAATATTAGAACAAGATTTTTGTGCAAAACGGATAATATCAAATTGTCTCAATTGAGTGATACGATTAATAATAATTGATGAATCATATATCCATACTGGACCTTTATAGGTATGATATAATTTCTTCAGATTATCGTAATTATGAATACGTAATAGTTCATTAATAATATGTGGGGACATAATAATTTCTATATATATTAAATATTAAAATTAAAAACTTGAAATTCATATTTCACTTGTTAAAAATTATAAATGTAACATAAATACCACATATACACGAACGGATCACTATTTTGGACGCAAAGTAGGAAATAAAATCACATCACGAATATTATGTTGATTAGTCAACAACATAACTAACCGATCAATACCTATTCCTATTCCTGAGGTAGGAGGTAAGCCATATTCTAATGCGGTTAAATAATCTTCATCATAACAATGAACAATATCTGTATTATCCGTATTTTTACTATTCATTCTTTTTTCTTGTATTTGTTTTAAAAATCTATCTCTTTGATCGTCTGGATCATTCAATTCTGAAAAGCCATTACCTATTTCAAATCCAGCAATAAATAGTTCAAAACGATCAGCAAGTTTTGAATCATTATCATTGCATCGCGCTAGTGGTGATAATTCTGTTGGATAATGCGTAATAAAAGTTGGTTGAATAATTTTTTTAGTTATTATCTCTTCAAATAAGAGCATATGTAACTTCTCTAAAGACCATTTTTTATTAAATTGAATTTCAAATTTTTTCAAAATATCAACAATAATTGACATATCATTTATATTATTTAATTTTACCTCTGGTAAATAATATATAATAGCTTCTTTTACACTCATTTTTGTAAAAGGTTCTTTAAAATTTAAACAATATTCACCATACTGAATAGTATTACTTTTAAAAATTTGTTCTGCTAATTTTGATAATAACTTTTGAGTAAAAGATATCATATCTTTGTAATCAGAATAAGCTATATACACCTCCATCATAGTAAACTCCGGATTATGATATGGAGATATACTTTCGTTACGAAAATTACGATTTATTTCAAATATTCGTTCAAATCCACCTATTATTAATTTTTTCAAATATAATTCCGGCGCAATACGAAGATACATATGCATTCCTAATTTATTATGGTAAGTAACAAAAGGACGAGCTATAGCACCTCCTGGAATTGTATGCATTATTGGAGTTTCTACCTCTATAAAATCATATTTCTTCATAAATTGACGTATTTTATATATAATCAAAGAACGTTTTTTGAAAATTTTACTAGACTTATCATTCACTATTAAATCTAAATATCTTTGTCGGTATTTTTTTTCTGAATTATTTAACCCATAAAATTTACTTGGCAACGGACGTAAAGATTTAGAAAGCAACATAACATTATAACAACGTATAGATAATTCTCCAGTACGAGTTTTAAATAAAATACCTTGTGCTCCAATTATATCTCCTAAATCTAACTGTTTCAGATGATTGACATATATTTGTTTAGATAACAATGAATTAATAGTAATATATAATTGAATAGAACCCTCTCCATCTTTTAATACAATAAAAGACGCTTTCCCCATAATTCGTCGAGTCATTATACGTCCTGAAATATTAACTTGAATATTAAGCGCAACTAAATCTTCATGGGTTTTATAAGAAAATTCCTTGTGTAATTGAGAAGAAGTATAATTACGCCGAAATTTGTTAGGAAATGCAATCCCTAATTTTCGTATTTTCAACAATTTTTTTTGACGAATTTTTAATTCATCATAATTAATATTTAATTCTTCTCGATTCAAACTTTTTTTTAAATCAATATATTTAGACATTATATAGTGTTATTTAATTGTTTTATACTCATTGTTACAAAATCATCTAAATCACCATTCAACACAGCTTTAACGTTACGTTTTTCTAAACCTGTTCGTAAATCTTTAATACGAGAATCATCCAAAATATAAGATCGTATTTGACTTCCCCATGTAATATCTAATTTTTTATTCTCTCTAATTTTTTTTTCATACTGTTTTTTTTGTAATTCTAAATTATATAATTTTGCTTTAAGTTGTTTAATTGCTTGATTTTTATTTTTATGTTGAGACCGATCACTTTGACACTGAGTCACAACATTAGTTGGAATATGCGTAACCCGTACTGCAGATTCTGTTCTATTAACATGCTGACCTCCAGCTCCAGAAGCTCTATACACATCAACACGTAAATCTTCTGGCCGGATATTAATAGTAATATTGTCATCTAATTCTGGATAAACAAAAATTGAAGCAAAAGACGTATGTCTCCTCCCTCCAGAATCAAAAGGACTTTTACGAACTAATCTATGTACCCCAGATTCTGTTTTTAACCAACCATACGCATAAGGTCCTATAATTTTTATGGTGGCAGATTTTATACCTAAGAACTCTCCTGAAGTTTCTGTAGTTTTTTTTACATAAAAACCTTTCTTGCTATCTAACCATTTTAAATACATACGTAACAACATATTTGCCCAATCTTGAGCTTCTATTCCTCCAGATCCTGATTGAATATCTACATAACAATTACAATTATCATGTTCTTGAAAAAACATTCGATACATCTCCAACTTATCAAATATATATGCTAACAATCAATTATATTAATTTCTTAAATATAAAAATTATCAAACTTTATCAATATAATTAAATTATTTCAATCTATGAACGCCATTAAAAATTTTGTCTATTAATTTCATTCATAATTACAAATCGTTAATTAAAATTTTTTTATATACTAACAAGTTTTAATGCAATTTTTATACCATTTTTCAATAATTTGTTATGATTATGATCAAACAATATTATCTTAAATGCTTATCTTATTTAAAAGATACACAGTTTCTTGTTAAAAAATATCAAAGGTATATCCTTTTATTTTAATCTTCATAAAAAAAGCTTATTGTATATATAAACCAAACAATATATTACCAAAAATAATGGTATGACTTATTATTATGTGATTAATATAAAAATATATTAATATTTATATACACAATAAAAAATAATATTTTATCAAAACCCTGATAATACTAATTTCTAAAAAAAAATGATACTATTATATTCATTGATATGATAATTATCCTTTTTAAATTAATGATACAAAAATGTTACCTAATACTATTTTTATAGAAAAACCAGCAACACCTTCTTTAAATTTACCCTTAACTTTAATATCCTTAAAAAATTGGATACTTATTAAACTGACTGGAAAAGATTCCATACCATATTTACATAACCAATTTACTTGCGATATTAAAAATCTAAACATAAATAAATATACTTTTTCTTCTCATTGTAATGTTCAGGGTAAAATGATTACTAACATGTATGTTTTTTATTTTAATAAATATGAATTAGCATTCATTTGTCCCACAAACGTATATAAAAAACAAATTGAAATTTTAAAAAAGTATTCAATATTTTCTAAGGTAAATATAATCCCAGATTATAATGTTACATTACTCGGAGTAGCAGGATCAAATGCAAAACAATATTTAAGTATATTTTTTAAAACACTACCAAATCAAATTAATACAATAGTACATCATCAAGGCATTAGTGTGCTTTATTTTCATCTACCGAAGGAACGATTTTTATTAATTGTTCATGACAATTCATTATTTTATTCTTTACTAAAAGAAGCACAATTTTTATCTGCTCAATACAACAATCATTCCCAATGGATATCTTTGGACATTGAATCAGGATATCCATATATTGATATTTTAACAAGTGAAATGTTCTTCCCTCAAGCAGCGAATATAGATTTATTAGGGGGAATCAGTTTTAATAAAGGATGTTATCTCGGGCAAGAACTAATCGCACGAATTCAACATTATAAACTTAACAAACAATCATTACATAAATTAACAGGAACTATAGATACAAATAAACATAATCAAATTCCTATTTCAGGAAATTATCTAATGCAAATACAAAATAAAACCTATAAAAAAGTAGGCACTGTATTACAATCTTGTCAAATCAAAGGAAATAAACTATGGATACAAGCAATCTTACTCAAATCGATTCCAAATAATAGTCAATTATATATCCAAATGCCTCAATGTCCTGATTTCATTTTTTTAAAAAAACAGTAATATAATTGTATAAAATTTACAAGATATCAAATTAATATAATAATATCGAAATCAAAATTGATTATTTTTTTCTAAATAAACAATTAGGCACATCATTTAGTCCCATAATATATTTTAATATATATTCATCACTGTTAGGAATGATTTTAGTTAAATAATCAAACGCACATAGCACATATCTTATCCAACCCTTGTCATAACAAGAGTTGGATAAGATATGTGCTATGTGTACAATAAATTTATTTCTACTATGTTTTCTATAATTACTATATAATTGTAAATAAGAATAACACCCAATATCTTTATTAGTTTTCTGTCCTTCTCTTAAATAATTAAATAATAATATTACATCCATAAGTTCTATATTTATATTCCAAAAAACAAAAGGACATGCAACATACGCTGATTGCCCCAACAATATTAATCGATGTTTTATAATATCACATGCATACTGTATCCTTATAGGAAAAACTTGAATCACTTCATCATCTTGACATAAAATTGTTTTACCTAAAACATCATAAAATCTTATCAACTCAACATTAAAAATATGTTGATTCATATTTTTAGTATTTAAATATTTTTTAATCTCATACGAAGACAATATCCAAAAAACATAAGATAAATGCAAATTTTGTAACGGTAAAAAAATTATTATCCCGTGATCATGAACGATACAACGAAAAGTACATTGATGTTCTTTTTTAGTATGAACAAGAGCAGATAATCTATAGTACCTAATATCTTTAAATATTAACGGGATATTTACTCTATTTCTAATATAAGAATTAATTCCATCCGCTGCAATTATTAACTTAGCAGAACATATAAACTCATTATCTAAATTAATTAATACTTCATTATAATTATGAAATATTATTTCAAACGAGTTGGTAAAATAAAAAAAATGAATAGTTTTTAAAGTTTTAGCATAATTTGTCAAAACATCTAATAATTTGACATTATCGATAATGTACCCCAACTCAGGATAACCTAAATAACCAAATTCAAATTTTTTTTTTTAATATACCAATTACATTATCTTTTTCTAAAATTTCTAATTTATATACAGAATTCAAAAGATACGAAATATCTGTATCCCATGCCTGTAAATATTTTAAAATTTTTATACTAATAATATTAAAAAATGATATTTCTTTTACATTGCATGATCTGGTTTGCGAAATATCGATTATTTCGTTCTGTTCTATTATTGCAATACTAAAGTACCTACTCAACCCACAAGCTAAAATTAATCCAGGCAATCCTTTATTGACAATAATCAAATCAAATTTCTTCATTATTCATTATGTATTACAAAAAAATAAATAAACTATCATTAAAATATAGTAAAACATTACATTAAAGACCAAAATAATGCTTTTTTTACAAAAAAATCCTTCAAAAAAGAATTATGTTCAATACAAAATAATCCTAAATTCCGAGCAATAATTAACGGCAAATAATGATTTTCAAATAAATTAATTAACCCATCTGTTGCAGCAATAGTTTTAAATTGATCTAAACGCCTGCGTTTTTGATACGCACTTAATACAGAATAATCTCCAATATCTACATTATCTCTTAAAGCTTGATAAATAATTTCAGATAACACTACAACATCTCGAATTCCAAGATTAAACCCTTGTCCAGCTATAGGATGAAGTTTCTGTGCAGAATTTCCAACTAAAGCTAATCTATAAGCAATATGATTATAAGAATATATTAACCAAAGATTATGAAAATATCGATTTTTTATATGCAAAATTTTACCCAATTTCCATCCAAACATTTTTTGTAATATTTTAGAAAAATTACTGCTTCCATATTTAAAAATTTCTTGATTTCTTTTTTTAAATATACACCAAATCATAAAACTTACATTTCTATTAGACATAGGTAAAAAAACTAAAGGACCAAATGGGGTAAATCTTTCAAACGCTCGACCACAATGAGACACAGCAGTAGTTACTTCAGTAACTACTGCTGTTTGATGATAATTCCACTTAAATTGTTGAATACCATAATAATTGATTAAATTTGACCCAGATCCATCTGCTGCAATTATTAATTTTGAAATTATCTTTTTCCCAGTATTTAAAAAAATAATATTATGAGATTTTTTTCGGATAATATGCTGTATTTTAACAGAACAATATATAGTTACACCAGGTTGCCGATACAAAACATCATATAATTCTCTTCTAATAGGAAACAAAGGCATTATATAACCTAATTCTGATACGTGATAATCTTGAGCATCAATAAAAACTTCGCTAAACTTACTATATTCACTAATCTCTAGTGTATCTACAATAGAAGAATAATGAGATAAAATAGAAGAAATGATATCAATTTTAGATAACTCAAAATACGCTCCTCTAGATAATGCGATCACACCAGGATTGCCTAAAAAGAATTTATCTTTACAGATATCAATAGAATTCTGCTCGATTAATGAAATTTCTAACCTCCCTTGCGTTAATTTAGACAACTTCAATGCCAAAATCAACCCTATCATTCCACCACCACTTATTACAACAGACATAACAAAATATCCAACAATCCAAAAAATTAGATACTTAATAGTATACGAATATGGCTTATCGCATTATTACTTTTAACAAAACTTAATGTCTCTAATTTTTCATTTGTTCTTCATTCAATACATATGTTTATTTATATAATAATCAAAAGTATATATAATATAAAAAATCCAACTACAAAATCCACGTATTATATATTACTTTATATATAAAACAAAAATAAAATACAAATTATTTTATAATAATTTCTAAAAATATTCTAAAGCCTTAAAGAATATACAATCTTAAATTAGTTAGTTATAAATTCCTCCCGGCATTTGTATATATTTAAAAACTAAACTAATCTTATATTTAATACCTTTATTTCTTAATATTAACATACCTAACATGCTAGTTATGAAATTATTCTAAAAAATATACATACGCATAATTTTTTTATACAAAATGTTATATTTACTATATAAATTAAAAAAAATTATGCAACCCAGATAAAAATTATATACAATTATATGATTTAATTAATTTTAAAAGACTAAACAAATGTAAATAAATATAAAAACAGTCACACTTCGGAGTTTAAATATGCCTGAAAAACCAATAGATATTCAAATTTTTGGACGTACACTAAGAATAAACTGCCCACCCCACCAAAAAGATGCTTTAAATAAAGCAGTACAAGATTTAACAAAACGCTTACACGATTTGAAAATTAAAACAAAAGTAACTAATTCTGACCAACTAATATTCATAACTGCTTTAAATATTTGTCACGAATTAGCTCAAGAAAAATTAAAAACAGTTGAATATATATTACACGTTAAAAAATGTTTATTAGAAGTACAACAAACTGTTGAAAAAGCTTTAACAACACACGATAATTTAACAGAACGCTCTAACTTAACTTTAGAATATTCTAAACATACATAACTTTGTTATAAAAAATAACAAACGCATTTTATTACCCAACGTAATATATTAACAAAAACAATAATATTATACTACTATTAAATAATATCTAATCATGAATAAAACACTATGCGCCACGTCACAAATAAAAAAAAAATCCGAAAATATATACGTTCTTTAAGACAATCCTTAACATTTTCAGAGCAATATGTAGCAGCTCAATTAATAACTAATAAAATTATCAATCTACATTATGTAGATCAAGCTAAAAATATAGCAATTTTTATTTCAACCGATGGAGAAGTCTCTACTAATTTACTTATTAAAACTTTATTACTTATGAATAAATCAATATATTTACCAATACTTCCCAATATATATACACAGTCTATTCAATATTTATCATTTGTGAAATACACCTTATCAACCCCCCTTGTTCGCAATCGTTTCAATATATATGAACCCAAATATAACAACAATAATATTCATATTATACCTATGGAATTACTAGACATTTTATTTATTCCACTAGTCGCTTTTGATCAAAACAAAAACAGACTAGGTATGGGTGGTGGATTTTATGATAAAACATTACAACATTGGGAAAAAAAAATAAAAAATTGTATTTGCATTGGACTAGCATATAACTTTCAAAAAATTCCAAATCATTTATTACCTATAGAACAATGGGATATAAAACTATCTAACATAATTACTCCATCTTGTTTATATTAAAATAATCACTCTTGTATGAAAATTAATTAACTTTTTTAATAAAAAAGATACAAAATCATTATATAGCAATTTGTAATCCATAAAAAAATAAAAAATTTAGCTCTTATTTTAAAAATAAGAACAACTAATTTATTTTAAATTATTATTATTTAATACTTTTATTCCATTTTTTGTGCTAATCAATACAACATCTGCTTTCCTGTGAGCAAAAATACCAACACTTACTACTCCAGGAATATTATTAATCCTCTCTTCTAATAAAGAAGCATTAATTATATTCATATTATGTACATCTAAAATACTATTTCCATTATCGGTAACCACACCATAACGATATTCAGGCAATCCACCTAAACGAATTAACTCCTTAGCTACTAAACTACGTGCCATCGGTATAACTTCAACTGGTAGTGGCCCACGCCCTAATATATCTACTTGTTTACTACTATCAATAATACAAATAAATTGTTTTGCAGCAAAAGCAAGAATTTTTTCTTGAGTTAAAGCCCCTCCTCCACCTTTGATCATTTGCATATATTTATCAATCTCATCCGCACTATCAATATATACATCAAGATTATCTATATTATTGAAATTATATATCGGAATCCCCACTTTTTTTAACTGAATTGACGAATTTTTTGAGCTAGATACTACCCCGATTATTTTTTCCTTTATACTGCCTAAAGCATTAATAAAATAAGAAACTGTAGATCCTGTACCTATACCTATAATAGTATTAAATTTAATATATTTTAATGCTGCCCACCCTACTGCTTTTTTCAATTCATCTTGTTTCATATAACTTTTCTTCTATATCTGACAAACATCAAAAATCTACTAATCAAAATTTTATTAATTCTCATGAATATTAAGTCTATACATGATATTGTTATAAACATCATAATATTCCAATTAATTAAATAATTAATCTTATACTCCTAATCGATAACACATCACCCAAAAATCTCTTATTCAAAAGAACTAATTATTAAATTATACACAAACGATAACATATGCTAATTCTACATTCACAATCCTGATTCTATTTTAAATATTCACAAAATATTAGTTGCATTTAATATAAAAAATATCTTTTCTAAATATTTAATCATTGACTTTTGACTTTCTCTTAACCATTCTCTAGGGTCGTAAAATTTTTTATTCGGAAAATTATTATCATGTGGGTTACCTAATTGAGCCTGAAGAAAATTTTTATTTTTTTTATAATATTTCAAAACTCCTTCCCAAGAAGCCCATTGTATATCAGTATCAAAATTAATTTTTACTACTCCATATGTAATTGCTTTTTTAATTTCTTCTGAAGAAGAACCAGACCCCCCATGAAATACTAAATTTAAAAAATTTTTAGATAACCCAAATTTATTAGAAATATATTTTTGAGATTTATCTAAAATTTTAGGATCTAATCGTACATTACCAGGTTGATATACTCCATGAACATTCCCAAACGAAGCAGCTATCATAAATCTAGGACTAATTACATGTAACTTTTCGTAAGCATAAGCTACATCTTCAGGAGTGGTATATAAACAAGACTGATCCAAACAATCGTTATTAATTCCATCTTCCTCTCCTCCAGTGCAACCTAACTCTATTTCTAAGATCATATTTAATTTAGCCATCCGACTTAAATATTGTGAACTAATTTCTATATTTTCTTCCAAAGATTCTGCAGATAAGTCAATCATATGCGAAGAAAATAATGGATTTCCAGTAGAAGCAAAATGTTTTTCACTAAAATCTAATAAAGCATCAATCCAAGGTAAAAATTTTTTCGGGCAATGATCAGTATGCAAAATAACTGGGATACCATAATGAATAGATATATGATGTACATACAAGCCCCCTGCAATTGCCCCTAAAATTGATGCTGAATAATTCTCATTATCTAATCCATATCCTGCCATAAAAGCTGATCCTTTATTAGAAAATTGCAAAATAATTGGAGATTTCATGTTAGAAGCAGCTTCTAAAGCAGCATTAATTGAATCTATCCCTATACAGTTTACCGCAGGTAATGCAAAATTATTTTTCTTTGCTAAAGAAAATAATTTTTGTATATCATTCCCAAAAATTACACCAGGTTTTATAAATTTAAAAATACCAGTCATTTACATGTCACTTCTATATGATTAAATTAAATAACTCATGTTTATAACATAACGTTATAATATATTCAGCTATGTAAAACACTTATTTTAAATTTATTCATTTTTAATACTATTTTTTGTGATCATATTATGTTTCTAATTCTTTGGTGATCTTCTAAAGCCTGTATAGACGGAAGAATTTTACCTTCGATAAATTCTAAAAAAGCTCCTCCTCCCGTAGAAATGTAAGATATTTGATTAGATATACCAAATAAATCAACAGCCATCAAAGTATCACCACCTCCTACAATAGAAAAAGCATTACTCGCAGCAATAGATCGAGATACCATTTCTGTGCCTTTTCTAAAACTTGGAAACTCAAATACTCCAAGAGGTCCATTCCATAATATGGTTTTAGCGCAATCTAAAATCTGCAATATTCGATCAATAGAATTATCACCTAAATCTAGAATTTGTTCATCATCTTTAATATCAATTACATTTTTCATAATAGATTGAGCAGTTTCAGAAAATTCAGAACTTACTCTAACATCAGTAAGAATAGGAATATCACAATTCTTCAAAAGATTTCTAGCTGTAGGTATAAGTTCAGTTTCATATAAAGATTTCCCTACTTTTTTACCTAAAGCAGCCAAAAAAGTATTTGCAATACCTCCTCCAACAATAAGATAATCTGCTATTTTTGATAAAGATTCTAATACAGTTAATTTAGTAGATACTTTAGATCCTCCAACTACAGCAACCATGGGTCTAACAGGATTAGATAAAGCTTGGTGTAAAGCCTTTAATTCTTGCTCTAATAACAAACCAGAACAAGCTACTTTAACAAATTTACTAATACTATGTGTAGATGCTTGCATACGATGAGCACTACCAAAAGCATCCATTACAAATACATCACATAATGCAGCATATTTTTTCGATAATACTTCATCGTCTTTTTTTTCTCCCTTATTAAACCTCACATTCTCTAAAATTAATAATTCATCTGAAACCCACTGAATTCCATCTAAATAGTCTTTAACTAATCGTACTCCTCTAATTTGATCACTTAAATAATATTTTAAATAATCCACTACAGGTTGTAAGGAAAAATTCGGATCATATTCACCTTCTACAGGCCTACCTAAATGAGAAGTTACCATGACTCGTTTACTTTTAGATAAGGCTAATTGAATTGTTGGTAACGACGCATGAATCCTTCTATTAGAAGTAATAACTCCATTTTTAACAGGTACATTTAAATCCGAACGAATTAATATTTGTTTATCAAATAAATCCAAATCATTTATTGAAATCATAACTATGATTGACCTCTTTACATTACAATATATATCTATATATAAATTATTTTTTATTAATACTTAATTTAATTAATACTTCACTTACACTATAATCATGAAAATTTCATACAGTTCTAATACAATATTTATAAAATAATTATACTACTAAGTACAACCACTGCACATTTAAGTGCTATAATGCCTAATATATATACTATCTTTTTTATTTATTAATACATTATATAAATGCGCGCAAATAAATTTTTTTATGCTTATTAGTATTCTATACAACAACCTTAAAACTACACTTCTATCTATACATTATTATTGATTGACAAAAAATTAATTCTATTTAAAATATATAATTTAAAATTCAATATGTAATATTATGCACGATTACCCCCATCAATATTAGTCAATAATAACTATATATATGCATCGACTCAGCAAATAACAGCCTGTGTATATAACATTTCTAAACCTAACGTAGCCGCAGTTAATGCAGTAATTTGAGAGCAATCATATTCAGGGGATACTTCTACTATATCCATCCCAATAATATTTATTTTTTTTAAACTGCGTATTAATTTTAAAACACACGATGAAGTTAATCCTCCAATTACAGGAGTGCCAGTTCCAGGTGCTATTGATGGATCTAAACAATCTATATCAAAAGTCAAATATACTGGCGCATTTTGAATAACCGATATTATTTTATTAACTATAATACTAGTATCCACTGAATTAACAAATTCTGAATCTAATATTGTAAAACCAAATTTTGTATCATATTCAGTCCGAATTCCAATTTGAATTGATAAATTAGGATTAATCAATCCTTCATTTAATGCATATAACATAACAGCTCCGTGATCATACTGACTACAATTACTATAACAATCTGTATGAGCATCAAAATGAATAATAGCTATTTTTCCAAAAATTTTTGAGTAAGCACGTAAAGCAGGTAATGTGATATAATGGTCCCCTCCTAATAAAAAAACCTTCTTTCTAGAATTTAATAAATGTTCAATATGTATTTGTAAATTATCCGTAAAATTTTGAATACTACCTATTTTATATACTAAATCACCACAATCAATAATTTTTAATTTTTCTCGTATATTAAAATTCCAAGGCCACCGACACTGTTCCCAAACTAGATTTATAGACGCTTGCCTAATGGCAGTTGGACCAAATCTACTTCCCGGCCTTCCAGAAGTAGCCATATCAAAAGGTACTCCAGTAATTACCCAATCACTACATTGGGTATATGGATCGAATTCTAAAGGTAATCTTAAAAATCCAAACGCATTTGAAAATAAAGAATGATCATTATTACAACTAAAATTGTTCATATGTTTTTTGACTATTCAAATAAATAATGAGACAAATTAACATTATACTTAAAATAACTAATTTTCTAATATTTTTAGACAATACATCTTAATTCTAAGATATCATATTATATAATTCTTAATATATATTATACACAACATATGGTATGATAGTTATCAATTATTATTTTTATAATTTTATAAATAAAATATTTTGCACAATAACTACTTTCATTAACTAATTTATATATACACTCAAAATGAATCAATATTTTTTTACATCAGAATCCGTATCACCAGGACACCCAGATAAAATTGCCGATCAAATATCTGATGCAATATTAGATTCCATTTTAACACAAGACTCTAACGCTCATGTTGCATGTGAAACTTACGTTAAAACAAACATAGTAGTAATAGGGGGAGAAATCACCACAACAGCCTCAATTAATATAGAAGAGATTATTAAAACCACTATTCGAGAAATCGGATATGTTAATTTAGATATGGGACTAGATGCAAATTCATGCTCAATCTTCAGTATAATTAACCAACAATCGCCAGAAATTAAAAATAGCATAAATTTAAATAATAATAAAATCAAACAAGGAGCAGGAGATCAAGGGTCGATTTTTGGATACGCAACAAATGAAACTGACGTGTTAATGCCAGCCCCCATTACCTATGCTCATCGTTTAATAAATAGACAATCAATAGTACGAAAAAATAAAACTTTACCTTGGCTAGGATTAGATGCAAAAAGCCAAATAACGTTTTCTTATAACAATAATAAAATAATAGGAATTACTGCAGTTGTGTTATCTACACAACATCATCATGATGTTAAATTAATAGATTTAAAAGAAGCAGTTATGGAAGAAATTATTAAACCAGTATTACCAAAAAAATGGATATCTAAACACACTAAATTTTTTATTAATCCTGGTGGTAATTTTACAATAGGAGGGCCAATAATTGACTGCGGTTTAACTGGAAGAAAAATAATTGTAGATACATATGGAGGTATGGCCAGACATGGAGGCGGATCTTTTTCTGGAAAAGATCCATCTAAAGTAGATCGTTCTGCTGCTTATGCAGCACGATATGTAGCAAAAAATATCGTAGCTTCAGGATTAGCAGAGCGCTGTGAACTACAAATATCTTATGCTATTGGAGTAGAAAATCCAATAGCTATTAATATCGAAACTTTTGGAACAGAAAAAGTTTTACATTCAACTTTAATAACACTAATAAATGATTTATTTGATTTTAGTCCTTATGGGATAATTACTATGTTAAATTTATTACAACCAATTTATAAAGATACAGCTGTGTATGGACATTTTGGACGAGAAAAATTCCCTTGGGAAAAAACCGATAAAACAAATATTTTAAAAGACGCAAGCGGAATCAAATAAAAATTATTTGAATTAGTATACAATAAAATACAATTATCTTATAACATTAATTACCTATTAATACACAATAAATTTATAAATTACCATAAATATAATTATAAATTAAAAAATAATAATAATTAAACCTCTCTGTAATAATAAAAATATATAATTAATCAAAATTAAAAGTTGATGAAATATTACAATGACATTATACTCCAAGAAATAGGTAATTATTTATTAAATATTAAAATGAAATATTAAATAAACGTGATCATTTTTCATTATACCGTCATTTATATTTTTAAATATATTTATTTTAAATACTATATTGATTATTCAATATAAATTGCAATCTATGTTAGATAATAAAATTACAAACTTACAAAATTATTTTTTAGTAGCAATGCCAACTCTGAAGGATCCTTTATTTAAAAAATCCGTCATATACATTTGTGAACATAATAATACTGGAGCTATGGGAATAGTCATTAATAAACCACTTGGAAAGTGTACGATAGAAACCATATTAAATAAATTAAAAATAACTTCTACACAAAGAGATCCGTCAATCCAACTAAACCATCCAATATTTTTAGGTGGTCCACTATTAGATGATCGAGGATTTATTTTACATACACCAAAATTAGGATTTAATTCTAGCATAAATATCTCTGAAAAAGCTATGATTACTACATCTAAGGATATTCTAGAAACTTTAGGAACACCTGATCAACCAGAAAACATTTTAGTTGCATTAGGTTATTCTGGTTGGGGAAAAGGACAATTAGAACAAGAATTAATAGAAAATTCTTGGATTACTGTGCCAGCTAATGAAACTATTTTATTCCATACTCCCATTATAAATCGTTGGAATGATGCAGCCAAAATATTAGGTATCAATATGCACAATATTATTGCGCATCAAACAGGGCATGCCTAATGTCTAATATAGAAATAATTATGGCATTTGACTTTGGAACAAAAAATATTGGAGTTGCTGTAGGTCAAAAATTAACTTGTACAACTACATCTCTTAACGTACTACACTCAATCGCCGGAACTCCAGATTGGAAAAATATTGAACTTATGTATAATGAATGGAAACCTAAAACATTAATAGTAGGTTTACCTTTGCAAATAGACGGCAGTGAACAATATATTACTATTTTATCAAAAAAATTCGCAATTCAATTAAAAAACAAATTTAATACTACTGTAGAAATGTATGATGAACGTTTTACAACTCTGGAAGCTCGCTCTAATTTTTATAACCAATATTGTTCCAAATTTTCAGAAAAAATAAAAAAAAACAAAATAGACTCGATAGCCGCTGAAATAATTTTAAAAAGCTGGTTAAATACCAACTATAAACTGATATAGCTTTAGTATAAATAAATACACAAATACTACAAACAATTAAATACATAGTTTCATTTAAAATACACAACAATTATTTCAATTTAAAAAATGATTTTCATACAAAAACAACTCAATCATATACATAATCAAATACATATTGCTGCTCACAATGTAAACCGAAATCCACAGAATATTCAACTAATTGCAGTCACCAAAAATCAATCAATTAACACTATTAAAAAATCTATATTTTATGGACAACGTAATTTTGGAGAAAATTATGTACAAGAAGCCCTAAAAAAAATATGTTGGTTTCGCACACATATCCCAGATAAAATCTCCTGGCATTTTATTGGATCAATTCAATCTAATAAAATCCGAATAATTGCTGAAAATTTTGATTGGTGTCATACTATAAGCAATGAAAAATCGATATATCATTTAAATAAACATAGACCAAAAAAATTAAGTCAACTCAATACATTGATACAAATCAACATTAGTGGTAATCATAATAAATCAGGAATAATTACAATAGAACAAATGCTCAAATTAGCAACCACAATTTATCAATGCTCAAAACTAAAATTGAGGGGAATAATGTCCATGTCTATTCCAAAATCAGAATTTAAACAACAAATGATTCAATTTAAAAAAGTGTACACTTTTTTTAAAAGACTACAAAATATCTGTCCACATGTAGATACGTTATCATTAGGCATGAGTAATGACATACTTCCTGCCATCTACTCAGGAAGTAATTTGCTAAGAATTGGTACTTCTATTTTTGAAACTAAATCTAACAAGCATGATAATACTTAATCAACAACAATATTATTTTTATAAAAATTGTTAATTCATATGCATACAAAATAAAAATGAATATAATTTATTCACTAATTACATCATAAATGTCATTGATTCTAAAATCTAATTAAATTCATTTTTGAAATGATTGAAATCATATCAAATAATATGTATATATTATTACAATAAATTTTTACTTTAAAAAAAATCATGACATATATAGCGCAAAACAATTCTGTTTTTTCAAAAAGAATATTACTCTGGCATTATAATACTAAAATATCCTATTTACCTTGGCAATTAAATAAAACTATATATAAAATATGGATATCTGAAATTATGTTACAACAAACACAAGTTATTACTGTGATTCCATATTTTGAAAAATTCATCAACACATTCCCAACAATTTCTAAATTAGCAAAAGCAGATTCTAATTCCATATTATATATATGGAGTGGATTAGGATATTATAAACGAGCAATTAATGTGCACAAAACCGCTCAAATTATCATGAGCCAATATAACGGAGAATTTCCTCAAAATTTCAGTACGATTTTATCTTTACCAGGAATCGGAAAATCTACTGCTGGAGCTATATTATCTTTAGCTTTAAATAAACGATATCCTATTCTTGATGGAAATATAAAACGCATACTCATGAGATACTATGCTTTGGAATATCACAAAAACATTAGCCAATCTAAAAAAGATGCAAATTTATGGCATTTAATAAGCATGTTAATGCCATTTAATGAAGATGTTTCACACTTTAATCAAGCTATGATGAACTTAGGTCGATTAATATGTACTTATAAAAATCCGAAATGCAGCATATGTCCTCTTAACGATAATTGTCAATCTTTTTTAAAAAATAAAATTCATTCTTATCAACAAGATAAAAAACAAATTACAAAAAAACACAAAAAAAATATTTGGTGGATAGTGTTATTATTAAAAAATACTTATATAGTACGTCTAATAAAACGATCTAAATCAAATATATGGAATAAATTGTTTTGTTTTCCAGAATTTTATAATATTGACGAATTAAATGAATGGTTATATAAATATAATCTTCATAACACTGCATGTAATAGTATGGATATTTTACAACATCATATCAGTAATATAAAATTACAAATTCAACCGATATTAATTGACATTAATAAAATAATAACATTTAATAAAGAAGAAGGCATTTGGTACAATATATATAAACCTGTAACAGTTGGTTTACCTAAACCTGTCACTATAATTTTAAAAAAATTAATAAAAGATAAAACAAATTTACAATAAATAATTACAAAAATATATGCGTTTATTCAAACAAAAATGACTAGAACTATTTATTGCGTATTTTTAAAAAAATATTCCGTAGGATTAGACTCGTTTTATTTTCCAGGCGAGTTGGGAAAAAGAATCTATGATAATATTTCTAAAGAAGCATGGAAACAATGGCAAGACCAACAAACAATTTTAATAAATGAAAATAAATTAAATATGTTATATGCAAAGGATCGACTTTTCTTAATACAAAAAATGAAAGAATTTTTATTCACAAAATCTTAATATACACGACACATCTCAACTGAAAAAATAAAAATTATCCACCATTCAATATGGTGGGGGGTCATCTTCTTTTTATATAATAATATTAAACTTTAATATCAATAGGATGATCCCTCCTGATTCATCCACAATATTGCTTTTCACTACCTTCCCAAATTTTCATTGATTAATTATTCATAATACAGTAATACTGGCTTCGATTGTCCAGTCACTACCTGAGAATTAATCACTACTTTCCTTACTTTATTTTGAGATGGTAAATTATACATCGTATCTAATAATATATTTTCCAAAATTGTTCTCAGACCTCGAGCTCCAGATTGTTTATTAATTGCATATTTAGCTATAGCGTTTAACGAAGCCTCAGAAAATTCTAATTCTATTTTATCTAAATTAAATAAAGTTTTATACTGTTTTATTAAAGCATTTTTTGGATCTGTTAAAATTTTAATTAACTCATATTCTTTTAATTCATCCAAAACGGAAATTATAGGGAATCTCCCTATAAATTCTGGTATTAATCCAAATTTGATTAAATCTTCAGGTTCAACTTTATCAAGTAATGCATACTCAAAATCTTTATTTACTTTCATTCTTGGAAACGTGTGAAATCCAATAGTACGTTTTTCAGATATCCGTTGTTCAATAATTTTATTTAAACCAAAAAAAGATCCCCCGCAAATAAATAAAATATTAGTAGTATCTAGCTTAATAAACTCTTGCTGGGGATGTTTTCTACCCCCCTTAGGAGGAATAGAAGCTATAGTTCCCTCAATTAATTTCAATAAAGCTTGTTGAACTCCTTCTCCAGATACATCTCTAGTTATAGAAATATTTTCCGATTTTTTAGCAATTTTATCTATTTCATCAATATAAATAATACCCCGCTGAGCTTTGTTTATATTGTAATCACATCTATGTAATAATTTTTGAATTACATTTTCTACATCTTCACCAACATACCCAGCTTCAGTCAGTGTAGTGGCATCAGATATAGCAAATGGTACCTCAAGAAATCTAGCTAATGTTTCTGCTAACAAAGTTTTACCACTACCTGTAGGCCCGACTAACAAAATATTACTTTTAAATAATTCTATATCACCACCATAATTATCGTTTATTTTATTAGCATTCTTATCAAACTTCTGATTTTGATATTTTAATCGTTTATAATGATTATATATTGCTACTGATAATATTTTTTTAGCACATTCTTGACCAATAATATAACTATCTAAATAATTACCTATATCACGAGGAGTAAAAAATTTTTCTATATTCTCATTATGTACCACAACTGAATTACTCTGTAATTCTCGACTAATAATATTGTTGCATAAATCAATACATGTATTACAAATTGACGCTGATACTCCACTAATTAACCTCAACACTTGTAATTGATTTTTTCCACAAAATGAACAATATAATGCCTCTTTTGAATGATGATCATGATTATCATGCATAATTTTTTAATTACCTATATTAAAATTGTAAAACTATAAATTATATAAATCAACAATTATTATTCTCTCAAAAAATTATAGACTAACCAATAAATAATATACTAAAATTGAGTACACTAATTTAAATGAACTTATATATATTTACCTCAATCCCAATCAATAAATAAGAACATAAAATATTTTATGGAATTCGTTTACTCAAGACACAATCTACTAATCCATAATCCATAGCCTCATCAGCAGATAAAAAACAATCCCTTTCCATGTCTTTGATAACTATATCAATAGATTTCCCTGTATGTTTCGCTATTAATTTGTTTATATTGTTTTTAACCTGTAATATTTCTTTAGTATGAATAGCAATGTCAGTAGCTTGTCCTTGAAAAGAACCTAATGGTTGATGAATCATTACACGCGCATTTGGTAAACAAAACCTTTTTCCTTTAGCTCCAGCAGCTAACAAAAAAGCCCCCATTGAAGCAGCTTGCCCCATACAATAAGTGCTAACATCAGGTTTTATAAATTGAATAGTGTCATATATAGACATTCCAGCAGTAATTAACCCTCCAGGAGAATTAATATATAAATGAATATCCTTCGTAGGATTCTCTGATTCTAAAAACATCATCTGAGCTACAATAGAATTAGCGGTATGATTCTCTATGGTATCTGTTATAAAAATAATTCGTTCTTTTAATAATAAAGAAAAAATATCATATGCACGTTCTCCTCGAGCAGTTTGTTCAATAACTATAGGAATTATCCCCATGTTATAATTCAAATTTTGAAGAGTAGTATTGCCACCATATATCCACCTAATTTCCTTCATATATTCTCCTATAAATTAATATATCTTTTATCCTACTAAAATAAAATATAAAAAAAGAATTACTGATATCTTGAATCATTTTATTATTATGATATAGTAAAAATAGAAATTTATAAAAACATCAAAAAAAATCATACCAGCACTGTATTTAATTATATAACTATAACATATTACTATTATTACATAACAAAATAAGAATATATTAATTAACTAATTATGTATAAATATTATTATTTAGTGTATAAATGTTAATTTAATATCTATGCATTACATCATGCTATTTTTAATAAAAATATAAAAAATCAGCATTTAATCATACTCATTATCAACAACAATTACATCGTGCAATTTTATACATAAAAAAATATAAAACATAAAATTTGTAATTGATTTTACATCGTATGTTTCGATATATATTTTCATATTTCTTAATTATCAATAAATATTGTGATGTATTATTAAAAATAAATTTTTAATATTTTCTTTCCACAAACTTACTAAATTTACTTTCACAATCATATTATAAAATACTAGCGTATTAATTACTCATATACATCTAATAAAAATTCGAATTTAATTTTATTATTATCAATAATAACACATGAGCTAAAAATATTATATTTATACAAATTCTATAATTTTTTAAAAACACCAATATCTTTATCATTTACTTCTCTTATCATAAAGCACATAAAATATAAATTTTTATATCAAAATAAATAAACAGTTGATTACATAAAATTATTGTCAATAAAATAAACCTGTTATAATACGAATATATACAAATCTTTTTCAAATAAATATTATACCAATTTTTATATTAAAATTTATAAACTTAAATATTTTCAAAATAAACCTATTTTAATATGATTAAAATCAACTTATATCTTCATATATAATCATTTAATATATAAAATAGTAACTTACCATTGAAAAAAACTATATATAGTAAAAACTACATGTAATTTCAATTTTTCAATAAAAAAAATATATATATTTTAGTTCTATACAAAATATAGTTACTTATTTACAGTATTAAATTTTTAAAGTAAAATGAACACATGAGATTTTAAACAATTGTTAAGATATGAACATTCTTACAAATAAATATATAAAAAAATGTACCTTTTTTTTTATATATAGTTCAATAATCCTATTAAATGGATGTGATCATTTAGTGCTAATGCACCCTAAAGGTTCCATAGGGCTAGAAGAACGTTCTTTAATAATCATTGCTTTTGGTATGATGCTTATCATAGTAATTCCTGTAATCATAATGACTCTATTGTTTACCATAAAATACCGTGCAACAAATAATACCCATACTAAATACAATCCCAATTGGATTGAGTCTAAAAAAATAGAATACGCCACATGGATTATTCCAATAATAATAATTATTATATTAAGTATATTAACATGGCATTCAACACACAAATTAGATCCAAAAAATCCTATTTATTTGGATTCAAAAATAGTTGATCCTATTATTGTAAATGTTATTGCATTAAATTGGAAATGGCTTTTCATTTATCCTCAACATAACATAGCAATTATTAATGAACTTGTTTTCCCAGCAAATGTTCCAATACGTTTTAATATTACTTCTAATTCAGTAATGAACTCTTTTTTTATTCCTCAACTAGGTAGTCAAATTTATGCTATGGCTGGTATGCAAACACAACTAAATTTAATTGCTAATAAACCTGGCAAATATAAAGGAATTTCTTCAAATTTTAGCGGACAAGGATTCTCAGGAATGAAATTTATAGTAATTGCTACAAACAACAAAAAAGAATTTACCCAATGGGTACAGAAAGCTCAAAGATCCATACATCATCTTAATAACATGAATGCTTATGAAAAATTAGCAAAACCTAGTATGTTTGATTCCATTACTTATTTTTCTAATATACAACCTAATTTATTTGATAGTGTTATCAATAAATTTAAACATTAACAATAAAAAATATAACTTTTAAATTCTATACACTGACTGACAACTGTAAGTAATTAAAATTCTTCTAAATAAAAAAGGTATATATAATGCTCGGAAAGTTAACGATACATTCCATTCCATATCATGATCCAATTATTATGTCAACAATAGCTGTAGTTTTTATTTTTAGCACTTTGGTGATAGGTACTGTTACTTACTATAAAAAATGGACGTATTTATGGAATGAATGGCTTACCTCTGTGGATCATAAAAAAATTGGTATAATGTATGTCATGGTATCATGTATCATGTTCTTACGGGGTTTTGCTGATGCAATTATGATGCGCACTCAACAAGCACTCTCATCTCTTGGACTATCTGAGTTTCTTTCTGTACATCATTATGATCAAGTAGTTACAGCTCACGGGGTAATCATGATTATATTTATGGCAACTCCATTTGTAATAGGCTTAATGAATATAATAGTTCCGCTACAAATTGGAGCTAGGGATGTAGCTTTTCCATTTCTTAATTCTTTAAGTTTTTGGTTATTTATGGTTGGAGTTATATTAATTAATTTATCTTTAGGAATAGGGGAATTTGCCCAAACTGGATGGGCAGCTTATCCACCATTATCAAGTAAAGAATATAGTCCTGATGTTGGAGTAGATTATTGGATATGGAGCATTCAAATCTCTGGAATTGGTACTACTTTAACTGGCATAAATTTTTTTACTACTATTTTATATATGAGAGCCCCAGGTATGTCCATGATGAAAATTCCAGTATTTACTTGGACAGCATTATGTACAAATGCATTAATTATTGTAGCGTTTCCTATTCTTACTGTAACAATTGCATTACTAACTTTTGATCGTTATTTAGGAACTCATTTTTTTACTAATGATCTCGGTGGTAATATGATGATGTATATCAATTTATTTTGGGCATGGGGACATCCTGAAGTTTATATTTTAGCACTACCTGCATTTGGAATATTTTCGGAAATTGTTTCTACTTTCTCTCAAAAAAAAATATTTGGATACACAACTTTAATATGGGCTACCATTGCTATTACTGCTTTATCTTTTTGTGTATGGTTACATCATTTTTTTACCATGGGAGCCGGATCCAATGTAAATGCTTTTTTTGGAATTATGACTATGATTATTGCAATCCCTACGGGAGTAAAGGTATTTAATTGGTTATTCACCATGTATCAAGGAAAAATAATTTTTAAAACCCCGATGTTGTGGGCAATAGGATTTATTATTACTTTTTCAATAGGAGGTATGACAGGAGTGTTGCTAGCAATACCTGGAATTGACTTTTTACTGCATAACAGTCTATTTTTAGTTGCTCATTTTCATAATGTTATTATTGGAGGAGTATTATTTGGTTGCTTTGCTGGGATGTCGTATTGGTTCCCAAAAGCTTTTGGGTATACTTTACACGAAAATTGGGGCAAATGTGCCTTTTGGCTCTGGATAATTGGTTTTTATATAGCATTTATGCCTTTATATATTTTAGGATTTATGGGTATGACTAGACGTTTAAGTCAAAATATTGATACTATATTTTCCCCCATGTTAATAACAGCAGCAATAGGGACATTCCTAATTGGATTAGGAATCCTATGTCAATGTATTCAAATAATAATTAGCGTATTTAATCGAGACAAATATAATAATTATCATGACAACTCAGACCCTTGGAACGGATCTACATTAGAATGGGCTACCTCTTCTCCCCCTCCTTTTTATAACTTTGCACATATTCCAATTATTAATAATAATCGCAATGTATTCTGGTATATAGAAAATCGAAAAAATGTTACACTTTGTAAAAATAAAACATACGAACCTATACATATGCCTAAAAATACACATGATGGAATCTTAATCGCTTTTTTTAGTCTGCTATTTGGATTTAGCATGATTTGGTACATATGGTGGTTATCGATATTAAGTTTATTTGGAATAATAGGAATATGGATAGCGCATACATTTAATAATAATACTGAGTATTATGTCCCTTCAAATATAATTAAAGAAATTGAACATGCACACAATAAACACAACTCTTCAGTTTGATATAAATAAAAGAGTAATATTTGGTTTTTGGTTGTATATAATGAGTGATTGTATTCTATTTGCTAGTTTGTTTGCTATGCATATAGTATTAAGTAAGCATTTAAATATAACGGTGTTTGACGATCATAATAACAGTATTTTCAATTTAAATTTTATTTTTTCAGAAACAGTACTTTTGTTATTAAGTAGTCTTGCTTGCTGTAAAAGTATGTTTTATATAAATAAAACTTGGGCGCAAAAATTTATGCAATGGATTTGCATAACCGAATTATTAGGGTTATGTTTTATTATACTAGAAATCTATGAATTTTTCCATCTAATTCATCATGGATATACCCCATGTTACAATGCATTCTTTTCATCATTTTTTATATTAATAGGTACACATGGAATTCATGTGATAGTAGGTTTAATTTGGATTATTATTATGATTATACAACTAACCTTAAATGGACTGACACAAACTAATCTAATTCGATTACAATGTCTAAGTTTGTTCTGGCATTTTCTAGATATTGTATGGATATGTGTATTCACTATAGTATATCTGATAGGAATTTTATAATTATATGAATAATAATAATTCAAATACCTCATATTTCATTGGGTTTGTATTATCTTTGATTTTAACAATAATTCCTTTCTATACTATTCAATATAATATTTTTGATAAAAAAATACTCCTAATTATAACTATATCTTGCGCATTAATTCAAATTTATATTCATCTAGTTTACTTTTTGCACTTGATACACATATCTGATCGAAAATGGATTATTACATCTTTAATATTTACAATATTTATTGTATTTATTCTTGTATTAGGTAGCGTATGGATAATGACTCATTTACATCATAACTTAATGATGTAAAATAATGCAGATAATATACTTCATATATTAAACAATATGATTATTCAATATTATTTTTCTTTAATAAAACCAGGTATTGTGATAGGAAATATAATGTCCTCTATAGGAGGATTTTTAATGGCATCCCAAGAACAACATATCAACTACATGATATTAATCAATATGATTATTGGATTAGCTTTGGTAATCGCTTCTAGTTGTGTTCTAAATAATATTATTGATCGAGACATTGATGCGATTATGATGAGAACAAATACTCGAATATTAGCTCAACAAAAAAAAATACTTTCAATAAAAAATAGTATATTTTATGCATTAATACTAAACATTTCAGGATTTTTATTACTTTATAATATAAAAAATTTCTATACTATTTTTTTATCGGCAATAGGATTTATTATTTATGTAGTTTTATATAGTTTATACATGAAACGCAAATCAAGTTATGGTATGATCGCAGGCAGTCTATCTGGAGCAATGCCTCCAGTAATTGGATATTGTACCGTAACCAATACATTTGATTGCGGAGCTTTAATATTGTTAATGATTTTTAGTTTCTGGCAAATTCCACATTCTTATTCGATAACTATTTTCAGACATATCGACTATAAAAATGCTTTAATTCCAACCTTTTTTATAAAAAAAGGGATGCATATAACTAGAATACATATTCTTACAGGTATTCTAGGATTTTGTTTATCTACAATATTATTAACTGTGAAAGGTTACACTAGTTATATATTTTTATGTATAATTAGCATTTTTAATTTATTTTGGTTATACACAGGATGGTATAAATATAAATATATTAATAATGATTCTGTATGGGCAAAGAAAATGTTTATTCTATCAATTATTATCATAATACTTCTAAATCTTATGTTATCATTAGATGTAAAAATTTGTCGTAGCATATGGTAAATAGTATAATTTAACTTCGTGATTAAAAATAATGCATTTTATCTTAATTATAAAAAATTAATAAGAATTGGATTACATAATAATAACAAAAAATATATTCTTAATTTTAATTACTTAAAAATATGATTTTTAATAACATAAAAATATCAATTATAGCTTAATTAAGCTAACATAATGTTTATGTTACATAACATCCAAATAACTAGTACTGAATTACGCTTAACGTGTATATTAAGTATGATATTTGCATTACGTATGTCAGGAATATTTATGGTATTACCAATATTACCTATTTACGCAATATCCTTAAACGGATCCTATGAATATTTAGTAGGAATCTCAATAGGAATATACGGGATTATGCAAATAATTTTTCAATTACCCTTTGGTTTAATGTCCGATCAAATTGGAAGAAAACCTATGATTATCATTGGACTGATAATAGCTGCTGTAGGCAGTGAAATAGCAGCAATAACAAATGAGATTTGGGGGCTCATTATTGGTAGAGCATTACAAGGTATTGGAGCAATAGGAAGTGTTATTATAACTTTATTATTAGAATCAATACAAGAACATAATAGAACTCAAGCTATGGCTATCCTAGGAATAAGTTTTGGTATAACCTTTACAGGTTCCATAATTATTGGACCTTGTATTGCAAACACTATCGGATTACATGGATTATTTCAAATTATCACTCTAATTACAGGATTTACTATAATATTGGCTTTTTGTTTAATACCCAAAAAAGATTCATCATCTAATAATTTAGATCATAATATAAATTTAAGAGATATATTAAATAATATTAAAATTATTCTTACTAACTCAGAATTATTAAAATTAAATTTTCATATTTTTTCCTTACATACCGTTCTAATATTAAATTTTGTTATTTGGCCAAAAATCATGACTGCATTAGGATGTATACCTAATACATATCATAGAACGTATGCTATTATCATATTAATTTCTATACTAATTTTATTGCCATATCTTTTTTACATGCATACAAGAATAAATAAAAGCAAAATATTAACTATATCTATACATATTCTAGCTTTATCTGAATTCATAATGCTCATTGCTATAAAAAGCTTATGGTTATTATTAGTTGGTATACTACTGTTCTTTATAGCATTTAATTTGATAGAATCAATTTTACCTGATTTAATTAGTAAAAAATCACCTTCTAAATACCAAGGAACTTCTATCAGTATTTATTCTATCGGACAATTTTTAGGAGTAGGATTAGGAGGAGTTACAGGTGGTCTATTGTTAGAAGTATACGGAATACAATCAATACTGTTTACAACATTTATTATCACCTTACTTAATATCATTATACATTATAAATTATAAATTTTATTTACACCTATAATCACATTATACGTATGTTTTGAATATAAACCAATTTTTTGAGCATTTTATGTGTATGTTTCGTATATTTATGTATACATCAACATTATTCCTACACAACAATACATGCTTCATACATAATATATAACTCATACCCAATAATTTCACCTATTAATTTTTGTATTAACAAGCAACAAATTACTACGATATACTTTTACATTATGAAAACCTTGTTGCAATAAATGAATTGCTTGTAGACGACTCATTATGCCTTGATCACAATACAATAGATATATCTTATTTTGATCAAGCTTTGGAAATTGATCCTTTAATTTATAAAAAGGTATCTTTTTTATTTTAATATCAAGTGGAATATTAATAGGATTCCTCTGTTGTTCATATTCTGATCGAATATCTACTATTATATCTTGGGAGTTTAACTCTGTTTGAGTTTCTATTTTGATAGCACGAATATCTTCTATATATTGAAGAATATTATTTACATTTATTATATGAGCTTGAGATATAGCTTTATCTAATATTGAAAAATTAAAATTACCTTCTTCTAATTCAATAGCCTTTTTTTTTGCTTTCGCACAAGACCTTTTTGAAATTAAACCACAATATTCTGGAATAGTTCTAGACAGTTCTTCTGTGCCAATTTGACGAGCTAATTTAATAATTGATTCTTTATCATGAACGATTAAAGGTCTGAATACTATGCAATCAGAAGAAGATACAACATTATTAATTAAAATTAAGTTGTCTAACGTTTGGCTAGAAACCTGACCTAATGATTCTCCTGTAACCAATGATTTAATTTTGTAATGAGACGCTAAAGTAGACGCAGCTCTAATCATCATACGTTTTAGTATAATTCCTATATAATTGTTTTTTATTTTCATAAATAATTCTTTTACTACTATTGAAAAATCAACAGAAATTAATTTCACCTTATGTGACCCACTGAATTTATTCCATAAATAAGATATTATTTTATAAACTTCAATAGTGTGCGTAATATTACCAATTAAATTAAAAAAACAATAATGTACTTTACACCCTCGACGAATTAACATATAACTAGCAACAGTAGAATCAAATCCTCCAGAAATTAAAGATAAAGACTCTTGTTGAGTTCCAACAGGAAATCCTCCTAATCCCTTAAAACGTTCAAGAACTATAAATAAAAAACTATCCCGAATATTTAAATATATAGTTACCTCAGGGTTAACTAAATTAACAGAAGTATCGTTGATACTTTCATGTAATCTACTTCCTATATAACGTTCAACGTCTTGAGAAGTAACAATATGATTACCTCGACGCTTTACCCGAACACAAAAAGTTTTTCCTAACAATTGAGTATAATATTTTGTACGTATAACCTGATTATAAATATCTTCTAAAGAGTTAATAATACTATCGTGAACCCATAACACGGAATGAATTCCAGGAACATTGACTAATATTTTAGAAATTTCTAAATAACTTCCACATTCAGATTGTATTTCAATATTATCCCAATGCACTCTCAATAAAGCCAATGTATTATATTGTTTTAAAACTTTTTTTATATTTTTTACAAGAACATTTATAAAAAAAACTCGTACAGAACGACTTTTTATAATGATTTCAGGCGAAAATTTAATAATAATTTTCATAAATCTTTTTAATAACGCTTACCTAAAATTTATTTAAATACATTTCTTAATTTTGTGAATAAAAATATTATTAATCACAAAGCGTTAATGTATCATGCAGATTGTTAATACCCTAAAAATTTCTTCTAAAAAAAATAAATTAAAATAAAAAAATAATAAAATTATCATGATAAATTAAGATACATCTCTTTTTATTTTAAAAATCAATTAATTATAATAATGTAATTTAAAAACAAATTAAATATGTCTATATATCATCCAAGCACGAAAATATATGTAACACATAAATAAAATTTAAACATTGCCTTATTTTAATTATTTGAAATAATATTCTGTTAATAACTTATCTCTAATGTTATTATTAATTAAAATAAAATCTATTCTTTTATAAATTATATTCAACATAATCTATACGAAATTATTATTAGTATTCTTACACAAGCTATAAATTGAATTTTAAAAGTAAAAAAACATTATGTAATGTACACAATTATTACTATAATTAAAATCAAATTAATTTATGATGTAAATCATATATAAAACAAACTTTATTACAAATTAGAATGTACCAATAAATTTAAATATAATAGCAATGTTCTATTCAAATTTATAGAATATATTTTACAATAGCAAAAAACTAAATAATTTATACCACACTTCAACTACAAAACATATGCATATGATAAATGATGATTCTAACATATACTCTATACTAGAATTTATTAATACTCCTGAAGAATTACGTCAATTACCTGAAAATAAATTAAACAAATTATGTAATGAATTAAGACAATTTCTATTAAATAGTGTAAGTAAATCTAGTGGACATTTTGCATCTGGACTAGGAGTCGTTGAGCTCACAGTAGCATTACATTATGTATATAACACTCCTTTTGATTATCTTATTTGGGACGTAGGACACCAATCCTATCCCCATAAAATACTAACAGGTCGAAAGAAACGTATCTACAGTATCCGACAACGTAATGGACTGCATCCATTTCCTTGCAGAGATGAAAGTAAATATGATGTATTATCAGTGGGGCATTCTTCTACTTCAATTAGTGCAGGGTTAGGATTAGCTATTGCTGCAGAACGAGAAATGTTAAATCGACATACAGTATGTATAATAGGCGATGGAGCATTAACTGCTGGTATGGCTTTTGAAGCAATAAATCATGCTGGAACAGTTAAATCGACTAATTTGCTAATTATTCTAAATGACAATGATATGTCTATTTCAGAAAATGTAGGAGCATTACATACTTCTTCCTGTAAAACTAAAAAAAAAAATATTTAAATATCACATCCAATATTAAAAAATTATGCAGAAATATTTTTATCAATCATGAAGAAAATAATTTCACTATTGCTATGGAATTATTTAAAAATCTTGGTTTTAATTGTATTGGTCCTATAGATGGACACAATGTATACAAATTAATACATAATTTAAGAAACATACGTAATACTAAAAAAGGACCTCAATTTTTACACATCATTACTAAAAAAGGGTATGGATATAAACCTGCAGAAAAAGATCCAATCAAATGGCATGCTGTGCCTAAATTCAATTTAAATAGTGGAATTATACCTACTAATCAACATAATATTAAAAAAAATATTACCTATTCTGAAGTATTTGGAGAATGGTTATGTCAAATTGCAACACAAGATAATAAAATTATAGGGATTACACCAGCTATGAGAGAAGGTTCCGGAATGAGTAAATTTTCCAAAAAATATCCAAAACAATACTTTGATGTTGCTATTGCTGAACAACATGCTGTAACTTTTGCAGCTGGGCTAGCTATTGCAGGATATAAACCTGTAGTTGCTATTTATTCAACGTTCTTACAAAGAGCTTATGATCAATTTATTCATGATATAGCAATTCAAAAATTACCAGTATTATTTGCTATAGATAGAGGAGGAATCGTAGGGGCAGACGGGCAAACTCATCAAGGAGCCTTTGATTTATCGTATCTACGTTGCATTCCTAATACTATTATCATGACACCAAGTGATGCATATGAATGCAAATTAATGTTAAATACAGGATACCTATATCAAAAAGGGCCTAGTATTGTACGGTATCCTAAAGAATATACCACTAATAACAATATACCTAATGATAATAATATCAAACAATTATACTCAATACCATTAAATAAAGGAATTATACGCCATCATGGACAACACATTGCTATTCTTAATTTTGGAGCTTTGTTAAAAGCTGCATACAATGTAGCATTACAATTAAATGCTACATTAGTAGATATGAGATTTGTTAAACCTCTTGACGAAACGTTGATAAAAAATCTTGCTAAAAATCATCAAGCTTTAATTACTCTAGAAGAAAATGCAATAACAGGAGGAGCTGGAAGCGGAGTTAATGAAATACTTATGCGCAATAATAAATTATTGATTCCTATTCTGAATATTGGTTTACCTGATTTCTTTATTCAGCAAGGATCTCGAACAGAAATACTATCCGAATTAGGATTAGACAGCTCAGGAATCTATAAAAAAATTATGGATTGGATTATAATGCAATAATTTAACCTTAATTAAATATATGAAATATTATGATTATTAATAGCATATTGCGTTTAATACAGAAGAATTACTGTAATAAGAGTAAGTATTAAGGAAATATTTGCATAAAAAATAAAATAATGTGAATAGAGATAAACCCAGCTAATATATCATCAATAATAATCCCAAATCCACCTTTTATTACACGATCACACCAAGAAATTGGCCAAGGTTTTATTACATCAAATACTCTAAATAACAAAAAAGCAACAACTATCCACATCCAACTATATAACGGTACCACAATTAATGTAATCCACATACCAACAAACTCATCCCAAACAATTGATTGATGATCATGAATCCCAATAAATTTAGTAACTTTACCACATAAATAAATTCCAAATATTATCCCTAATATCAAAAAAATAAAATATGTCTGGTAAGAAAAAAAATATACCAACCCCCACCACATCGGAATTGCTAATAACGATGCTATAGTACCCACAACAGGCATCATAATTGATATTTTACCTATACCAAAACCAGTTGCAAAAAAGTACATAATTTTCATATTACACATTATAAATAAAGATAATACATTTCATAAAAATATTAATCTTCTAAAAGAAGATCATAGAAAAAATTATGCTTAAATTTAATAAAAAGAATATTTTATTTATTTGATTGGTATAAATAATTTTTCTGTCACTATTTTATTTAACACTCCATTAATAAATTTGTAACTTTTTTCAGATCCAAAAATTTTTGCTAATTCTATAGCTTCATTCATAACAACTTTATAAGGTATATCGTAACATTGAGTTAATTCAAATAATGCAATTAATAATACTGAATATTCTACATAACCTATTGTCTTTAAATCTCTAAATAAATAAGGAATCATTAATTTATCTAAATCTGAGATACAGTTTATCACCCCTATATATAATTCACGAAAATAAGAAATATCAAAATTCTGAATATTTTGTATTGAAACAATATAATTTTCTATTTCTATTAAATCGTTTTTAGAAAATTGCCAAGAATACAATGCTTGTAATGCGCATAAACGAGCAAGACGCCGAGTTATAAATTTCACTTTTAATTTCTCTTTTTTTACTTAAAATCTACCAATAATTTATTAATTAATAATTTAATAATTTTAATATATTAATCATTTCTAAAACTGCTAAAGCAGCTTCAGCTCCTTTATTTTTATCTTTAATCCCGGCACGTTCTACAGCTTGTTTTACATTATTAGTAACAAGCAAACCTAATCCTATTGGTAAAATATTATCAATAGAAATTTTAGTTAGTTGAGCGCTACACGATCTAGAAATAAAATGAAAATGCTCAGTTTCTCCACGTATAATTGTACCTAATGCTATCAAAGCATCATAGTTATTCTTATTCTTATTATTATTACGAATAGAATTCGTAATAGCTAAAGCTTTTATTGCTAACGATAATTCATATGCCCCAGGTACCCAAACAACGGTAATATTTTGATCTTTCACGCAACCAATTCGCCTTAATACATCTATGGCTCCATCTAATAAATTATTATTAATAAAGCGATTAAATCTAGCAACAACAATAGCGATTTTCACTGCATTAGTCACTACATTATTACTTTCAATAACGTTCATTTATTAATTTCACCATAATATAACCATATTGCACATATACACATTACCTATCATACTAAATAATTATTTCTTATCCTTCAAGGATAAATAAAAATTAAAAAATTCAAATTATACAACAGTATTTGGTTGCAATATCAAACGAATATCTGGGCCTATACTTGTTATATCAATTAATTTAAAAGTTTTAATATCTGATAATTTATTTAGATTTGGTAACAAACATAAAGGTTTTGCATTAGACCCTAAAAACTTTATAGCTTGATATAAAATTACTTCATCTACTAATCCTATATCTAATAACGCTCCAGAAAGAGTTGGCCCAGATTCTACCCACACACTATTGATTTTTAAATAACACGCTAAGTACTGCATCAATTTTTTCAAATTAATCTGATTTAATCCAGACTTATTAACGATTGGGGAAACTAATAATTGTTCTACTGATTTAGGCCAATTCAAATTATCTTTCTTTATTCGAACTAAAATGACCCCTCCCTCATTTTGTATAAAACGATGAGTCGGTAAAATACGATTAGTACTATCTATAATAACCCGTAGTGGATGTCTAATTTGATTACCATTAATATATATATTTTTCATTTCTTTTGAAAAACATGACCATCGTACATTTAACCTAGGATTATCCATTAGTACAGTTGAAGCAGTAGAAAGAATTACGTCACTTTCTGCCCTAAAACATTGTACATCTTGTCGTGATTGCACAGAAGTAATCCATTTGCTTTCCCCAGAAGACATAGCAACCCGACCATCTAAGGATGAAGCTAATTTTAGTTTAATCCAAGGCATTCCTGTGCGTATGCGTTTAATAAAACCCTTGTTGATCGACTCAGCTTCTGATAACATAATACTGTGACTCACTAAAATACCTGATTGCTTTAATAATTGTATTCCACGACCCGTTAAATCAGGATGAGGATCTAACATAGATACAACAACACGTTTAATTCCCGATTTAATTAAAGCTGTAGTACAAGGAGGGGTACGGCCATAATGACTACATGGTTCTAATGTAACATATGCAGTAGCACCTTTCGCAAAATTTCCAGCAACACTTAATGCGTTTATTTCAGCATGATTTTCCCCAGCACGCATATGATACCCTTCTCCTATAACATGATTATCTTTTACAATAACACACCCTACATTAGGATTAGGCATCGTCGTAAATCGACCTTTTCGAGCTAATTGAAATGCTCTGGATAAATAACCTATATCTTCAGGAATAACATTCTTTATCATATTAAAATAATATTATTATACACTTATTATTATTTATAATTTACTGCAATATAAATATATAACAAAAAATAATAAGTTATTTTTTATTTAAAATTTCAATTGATTTTATATATTTAACAAACACTCCAAAATAACACAACGATACCCATCGTTCCATGCAATTAACAAATTAACAAATACTGTTAACTAGATATATTAATATCTTTTAACCTAAACGCTAAAAATGAAGCTACATATATAGATGATATAGTTCCTATTATTACTCCAAATAATAAAGTTATGGAAAATTCATATAACATAGCTCCACCAAAAATTAATAATATTAATAATACCATAATAGTTGTTACTGAAGTAATAATAGTTCTATTTAACACTTGAGTTAATGAACGATTAAATACTGCATAACAAGATAATTTAGACATACAACTAAAATTTTCTCTAATTCTATCAAAAATCACAATTTTATCATTTAAAGAATATCCCATTGATGATATTAATGCGGTAATAGTTGTTGAATTAATTTCTATATAAAATACAGATAAAAAACCTAAAGTAATTATGATATCATAGATCAAAGAAATAAAAGTTGCTATCGATAATGTCAACTCGAATCGATATGTTATATACAAAAAAATACACAAAAACGTCATAAAAAAAGCAATTATTGTAGTTTTTATTAAATTTTTACTAGAATTTGGTCCGATCCAATTTATCTGTTGCATAACAAATTGGTGATTAATTCCATGATCTAAAATATTTAAAATCTCTTTTTCGATTTGTTGACTAAAACAACTAACACCTTTCATTAAAGGTACTCGTATAATCACCCCTCCATTTGTATTATTTAAATATTGTATTACAGGCGTTTTAAATCCAAATTTAATAAAAGAATTTCGTATTTTATCAATATCAAGATCTTTATCTGAAACTACCTCAATTAAAAGCCCTCCAGTAAAATCTAAACCCCAATTAAAATTATACAATTTCATAACAATAAATGATATAGCGCATAAAAATATAAAAACAAAAAATACATCACGTCCATAAAAAATAAAATCATACACTTTATTATGCGGAGTAAAATCTTTAATTTTTGGCATCACTATCTCAATATATTCAATATTTGAATTAAATGGAAAGCTTTTTTATATATCTTTTTCCATAAATTAAATTAACAAAAGCTCGAGTTCCTATAATAGATGTAAACATAGAAGTACCTACTCCAATAATAGTAACCATAGCAAACCCTTGAATAGGCCCAGTGCTAATTATATATAATATAATGGAAACAATAATAGTAGTAATATTAGCATCAATAATACTAGTAAATGCCTTTCTATATCCTACATATATAGAGTACTGCATAGGTTTTCCTTGTTTTATTTCTTCTTTAATACGTTCATTTATTAATACATTTGAATCAATAGAAACTGCTAAAGTTAGTATAACACCTGCTATACTAGGCATAGTTAATATAACTCCAGGTATTAATGACATTAAACTTACCATAAGTATTAAATTTACAATAAGTGCAACTCCAGCAATTAACCCGAAAAAACGATACCATGTAATCATAAAAAATATTGAAATCAGTATTCCTAAAACACATGCCGTTATTCCTTGAGCAATATTTTTTTTACCGAGTGTAGGTCCAATCACTCTTTCTTCTTCAATATAAATAGGTGCTATTAACGATCCCATACTTAATAATGATGATAAATAACGTGCTTCTTTTACATTATTAATTCCAATAATACAAAAATTATGAGACAATTTCGATTGTATAGTAGCTATATTAATAACTTTATCATATCTGTATAAAATCGAATAGCCTTGCTTGTCCTTTTCCCCAGTATCTTTATATTCTACAAACAAAGTAGCCATGACTTTCCCAATATTATCCTGAGTAAATTTAGAAATAATTAAGCTTCCTAAATTATCCAACAATATATTTACTCTAGGTCGATGATATTCATCAAAATTTAAATTAGCACCAATAATGTGATCTCCAGTTAAAATTACCTTTTTGTATAAAGCAATTATATTACCATTACTGTCTAATTTTATTTCAGAATCTTCTGGAATAAAATTATTATTAATTTGAAATTCATTTATTTTAGTATTAACTAAACGAAATTCAAGACTTGCAGCATTGTTAAATATTGTTTTAATTTTTGAAGAATCTTGAATACCCGGTAATTCTATCACAATACAATCAGAACCATAACGATGTATTAAGGGTTCAGTAATTTGTAATTGATTTATACGATGACGTAAGATATTAGAATTTTGTTGAATTGCATATTCACACATCGTATGTATATATTCTTTAGAAAAACTAATACACACTATACACTCTTCTTTAGTATAAAAAATTAGTTCTGGATATATTTTAGACAAATACAATATTGATTTATTTCTAATATCAGCATTTTCAAAAACAATCTTCAAATCATAATCATTTATTTTATTTAATCTTAAATAAAAAATATTATTTTCATTTAAAATAGATTTAAAATTATTAAAATAATAATCTTGCAATTTATTCAACATAGTTTGAATATCTACTCGAATAATTAAATACAGTCCTCCCTTTAAATCTAAACCTAACTGTATTGGTTTAGCGCCAATTAAATATAACCAATTTGGCATATCTGGTATTTTTAAGCAAGATACTGAAAAATTTTCAGAAAAAATAGAAAACAACACTCCATAAGCTCGTTTTTGATCTAATTCAGAAAAAAAACATATTTGAATTTTATCATCATGAAAAAAAATAGATTTACTAATTATTTTCTCTTTTTTTAAAATGTTTAAAATATTGCTTTTTGATATACTATAGATATTACAATTACTTAAATCATTTTTAACAATAGATATTGCATAATTTTCCTGATATAAATTTGGTAACATATATATACACCCTATAATTAATACCAGAAAAACAATTACATATTTCCATATCGGATAAGAATTAATCACAATATTTTATTTTGAATAAAATAATATACACAAACTACAATGCCTTCACAGTTCCTTTTGGCAAAATAGCAGTAACACAATCTTTTTTAATTAATACCTCATTATTAATATCAGTATCCTTGAAATTTAACGTAATAAAAATATATCCTGTTTCTGTTATCCTAAGTACACGACCCACCAATCCCCCACTAGTTATAATTTCATCTCCTTTAGTAATGGAATTTAATAACTCTTTATGTTCTTTATTACGTTTTTGTTGCGGTCTAAAGATTACAAAGTAAAATATTATAGCAAATAACAACAACATTATTATCAACGAATAAGGATTCCCTTGATCTACAGTATTACTATTTGCCCACACTTTGTTAATTAACCAACTCATGTACGTTTCCTTTATAAGATATTAAATACATTACTTATGCTGTAATAATATTAATCTATAATAATTATTAAATAATATCAATTTGGCGATAAAATAAATTAACAAATTTTGATAATTCTTTATTTTTTATTGCTTGACGTAAATTCTCCATCAATCGCTGAAAAAATCTTAAGTTATGAATAGTATTTAATCGCATCCCAAGTACCTCTCGACATTTATCTAAATAATGTAAATATGAGCGGCTATAATATTTACAAGTATAACAATCACAATTTTTTTCTATTGGACCAGTATCTGTTTTATATTTAGCATTACGAATACGCACTACTCCGCCATAAACAAATAAATATCCATTTCTTGCATTTCTGGTAGGAATAACACAATCAAACATATCAATGCCTCGTAATACAGCTTCTACTAAATCTTTCGGTTTCCCCACCCCCATTAAATAACGAGGTTTATTCACAGGAAGAATTTGACATATATGAGATATAAGATCATACATTTTTTGTCTAGGTTCCCCAACTGCTAATCCACCTATGGCATATCCATCAAAATTCATATCTGTTAATTTTATCGCAGATTCTTCACGTAATTTTCTATATATTCCTCCCTGAACAATAGCAAATAACATATTACTATTATGTAATTTATCAAAATATAAACGACTACGTTCTGCCCAATTTAAAGATAAATTTATCGAATTTTTTATATAGTTCCAAGTATTTGGATATGATACACATTCATCAAGCACTAAAACTATATCAGAACCTAAATCAGTTTGAACTTCTATTGATTTTTCCGGAGTTAAACATACAGACAACCCATTAACAGGATTTTTAAAATGAACACCTGCTGTTGTAATTTTTCTTAATTTTCTTAAGCTAAATACTTGAAACCCTCCAGAATCTGTAATTATAGGCCCATTCCAGTTCATAAAATTATGTAAATTATTATGTATCTTAATAATATTTTGACCAAGCCTCAACCATAAATGAAAAGTATTACTTAAAATTATTTGCGCTCCACTTTCTTTTATTTCTTGAGGTGTTACTGTTTTAATAACTCCATAAGTTCCGACAGGAATAAAAGTAGGGGTATTTATTATACCATGATTACAAATTAATTTACCAAAACGGGCAGATCCATCTGTTTGTAATAACTGGAATATCATTGTTTCACCATAATCTCAAAATCCTAAATCAAATTAATTAATATATTATATATAACATATGTGTATATTTTTCAAATAATATTTAGATGATAATTTATAAATATACATATTCTTTCGCAGTTAAATTACAAGCAATCAACACACAAAATTTACATTACTAAGCAATCTATAACTTAAATTAACAATTTAATAATATACATATAATATATTTCAATATCTTGAAAAATCGAAACCAAATAATTAATTTTTTTTGGCAAATGCAAATTAACAAATAAAACATTAATAATTTTACACTGATGATTATAAAAAAATAAAAATCTTAAAATCTCTAAAAATAAATCAATAATTAATTTTGTACTAAATATGTCAATAAAGTTTCTAATTTTTTTTACTACAAAAGCCTCATTACTACTATTAATCGACTATTTCGACTTTTATAACATATATAACCTCTATTATATCCTAAGAAACTATTGTATATTCATCATATATAATATAATTCTAAATCCAGTATTATCATACTGGATAAATATTAGTAAATCCTATATATAATATAATATAAATTATATTAACTCCTAGTTTTTGAATGTATCATGCAACGGAATATTATAATTCAACCCTATTATTAAAACACGCTTGATTCATTTTGAAATCCATAGGCTAGGTTGATATTATTCATAGTCTATAGATTCACAATGAATGTTTTAAAGTATAAAAAATAGGAATTGTGTCTAACATATATTTAATATGTATATACAATAATAATATTTATTACATTATTAAAATAAATTTCAGTAATGTATTATAAGTACAATTATAAATTCTCATGATATGCATTAAATCCATTTAATTCTTTTTCCAAACCCATTTTAAACCTCGTTACAATAATCCAATAAGCTTGAAGATGTAAGCAAAATCTTTATTATTACTCTCTCTCTACATATGTTTTATATATCAGTATTATAACTTTTTTACTAAATTGTAGAATTCATACAGTCTTTCTGGAATTAATTAAATATCATCAAATATTAACAAATTCTCTAGATAATTTGTTGGAAAGATCTGAAAAATAATGTAAATTATTATCATTTACTTGATTTACCTATAATTATTAACATTCATTTCTTTTGAGACTAGGATAGTTGAATATACACTCTGTAGGTTAAATAAATTTAAAATTATTATTTCCATTATACTTTTAATTTTAAATTCATTTTTACCTGAATGATTATGATATACAAATATAATATAATAATATTGGGGTATTTAAATAAATAAATCAATTCTTATCAACAACAAAAATAGCAAGGCATTTATATGTAAAAATAAATTTTTGCATGTGTATATATGCAATTAAACATATTTTTATTATAATCATGATAGTAAAATTAGTTAAAAAATTAATATCTAAAAAATAAACAAAATGTATTAATAAATATTATAAAGAGGAAAAATTATGTTAGTTAGTTATAGCGCTCCTGATTTTACTGCGCCTGCCGTATTAAATGATGGCAAAATAATTGATAATTTCAATTTATTTCAACATATTAAAAATAAAAAATCAGTAGTCTTTTTTTGGCCAATGGACTTCACTTTTGTCTGTCCATCAGAACTTATTGCGTGCGACAAACGTTATTTCGAGTTTCAGAACAGAGAGGTAGAAGTTATTGGCGTTTCTATAGATTCTGTATTTGTACATAATGCTTGGAGACAATTACCAGTAAATAAAGGTGGAATTGGATTTGTACAGTATCCAATGGTATCTGATGTAAAAAGAGAAATAATCAAAAAGTATAGAATAGAACACTCTAGCAAAGGAGTGGGATTACGCGCCTCTTTCTTAATAGATAAATCAGGTATAATACGTCATCAAGTTGTTAATGATTTGCCATTTGGAAGAAATTTTGATGAAATGATTAGAATGGTTGATGCTATTCAATTTCATGAAACCCACGGACTTTTGTGTCCTGCTCAATGGAATAAAAATAAATCAGGTCTACATGCATCACAAAAAAGTGTAGAAGAATATTTATCCAACAATCTGTCTCAATTATAATAATTGAGACAGATTCACCTTATTACCGTACATATAACACACAAATTTTATTTTAATAAAATTTCTTTTTTATATTTTATTTTTATTAAAATTTAAATATATAATAAATTGAGGTATATGATGTATACAATATCATTATAATATATCCTTTGTTATTACAAACACATTATTATAGGCATAATCTTTTATGCCGATAATAGGATTCGAACCTATACCCTTTGCATTACGAATGCACTGCTCTTCCAATTATAGCTATATCGGCATAAATTAACAACAAAATCTAAACCTATCTATATATAATAAAATTAAAATATGGAGATTTCTTAATAATAGAAAAAGAAATGTTATCTACTGTTTAAAATATATATTTTAAACAGTAGATAACATTTCTTTTTCTATTATTAAGACAAGTACATGAATAATTTTCATATGCATTTCCTGAATATGATCCAAATGTCTTGAAAAAGGAGCACAAATTTCTACATCAACATAACTAGAAAATTTATTTTTTAGTTTACTTTCTCTAGTTAAAAAAATTACTTTCATTCCTATATTATGCGCTTCTTCTATAGCATTTAAAATATTTACTGATTCCCCAGAACTAGAAATCGCTAACAATACATCTTTTTTATTCCCTATAGATTTAACATAACGAGAAAAAACATTTTCATAGCCAAAATCATTACTTACACATGATAAATAAGATGGATCAGATATAGCTATTGCTGGATATCCTATTCTATTTTCACGATAACGTCCAGTTAATTCTTCTGCAAAATGCATAGCATGACAAAGTGATCCACCATTTCCACAAGATAATACTTTTCCGCCCAGCTTAAACGCATCTGAAATCAGTTTCGCAGATATTAATATTTCATCAACACCATTACTATTTTTCAAAAAAATTTTCATCATACCTATAATTTTATTAAATTCATTAAAAATTAAATTACCATACATAATATCCCCCAAAAATAAACAAAAATCCATATCATCCAATCTATTCTATATATAGAATAAATATGATTCAACTCTAATTTCTATAAAATAAAAACACCATAAATTTAATGATATTTATACTTTTTTACAAAACAACATATTATCAATTACATTTCTTCCATAAACATTTACCACTCTGTTTTTCTATTAATTCTAAATATCTATTATGATTTGTCTTTTCTTCTACAGTAGCATAAATAATATTTAAAGACTTTATTTCTTGAGTATCTACATTATATGAGCGTTGCATATCACTAAGAACAGATGTATTTTTATCCAAATTTATAATATCATTAGTTAATTGCATTTCTGTCTGACCCCCAGTCATGGCTAAAAACACATAAGCCAAAATCTGAGCATCAATTAATGCATTGTGCAAATTACGTTGACTAATATCAATAAAATAACGTTCACATAATGCATCCAAACTGTTACGTTGACCTGGAAATAAATTACGAGCTAACTTTAAACTATCAATAATAGAACAATAAGTTTCAAGAGTTTTATACTTCAAATTTGTTTCTCTTAATTCAAAATTTAAAAAACCAACATCAAATGATGCATTATGAATAACTAAATTACTACCACAAATAAATGATAAAAATTTATTTGAAATATCTGAAAAAACTGGTTTATCTTTTAAAAACCGATCACTAATTCCATGTATTTTGAAAGCTTCAGAATCAACAGGTCTATTGGGATTTAAATAAACATGAAATTTATTTTTTGTTAAACTACGGTTGATTATTTCGACTGCACCAATTTCAATAATTTTGTGCCCTTCATAATGAATTCCAAATTTATTCATTCCGGTGGTTTCTGTATCTAAAATCACATATCTTGTAGTATTGATATTCATAATTCCTGTTTTTATACCACGATTATTTGTTTAAATTACACTATAATACATTAAGTATGCATAAACAAATAGAAATTTTTACTGACGGATCATGTCTTGGAAACCCAGGCCCAGGTGGTTGCGCTGCAATATTACGTTATAAACAATATAAAAAAGAATTTAGTGCTGGATATTATCTTACTACTAACAATCGAATGGAACTAATGGCAGCAATTATTGCTCTAGAATCACTTAAAAATCCTTGTCAAGTAACTCTGTATAGTGATAGTCAATATTTATTGATTGGTATTACTCAATGGATTCACATTTGGAAAAAACATCATTGGAAAACTGCTGAAGAAAAATTAATAAAAAATATAGATTTATGGCGTCGTTTAAATTCAGCAATACATTCTCATAGTATCAAAAATTGGCATTGGTTAAAAAGTCATACCGGACATCCAAGTAATGAACGGTGCGATCAATTAGCTCGAAAAGCTGCTAAACACCCTTTAAATAAAGATTATGATAACAGCCCAATTATATTATATGATAATAATATCATCACTTAAATTAAAATAATTTCTTATAATTTTAAAAAAGTATAAAAATACCTTTACAAAAATTTCATTTATATCTTAAATTTAAAAAAGATTTAATATATTTAAAGGCGCAATCATTACACACATTAAAACTTTGCTAACACTATTACGATAGTATTGTAACTTAACTAAATTTAAAAAATAAATATTTTTATTCTGAATAATAACCTCAATGAAAATTATTACAATTCTCACTTTAAAAACTAATTATATTTGGGTGATATATAATCAATTAAATGAATGCATAATAGTTGATCCTGGAGAGTTTGTACAAGTATTAAAAATACTTAATAAATTAAAACTTATTTTAAAAGCAATATTATTAACTCATAATCATCATGATCATATTAACGGTATATATGAGTTAATAAAACATTTTCCAAACGTTCAAATCTATGGCCCTATAGATATCCTCAATACAGGTACTAAACTAGTAACAGTTTCAGATAAAGACGAATTTTTTTTACTAAATAAAAAAGTTATGGTGATCGGTTTGCCAGGACACACACTGAATCATATTGGATTTTATTACAACTCTTGGTTATTTACTGGAGATACTTTATTTTCTGCTGGGTGTGGAAAGGTCCAAACTGGGTTAATAAGACATATGTATCAATCTTTTTTAAAAATTCAATGCTTTCCAGAAAATACCGAACTTTACCCTGGGCATGAATATACTTTATCAAACCTTAATTTCGCACTTTCTATATTACCTGAAGATCCAGAAATTGTTAAGTATAATAAAAAAATTACCACATTACACAGAAGACAACAAAGAATCTTTGCCCCAATGACATTAGCATTAGAACTAAAAATTAATCTTTTTTTCCGTTGTAATAATAACAACAAAAACTTAAAATATGCGTTAAATTGTTTTCCTAAAACAGGAAAAGAATGGAAAATTTTCAGAAACCTAAGAAATAAAAAGGATTTATACCCATAAAAATTTCAATAATCGATGCATTTAAATACACATAATGTAATACACCAAACACATCATTATAAACATGAATTCTTAAATTATATTTTCTATAATATAGAACATACTTCCCAACCTTAAACTCCATTGATTTCGTTAATAAAATTCAGATTTCACATTATACTGTAATAATCAGAATAAAAATATTTTAATTAACATACCCCATTTTTATAGAAACAACTTGGCAGCCCCCTACTCTCGCATGAGGATTCCTCACACTACCATCGGTACCACGACATTTAACTTCTGAGTTCGAAATGGAATCAGGTGGTTCTATCGCGCTAATGCCACCAAGTTAAAAATCATTCAATATCAACCCGACCTTTTAAAAAATATTATGGCTCTTTCTATTATCCTCTTTTTTTGAACATAAATCAAATCATTAATTTTATTATATTCATATTCAATATACATTTACGTATACAAAAAGATAAAAAACTTTTATTTATTTACGTCATACATAATTTTTTGATTTTAAAAAATCAATTACCGATTTAACAGAAGGAAATATATTATGCCACAAATAAAATGCATATGCTGCTTGCTCTACCAGCATCCCTAATCCATCTGAACAATAATTTGATCCATGTTTTTTACACCATGTTATAAATACAGTATCTTGATTTTGATAAAAAACATCATAACATTTAGTAAAACAACTAACTAAAAACGATGGAATCATTGGAATAACATGACTCATGCTACTAGAAGAAGCATTAATAATAAGATCATATTTTTTTATATTATATCCATGATGGAATTTTAATTTATTAATATCAATATAAGATATATTTTGACATCCTATGCTATGATAATAATAAACTAATTTTTGAGCATTCAATAAAGTTCTATTTACTACATTAATGTAGCACCCTTTAATATTTAATAACATCGGAATAATACCTCTTGCAGCACCTCCAGCTCCAATTAATAAAATATGAGTATCACTTTTTCGACTAGACAAATTTTTATTTTCATTCATTTCAATAATTGAATCATCAAAATCAAGCCAACATAAACGTTTTAAATCATTCATCAATCCTATTCCATCTGTATTATCTCCTAATAAAGAATTATCAGATCTTTTTTTTATGGTATTTACAGCGTTAGCCATAAGCGCTCGATCAGTTAATTGATTACATAAAAAAAAGGCGCGTTCTTTAAAAGGAACAGTAAAATTTGCTCCTAATCCTCCTGTATCAAAAAAATTACGTACAACAATATCAAAATCTTCTATTTTAGATACTAACCTTAAATCATATTTACTAGAGATTCCTATTTCTTTTGCAAATAAAGAATAAATTTCTGCTGATTTACTATGTTTGATTGGATTTCCAAAAACGGCAAAAGCACTCAATTTGACCTCCATACATACAAATAAAATTATTTACGAATAATTCTTCCAGAAACAACATCTCGAATTTCTGAAGGGCAAGGTAATCCTAACACATTGTGATGCATTATAGGTAAGTTATAATACCTAAATTGATTATGAACTTCTATGACAGTACGAGCAGGAGGATATCCCGATAAATTTGCACTAGTAGATACTAAAGGTTTTCCAAAATCTAAACAAAGATACCGTATTGGTTTAAAATCACTTACTCGTACCGCGATAGAAGAAAATTGGCCAGTTAACCAATATGGAGTACCAACTCGAGCTGGAAATACCCATGTTACCGGTCCTGGCCAAGTAGAAAAAACTAGTAATCGTTGATTATCACTTAATAATCGATCATCAACATATTTTAAAAGTTGAGAATAATTAGCAGCAACCAAAATTAACCCTTTTTTCCATGATCGACGCTTTATTTTTAATAAAGTACGTATTGCACTTTCGCTATCAGGATTACATCCTAACCCAAATACTGATTCTGTTGGATATATTATCACTCTATTCTTTTTCAACTGCATAGATAAATTTTTAATACTATATTCAGTAATAGAATTAATTATCATTTTTTAATATATTAAAGTGTGTTGCAAAAATATGACTGTGTCAATAGATAGTCAGCATAACGCCATATCTTATATATTTTATTTTATAAAAATAAAAATGTTTAATTATTTAATGCATGTGTATCTATTTTTATTAATAAATTTATTATTCTATCAAAAACATTATTATTATATAAAATAAAAATTTTTATTTATTAAAAATTTATATTTTAATCTTAAAATAAACTAATACAAATACGTAATTTCATTCTATATTTTTTATATTCAAAATCATAAATATATGTTAATTTATTGAAACAAATTTTTAAAATTTTTTGATGTTTTTTGTCAACCAAAACAGATACTATGTCTATATTAAAAATACTACATTACCCAGACAAAAGACTTAGAAAAACTGCAAAGTTTGTTTCTAAAATTTCAAAACATACTAAACGAATAATATTCGATATGTTTGACACTATGTACGCTCAACAAGGGATTGGTTTAGCAGCAACACAAGTTGATATTGATCAACAAATAATTGTTATTGATTTATATCAAAATATTACACAACGTTTAGTATTTATTAATCCCATTATTATAAAAAAAATAGGTATTATTCATACTGTAGAAGGATGTTTGTCTATTCCAAAAATTAAAGAATCTATTCCTAGATCAAAACAAATAATAGTTAGATCATTAAATCAAGATGGAAATATATTTGAAATAACAGCAACTGATTTATTATCAGTTTGTATTCAACATGAAATAGATCATTTACTAGGTAAGTTATTTATTGATTATTTATCTCCACTTAAAATTAAAAGAATTAATAAAAAAATCCAAAAATGGACTAAATTATTAAATAAATAAATTTTTTATTTAAACTATTCAACAAATTTACATAAAATTTATGAAATTTCAACTACAACAAATATTACGTATCGTTTTTTTTGGAACAGGCGAATTTGCTGCATATCATTTATACACATTAATAAATTGTTCTGCACATACAATAATTGCAATCTTTACTCAAGAACCCCAAATTCTAAATAAAAAAACACAACATTATTTCTCAATATATCATATAATACGAACGTACAACTTACCTTTATTTCAATCCAACACTCTATCTATGTTTCAAATCTTACAAATAATCAAACACCGTAACATAGATATAATAATAGTTGTATCGTATGGTTTAATTTTAAGCAAAGAAATATTAAGCATTCCTAAGTTAGGATGCATCAATGTACATGGTTCATTATTACCGCGTTGGAGGGGGCCTGCTCCAATACAGAGAGCATTAGAACACGGAGACATTATAACAGGAATATCTATTATCCAAATAGACTCTGGGATAGATACTGGTAATATTTTATATACTCAATCCTGTAAGATTTTACCAAAAGAGACTAGCTATTCTCTTTGCAAGAAATTAGCTTATATAGGATCTGTAGCACTATTACAAACAATGCACCATATAACAATGGGCACATGCAAAAACATACCTCAAAATCCGTTATATGCAACTTACGCACCTAAAGTAAGTAAGTTAGAAGCTCGTATTAATTGGAAAAATTCAGCAGAGGAGTTAGAAAGGCGTATTCGAGCTTTTAATCCATGGCCCATCAGTTACTTTCAGTTAAAAACAAAACGTATCAAGGTATGGGGGGCCGAAATCAATAATAATTCTTCTATCACCACCACCAAGCCTCACCCTTCTCATCCTTTTCATTCCTTACTAAGAAATGATAACCTACATTCATATTCTTTTCTTACTCCTGGAACCATATTAAAAATCAATTCCAAGGGGATTTATGTTGCTACCGGAAATGGCACAATTATACTTACCATATTACAAATACCAGGTAAGAAAAAAACCCCTGTTAAATGTCTTTTAAATTCATACTCGTTATGGTTTCCTATTAATGCTGTGCTAAAATGAAAAAAAAATTTAATTTTATGATTGTGAAATTTTATTTCTGTCAATCAATTCTATATATGCCATAGGCGCATTATCACCTTTTCTAAAACCACATTTTAATATGCGAGTATATCCTCCAGATCTATTCAAAAAATGAGGACTAACCTTAGTGAATAACTTACTAACAACATCATCATTTCTAATTTTAGAAAAAACTAATCTCCTATTTGAAACTGTATCTAGTTTACCTCTAGTAATTATAGGTTCAACAATTTGTCGCAATACTTTAGCTTTAGATAAAGTAGTTTTAATTATAGTATGTGTAATCAATGAAATTACCATATTTTTAAATATAGCTTTTCGATGAGAACTATTTTTATTTAATTTAAAAATTTTTTTGCGATGTTTCATAACAAAATTTTCTAACTTTAAATTATATTAAATGAAATTAAATTTATTGCTATTACCGATCAGTAAAACTTTTTGGAGGCCATTTTTCTAAACACATACCCAAAGATAATCCCCTAGAAGCCAATACATCTTTTATTTCAGTTAAAGATTTTTTTCCTAAATTAGGAGTTTTTAATAACTCTACCTCTGTCTTTTGAACTAAATCTCCTATATAGTGAATAGATTCAGCTTTTAAACAATTCGCTGAACGTACAGTTAATTCTAAATCATCAACAAGATGTAATAAAGCAGGATCAAACTCTGGCTTATCTTCTTTAATTTCAGGTTGATAAACATTATTTAAATCAATAAATGTAGATAATTGATCAGATAAAATAGTAGCGGCTCGGCGAATAGCTTCTTCAGGATCTATTGTTCCATTTGTTTCCATATCAATAATTAATTTATCTAAATCTGTACGCTTTTCAACTCGAGCTGCCTCTACAGTGTAAGACACTCTTTCTACAGGACTATAACATGCATCTAATACCAATCGGCCGATTGGTATTGCCGTCTGCTGTTCATCAAGAATAGAATTAAACTTAGAAAAAGCTGGCACATAACCTCTACCACGTTGAACTTTAATACGCATACTTAAAATTGCATGATCATCTGTTATAACACAAATAACATGTGCTGGATTAACTATTTTAACAATACTGCTATCATACAAAATATCACTTGCCACTACCGGACCCACTCCAGATTTCTTTAAAGATAATATCATACTATCTTTGCCTTCAATTGCAATTGCCAATGTCTTTAAATTAAGCAAAATTTCTAAAACATCCTCCCGAATACCTTCTTTTATCCCATATTCATGTAACACTCCGTCAATTTCAACTTCTGTTACTGCGCATCCAGGCATAGAAGATAACAAAACACGACGTAAGGCATTCCCTAACGTATGACCAAAACCTCTTTCTAACGGTTCTAAAGTAATTTTGGCATGTACTTCAGAAATTTTTTCTATATTTATTAACCTCGGTTTTAAAAACTCCTTTTCAGGACTCTGCATAATTACCTCTGTGCAATCTCAATCTAATACTGAGTTGAATTTACTTTGAATATAATTCAACAATTAAATGTTCATCAATATTTGCAGATAATTCACTGCGTTCAGGCCGTCGTTTAAAAAAACCTTTTAATTTTATAGAATCAACTTCAATCCACAATACACGCTCCCGTTGTTGTTCAGCAATTTCTAAAGCAGCATGAATCCTAGTTTGATGTTTAGATCGAGTACTTATTTGAATAACAGTATCTGACATAACCTGATAAGATGGTATATTTACAACACGGCCATTTACTACAACAGATTTATGGCTAACCAACTGCCTTGATTCAGCTCTTGTCGAGCCAAACCCCATACGATATACAACATTATCTAATCTACTTTCTAATAATTGCAATAAAATTTCACCAGTATTTCCTTTAATACGGGCAGCTTTCTTATAATAATTGACGAACTGCCGTTCTAATATACCATATATGCGCTTAACCTTTTGTTTTTCTCTCAGTTGCATTCCGTAATCAGAATATCGAGCTTTACGAATATTATGTTGTCCCGGAGAATGTTCAAATCTACACTTAGAATCAATAGACCTAATCCCAGATTTTAAAAAAAGATCGGTATTTTCCCGTCGACTTAATTTCAATTTGGGGCCCAAATATTTTGCCATATATTATCCTTCTTTAATAATAGAAACATACTTATCAATTTATTTAAACTCGACGTTTTTTAGAAGGCCTACAACCATTATGAGGAATAGGAGTAACATCAGTAATACTTATTATATTAAAGCCTGATGCATTCAATGCACGAACTGCAGATTCCCTGCCTGGACCAGGCCCCTTGACCATAACCTCCAAATTTTTTACACCATATTCTTGTACTATGTCAGCACATCTTTCTGCTGCTATTTGAGCGGCAAACGGGGTAGATTTTCTAGATCCTCTAAAACCAGATCCACCAGAAGTAGCCCATCCTAAAGTATTACCTTGACGATCACTAATAGTTACAATAGTATTGTTAAAAGATGCATGTATATGCGCAATACCATCTGTAATTTGTTTTTTTACTCGTTTACGCGATCTAAGAGAAGATGATTTAATCATTTTTTAAAATTTTCTACCATTTTATTGTGTATTTATTAACTTTAAATAAACGTTACTGTTTGTTCGTAAATTTCTTAGGTCCCTTACGAGTTCTAGCGTTCGTTCTAGTCCTTTGCCCCCTTACTGGTAAACTTCTACGATGACGTAATCCTCTATAAGTACCTAGATCAATTAACCTTTTAATATTTAAATTAATTTCACGTCGTAAATCCCCCTCTATAACGTATTTAGAAATTTCATCACGCAATTTATCAATATTCTCTTCCGATAATTGATTAATCCTTACATGTAAATCTATACCGACGTTTAAACAAATTTCCTTAGCAAGAGACTTACCTATGCCATATATAGACATTAAAGCAATCACAGCATGTTTACGATCAGGAACATTAACCCCAACTATACGTACCACTACTTACTCCAATCAATAAAAAAAATTCTTGTATTATTTTTATAATACAATTTATTTACCCTTGTCGTTGCTTATGTTTAGGAATAACACGACAGATTACTCTAACCACATTACGTCTCTTTACAACAACACAGTGCCTACACAATTTTCTTACTGAAGCCCTAACTTTCATTCATTATTACCATCTTGGTATAAAAATAAACCATTCAATATGTTAACACATATAATAATAAAAATTAACTAACTATAATATTTTAAATTAGCTTTTTTTAATACAGATTCATACTGACTAGACATTAATAACGTTTGTATTTGAGCCATAAAATCCATAATAACTACAACTACTATCAATAAAGAAGTACCCCCGAAGTAAAATGGAACTTTTATAGCAATTCTCATAAATTCTGGAACTAAACAAATGAAGGTAACGTATACTGCTCCAATACAAGTTAAACGTACTATAATTTTATCAATATATTTTGAAGTTTGTTCCCCAGGTCTTATTCCTGGAACAAAAGCTCCTGACTTTTTTAAATTATCAGCAGTTTCACGTGGATTAAACACCAAAGATGTATAAAAAAAACAAAAAAATATTATGGCTGATGAATATATTAAAATATATAATAATTGTCCAGGTTGTAAATACATAGACATCATAGTTAACCAATAGCAATTACTTGACCCACTACAAAACCAAGAAACAATAGTACTAGGAAATAAAATCACACTAGACGCAAAAATTGCAGGAATTACTCCAGCCATATTTACCTTAAAAGGTAAATGCGTACTATTTTGAGCTGCATAAATTCTACGACCTTGTTGTCTTTTAGGTTTAGCATAATGCACTAAAATTCTACGCTGTCCTTTTTCCATAAATACCACAAAAAATGTAATACTAAATATTAAACACATTATTAATATTAATATAAAAAAATGCAATTCATTCTGCCTAACTTGTTCTATAGTGTGTCCTATAGCGGAAGGTAACCCAGCCACAATACCCGAAAAAATAATAATAGATATTCCATTACCTACACCTCTATTTGTAATTTGATCTCCTAACCACATTAAAAAAATAGTTCCAGATACAAGACTAATAACTGCTATAAAATAAAAAGTGAACCCCGGATTTAAAACCAACCCTGAAATATTTGGAAGTCCAATTACTATACCTACAGCCTGAAATGTACTTAATATTAATGTTCCATATCTAATATATTGGTTAATTACTCGTCTTCCACTTTCACCTTCTTTTTTAATTTCCATTAAAACTGGATGTACTGCTGTCAACAATTGTATAATAATTGATGCCGAAATATATGGCATAATTCCCAAACTAAAAATAGATGCCCGACTTAAAGATCCTCCAGAAAACATATTTAACATTTCTATAATAGTGCCTTGTTGTTCTTGTAAGATCTGTGATAAAACAATCAAATCCACTCCAGGAATTGGAATAAATGATCCAATTCTAAAAATAATAAGCGCTCCAATTAAAAACAACACCCTACGTTTTAAATCATAAAATCCACCTTTTATACTTTGAAAATCAAATATAGCGCGATTTTTATCAATCATTCCCATTATCATAATTACTTACTATTCTCCTCCCTCTCAATTCTTCCACCTGCAACTTGTATCAAAGTCTTAGCTCCTTTGCTTATTCGAATATTTCGTATAACAACAGCTCTATTGATTTTACCAGACATAATAATTTTAACAAATCTAATTTTGTTTCCAATAATATTATTTTTTCTTAATACATTTAAATCTATCAAATTCTCTGAAATACGAGATAAATCTAACAATGTAATTGCTTTAGTCATCATTTTTTTTTTGGATGTAAATCCAAATTTTGGCAATCGTCTATGTAAAGCAGTTTGACCTCCTTCAAAAGTAACCCCTATTTTACATCCAGAACGAGATTTCTGACCCTTATGACCTCTTCCACCAGTCTTACCTAATCCTGACCCTATTCCTCGACCTACTCGTTTTTTTAAACATCTCGATCCTTGAGATGAACTAATATTATTAAGCTGTAACGACATTTTAAAATGTTTATTCATCTTCTACTTTAACCATATAAGCAATTGTATTAATCATACCTCGAACTGATGGAGTATCCATTTTACTCACAGTACTCCCAATTCGACGTAATCCTAATCCACGCAAAGTTGCTTTATGCTTCAACACACATCCAATAGAACTCTTAATCTGAGTGATTTTAATCATTTTTATTTCTTATTTTCATTACAATAACCACAAATATATTCAACAGATTTCCCTCGTTTCTTTGCTATCATTTCAGGAGATTTCATAGTTTTCAATGCATTCACAGTAGCTCTAACAATATTAATAGGATTAGTAGATCCATACGCTTTTGCTAACACATTATGCACCCCAACTACCTCCAAAATAGCGCGCATAGCTCCTCCAGCTATAATTCCAGTACCCTCAGAGGCAGGCTGCATATAAATACGAGCTCCTGTATATACACCTACTATTGCATGTTGTAATGTTCTTCCAGTACGTAAAAAAGGGACATCAATCAAATTATGCCTAGCTTTTTCCATAGCCTTTTGAATAGCGGAAGGCACCTCTCGAGCCTTACCATAACCAAAACCCACTTTTCCATTAGAATTCCCAACAACAGTTAAAGCTGCAAAACTAAATACTCGACCACCTTTAACAGTTTTAGAAACACGATTTACCGTAATTAATTTTTCTCTAAATTCACTGAGATTGGAATTTTGTTTATTAATGTATCTAATCATAATACGCCAACATCACATTATTTTAAAATTTTAAACCAAATTGACGGGCACAATCAGCCAAAACTTGAACTCGACCATGATATTTAAATCCTGATCGATCAAAAGCTACATTCATAATACCTTTTTTTAAAGCTCTTTCAGCTATTACTTGTCCTACTAAAGATGCAGCTTTCTTATTTCCTGTCATATCTAATTTAGTTGAAATTTCTTTTTCCACAGTAGAAGCAGATACTAATACTTCAGTATTATCTGTCGAAAAAATTTGAGCATAAATATGTTTAGAACTCTTATACACTGCTAATCTCAACACCCTTAATTCGATTAGTTTTTTTCTCATTTTCATTGCTCTTCTAACCCTAGCAATTTTTTTATTATTTTTCATATCATTTATATACTATATACTTTCAATATTATTTGCAATTACCGTTTTTTAGCATCCTTATGACGCACTATTTCATTTGAAAAACGAATTCCCTTACCTTTAAATGGTTCAGGGGGTTTAATTGCTCTCAAATCTGCTGCAACTTGTCCGATAAGTTGTTTGTTTGCACTATTTAAAATAATTTCCGTTTGATTTACACACTGAGCATTTACTCCTACAGGTATTATATAATTAACAGGATGAGATAACCCTACTATCAAGCTAATTACATTTCCTTTTTTAATAGCAGCCCTATATCCTATTCCTACTAATTGTAATTTTTTAAAAAATCCTAATCTAACTCCTATGAACATTCCGTTAATTAAAGAACTAATTGTTCCAACTAAAGCTTTATGATTCACATGCTTAAATTTTGTTGTATATACAATGATATTATTAGAATTATCAAATCGTACACAAATATATTTATTCAGTTGACAATGCAACTTTCCTAGTTTGCCTTTCACAATAAGACAATGATCTACTAAACTTACAAATATCGAATCAGGAATTGGAATAGTTCTACTATAATTAGTAGTCAACTGACCAACAGCAGGTATATCACAACAATCATCACGATACATAACAAATTATTTCTCCGCCAATATTTAGCCGTTTTGCTTTTTTATCAGTCATCACACCTTTAGCAGTAGAAATAATCACTACTCCCATTCCAGACATAACTTTAGGTATTTTTCTCTTATTCCTATATACTCGTAAACCAGGTCGACTTACTCGCTTAATACTCTCAATAACTGGATTATTATATTGGTAATATTTTAAACATATCTCTAATATAGGTTTAATTCCATCATGTACAAAATATTGTTTTATAAATCCTTCTTCTGTTAATACCTTGATGATAGCAACTTTAATACTAGATGATGGAAGACAAACTTTATCTTTTTTAGATATTTGAGCATTACGTATAGCAGTCAACATTTCTGAAATAGGATCTTGAGTACTCATCTTTATATCACTCTCCAGCAACAATAATAAAAATAAACATTTTATTTAGATTGGACATAAAATTTTACCAACTAGATTTTCTTAAACCAGGAATTTCACCTCTCATAGCAGCTTCACGTACCTTTATTCTACTTAATCCAAATTTCCTTAAAAAAGCGTGAGGTCGTCCAGTTTGCTTACAACGATTACGTAACCTAGATGGGCTAGAATCTCTAGGTAAGGTTTGCAATTTTAACATAGCATTCCATTTATCTTCATTAGTAGCATTATGGCTTACAATAATTTTTTTTAAAAAAAGACGCCTAGCATAATATTTATTAATTAATTTCAAACGTTTTTTGTCTCGTGCTTTTACAGATTCCTTAGGCATTGCACTCAATACTCCTCTTAATTTTATATATCTTATCTCACTACATATAATTAATTCTAATTTTTCAATGGAAATCGAAAAGCCGTCAATAAAGCAAATGCTTCTTTATCAGAACTAGCACTAGTAGTAATAGTAATATCCATTCCTCTAATACCATCAACAGTATCATAATTTATTTCTGGAAAGATTATCTGCTCTCGTATTCCCATACTATAGTTACCATATCCATCAAAAGACTTAGTCGATAAACCCCTAAAATCTCTAATACGAGGGATAGCAATAACAATTAATCTTTCTAAAAACTCCCACATACGCATTCTACGTAAAGTCACTTTACACCCTATTGGCTGTCCCTGTCTAATTTTAAAACTGGCAATAGATTTTCTAGCTTTAGTAACAATTGGCTTTTGCCCTGAAATCATCGTTAGATCTGATATTGATTTTTCCAAAAATTTCTTATTTAAAACAACCTGACCTAACCCCATATTAATAGTAATTTTACTTATTTTAGGAACCTGCATTATAGATTTATATTTAAATTGCTCCATCAAATTAAATACAACATTATCTTTATAATAACTATAAAAATTATTAGCCATAACTCAATTATTTCCAAAAAATTATTTAATTACATTGCCACTAGATTTAAAAACCCTTATTTTTTTTCCATCTTTTATTTTAAACACCACTTTATCGGCTTTTTTACAATCAGGATTGAATATCGCAATATTAGACAAATCAACAGATGCCTCTTTTTTAAAAATTCCTCCCGGTTGGTTTTTATCTGGTACTGGTTTCTTATGTTTTTTCATCAAATTTATTCCTGAAATCATAGCTCTATTCTTCAAAGAAAAAATACATTGAACCTTTCCAATTTTACCTTTATCTTTTCCATTTAACATAATAACTTCATCTCCACACCTAATTTTTTTTGCTGCCATTCAACACTACCTCTATTTATTAGAAAGTACTAATAAACAAAAACTATAATACTTCAGGGGCTAAAGAAATAATTTTCATAAATTTTTTATTACGTAATTCTCGAGTAACTGGACCGAAAATACGAGTACCTACTGGTTGTAGATTAACATCATTTAATAGTACACAGGAATTACTATCAAACCTAATCATAGACCCATCTGATCGCCGTACTCCTTGCTTTGTACGTACTACTACAGCTTTTAATACATCTCCTTTTTTTACTTTAGCTCTAGGAATAGCTTCTTTTACAGTAATTTTAATCACATCACCTATTCTAGCATAACGACGTTTAGACCCACCTAATACCTTAATACACATTGCAAAACGTGCCCCAGAATTATCAGCGACATTTAAGACAGTACGTTCCTGAATCACAATAAATCATACCTCAAGATAAAAAATAAAAATATTATATATTTTATTATACTACAATATATATAAATCCCCTATTTCCATTTATAAAAAAAATCTTAAAAATAATTTAACTCTTAGTAAATATATTCTTACGATACATTAGCTCTTTTAATAATAGCAGTCATCATCCAAGATTTCATTTTAGAAATAGGACGACACTCACGAAATTCAACTAAATCTCCTACTGAGCTTTCATTATTAACATCGTGAACGTAAAATTTAGTAGTACGCTTAATAAACTTTCTATATATAGGATGCTTCACTAAACGATCTACAGTTACAACTATCGATTTCTGCATTTTATTACTTATTACAAATCCCCTCAATACACGTATTTTATTAACCATAAAATATAAATTCCTTCTATACTATGTTAAATACACTTTTTATTTTCAAAAAACTTTAAACGAGCAATATCATGACGAGATTGCTTCAATAAATGTGATTTTCGAAATTGTCCTATTTTTAATTGTATATGTAAATTAAAATGCTTATGCAAGGCATGAAGTAATTTTAGTCTTTCAGACTGATTAGTCTTATTATTGCTATTTAAAATTTTAAAAAATTTATTCACTATGTTGTAATCCTATAATAATCGTTTTTATTGGTAATTTTGAAGCACCCAACTTAAAGGCATAAGTAGCTAAATCCTGAGAAATCCCACTCATTTCATATAATATCCTACCAGGCTGCACCAAAGCAACCCAATATTCTACATTGCCTTTACCTTTACCCATTCTAACCTCTAAAGGCTTCTCAGTAATAGGTTTATCTGGAAACACACGAATCCAAATTTTTCCTTGACGTTTCACAGCACGAGTTATAGCTCTACGGGCTGATTCGATTTGACACGATTTCAACCTACCTCTGTCAACAGCTTTTAAAGCAAAAGTTCCAAAATGTATCTTATCATTTACTACTATCCCTCTATTTCGGCCTTTATGCATTTTTCTATACTTTGTACGTTTTGGATACAACAAAATCTATATCTCCTCTACTTCCGTTATTTCTTTCTTACAACCGAGTTTTATTCCTGTGTTTGGAAAAACTACTAATTAATTGGGCTGATGTTTTAAACTCATCAAATAACTTTGTATCTAAAATTTCCCCCTTAAATATCCAAACTTTTACTCCTAATACTCCATAAGTAGTGTAAGCCTCTGACAAACTATAATCAATATTAGCTCGTAAAGTATGCAGGGGCACCCGGCCTTCTCTATGCCACTCAGTACGTGCAATTTCAGCCCCACTTAATCTTCCACTAATCTCTATTTTAATACCTTCGGCCCCTAATCGAATAGCACTCTGCGCTGCTCTTTTTATTGCTCTCCTAAATATGACTCTTCGTTCTAATTGAGAAGCTATATTATCAGCTAATAGTTTGGCATCTAATTCTGGTTTTCTAACCTCAGAAATATTTAATTGAGTTGGAACTCCAGAAATTTTCGCTACTTTTTCACGTAACTTTTCAACATCTCCTCCTTTTTTTCCTATCACAATTCCTGGTCTAGCTGTATAAATAGTTACACGCATACTTTTAGCTGGTCGTTCAATAATTATACGAGATATTAAAGCTTTAGATAATTCTTTAGTTAAAAATCGACGAACTTCAAAATCATTATTTAAATTTTTAGAAAAATCTTTATTATTTGCGTACCAAGTAGAATACCAAAATTTAATAATACCTAAACGCATTCCATTTGGATGTACTTTCTGACCCATATGCTACAAATACTCCTCTTCTCTTAATACACTTAACACCCACTATACAACTTTATTTTTCTTCAGATACTACCACAGTAAGGTGACTAGTTCGTTTTAAAATTCGATCTGAACGACCCTTAGCTCTCGGCATAATTCGCTTAATACTTGGGCCATTATCAACAAAAATTTTAATAATTTTTAAATTATCAATATTCATGCCATCATTATGCTCTGCATTAGCTATAGCTGATTCTAAAGTCTTTTTTACTACATAAGCAGATTTCTTATTAGTATAATTCAAAATATCTAATGCTCGTGATACATACTTACCTCTGATCATATTAACAACTAAACGAACCTTCTGAGCAGAAGACCGAATATATCGATATTTAGCCATCGATTCCATGCAAAACATCCTTAATTAATATATTAACATTATCTATATTGAATACAAATAAAATTACTAGTAACGCTTCTTAATTCTTTTATCAATTGAATGATGTCCTCTATATGTTCGAGTTGGAGAAAACTCTCCAAGCTTATGGCCCACCATTTCATCCGAAATAAAAATAGGTATATGTTGTTTTCCATTATGGACTAATATAGTCAAACCAATCATTTTAGGAAAAATCGTTGACCTTCGAGACCAAGTTTTAATAGGTTTTTTATCCCCAGTTTTTACTACTTTTTCCACTTTTTTTAACAAATGTAAATCAATAAATGGACCTTTTTTAAGAGAACGAGACATACATTACCTTTTTAAACCATAAAAATTTTATTTATTATGACGATTATACAATATAAATTTATTTGTGCGCTTATTTCGACGGGTTTTTTTTCCTTTTGACTGCATTCCCCAAGGAGAAACTGGATGTTTTCCAAAATTTTTACCCTCTCCTCCCCCATGAGGATGATCAATAGGATTCATAGCTGTCCCTCGAACAGTAGGACGTACGCCTCTCCATCTATTTGCTCCTGCTTTACCTAAAGCACGCAACATATGTTCAGAATTACCAACCTCTCCTATCGTTGCCCTACATTCACAACGTACTTTACGTATTTCACCTGACCGTAAACGTAAATTTATATATCCCTTATCTTTAGATATAATTTGGGCATACGTTCCAGCTGAACGAGCTAATTGCCCCCCTTTTCCTAATTTCATTTCTATATTGTGAACAATAGACCCTACAGGAATATTAATCATAGGTAAAGAATTTCCGGATTTAATTGTAATATCTATACCTGATCCAGAAACAACAACGTCTCCAATGCGTAAATCTTTTGGAGCTAAAATATAACGACGTTCTCCATCTTTATATAACAATAAAGCAATATTCGCTGATCTATTTGGATCATACTCTATTCGCTCTACTATAGCATTAATATTATCTTTATTTCGTTTAAAATCTATAATTCTATAACGCCTTTTATGACCCCCTCCAATATGTCGAGTAGTAATTCGTCCGTAATTATTCCGACCACCTGATTTTTTCGTTGTTATTTTCGATAACAATTCAGAATAAGGCCTACCTTTATATAATTCAGTATTAACTAATTTAATAAGATGTCTTCTACCAGGAGAAGTAGGATTACATTTGATTATCGCCATATTTACAATACATACCCATTTTATACCTTAATTACCTAATTTTATCAAACAAATCTATCTTACACCCACTATTTAAAATTACATACGCTTTTTTCCAATCACATCGTCTCCCAATATTTCCCTTCGATCCTTTAGTTTTTCCAGCAACCATTAAAATATTTATTTTTTTTACTGTTACAGAAAACAACATACAAACAGCATCTTGAATATCCATTTTAGTTGAATTCTTTGATACTTTTAAAATAACAACATTGTTTTTTTCTAAAACAATAGATGCTTTTTCAGAAATATGAGGAACTTTTATTACCTTTAATAAACGTTCTATATAAATCATATTAATGCAGTCTCAATTTTATTCAACACTTTTTTGGTGAAAATAACGATGTCAAATTTAACCAAACTTACAGGATCCATATGATATAAATCCCGAACTTCTACTTTATACAGATTTCTAGTTGCCAACAAAACATTTGATTCTATCATATCGGTAATAAATAACATGCTTTTGTTCAAAGCTATTAAACAATTTAATTTTTCTAAAAACAATTTGGTTTTAGGTTTTTCTAAAAATAAATTTTCTATTAATAATAATCTATTTTCGCTGACTAATTTAGACAAAATACTTTTTATTGCTCCTTTATACATTTTTTTATTAATTTTTTGATTATACTTTTTAGGCTTAGCTGCAAAAGTCACTCCTCCAGAACGCCAAATTGGACTTTTTAATGAGCCAGAACGAGCCCGACCAGTACCCTTTTGACGCCAAGGCTTCTTATTAGATCCAGATACTTCAGCTCGAGATTTCTGAGATCTCGAGCCTTGTCTAGAATTAATTAAATAACTCGAGACTACTTGATGTATTAATGACATATTAAAAGGGTACTTAAAAATTTTTTCAGACACAGGCAACATAACTGAACTATTCAGCCTGTTTTGATCACCTATGATAAAACATTGCAATTCTAAACTCATATAACACCCGCATTACCAAACTTCACTTTAATAGATTTTTTTACTATCACATGTTCCCCAATTGTTCCGGGAATTGCCCCTTTAATTAATAAAACATTATCATTCAAATTAACATTAATTATCTTTAAATTCTGCACAGTAACTCTACTATTTCCTAATTGACCTGCCATTTTTTTTCCTTTAAATACTTTTCCTGGAGTTTGATTTTGGCCGATAGACCCGGGGGCTCTATGAGATAAAGAATTGCCATGACTCGCATCTTGAGTATGAAAATTCCATCGTTTTATTGTACCCGAAAAACCTTTGCCTTTCGAAATTCCAGTAACATCAACTTCTTTAGCATTTTTAAAAATTTCTATAGTTATAACATCACCAAGGGATATAGTAGAATCAGAATTTACTCTAAATTCCCATAAACCTTTTCCTGGCTTTACTCCTGCCTTTTTTAAATGCCCTAATTGTGGTTTATTTAAACAATTCACCTTACTATGCCCAGTAGTTACCTGAACCGCACAGTAACCATCTCTTTTAAGATTCTTAATTTGAATAACATGATTAGGAAGTACTTCAACCATAGTGACTGGTATCGAAACTCCATCCTCTCCAAATAATCTAGTCATTCCCAATTTTCTACCAATTAACCCGTTCATTCTGCCAACTCATACTCTCTATAAATAAAAAATTATGTATTTTATTGGAATGTTTATTAATTTATTTACATGCAATAATATTTCTGGTTTTCTAATAAAAATTAACCAAGACTAATTTGTACATCCACTCCTGCGGCTAAATCTAATTTCATTAAGGCATCTACAGTCTTATCAGTGGGGTCAACTATATCTATCAATCTCTTATGAGTACGTATTTCATATTGATCTCTAGCATCCTTATTAACATGAGGAGAAACTAAAATAGTAAACCGTTCTTTTCTAGTAGGCAAAGGGACAGGACCATGAACTTGAGCTCCAGTTCGTTTTGCTGTTTCAACAATTTCTAAAGTAGACTTATCAATCAGCCTATGATCAAATGCTTTTAAACGAATCCTAATCCTTTGATTCTGCATTATTTATTTTTACACCTCTAGTAAATAGAATATCCCAATTTATAATAAAATTTCCACTATAAGAAATAACTTAAATTACACCATATTTCACATCGTAAGAATGCATACATACCAATATACTGTCATAGTAAAACTCTCAATTCAACATTCCTTATTGATCGATATAACTCCAACTCATTTCATCAATATGTCTGATTTTCATTACCAATCTTAAAAACTATCCATTCATCTGAGATTGCATATAATTACTCACACCTATTTGATTAATAAGAGCTAATTCTGTTTCTAAAAAACCAACATGTTTCTCTTCATCGCATAGAACTTTTGTCATAATTTTTTTAGAAACATAATCTTGTGCTAAATCAGCATTTTTAATACTTTCTTTTAAATCATTTATTCCATTATACTCTATTTGTAAATCCATACGCAAGATATCTTCAACATTTTTACATATGCTAAATTCATTTATACTTCTTATAATAGGAGACCCTTCTAAAAATAAAATACGTTCAATATACAAATCTGCATGCTTTAGTTCATCCATAAACTCTGTATGTTCTATATCATTTAAACGTTTTAATCCCCAATTTTTAAAAATTTTTGAATGCAAGAAATATTGATTTACAGCAATTAATTCATTACTTAACAAACGGTTAAGATTCGAAATAATACTTTTATCACCTTTCATATTGATCGTTTCCTCAATTATATAAATATACACAATTATTAATATGGATATACTAATAGTTTACCCCGATTTTTTAACATTACTGCATCCATTGTTCAAGAAATACCTATGATACAAAAACACAAGATTCCTTTATTATACTCATGAAAATTTTTAATATTTTTACTCGATAAACTATTATGCTGTCACCATATATAATGCTGATAAGCAGAATCGAACTGCTGACCTCTCCCTTACCAAGGGAGTGCTCTACCTCTGAGCTATATCAGCACTTCATTTATTTATTTAATATTTCTTACAATATATATAATTAATTAGAAAAATAAACAGCGGACAGTGGGAATCGAACCCACATCATCAACTTGGAAGGTTGAGGTAATAACCATTATACGATGCCCACCTTACCTATGTATTTAATTCATTTATTACATCTTATTTAATTTTTATATAATGTATAATCTTTACATATTCTCGTTCATCGATTAATCCTACCGATGTAACTCATTAAAATAAAATGATGGGGGAAGGATTTGAACCTTCGAAGTCTACGACGGCAGATTTACAGTCTGCTCCCTTTAGCCACTCGGGAACCCCATCCCATCATTATATATTATTTATACTCAAAATGCCGGCAAAAGGATTTGAACCTTCGACCTACTGATTACAAATCAGTTGCTCTTCCTTCTGAGCTACACCGGCATTAAAATAATCTAGTATTAAAATAATTAACATCAGTTAATCCTGATTCCATTTAATTTATTATCAATTCCAATAACCCTTAAAAATATTTGTATTCTAAAAATTTTTTATAAAAAATACTATAATTCTTTTTTGTTTCACATAATAACTAAACTATGTTGAAAATATAAAACCCCACTATATTCACTTATCTATTAGAAATAAACACCCCGTAAGCCCCATTAGAAGCTAATATAAACTATTTTATATCTTTCTCATACATAAAAACAATTACCCTATCAAACTTACATTTCAATTTTACCTTTGAGCTAAAAATATCAACATATCCACCATCAAAATTAAAATTTATAATATAGTACCATCAATGACATTAAATTTCAAAAAAACTCAAAATCAATTCATTTATATAAATCAAGATTATTATCTTAATCTCACGTTATGAAATATACTCTACTATAGTAGCACATAATAACCAATAGTAATTGGATCACAAAAAATTGTAAAAATATAGCCTATTTCTATTACTTATAAAATCAAATAACCCTAATCAACACCTTGTTTAATTCATATAACATAAAAAATCTCTACACTAATTAAATTCTTTCAAACCTTACGAACGGTATAAATTTTTTCAAAATTTAAACCTCTTAAAATCTCTTTATATTTCAGAATTCTATTCTAATCCTACAGAATTACAGATTATTATTTTTATAATAATTGAATAGATATATTTTCTTTCAAATATGCACTAATAATTCCAAATCTGTCCATTACTAATAACGATCCATCACTATTAATCCCTACAACAACACCATATTTTACATTACCATCTATCAACAAAGCTACTGACTTATTATATAAATAATCAAAGATTCGTTTATAATACTTAAATAATACACACCTATTGTGTTCAAAATGTTTTAATGTTCTTCTTAATTCATTGACTAAATCAACTACTAACATATTTCGATCTGTATAAATATTAATATCTTTCAGATCTATCCAACTTTCACTCATTTTTAAATTTAATTTAGTATTTAAACATATAGATACATTAATTCCTATTCCTATTATTAAATGAGATATATTTTTATTTTTTGTTATTATTTCGATTAAAATTCCAGCCAATTTTTTACCATTAACGTATAAATCATTAGGCCATTTAATTTTAACTTGAAATATTCCTATTCTTTTTAAAACTTCTGAAACAGCAAAACTAATTATTAAACTTAACTCAATTGTAGTAAATAATTTTCGAGATAATCTCCAATACATAGACAAACAAATACTTTGTTTATCAGGAGAAATCCACAAATTTCCACGCCTTCCTCGACCTTGAGTTTGATTTTCTGTAACAAAAACATCTCCAGGTTTTACATATTTCAAATTATCTATAATGTATTGACTTGTAGAATGAATTATATCCAACACAACTACCCTTCCTTCTGATAATTGAGCTGAAATCTCAACTTCACTCAAGCTAGACTGAAATAAAGAGAAACAACAATTTCTTTTACATTTTAACAAAACTTTAATCCAAATTACATTCCAATTCTCAGATAAAACTTTTTACATAAAAATTAGATTCAAAACAAATACTAATATATTTACTCTACTAAATTAAAACTTAATACTATCATTGTATATTTAATAATAAAAAATTTAATTGCTAAACATTTTAACTAAATTAATTTCTCCTATTTGCCCCATTAATCTAACTTCAGGTTGTAAGTAAATATTAAATTTTATTGCAACTTTATTATATACATAATATGCTAATTTTGCTATTTCCATACCAGTAGCTTTCTGTCTATTATTAATTAATATTAAAGCATTTTTATAATACACTGAAGCTTCTCCTAACACATATCCTTTTAATTTACAATTTTCAATCAACCATCCAGCCAATAATTTTATTTTATCATTCTGATGAATATAATATGGCATATTCGGATATTTGTTTAATAAAGAAAGAGCCGTATTTGTTGATACTACTGGATTTTTAAAAAAACTTCCAGCATTCCCATGAATCATAGGATCAGGCAATTTCTTTTGTCTTATTAAAATAATAGCATTTAATACTGTATGTGGAGTAGTAGATAAACTCAAATTAGGATAATATAATTGAAGATAATGTAAAATAGGTTTCCAATGTTTATGTAGTTTTAATCCTATAAATAATATTGCATATTTATGCAAATTTACTTTAAAAATACTTTCTCTATATTTAAAACAACATTCATGACAATAAAAACGTATTTTTTTTCTTTGCTCTAAATCTAATACATCCACATATTCACACACCTGAGAAAATTCAAGCCCATACGCTCCAATATTTTGAATTGGAGCCGCTCCAACACATCCTGGAATACATGCTAAATTTTCTAAACCAGGAATATTATTATTTATAGTATATGCAACTAATTTATTCCATCGCTCTCCAGCTCCAACATGTAATCTCCATTCTACTTTACTTTCCGTAATAAAAATACCCTTAATCCTATTTAACAAAACAGTACCTCTATAATCTCCCAAAAACAAAATATTGCTTCCTGCTCCTAAAATAAGAACCCCCCTCCCATCTCTTTGACTCTTTTCCCAATAATGCAACAATGAACATTCATCATAAACTTCAACTAATTGATCAGCATATGCACTAACTGAAAAAGTATTTAATAATTTTAATTGTACACAATGCTTCATATCTTATTTTTAAAAAAATAAAACACACTATTATCATATAATAGTATATAAAAATTATTTATACCTTTTTAATATAATCGGATCGCTATTATTCTAACACAATATAATAAATTACAATAAATCTACTACTTTTATATCTTAAAAATAAAAGATGTACTATTTTGTAGCATTGACTAGATAAATTTATACACATTACTAATGGACTACATAATTATTTTACATTCAATATGATGAACTAAATAAACTTTCTTTTAATTTTTTAAATTTCATTCTGAGAAAAAATAATTTCATTATTTTTAACATCTAAAATAATTTTTTTACCTGGTAAAAAATGTTCAGCCAATATTTTCTGAGATAAGGGATTTTCAACATATTGCTGTATAACACGTTTTAATGGACGCGCTCCATATACTGAATCGTACCCAATTTTGGACAAAAACAACAAGGCTTCTTTAGTTATATGAGTACAAGGATACCCCTTCTCTTCCAACCTATGACACAACTCTTTTAATTGGATATTTGCAATTTTAATTAAATGCTCAATATTAAGAGGATGAAATACTACAATTTCATCTATTCTATTAATAAATTCCGGTTTAAAATATTGATTTACCACATTTAATACCATTGTTTTCATTTCAAAATAATCCAAAGATTTAAATTTTTTTTGAATCAGATCCGATCCCAAATTAGAAGTCATAATCATGACAGTGTTACTAAAATTAATAGTTCTACCTTGATTATCGGTTAATCTCCCATCATCTAAAACTTGTAACAAAACATTAAAGATATCTGAATGTGCTTTTTCAATTTCATCTAATAAAACTATAGAATAAGGTCGTCGACGAACCGCTTCTGTTAAATACCCTCCAGTTTCATAGCCAATATACCCAGGAGGCGCGCCCAATAACTTTGATACAGAATGTTTTTCCATGAATTCTGACATATCTATACGTACCATAGCACTATCAGTATCAAACAAAAAATAAGATAATGATTTACACAATTCGGTTTTTCCAACACCTGTTGGTCCTAAAAACATAAAAGATCCTATAGGCCGTTTAGGATCTGATAGTCCAGAACGACTACGTCGTATTGCATTAGAAACAGATTGAACCGCATCATCCTGACCTATTACTAATTGATGTAAAATTTTTTCCATATTCAATAATTTACATTTTTCGTTAGTTAATATCCTAGATATAGGTATTCCCGTCCACTTAGATAAAACTTCGGCAATTTCTGTTTCAGATACATAATTACGTAAAAGACGCATTTTTTTATTATTAGATTGCGTAGCATTTAATAATTTTTTTTCTAATGACGGTATACTGCCATATTGTAACTCAGACATTTTATCTAAATCCCCAAAACGTCGTGCTTGCTCTAAAGCAATTTTAGCTTTTTCCAAATCAGATTTGATATTTTGTATATCAGATAAAGAGCTTTTTTCACGTTTCCATTCTGATTCCAAAACAAGATATGCACTTTCTTGTTCCATTAATTCCTTTTTTAATATCTCTAAACGTTTTTTACTAGCTTTATCCGATTCCTTTTTTAATGCCTGTTTTTCTAATTTTAATTGTATAATTCGACGATCTAATCTATCCAAATCCTCTGGTTTTGAATCAATCTGTATACGAATACTAGAAGCTGCTTCATCAATTAAATCAATAGCTTTATCCGGTAATTGACGATCAGAAATATATCTTTTAGATAAAGTCGCTGCAGCTACTATTGCAGGATCAGTAATGTGAACATTATGATGTAATTCATAACGTTCCTTTAATCCACGAAGAATAGCTATTGTATCTTTAATGTTAGGCTCAATAATAAATATTTTTTGGAATCGTCTTTCTAAAGCAGCATCTTTTTCAATATATTTACTATATTCATCAAATGTTGTTGCACCCACACAATGCAATTCTCCTCTTGCTAATTTTGGTTTAATCATGTTACTTGCATCCATTGCCCCGTCTGTTTTACCAGCTCCTACCATAACATGCAATTCATCAATAAATAAAATAATATTACTATCTTTACTAACCAAAGAATTTAATACTTTTTTAAAACGTTCTTCAAATTCTCCACGATATTTTGTTCCAGCCAATAAGGCCGCTATATCTAATGATAATATACGGCTATTTTTCAATCCATCTGGAACTTCTCCATTAATAATACGCTGAGCTAATCCTTCCACAATAGCTGTTTTCCCCACTCCAGGATTACCTATAAGAACGGGGTTATTTTTAGTCCTTCTTTGTAAAACTTGTATAGTTCGTCTAATCTCTTCATCCCTACCAATAACCGGATCTAAATTACCTTGTTCAGCAAATTTCGTGATATCAACAGTAAATTTTTTTAATATTTGCTTAACATTATTTTTTGAACTATTACCATGCATAAAATTATTTTCTCGTAACAATTGAATTGATTTTTCTAAATGTATCTCAGTCATTCCTGACTCTTTTAAAATATCACTCAAAACACCTGCTGATTTAATAGAGGCTAATACAAAAATAGTTGAAGAAATCACAGTCTCTTTATATTTCTGAGACAATTTATCACATAAATTTAATACTGTAATTAAATTACTAGAAAATTGTATGTCTCCACCAATACCTTCTACAGTAGGTAACGCATCACACGCTTGTATTACTAATTTAGTTAATTTATTGATATTAACCCCTGATTCATTTAATAATACATATATTGATTCATTCTCTTCCTTTAAAAAAGCATACATTAAATGTATAGGCTCTACAAACTGATTATCTCGACCTAATGCAATGGACTGAGCATCGGATAACGCTAATTGAAAGTCATAAGTAAAACGATCTAATCTCATATATTATTACCATTTTTTTTTGTGATAATTAAACTTATCAACCCTAAAATAAAACAACTATAATTATCCATGATAATATCAAATATTATATGTAAAACAATTTGTGAACATACTATTACTTACATACCATAAGCTTGATAAATAAAACTCTATATACATCAATGCATATTAATACCATATAACACACATTCTAAATTTTACTATACCTAACTTATAATATATAACTTAATAAGTTTTACATTTTTTTCAAAACAGTAACTAATTTTAACATATCTTCAGGTAAAGGTACGATCCAATGCATTTTTAGTCTAGTAATTGGATGAACCAATTGTAATTTACATGCATGTAGCGCTTGTCTATTAAAACTACTTAAACAAATACTTACGTCATCAGATATACTCAACTTCCCAGTAGTAGAATTTTTAAATTTAATTCCATATTTCACATCCCCTACTACCGGATGATTAATATAAGCCATATGAACCCTAATCTGATGAGTTCTTCCTGTTTCTAAATATACCCGGATTCTACTATATGTACGACCAAAAGATTCTACAACAGAATAACGGGTAACAGCAGGTTTCCCATGAGGGTGAACGGTCATACAAGTTCTATTAATAGAATGCCTTCGAATGGGTTGACTTATAATTCCTGCGTTATAAGAAAAAGTACCACAAACTACTGCATCATATTCTTTTATCACCTGTTTCATCTTAAACGATTGTAATAAGTTAGTGTATGCAAGATAAGTTTTAGCTATAATCATCAAACCTGTTGTATCTTTATCTAAGCGTTGTACTATTCCAGCTTGTTTCGATATTTGCATAATTGATGGATATCGATATAATAACGCATTTAATACGGTGTCCTTATTATTCTTAACCCCAGGATGCACTACCATGTTACTTGGCTTATTAATTACTAAAATATCATTATCCTCATATACTATATTTAACGAAATATTTTGTGGAATTAAAATATTATTATTGCAATCTGATGTACTATCATTATTTATATCATTAATTTCAATGATTTCTCCCGAAATCACTTTTTTTTTTGGTAAAACAGATATTTGATTATTAATTACTACCTTTTTATTAATAATCCATCGTTTTATTTGAGAACGAGAAAATTGAGGTAATAACTCAGAAAGTACCCAATCCAACCGTTTTCCTGAATAAGCTATTTGTACAACTATAGGTTTAATTGTTATATTATCATATATTTTTTCTAACATATATTATTTAATAAAAAACATATAAATGTTTTAATGATATATTAAAATCTTACTTATGATGAAAATTAATAATAAAAATAATCAAAAAATAAAATTCATTAAACCATATATATTATTATCATCTATATTGATTATAAATATTTTCAGTACATCTTTCTTAATGGCAAAATCTCATCATAAAATAAAACATCAAAACTCTAGTGATCTTTATAAATCTGCTCATGATAAGCTTCTACACAATAATTATACAGAATCAATTCAAAAATTATTACGTTTAAATAATTTACATCCGTTTGAACCCTATCCTCAACAAATTTACTTAGACTTAATTTACGCATATTATAAATTGCACGATTTTCAATCAGCTAATAATTTTATTCAACGTTTTTTAAGTTCATATCCTAATCACAAAAACCTTGACTATGTTTTATATATGCAAGGATTAATTAATATGAATTTAGATAAAAATAATTCCTACTTTGCGCACAAATACTGGCATAAAAGTTGGTTCAAACATAACCCAAGCTACGCAAATATTGCATTTCATAGTTTCTCTAAAATTATTCAAAACCATCCTAATAGTCAATATTACATAGACGCTTATAAACGTTTAATCATCTTAAAAAATAGAATAGCTAATTATGAATTAGCCATCATCAAATTCTACGATCAAAGAAATTCTTATATATCAGTAATTCTACGATCAGAAAGAATGCTACGTTACTTTCCAAATACTCCAGCTACTTATGAAGCATTATATTATATGAAACGAGCATATCAAAAAGTATCTTTATTAGATCAATCCAATATAGTAAATAAAATTATTTCTGAAAATAAATGATACCTAACATATTGCTTCTCTACATGAAATGAAAATTATATATACATATTTATGTAATATGTAATAATATACATATGTATCAAAAAAAAATAATCCTTATATATACAATTATACAATATATGTAAAAACATACCTATATTTATTATAAAAAATAATTATGACTCAAAACAAAGCAACAATACATATAGCATTCCTAGGCCCAAAAGGTTCATATTCTCATATTGCAGCTATGAAATACGCACATTATTATTTTGGTAAATTCATAGAATGCAGTTGTCAGAATTTTCAGGATATTTTTTTCTTAGTAGAAACTCAAAAAGCTGAGTATGGTATTTTACCTATTGAAAATTCCAATTCAGGATTCATCGAAGAAGTATGTAATTTACTATCAAAAACCCACTTAATGTTAATTGGAAACATTACAATTCCTATACAACACCATATATTAGTAAAAAACAATCAAATCTCTCTAAACAAAATTAAAATTATCTACAGTCATCCCCAACCTGTGCAACAATGCAGTAAATTTTTAAAAAAAAATTCAAACTTAAAAATTTTACTATGTGCAAGTAGTGCCGTTGCTATAAAGAAAGTAGCTTTCTTAAATCAACCTAATATAGCTGCGTTAGGTAGTATACAAGGAGGAGAATATTATGGCTTACAACCTCTTTTATTACCCCAAATAATATCGAACCATCCGTATAATTCTACTCGATTTGTTATAGTAAAAAATACTAACTTTTAACTCTGAATGTCATACAATTAACGATTACCAATCATTTGTTAATATAAATTTCAAAGAAAAATAAAAATTATTATAATTCTTTCACCCATTTGAATAAAATTATACTCTATAAAATCAATATTAATAATCATATCGTTGACAATTTGACAATTATTTTGTTTTATATAATATCATTTTTTCATATCAGTAATTAATTGTAGTAGTTTGCAACTATCTTTAAAAAACGCATCAGCATGCACTCCCAACCAATTTTTAATTTTATTAAATCTTACTATGAACTCTATTTTATCATTTCGTTCTAACCACATTAACATTGTTCCTAATCTTTTATAATAACGTTTAATTAAAATAAGATTATCGTGAGATTCCATAATTATGTTTGCATATAATTGTGGATCTTGATGAAATAATCTACCTATTGTGATTAATTTTAATTTAAATATTGGAGAGGAAAAAGATATCATCTTATCTAAATCAACGTTTTCTTTAAATAAATGATACCCATCGGCAAAAGTTATTAAATGACACAAACTTTGAATAAAACTCATATATTTATCGTGTTCCATGGAGGTACAATAATACAATTTTGCTCCCCATAATTGTAATTGTTTCAGAACCCACTGATATGATTCTGGATAACGACCCTCACAACAGATTATAGCTTGCTTTATCATATTTTCATTATCTGGAGAAAACATAGGATGCAATCCTAAAACTGGTCCACTATGAATATTTAAAATAGTTTTTAAAGATATTGTTTTTATAGAAGACAAATCTATAATGACACAATCATCAGGTAAGGGGGGTAATGTATTAACTACTTTAGTCATTAAATGTATTGGAACACTAATAAACACTACTCCTACGTTAATTAATATAGACTTTGCGTTTATCCAATCATCTTGATCTAATATTTTAACCTGATATCCCGATAAAGTTAACATTTTTGCAAAAAACTGTCCCATTCGACCTTTACCACCAATTATAACAACAGGACGACAATCTGAATATAACCTTTTAAATCCTTTTTTACTTTCCTTATAATAAGATTCCCTCATAATTCGACGTAATACATCTTCAACTAAATCAGGAGATATTCCTAATTTTATTGCTTCTTTCTTTCTACAAGACATAAGTTGCTCTTCTCTTTCAGGAGAATAAATGAATAATCCAAAACGACTCTTTATTTTCCCTATTTGAGAAACTAAAGATAATCGCCTAGATAATAATTCAATTAAATTTTTATCTATTTTATCTATTTCATTACGCAAAACATTTAGTTTATTTTCTATCATTCCGTTTAGGCCCTCCTACTAAACGGGTAGTAAGAATTGATTTTAGTTCTCTATATACGTAATACAATAATTCTTGAGTTTTTTCCCAATTTATACAAGCATCAGTCACAGATACACCATATTTCATAGAGGAAAGATTATTAAAATCTAAAATTTGATTCCCTGAATACAAATAACTTTCAAGCATAAATCCAACAATAGAACGATTACCTAACTTAATTTGATCAACTATAGATTTCGCTACATCAACTTGTTGAGTATAATCTTTTTTAGAATTACCATGACTACAATCAATTATTAACACTGGATTTAATCCTACTTCCATTATCCTCTGTTCACAATAAATAATATTTTCTGGATAATAATTAGGATGCATTCCACCTCTCAAAATTATATGACTATTAATATTTCCTTCGGTATTTAATACACATATCTGACCTGTTTGATCAATGCTAATACAATGATGAGGGATCATTGATGCTTGTATTGCATTAATAGCATGATTAATATTACCATCAGTACTATTCTTAAAACCTACTGCTGACTGCAGTCCAGAAGCTACTTCTCTGTGTATTTGAGATTCTGTAGTCCGAGCTCCTATAGAGACCCAACTAAAAAGTTCGCCAATATACTGCGGAAAAATTGGATTTAATATTTCAGTAGCTAAAGGTAATCCTATTTCTATTAATTGTAATAACAAACGACGAGATATTTGTAATCCAGATTCTATATCACCAGAACCATCCATATATGGATCATTAATTAAACCTTTCCATCCAGTAATAGTTCGAGGTTTTTCTAAATATACACGCATCACTATATACAATTGATCTTCTAATTCTGTTGATAAACATTTCAATTTTTTTGCATAATCAAAAGCAGCATTAATATCATTGATTGAACAAGGCCCACATATTACTAATAAACGAGGGTCTTTTTTATGTATGATATTATTAATAACATTTTGAGAATACTCAACACTACGCTGATTAATTTTAATTAAAGGAAATTTCAATTTTAATTGCTCAGGAGCAATTATTGACTGCATATTACAATTTTGTAAAATTTTTTGATTATTTTTTTGCATACTATTAACCTGTATAAAAATATTATAATCACTACACAAAACAAATGAGATTACAATACTAAAAATCACATAATATATATCTATACTATAATTTATTTATATTACCAGTGTTAGTGCTGTTTTATTCATAATTGTAAATAAATTATTATTAATAGATTAATATCTTTCCTACTTAAAAAACTTGATCTATATATAAAAATAAAAAATCAATAACCTTCGTTGCAATATGAATAATATAAAAATAAAAAACTGATTCAAGTAATAACTTAATAATAATGATATTTTTTATATATTAAAGGTTTCTATATTTCTCAATTTATGCTTACTATATCAAATAGTCAAAAAATAATTACTTTCCTTATTAACGATTAACCAATATTTTAAATTAATACATAAAATAACATCTACAAAAACATCATATAACTCCATTCATACATATGGAAAATCAATAATTCCAATTCCAGTAATATTAATTAAAATGAATTTTAACGAGTTTTAATTCGAGCAGATTTTCCTTGAAGGTCGCGTAAATAATAAAGTTTAGCTTTACGCACTATTCCCAATTTTTTAATTTTAATATCTTTAATAACAGGAGAATGCATTTGAAATACTCGCTCTACCCCTTCTCCACTAGCAATCTTTCTTACAGTAAAAGTAGAATGTAACCCTTTATTTTTAATTGAGATTACCATTCCTTCAAATATTTGAAAACGTTTTTTGTTTCCATCTTCAACGACCCATAATTTTACTGCTATTATATCTCCAGGATGCAATCTAGGTATATTTTTTTTTATTTGCTGTAATTCAAATTTTTTTATTACTTCATACATACCATATTCCTTTTTTATTCATTACTTAATGAAACAAGATATTCATTTTTAAATTCCGTTAACAAAATTTTCTCTTCTTTGCTAAGATTTAATTTTTTTAATAAATCCGGTCTTTTTAACCAAGTTCTACCTAAAGATTGTTTTAATCTCCAACGAGAAATTTGACCATGATTTCCAGATAACAATATTGCTGGCACTCTCATTCCCTCAAAAACCTCTGGACGAGTATAATGTGGATAATTTAATCTATTTTTAAAAAAAGAATTTGATCTTTTTGATTCTTGATTATTTAAAGTTCCAGGCAAAACCCGAGCTATCGTATCTATAAATACCATAGCGGCTAATTCCCCTCCACTTAAAACATAATCTCCTATAGACCATTCTTCATTAATTTTCATTTGTATTATTCTTTCATCGATGCCTTGATATCGACCGCACACTAAAATTAAATTTTTTTCATTCTGAGCTAATTTACATACATACTTATGATTTAATCGTTTTCCTTGAGGAGAAAGATAAATTACTTTAGAACCTTCTCCTAATGTATTTTGAGCTGCAGTAATAGCCTCTTTCAAAGGTTGACTTGACATTAACATCCCAGCCCCTCCTCCATAAGGATAATCATCCACTTTTTTATATGAATTTCTTGAAAATTCTCTAGGATTCCACAATTTCACAGAAATTATACCATTACGTACCGACTTACCTACTACGCCATAATGAGTAACAGCATTGAACATCTCTGGAAATAAAGTAATAATTCCAAATAACATAATAGTTACTTCATATTAGTTTATTATTTTTTATCTCTTGAACGATCATATATTCCCCAATCAACAATAATAGTCCTATTAATTATACTAACGTATTTAATAATTTTTTTTTGAACAAAGGGAATAAGGCAACTTTTTATTTTAACATCGTCATGACTATTAAGTTTAATCACTAAGACATCGTGAGCTTGAGTTTCTATAATATTAATCACATATCCTAAATAATCTCCATCAATATTAATCACTTCACATCCTATGATATCTTTCCAATAATATTCACCCTCTTTCTTTAAGATAGGCAAACTTTTAGAATCTATAATCAAATTACATTGAGCTAATGACATTGCAATCTCTCTGCTTGAGATGTCAGAAATTTTAGCTATATAATGTTTATTAATAACTCTCCAATTCTCTAATATCATTAATTTCCATTGAGATCTCAGCAATATAAACCACGGACAATACTTAAAAATATCCTCAATTTTATCCGTAAAAGAAATTATCTTCAGCCACCCTTGAACGCCATACGCTCCTCCTATTTTTCCTATTATAACAGGATCCAAAGGTTCTGTATTTTCTAAAAAAAAGTCCAAATAGCTAGCTCATTATTACATAATTTACAATTCATTATCACGTTGATAACAATCTTTTTGATTTTTTTATTAACTCACACACTCGATTTGAGGGATTAGCACCTTGATTTATCCAATACTGAATTCTATCTAATTTAATAAATACTCTTTTTGATACATTTAATCCTAAGGGATTAAAAAACCCAACTCGTTCCATAAAACTACCATCCCGAGAGTTTCGACTATCAGTCACAACTATATAATAGAATGGATTTCTTTTCATCCCACCCCGAGCCAACCTAATTCGCACCATAATAGATATATCCTAATTTATCGCTAAAACTCCATATAAAAAAATTATGAAAAAACCATATACTCATGTTAATTCATTAAATTCTATTGAAATTAAAAAATTATATGTAATTCTCATTACATTACTAAATAATATCCCATTATATATAAAATAATATTTGTTAGACAATACTACCCAAGTATATAATTACCTTCGTGAATACTACTTGATTAACGAAAAATTCACAAAAATAATAAAACTTGTCGTAGGACTTGCAACTTATTTTTAGTACCCTAATACTCTATGATAATTAACATTTATTATATTAGAGCATCAGCTTTTCATTATAACATAAAATTTCTTAATTTTTATTAAATATATTATTTCGTGCACATTCATGAAATATCAAAACACAGAACGCTATATAAATAATAGCGACTAAAACAAAAATGCATTGAAAAATTTTTTATTACCTACCTTAATATAATTAATAATTATCGTATTATAACAATAACTATTATTTGCATTAACTATTTATACAAATCTACTAATACTAATACAACAATTTTATTTATACTCATAAAACAATTTTACTTGATTGTAAAATCAAGTATCACGAATCCTTTTTATCAATTACAACTTAACATTCTAACAATTACATTTTTAAATTTTTATTTCATACACAAAAATAAATGACTTAAGTATTTCGTTACACAACACTAGATTCATCATATCTACATAAATACTTACATATTTTTCAAAATATTTAATCAATATCTCTAAATTAACATTCTCTTTATCTATATACTTTCTGTATGATCTCTATCATATTAATAATTACTATTCGTCAATTTCAACCTTTTTCCAACAAACTAATGCATTGTAAAACAAATATAGAACTGTTTTTAAAACACCTACACATAAATATATAATAAAAATACCATTACTCAATTATAATATTAAATCAAATTATATTAATACAATAATCATTGTATTAATTATAATATAGCGCAGCATAAAACAAACTTCTACGTTACTTAAAACACTATACACCCGAGAGGATTTGAACCTCCGACCTCTCGGTTCGTAGCCGAGTGCTCTATCCATTTGAGCTACGGGTGCGTATAATCTTTTTATTAATGAATGTATATAATACAATAAATAATATCCCAACATAAAATGTTAATAAACACAGTGAGGGAGGGATTCGAACCCTCGATACGATATACACTCATATACTCCCTTAGCAGGGGAGTGCCTTCAGCCTCTCGGCCACCTCACTGACATTATGTATTTTTATTTTTTGATAATCATACATACTATTATTTTATATTTTTATACTTTAAAAATAAATGTTTTATTAAACTCATGAATATTTTAAATTACAAACAACATCATCTATAAAATACTCTTAATTAAAAACATAAAAATTATTAATTATTATATTATGCTGCGGTTCATTAAAAATCATTTTATATGCAGTATATCTAATTTTTTTCATCTTGAATCTTACGATAAATTTCTTCTCTATGTATAGATATTTTTTTAGGCGCATTTACACCAATACGAATTTGATTGCCTTTCACCCCCAACACAGTTACTGTTATTTCATCCCCAATAATTAAAGTTTCACCAACTCGGCGAGTTAGAATAAGCATTCTTTACTCCTTCCTTGAAAAAATTAAATAACTAAAATTTATTAGTATATCATACCTATTAATATCTTCTCATACATCATCGTATATATATTTTATGAAACACACATCAATAATTAATCATCTCTTGAGTTATGTTTCTAAGTTTTTATAAAAAATTCCTTAACAATAATTTTACATTAGCTACAAATTCAGATTTATTTATTACATTATCAATTTTAGCCTGAGCAAAATCAGATTTACCACCACCTTTTCCTCCAACATTATGCATAATATAATGCACTACATCCAAAGAATTGATATGATTACGCTCAATTAGATCTTCAGTTACACTTACTATCAAATGAATTGAATTATTTATTCTAGTATTAATCAATACAATTAATCCAGATTTTAAATGTCTCTTAATACAACCTACCATATAAAATACTGTTTCTAATTCTATATTTTCAATTTGCTTTACTAATATTGGCACATTCTTAATATAATAAACCTCATGTGCAGAAGATAAAATCTTTTGAGTTTCTTGTTTATTCTTTAATACTCTTATTTCTTTTTCTAACTTATTAGAAAATAATTTCAAAGCATGTATTTTATTTAATAAATGATCATCATCAGTATGCATTATTTGTATAATATTCTGAATTAACGTTCTTTTACGTTGTATTATAGATAATGCTAAATCTTTAGTTGTTGCTTCTATACGTCTGATACCAGCTCCAATACCCAATTCCTTAACAATTACAAATAATCCTATCTTCCCAGTATTCTTCGAATGAGTACCTGTGCATAATTCACTAGAAAAATTACCTATTCGCACAACACGAACTTCTTGATTATACTGTTTTTTCGATAACATTATAATATCAGTATTATTATAAGCTGATTCTATTGGCATTAAATCTTCCGTAATAACCCAATTACTCCAAATTTGTTGATTTATAAAATTTTCTACTGAGTTTATCTGCTTTTCTGTCATAGCGTCATAATGTGAAAAATCAAAACGTAGACATCTATCATTTATTAAAGATCCTTTTTGAGTAACATGAGAGCCTAAAATTTCTAATAATGCTGCATGTAGTAAATGTGTAGCTGAATGATTTAAACAAATTAATTTTCTTTTCAATGGGTTAACTTGAGCAAAAACTTCCTCTCCTACGTTAATCTTTCCACTTTTTAATATTCCAATCTGAACTGTAATATTTCCATATTTTTTAGTATTCCTAACCTCAAACACTCCTCCAGATTCTGCCCTTAAATATCCACAATCTCCTATTTGTCCTCCTGATTCTCCATAAAAAGGAGTAAAGTCAAGAATCACCATACTCTCCGTGTTTGATTTAACTATTTTAACTGCTTCATTATTTTGAAATAATGCAATAATTTTAGCTCTATAAGTAACATGTTTATATCCTACAAATATACTACTTATATCAATAGGTATAGTAATATCACCAGAGACTCTACAAAATCGATTTAATTGTTTTGACTGTTTTTTTTCTTTTAACATAATTTGATCAAACTCTAATTGATCAATTTTTATATTATATTCATGACAAATATCTTGAGTTAGATCTAACGGAAAACCATAAGTAGAATACAATTGAAACGCAACTCGACCACTTAAAATCTTATTGTTTTTTAATTCTATTAAGGATTTTCGTAACAACTTTAATCCCTTATTTAAAGTATTTTCAAATAATTTTTCTTCATTAAATAAAATTTTTTCTATTAAATCTACTTGATCACATAAAATTTCAGTTATATAACTCATACTACTAATCAAAGGTGTTACTAATTTATAAAAAAAAATACCATTTACTCCTAGTTTTCTTCCATGACAAACAGCTCTGCGAATAATACGACGTAATACATAACCACGTCCTTCATTATCAGGAATAATTCCATCTTTAATTAAAAAAGCACATGCACGAATATGATCTGCTATCACATACAATGACCTATCCGCAATAGATTTTTTAACATTCATTACCTCAGATATAGAAATAATCAAATTTTTAAATACATCAATCAAATAATTACTACACATTCCCTGTAATATCGCAGTTATACGTTCTAATCCCATACCTGTATCTACAGATAACATAGGAAGAGATTCTAAATTTCCATTTGACCGTTGATTAAATTGCATAAATACTAAATTCCAAATCTCAACATACCTTTCACTAGATGCTGTCATATCATTGTTAGGAGGAACACCCGGAAACTTATCACCTAAATCATAAAAAATTTCTGAACAAGGCCCACACGGGCCAATATTACCCATTTTCCAAAAATTGTCTGAATCAGAATAATGTCCATTTTTACTACCGATCTTAATAACCCTTTTTTTTGATATTCCAATATGTTTAGTCCAAATATCATAAGACTCATTATCACAAATATGAGTAGTAATCCAAATTTTATCCTTAGATAAAGCAAACCAATTTGAATCAGTTAATAATTCCCAAGCAAATTCAATAGCGCTATCTTTAAAATAATCTCCAAAACTAAAATTTCCCAACATCTCAAAAAATGTTAAATGCCTTTCAGTATAACCCACATTATTTAAATCATTATGTTTACCTCCAGCTCGCATACAACGTTGCGCAGTAACAACTCGTTTAAATAATACCTTTTCTATTCCTAAAAAAATATTTTTAAACTGATTCATCCCAGAATTAGTAAACAATAACGTTTGATCATTCTCAGGAATTAAAGAACTACTAGAAATAATCTGATGTTCCTTTTTATGAAAAAAATTTAAAAATTCTTGACGTACATCTACAATACTTTTATACATGTAAATTCTATCTCATACTATTTATATTTTCATCTAATATTAAATTATCATATTAGTAATCACTGCTAAATATTGCAAACGCAAATTTACAATTTATATATGATGCTTTAATATTACGATGATTTTATTTATAAATCAAATTAAACCAGTATACGTAAACAAAATCCCTCTTTATATACATATATATACTTCTCGTATTATATTAGTATGTAAAAGATATTAAAAATAATGGATTAACAGATTTTCCTTTATGTCTAATTTCAAAATGTAATTTCACTTCATTTGTTCCACTGTTTCCCATAGTAGCAATTTGTTCACCTGTTTTAACTTGTTGTCTTTCAGTAACTAAAATTTTATTATTATGAGCATAAGCACTCAAATAATCATTATCATGCTTAATAATTATTAAATTACCATACCCCTTTAACACATCACCTACATATATTACTTTTCCAGAATACGCGGCAAAAATAGGTTGATTAAATAACCCAGATATATCAATTCCTTTATTGCCTCCTTCGCAATCAGAAAAAGTATTAATTATCTTCCCTAAAGTTGGACGAGCCCAGTAATAAGTAAATATAATTTTATCAGATTTATTAAAACAACTCGTTATATTATTAAAAAAATTGATTTTATATAATTTTATATATGTCTTTCGTAGGAGTATATATTTTTCTTTAATTTTATTTCTAATACAATATAATGACCATATTATAATATTCTGCTTCACTTTTATAACTTGCCCTACTTTTAACATATTAATATCACTAATATTATTTTTTTTTGATAAATCTAAATAATTATTTCCAGTTATCCAAGCTATATAAAATAAAGTATCTCCAGCCTTTACCACATATACTGAATCCTTATATACATTATAATTTAAGTTATTATATTCATGAAAAAAATTATGTTTTTCGGGAGCATAACAGAATCGCCATTGTTCAATACAAGATATACACTTTACAGTATTAAAATACATACGATATGGCATATAAAAATCTAAATTTAAATATATTCCAAAATATAATAATATTTCTAAAAAAGTAAAAATTACCATTTTATATACTACCAAAATCTCATCTAACATATTAAATACTTGGGCTCCTACTCTTTTGTAAGTTTAAAAATCTCTATTTTTTTATATATACACATACATAAAAAACATGATCAAAAATTACATATATATAGTAACAATAATAAAAAAATACCTAATATATATACAATATTCTAATTTAAGATATACATTATTATGTTTTCAATACACTAAAATAATGAATTCATTTTATTAACAGCATTAATATACACTTCGCAAACTATAAAATTTATAATAATCACTATATTCCTATCACAACGACAATTAGCACATAATATAAAAATATAAAAATAAAATTTCCATTCATTATTTTCTATAAAAAAGAACATTAATTAATTAATGTTAGATTATAAATATAAACAAATTTAAAATTTTTAATTATCTTATAATAGTAAAAATAAAAAATCCGTAATACTACTCTAGTATGTTTCATTATTAAAATTACAATGTTAATTTTTTCGATATCACCATGATATAAAACGTACACTATAAATTATTTAACCAATTTTTCAATCTATTAAAATTAGATAATTTTTAGTAACTATACAATTATCTTACTCCGTATTTCACATAAACTATAATGCATATATATTTTATATAATTATTTTTTTAATAAAACTATTGCAGTACAAGCTATACCTTCGGATCGACCAATATATCCTAAATCTTCTGTGGTAGTAGCCTTTATATTAATAGCAGACAAGACACAATTTAAATCTTGTGAAAGATAATAAATCATTTGAGAAATGTACTTTTGTATTGTAGGTTGCTGTAAAATTACTGTAACGTCAATATTACCTATCGAATATCCCTGATCAGAAATTTTATTCCAAACTGTACGTAATAAAATTCGGCTATTTATATTATTATATCGACTATCAGTATCTGAAAATAACGTTCCAATATCTCTATTAGAAGACGCTCCTAATAATGCATCTATAATAGAATGTATAACTACATCCCCATCTGAGTGAGCCACTACCTTCTTCTCAAAAGGTACAAGTACTCCTCCTATAATTAAAGGTCGACATCCACCAAACCTATGCACATCAAATCCATGACCAATACGTATCATATTTTAAAAATATTTTTATTTCTGTATATTTCAGATAAATAAAACTTAGCTAATCTTAAATCATCTTTATAGGTAATTTTTATATTATCTGACCTCCCCCTTACTAAAATAGAAGTATATCCACAATATTCTATCGCCGAAGCTTCATCAGAGATGATGATTTGATTTATTAAAGCTTTTTCAAGACATTTTTTTAAGAGATTATAATTAAATAATTGCGGGGTTAAAGAATGCCATAAATCATTACGACTTACGGTATGACTAATAAAATTAGAGCCAACATAAGCCTTTTTAACCGTATTAACAACAGGAGTTGCTAAAATACCTCCTATCTTTGAAAATTGGGTAATTTTAAATAAACGCAATAAATCTTGATAATGCAAACAAGGCCGCACTGCATCATGTATGATCACCCACATTGATTTCTTAACATGTTTTAGTCCAGCCATAACAGAATCAGCTCTTGTTTTTCCTCCAATTACAACACTAACTCTCGGGTCATAAGACACAGACAATTTACTAAACCAATTATCATTGCAATTAATAACCACAATACAATGCTTAATATTAGACTGCTGTAATAAAACATTGATGGAATATTCAATCAATGTTTTATTACCAATAATGCAATACTGCTTTGGTGGAAAGCTATGCATACGCCCCCCTATTCCTGCTGCAGGCAGGATAGCAGTCATATCTGGAAAATTATTATGATCTAAATACATACAATTTATATAAGATGTGCATAATACATTATGCAGATCTATCTGTTTAGATATACAATGTAAAACTTAATCATTAAATTTAATACAATAAAAGATTTCATCTTTTTTAATCATACCTAAGTTATATCTCGCATGCTCTTCAATTAACTCATACCCATAAAGCAAATCATGAATTTCTAATAATAATTGGCTATTTCGAATCTTCATCTGATCGATATTATTCATACATTTATATAATTTTCTTTCATTATAAATATTGATACAAACTAAAATGCCATTCTTACCTAACCACAACGAGTATTGTATCCAAACTAATATTACCAACAACAAATAACCTGATTTACCCATAAAACATATATCACACTATAATACTATATATTTAACTCAAAATCCATGCTGATTATTTTTTATGACCATTGATATGAATTATCAAAAACTGCTTATGATTTTCATAAAAAATACACTATGCATCATTAAGACATATTAACATTATTCTTTTATATTCTTATCAAAACTAAACAAAAATTTTTAAAATGACAGCGTCAAATAACTGATTAATTAATTCCTGTATAGTTTTTGTCCCATCTAAATAAATATCTGGATTTTCGGGGGATTCATACGGAGAATCTATACCAGTAAAATTTTTTATTTTTCCTTCTTGAACTTGCTTATATAAATTTTTTGAATCTCTACTTTTACAAACTTCAATAGGAGTATCAATATAAATTTCCAAAAAACAATTTTTAAAAAACATATTACGTACCATTTTTCGATCAGAACTACATGGAGAAATAAACGCAACCAACACAACTAGCCCAGCATCAAACATCAACCAGGCTACTTCCCCTGCCCTACGTATATTTTCATACCTATCCTGATGACTAAATGATAAATTACTACATAACCCATATCTAATATTATCTCCATCTAAAACATAAGTACTAATCCCTTCATGATATAACCTTTCTTCTAAAAAAGAAGCTAAAGTTGTTTTACCAGATCCTGATAATCCAGTAAACCACAATACTATAGCACGATGTTTATGTAATTTTTCTCTATTTTTCCTATTAATACAATAGGAACTCCAACTAATATTTCTACCACGAAAACCATTATTATTTTTAATCATCATATTATAAATATGCTCAATTATTTTCAATTAAGTCAAATCAGGAACATTCCAATGAGGAAAATGGAACTGAATTAACTCATGTAAAGCTAATTCGAATTCACTATATTTTTTATTGTTCAATTCATCAACTTGATGTATTTTAGAATTTTTTACCATTCCTGCTCCAACCGTATCATTACTCAAAATATCAATAAAAATCATACTACCAGTAACCGGGTATTTCAAATATTCATCCAATATTACCGGCTCTTCAAACAATAATTCTATTACTCCAATACCATTGTATGGTATTTCATCACTTTGTTGATGAATAAAAGTATGCATATCTATTTGATAATAAATATCTTTTATCTGTACTCTATAAAATTTCGTAGTTATTTTCACATCAAAATATTGCCCTTTTTTTAGCGCATCCTTTTTCATCCAAATAACATCTATCACTACACTTTCTACAAAATTTATTTTTTCTTTACTATCAATCAATATATCTCCTTTACTAACATCAATATCATCTGTTAAAGTGATTGTTACTGCCTCTCCTGTTAAAGCATTAGTTTGATTTTTATCACAATTCAAAATTTGCTTAATATAAGACGTTATATTAGATGGAAATACTCTAATTTGTTGCCCTTTATGAAGACTACCTGAAGCAATGGTTCCAGAATAACCTCTAAAATTGAAATGATCACGAATTATATACTGTATTGGTAATCGTAATTTCTGATCATTAATATCTGTAACAAAATTAATTTTAATATCATCTAGTATATTAAACAATGTAGGACCATCATACCATGACATATTTTTAGATAATTGTATTACATTATCTCCATCCAAAGCGGATATTGGGATAAATTTCATATTAATACTTTCGGATAGATAACTATTAATCTTTAAACATTTTATAGTAATATCTTGAAATATTTTTTCATCATAATTTACTAAATCCATCTTATTTACTACCACAATAATAGTTCTAATCCCCATTAAAAAACTTATAAACAAATGACGTTTAGTTTGCTTTCGTATTCCCTTACAAGCATCAACTAATAAAACTGCCAAATTACTATTAGAAGCTCCAGTAACCATATTTCTAGTATATTCTTCATGGCCCGGGGTATCAACTATAATAAACTTTCGCTTTTTTGAAGAAAAATAACGATACGACACATCTATAGTAATTCCTTGCATACGTTCTAATTGTAATCCATCCACTAATAATGATAAATCTATCTTATCTTTATGTACCCCAAATTGATCATTATCTGAATACAAGTTACATAACTGATCATCATAAACATGTTGAGTATCATGTAATAAACGACCAATTAAAGTACTCTTTCCATCATCTACACTTCCACACGTTAAAAATCTTAATAATGTTTTATTTTGTTGAGTATATAAATAGCTTTCTATACCTCCACAATCAATAATTTCTTGTTCCAAAATATTGAGCATAACTATTCCTTTTTTAAAAATAACCTTGACGCTTTTTTGTTTCCATTGACCCTACTTGATCAAAATCAATAACTCGACCAGAACGTTCACTTTTCGTAGACAATAACATTTCCTTAATAACTTTAGGCAAAGTTTCTGCTTCTGATTCTATTGCTCCAGTTAATGGCCAACAACCTAAAGTTCGAAATCTAATCATTCGGTTTTTTATAATTTCTTCAGATTTTAATTCAATTCGATTATCATCCACCATAATCAAATTACCATTTCTATGCAAAACAGGTCTACTTTTAGCTAAATACAACGGAACAACATCAATTTTTTCAAAAAAAATATATTGCCAAACATCTAATTCTGTCCAATTAGATAAAGGAAACACACGAATACTTTCACCTGAATTAATCCTGCCATTATATTTTGACCATAATTCAGGACGTTGATTTTTAGGATTCCAAACATGAAACTTATCCCTAAAAGAAAAAATCCGTTCTTTAGATCGTATTTTTTCTTCATCTCGACGAGCCCCTCCAAATGCTGCATCAAACCCATATTTATTTAAAGCTTTTTTTAAACTTTCTGTTTTCATAATACTTGTATATTTTGAACTTCCATGAACAAATGGATCAATCCCCATCGATATACCTTCTTGATTTTTATAAATCAATAAATCCACATCAGAAGATTTAGCTATGTTATCACGAAAAATATACATATCACGAAATTTCCACCCCGTATCAATATGTAATAAAGGGAAAGGCAACCTAGAACAAGGATAAAATGCCTTTCTAGCTAAATGCAACATCACTGACGAATCCTTTCCAATAGAATATAACATAACAGGGTTACGAAATTCAGAAGCTACTTCACGAATAATATAAACACTTTCTGACTCTAATTGATTTAAATAAGTAATACATTTCTGATTCTGAAGCATAATATATATTATCCTTTTAATATATCCACTATCCAACAATATTTATTTGATTATAATTTTGTTACATTTTAATTCTTATTTGATCCAAACCAACTTATTTTATCATGCAATGATACAACCTCCCCTACGATCAATAACACTGGTTGTTTAGCCGTAAGCACAAGCTTTTCTAATTCTATCAATGTACCTATCAAAATTTTTTGATCTTTGTAAGTACCTCTGCTAATTATAGCCACAGGGGTATTGATATGTCTTCCATTACAAATAAGGTTTTTACTAATATTTAAAATATTAAGTTTTCCCATATATATTACTATAGTTTGATATTTATCTGACAACGATTTCCAATTAATTTGATAATAATCATTATTACATTGCTCATGTCCTGTAATAAAAACAACACTATGAGCATATTTTCGATGAGTCAAAGGAATACCAGAATAAGCAGCCACTCCAATAGCTGCTGTAATCCCTGGTACTACTTGAAACTCAATACCTGCCTTCGATATTGCTAACAACTCTTCTCCACCACGACCAAATATAAACGAATCTCCTCCTTTTAATCTAACTATATCATTGCCCTTTTGTGCTAATTGAATCATAAAATTATTTAATCGATCTTGAGAAATTGAATGTTTATTTGCAGATTTACCAACATAAATTTTATCAGCATCTCTACGAGCTAAATCTAAAATATCTGGATTTACTAAATTATCATACAAAATAATATCTGCTTGTTGCATGAGTTGTAATCCTCGAATAGTTAATAATTCTTTATCTCCTGGACCAGCTCCTACTAACGCCACGCTACCTTTTTTTTTGATATTTAATTTATTTAATTTTATAGTATTTTGTATAATTTTATTGGCTTGATCTATCTTTCCCTGTTCTATTAAAAATAAAATACGCCCACTATAAAATAAATTTTCCCAAAATTGTCGTCTACACGATATATTTTTAATATATCTTTTTACTCTATCACGCCATGTACCTGCTAATTCAGCCAAATACCCAATTGACGCAGGTATTAATGACTCTAATTTCTCTCGTAATATACGAATTAACACAGGAGCTGTACCAAAAGAAGAAATACCTATTATAATAGGAGATCGATCAATAATGGCGGGAAAAATACAAGAACAGGTAGATTTATTATCTACAGTATTTATTAAAATTCGACGTTTTTCAGCATGTTTAAAAATCACATTATTCAAAAAAATATTATTTGTAGAAATAATAATCAAAAATATTCCATCTAACATGGAAGGTTGAAATGTTTTTCCAATCCAAATTATTTTTTCTAAAAATAAAATTTTTTTTAAATTAGGACACAATACACGAGCTACAATATTAATAATAGCTCCCGATTTTCGTAAAATTTGTATTTTTCGAAAAGCAACTATCCCCCCTCCAACTACTAAAATGGATTTTTTATTAAAATTAATAAATAAAGGTAAGTATTTCACAAAACTATGTTTATTCTCAAAAAAAACGAATACATGTATTAAAGATTACTCTTCATAAAAAACTATTTTTAAAACAATTTATATATTTCATAAAACAAAAAATTATAAATATAAAACATACAAATAAAAAATTAAAACTAATTTTTATCAAAACAATGTAATCCACATTCACGTTGCAATCCAAAAAAACGGGTTTCTTCATCTTTCATCCCTGATTTTTTTTTAACAGTAGTATGAACATCACCTATTGATACATATCCCTGTTTCCATAATGGATTGTATTCCAATTCATATTGTGTAATATATCTGTGCATCTGAGTGTCATTCCAATCAATAATAGGTAAAAATTTAAACACATTATTTTGCACATTTATAATAGTTAAACCTCTACGGCTATCAGATTGTATCCTCCTTAATCCTGCAAACCAAACCTCTACTTGCAATGTCTTTAATGCATACTTCATAGGTTTTACCTTATTAATAAAATTATATCTCTGAACTCCTTGTGCTCCTTGCTCCCATAATTTTCCATAACGAGCTTCTTGCCATGCAGCAGATCGATTAGATCGAAAAACATGCAAATTTAACCTCATTTTTTCTTTCAAGTGATCAATAAAACGATATGTTTCTGGAAACAAATAACCCGTATCAATTAAAATAATAGGAATATCAGGAAAATAACGAGTCATCATATGTACACTTACAGATGAATACACACCAAAACTTGAAGATAATATACATTTATCAGATAAATGCCTTATAGCCCATTTTATCCTATCTTCTGTTTCTAAAGATTCTAAATATTGATTTAATTCATATAATATCGTGTTTTGTTCATTTAAAGATAATGCATTAAATTCTTTAATACTCCAAAAACGCTTATCAAATTTGGCTAATTTTCTATAAATCATAAATAAAAATCTTTTTCAGAGTTTAAAACAGGTTTAACAATGCCTGATCTTACTACATAATCTCCATAAGATTCTTGAATATTTCTATCTTTTACCCACAGTTTAATAGTGTACTCTAAAATATCTAGAATTTCACTTTCTGAAATATTCTCCTTATATAAACGTGGAATACGAGTGCCTATTTTATCTCCCCCTAAATATAAGTTATAACGACCAATCCCTCTTCCTGTCAATCCAATTTCTGATAACATCGCTCGTGCACAACCATTAGCACATCCTGTTACCCTTAAAATAATCGAATCTTTTTCAAGATTATATTTACACATAATATGTTCTATTTTAGTAACAAAATCTGGTAAAAACCGCTCTGCCTCTGCCATTGCTAATGGACATGTCGGTAAGGCTACACATGCCATAGATGCCTTTCGTTGTAATGTTATAGAATCATCTAATAACTTATATTCTTTTGATAAAGCCTCAATAATATCTTTTTTATCTTTATGTATGTTAGAAATAACTAGATTCTGATTAGTAGTAATTATAAAACCACCTGAATGTACTTTTGAAATTTCTGCTAATCCATGTTTTAACAATTTATGAGATGAATTAAAGATTCTTCCATTTTCAATAAATAATGTAAGATTCCAATAATCTTTATTAATACCTTTCGACCATCCAAACCGATCTCCTCTATCAGTAAACATATATGAACGAACTGGGGCAAACATTAATCCAGATCTATTTTCAATCTCTTGTTTAAAAGTATCTATACCTACTCTCACTAAAGTATATTTTGTTTTAGCATGTTTACGATTAGATCGATCTCCCCAATCTCTTTGTATTGTAATTACCGACTCAATAATTTTTAAAATATTTACTGCATCAATATAACCAAATTCACTAGCTCTTCTGGGGTACGTGGTTTTATCCCCATAAGTCATAGCTAAACCTCCCCCTATTAAAACATTAAAACCAATAAGATTCCCAATGTTGTCTGCAATAGCTACAAGACCAATATCATTAGCGTAAACATCTACATCATTAAATGGAGGAACAGCTATTGCTATTTTAAACTTACGAGGTAAATAACAATCTCCTAAAATAGGTTCTGATTCTACAAATTCAGTTTTCTGTTCATTTAACCAAATTTCTGCATATGCCTTAGATCGAGGTAATAAATATTCTGAAATTCTTTTAGATAATTTCCATACTTGATAATGAATTGTAGATTCCATTGGATTGACAGTACATATCACATTTCGATTTACATCCCCAGCAGTAGCAATAGAATCTAGACCTAATTTATTTAATAACTGATGCGCAATTTTTAATTGTGGTTTTAATAAACCATGTAACTGAAAAGTTTGTCTATTAGTCAGTCTAATTGTGCCATATAAAGTATATTTCTCCGAAAAATTATGAATAGCTAACCATTGTTTCGATGTAATCACCCCTCCAGGGAGACGACAACGCAACATTATGTTGATTAATGGCTCCAACTTTTGATAAGTTCTTTCTAAACGTACATCTCGATCATCTTGTTGATACATTCCATGAAATTTAATTAATTGAATATTATCTGGATTAAATCCTCCCGTTAAATTATTATCTAAATCTTCATTAATAGTACCTCTTAAAAAATTACTATCTTTTTTTATTCGTTCATTATCTGATAATGATACTTTTTTAGTATGTTTTAATATTGTCATTAATATACATCCCGTTGATAACGATGCTGGGTTCTCATTGTATCCCAAAAATCATTCGCTTGGTTTGTACTCATATTACCATATTTTGATGTTAATGAAATTAAAGCCTTTTCTACATCATGAGCCATACCTTTCGCATCACCACATACATAAATATATGCTCCTTCCTCAATCCAATCCCATAATTCAGAACCATCCTCTAATATTTTATTTTGTATATAAACTTTATGATCTTGATCTCTAGACCAAGCTGTTCTAATATTACTAAGGACTCCTTCCTTAACATAACGTTGCCATTCGGTTTGGTATAAAAAATCATCTATAAATCTTAAATTTCCAAAAAAAAGCCAATTTCTTCCAGTTGCTTGATTTAATACTCGATGTTGCATAAACGCACGAAATGGGGCAATTCCTGTTCCTGCTCCAATCATAACTATAGAAGCACTAAAATCAGAGGGTAATCTAAAATTATGATTAGGTTCAACAAAAATACGAAGTTTATCGTTTTCTTTTAAACGATCTACCAAATAACTACTAGCTCCACCTGATCTTAATCGACCATTAACCCTGTAACGCACAGCACTAACAGTAATATGTATTTCTTCTCCTACTTCTAATTGCGCAGAAGAAATAGAATAAAATCTAGGTCTCATAGAACGCAAAGCCAACAATAAATTTTGAGCAGTTAATGTAATATCAGGAGAAATATTTCGAATCATTTCAATAATAGGTGTTTCTAAAACATAAATCTTTAATTTTTTTCTATCCGTCATCAAATCTAATAACATTTTATTCTTAGTAATAGTAGCTATTTTTTCCACAAAAATAGAAGTATTTTGTGTTAATTCATAATGATCTTTTAAGGCTTCACAAAGAATCATAGATTGACCTTTGACATTAACCCATTCATCACCCGTTAGTTTTAATAATTCTAACAATTCGTTGATAAGATCATAATCATTTTCATACCACACCCCTAATGCATCACCTGGTTGATAGAGCAAATTAGAACCAGAAATATCAAACTCTAAATGATGTATATCTTTCATTGAATTACGACTGGTTATCTTTTGCCTATTTGACAAACACGCAATAAAAGGAAATTCTTTACAATAAACAGAATAATCACCACAATTTTCTGATGAAACAACAGCGCTCTTTTGTATTGTTTTATCAGAAAATGAATTAAATATCGTTACATCAGAAGAAATCCTATTCTGCAATACTTCAATAATTTCTTTTCTCCATATATTAGCTGCATCTTCAAAATCTATATCAAGATCAACTCGATTATATAATCGAATTGCTCCAAGTTCTTCAAAACGTCGATCAAAATCTTTACCAGCTTTCGCAAAATATTCATAAGACCGATCTCCAAGCCCTAATACAACAAAACTAGTGTCTTCCATTCTCATAGCTTTTTGAGAAAATAAGTATTTATGTAAAGGTATTGCTTCTTCTGGAGGATCGCCTTCGCCATATGTAGATATTATTAAAACTAATAATTTTATTTCAGAAATATTTTTACATGTATAATCTCGTGCATTGAATAAAGTTGCATTCAATCCAGATTTAATACAATCATTATATAATTTTTGTGCTATTTGACTGGCATTACCAGTTTGAGAAGCAGATATAATGATTATCTTGTCAGATAACTGAGAGAGACGTTGTTTTGTTGATGATACTTGATTTTGTGTAGAAATACTTACAGTTGTATCTGTAAATCTATTGACATTTATAAGACCCCACAGATATCCAGACACCCAAATTAATTGATCTCTAGACAATGTATTTAATATTGATTGTAAACGACTTAATTGATCTGGAGTTAAAGTAATCATTACATTATATAAATATATACTGTTTGTATATTAAATTAATTTAATTCTACCATGTACATTTTTAACAAACTACAAATACAGGATATAACATTATATTAATATTAGAATACTATTGTAATAAAAATAAAAGAATTAAATTCTTAAAAACTAATTAAATAATTATTATCTTTAATACAACTACTACTATCGCGCTAAAATATTTTTATATTATATATTTATATTTATATAAAATAAATTTTAACTCAACTAACATAACTCAATAAAAAATATCATTGAAGAATACGACTAAATTTGTATATAATATCCTTTTAATCAAATTCTCATTCAAGGATATCATATACTACTTATTTAACCCGAATTAACACTGATCAACACTCATAAATATACACATATAAAAACATTAATCAAAATATAACACTCTTTCTATCAAAAAAATTTTTTATCTCCTTAATCCCGTTAAATTTTGCAGCATCCCCTAGTTTTTCTTCAATACGAATTAATCTATTATATTTAGAAGTTCGATCAACACAACGTACTGGCCCAGTTTTAATTTGCCCAGCAGATGTTCCAACAGCTATATCAGCAATACTTGTATCTTCAGTTTCTCCAGAACGATGTGAAATAATTGTAGTATATCCATGTTTCTTAGCTAACTTTATTACATATAAAGTTTCAGTTAACGAACCTATCTGATTAGGCTTAATTAAAATAGAGTTAGCTATATTTTGTTGTATTCCTTTATTTAATAAATTAGGATTAGTTACAAATAAATCATCCCCTACTAATTGTATTGTAGATCCAAGAACTTTAGTAAGATAAGAAAAACCATTCCAATCATGTTCACTTTGAGCATCTTCAATAGAAACAATAGGATACTTCTGTGCTAATAATGATAAATAATCAATAAATTCTTTAGAAGAGCAACATAAATTTTCACTTTTTATATTGTACTGATTCGAAGATTTATCAAACAATTCAGATGCAGCACAATCCATAGACAAAACAACATCTTTTCCAAAAATATAATTGGATTGTTCTACAGACTGTTTAATTAATTCTAATGTTCCGACATGAGAAATTAAATTAGGAGCATATCCCCCTTCATCACCTAATGCAGGAAATATTCCTTGATTTCTTAAAATTATCTTTAAATTACATGAAATTTCTGATCCTATTTGTATTGCTTCTTTAATAGTTTTTGCTCCTACAGGGATAATCATAAATTCCTGAATATCTAAATTATTATCAGCATGCTTTCCTCCATTAATGACATTCATCATAGGTATTGGCATGGAATATATATTTGGTGCTCCATATAAGTTCGAAATATACTCGTAAAAAGGTATTCCTATAACATCAGCAGCAGCTTTAGCAACTGCAAGCGATACACTTAAAATTGAATTCGATCCTAACTTAGATTTATTATCAGTTCCATCTAGATCAATCATAATTTGATCAATAAAACACTGCTTAGTAACATCTACATTCAACAAAGCAGAACGAATAGGACCATTAATAATATCAACTGACTTTTTTACTCCCTTTCCAAAAAATCGACTCTCATCATGATCTCGTAATTCTAATGCTTCCTGAGATCCTACAGATGATCCTGACGGAACCGAAGCTAATCCAAAAAATCCATTTTTAATATGCACCTCTGCTTCTACCGTAGGATTACCACGAGAATCAATTATTTCACGACCTATAATATTTAAAATTTTAGACATATTAATTTTCCTATTTTGGTAAATGCAATTTATTAATTATACTCTCTTATAACAGAGTCAAAATATTATATAAAACATACTTATATTTTAGTTTCAAATCAATTTATTATGACAATCTTTATATTGTATTGCAGCACCTATAAAACCTATAAATAAAGGATGTCCTTCTCTAGGAGTAGAATTAAATTCTGGATGAAATTGACTGCCTATAAACCATGGATGATATTTGTATTCAATTATTTCTATTAAGTTTTCATCTTTAGAAAAACCAACACAATCCAAACCAGCATGTTCTATTTTCTTAAACAAAACCGGATTTACTTCATAACGATGCCTATGTCGCTCTAATATAACTTTTTTACCATACATTTTTTGAACTAAACTCCCTTCTACTAAATAACATACTTGATTGCCCAAACGCATGGTACCACCTAAATTAACATTATTATTACATTTTTCTAAATATTCATTATGATTCTGAAATTCATTAATTTTAGAAATCACTGGATATTCACAATTATCCACAAATTCGGTAGAATTAGCTCCTGTCATTCCTACAACATTTCGAGCAAATTCAATTAATGCTACTTGCATTCCCAAACAAATACCAAAATATGGTATTTTATGTTCTCTAGCATATCGAGCGGATAAAATTTTACCCTCTACTCCTCTATACCCAAATCCCCCAGGTATTAAAATCCCATCTAGATCTTTTAACATTGATTCTATACCTAAATTGTCTATATCTTGAGAATTGATAAAACGAATTTGTATAAAAAATCGATTTTTAAAACCAGCATGATATAACGCTTCTGTCACAGATTTATAGGCATCTGTTAATTCAGTATATTTACCAATTATTCCAATTGTAACCTTACCTATTGGATTATTTTGATAATAAATTACACGTTTCCAATCAGACAAATCAGCTTTAGGACAATGTAATTGAAAATATTTACAAATATAATCATCTAATTTTTGATTTTGTAATAACAAAGGAATTTTATAAATTGAACTTACATCTTGTAAAGAAATTATTGCTTGTTTAGGTACATTGCAAAATAATGAAATCTTCTGTCGTTCACTATCCCCAATAATTCTATCAGATCTACAAATTAAAATATCAGGTTGAATTCCAATCGATAATAATTCCTTTACTGAATGCTGTGTAGGTTTAGTTTTTAATTCTCCAGACACAGAAACAAACGGAACCAAGGTTAAGTGTATATATAAGGTATGTTTTCTTTTAACCTCTATCGCCATTTGCCTAATAGCTTCTAAAAAAGGTAATGATTCAATATCACCAACTGTTCCTCCAATTTCCACTAACAATATATCATAATCTTTAGAATTACGCACTAACCAACGTTTTATCATACAAGTAACATGAGGAATGATTTGAACAGTAGCTCCTAAATAATCTCCTCGTCGTTCTTTTTGTAAAACATCAGCGTAAATACGTCCAGCTGTAAAATTATTATATCTTGTCATTTTAGTTCGAATAAAACGCTCGTAATGCCCTAAATCTAAATCAGTTTCCGCTCCATCTTCTGTAATAAATACTTCACCATGTTGAACAGGACTAATTGTTCCTGGGTCAATATTGATATACGGATCTAATTTAATTATAGTCACACTTAATCCTCGAGCTTCTAAAACTGAAGCTAAAGACGCCGTCATAATTCCTTTTCCTAAGGACGATACTACTCCTCCTGTTACAAAAATATAATTTATTCCCACCCACCATCCATCCAAATTTATATATTACACTAAATAACCCGTATTAATATACATTATACTAATACAACATAAACTTCCAAAAAAAATTAACAACAAATTTTTATTGCAAATTGATTGAATCAAATACTATTTGGATTCATTTTAACAAATTCCGTATATCATAAAACACTTGTCAAACTAAAAACTAAGCTCAATAACAAATACTGATAGCTAATACATAACCTCTTTATTGTATAAAAAATCAACTTTTACATACATGATTTTAAATTAAACACAACATAAATGCGATAAACAACTTGACTTCTTATCCCTTAATAACTCTTAAATACAAACACATACACTATATTTTACATACATATACAAATTTAATACTATTTACATCAAAAATAATCACACATACTACTATTAAATACTAAACGAAGATCCACAACTACAAGTAATTTTAGCATTTGGATTGATCATAACAAATTTAGATCCTGATAATTCTTCACGATAATCTACTACCCCCCCAACTAAATACTGAAAACTCATAGAATCTACAATCAAAGTTACTCCATTACTTTTAATAACGTAGTCATCATCAGATATCTGATCATCTAATATAAATTTATATTGAAATCCTCCACATCCTCCTCCTATTATATATATACGAAATTTTAAATTTGATTTGTTAATGTATTTATGTTCCTTCATACAATACCTTATTCTGTCAGCAGCAAAAGGAGTTAACTGAATAGAAAAAACACTATTTTTCATACATACACCTCACCTACCCGTACTATAATAAAAATATATTATCATTAAGTACTCATATTTACACGAGTAATACCATTATAATTTAACCTACATAATCCATTAGTAAACAAAAAACTAACACCACTCACTACATATCTGTAATAATTATACAGATCATACATTAGACTATTCCTTAAGAATTTCGTTAATCCACTTTTCCATCTTTCGAAAATCTTGATTTTCTGAAAAATCGAGTACATTCCCAGAATACGCAATCACCTCATCTGACGAATTAAGCATATTGCATTCTATACCATTAAAATGATCATTTTTCCATATTGGCAAAACATACGTATAAATATTTTTATTACAATTATTATACAAAAGCACACTGCCAGACGAATTTATAGGAACTTGAATAATATTGCTCGGTATTGTTAATTGTAACGGAGTAGGATGCCCAAGCCCTAAATAAAGGCTATATAATTTTAATGCCCCACTAGCACCTGTTAAATTCATTTTTCCATTATCATCACGACCTACCCAGATTACAACTACTTCTTTACCATCAATTCCCACAAACCAACTATCACGAGAATCATTTGTTGTGCCTGTTTTAGCAGCTAAATGAAAATCAGCAAATTTTACTGACAAATCATAAGATGTGCCTCTTGTTACAACTTGCTGCATTGCAAACAAAACCAAGTACACGGATTGAGGAGAAACCATACGTTTAGTTTTAGGAAAATATTGATATACAGTCATATTATCTGAGTTTACAATATGTTCTATACAAGATAATTTAGAGTATCGTCCTCCACTCGCTATAGTTTGATATTCCTGAGCTACATTTATTGGAGTTAAATTAATAGATCCTAATAAAATCGACGGAAAAGAAGGAATTAAATTCTCAGAAATACCCAACTTCATTAAAATATCAGTAATAGTATTTATTCCCATTGTTAATCCTAAATTAACAGCAGGAATATTAAGAGATTTTACAAATGCATCAATTAACATAACTTTCCCTCTAAATTGCCGATCATAATTTTTAGGCGACCATACTGATCCATCTGGTTGTTTTAAATTAATAGGGGTATCTGCAATCCACGTATTTAAACGATATTTATGAGGCTGATTTAGAGCAGTAAGGTAAATTGCTGGTTTAATTAATGATCCAATAGGACGACGGGCACGCATAGCTCTATTAAATCCGGAAAAATTAGGTTCAGATCCACCAACCATAGCGCGTACCGATCCATTAAATCGATCTACAATTATTATAGCCCCTTCTAAATCTGATATATTAGAACTACATCTTAATTTTGGAATGCCTAATTTCATTGATCTTTCAGCAGCTTGTTGAGCAATTGGATCCAATGTAGTAAATATTCTTAAACCAGCCAAATTGTGAATTTTATTTATACGACTTACTTCTTCGTATACCATTTGAATAAAAGCAGGCTGATTAGTTAATACCTCATCTTTTAATTGTACTCCTAAAGGACGAGATTTAAGTATACTATACAAATCAGCATCAATCATATCAATATTTCTCAATAAATTTAATATAAAATTACGACGTTCTAGTGTTTTTTTTGGATTTTTTCGAGGACTATACAAAGAAGCGCCTTTTATCATCCCAACTAACATAGCTTGTTGATCTAAACTTAACTCATCAACCGGCCTGCCAAAATAATGAAAACTGGCTAAAGGAAATCCTCGAATTTGATCATTACCGTTTTGACCAAAAAAAATCTCATTTAAATATAACTCAAGAATGCGATCTTTACTATACCGAACCTCAAAAATCAAAGCCATATACATTTCATTAAATTTACGCCATAATGATCGAGTATTATTTAAAAATAAATTTTTTACTAATTGTTGTGTTATAGTACTTCCTCCTTGTACAGTATGACCAGATACAATATTAATTAAAAAAGCTCGTATTACTGAAGGTATTTGAATCCCATCATGATTATAAAAATTTTTATCTTCCACAGCTAATAACATATCTATTAATGTATCTGGAAATTTAGATCGAGGCACAAACAATCTTTGTTGCCCCTGAAAAACATACTGGATAGATATAATTTTTGGATCTATACGAAACAAAGCGAAATTATTTTGCGTATCTTGATTATAAATACGCAACAATTTTTCTTTATCAAAGAATAAACGTACATGACTTTCTTGTTCCTCTCTATTAGGAAAATCAAAAGATCTCCGTAATAATTCAATATTATCATTAAATACAACAAATTCACCTGATCGAATAATTTTAGATACTTGACGATATTGTAATGACTGTAACAATTTAATCATGTCATTCTTATTACATGATATATTTGGTTCAATATTCACAATTTTACTATATATAACTGTAGGCAATTGCCATACCTGATCATTAATATGATTTTGTATTTTTTTATCCAAAAAAATACCATAAAAACAAAGCAAAATTACAACACATAACAATACATATATACCATAATGTGTAAAAAAGAATATATTAATTATTATTTTCAGACAATTTTTTAAAAAAAAATAATTTATAAAGACAATTTTTTTAAAAAAAATACTTACTAATTTCAAACAACCAAAAATTAAATTAATTTTATGCATTATTATGAAACTACACAACACACTCGGTTATCTTGAATAAAACTACCGAAAAGACTGATAACATCTTATATCTTAATTTATAAATTAAATTTTGTATCATAACATTTACAAATTCCTGAATTAATAAAAATCAAAAAACATTTATATAATCACTGCATTTAACCTTATAACTTATTATTAAGTACAATAATATTACCAATTTTATATATGATAAAATTTTAAAATTATAAAATTTAAAAGTTATACACGTATTAAAAATTCAAAAATATATTCATTATCAATATACTTAATTCAATGACACCTAAAATTAACTGCTATAAAACAACCTTTTACTCATTTACAACCACAAAAATAATTTAATTACTTACTTCTATTATTATCATGTATATCACCTAACAACTCAAAAATATATAATGCTTTATTTTAAATAATTTAAATTCATTTATGCTCCTAATAAATCAAAATATATAAACTACTATTACTTATCGAATAAAAAATACTATTATTTTATAATTACATTAAATAAAGCTATTACACCATAGTTTTATTAATACTCATTAATTTAAACAATTTTTAATTGTACTTTAATATACGTTCATTTTCTTAATCTCTCTACACACTTTTTACCAAAAAATGACTGAATTTATTACTCTATGAATTCATAAAAATTAATTGTTTAAATCATTATTCAGCAATTTTTGTGTAAATAAAAAATTAAAAAATATTAATATATCAAATAATCTTTTTTATCAAACGATCTCTAACATATAAACTTATAGTATTAAAACTATTCTGCATAGCATTTTCATTATTTTTTTTAAATTACTATACAAAATTCTGTTATATTCTTTTATCTTAATAAATATCGACGCAATGAAAATCCGTAAGTAAGTATCTCTTAGAAATAGACAATAATAATTTGCTCATTTGTATTTTTAAAATACTAAATAATTTATTTTATTCATTAAAAATCAATTTTAAATTACTTGCCATAATCTGTCACACATATAGACAAAACACATATATTTTGTTAATTTATTTCGATTAAAAACAAATTTTGTTATAACACATATATACGACAATATATCTAAAATTAATTATTTGAGTATAAGCATATTTATACAAATAATATTAAGTATATTTTATTATAAACTTCTACACAAATATCTAAAATGACACAATCAATTTTTAAAGAAAAAATTCATATACATTTTAAATATACAAATATTAATTTCCTCATGATGTGAATAATGTATTTTAATATATCAAATAAATTGTAATATATTATCTTTATATTTCTATATTAAGGGAGCTCAATAATGTCATCTTGTTTAAATCACGATATAGATTCAATAGAAACACAAGAATGGATACAATCTATTGCTTCAGTTATACAAAAAGACGGTATTTCTAGAGCTCATTTTTTAATTAATCAAATTATAAATAAAGCACGAGCTGATGGATTAATCATTCCTAATAATAATAATAGTTTATTGAATAGTGACTATATAAATACTATTCCTGTACAAGACGAACCTGAATATCCAGGTAATTTAAAAATAGAACAACGAATATGTTCTACTATTCGATGGAATGCTATGATGATGGTATTACATGCATCAAAAAAAAAATTAGATTTAGGGGGGCATATTGCTTCCTTTCAATCATCTGCTACATTATATGAAGTATGTTTTAATCATTTTTTTCGAGCACGTAACTCAATCGACGAAGGAGACTTAATTTATTTTCAAGGACATATCTCTCCAGGAATATATGCTAGAGCTTTTCTAGAAGGACGATTAAAAAAAGAACATATAGATAATTTTCGTCAAGAAGTAAACAACATAGGTCTTTCTTCATATCCTCATCCAAAATTAATGCCAGAATTTTGGCAATTTCCAACAGTTTCTATGGGGCTAACTGCAATTAATGCAATCTATCAAGCTAAATTCTTAAAATATTTATATAACAGAAATCTAAAAAACACTTCTCAACAAACAGTATATGCTTTTTTAGGAGATGGTGAAATGGATGAACCTGAATCTAAAGGAGCACTTAATATCGCCTCTAGAGATAAACTAAATAATTTAATTTTCATAATTAATTGCAACTTACAACGATTAGATGGACCAGTCACAGGAAACGGTAAAATTATTAACGATTTAGAAAATATTTTTATCGGATCAGGATGGGAAGTCATAAAAGTGATTTGGGGAAGTAAATGGGATAAATTATTCAATAAAGACAAAACTGGAAAATTAATTCAATTAATGAATGAAACTGTTGATGGAGATTATCAAACATTTAAATCTAAAGATGGAAAATATATTCGTAAATATTTTTTTGGAAAATACGCAGAAACTAAAGCTTTAGTTAAAGATATGAGTGATTCTGAAATCTGGGAATTAAATAGAGGAGGGCATGATCCTAAAAAAATTTTCGCTGCTTTAAAAAAAGCTAAAAATAATATTAAAAAACCTGTTGTAATTTTAGCACATACTATTAAGGGATACGGAATGGGCTCAGAAATAGAAGGAGTCAATATAGCCCATCAAATAAAAAAAATTAATATTAAAACAATTCAATATTTTAGAGATAGATTTGAATTAAATTCCATTATTAAAGATCATCAAATAGAATCATTACCATATTTAACTTTTAAAAAAGATTCGGAAGAATCTCTATATTTACATAAAAGGCGACAAGCCTTGTTTGGATATCTTCCAACTCGTTTAACAAATTCTACTCATACATTAGAGCTTCCAAAATTAGAATATTTTGATTCATTATTGCAACAACAAAATAAAAATATCTCTACTACATTAGCATTTATTCGAATATTAAATATATTATTACAATATCCTTCGCTTAAAAACCGATTAGTTCCTATAATTGCAGATGAAGCTCGCACTTTTGGAATGGAAGACTTATTTAGAAAAATTGGAATTTATAATCCATTAGGACAACAATATACTCCTCAAGATCATAATTTACTTTCATACTACCGAGAAGATAAACAAGGACAAATACTAGAAGAAGGAATCAGTGAATTAGGAGCTGCCGCCTCTTGGTTAGCTGCTGCTACTTCATATAGCACCAATAACTTCCCTATGGTCCCTTTTTATATATATTACTCCATATTCGGGTTTCAAAGAATCGGAGATTTCTTATGGGCATCAGCTGATCAGCAAGCTCGAGGATTTTTAATTGGTGCTACATCTGGTAGAACTACTTTAAATGGGGAAGGATTACAACATGCTGATGGACATAGTCATATTCAATCACTAACTATTCCTAACTGCATTTCTTATGATCCAGCATATTTATATGAAATTACTGTTATTATACATAACGGATTGATACGTATGTACGGGAAAAATCCAGAAAATATATATTTTTATATCACCACATTGAATGAAAGATATCATATGCCATCTATGCCTCCTGGGATTGAAGAAGGAATTATTAAAGGTATTTATAAATTAGAGTCTCTACCTGGAAAAAATGGTAAAGTTCAACTAATGGGATCTGGTTCAATTTTAAGAATGGTACGTGACGCTGCTCAAATTTTATCACGTGAATACAATGTCAGTTCAGACGTATATAGTGTTACTTCATTTACAGAACTAGCACGAAATGGCCAAGATTGCGAACGATGGAATATGCTACACCCTTCAAGCACCCCAAAAGTGCCTTATATTACTTCCATATTAAACGACTTTCCTACTATAGCTGCTACTGACTACATGAAACTATTTGCAGAACAAGTTCGAAGTTTTGTGCCAAATAATAACTTTTTTGTTTTGGGTACAGACGGATTTGGACGTTCCGATAGTCGAGAAAATTTAAGACATTATTTCGAAGTTAATTCCGGATATATAGTGGTTGCTGCATTATTTAATTTAACAAAACAAGGATATATACATATTGATATCGTATCTAAAGCTATTAAAATGTTTAACATTGATCCTGAAAAAATTAATCCACGTTTAATGTAAAAAAAAGAGGAATCATAATGGTGATTGATATTCATGTACCAAATATCGGGGAAGATGCATTAGAAGTAACCGAAATACTAATAAAAATTGGAGATAATATTAATATTAATCAACCCTTAGCTATAATAGAAGGAGATAAATCGTCTATGGAAATTCCTTCTCCTTATTCTGGTCTTGTTACTAAAATTTATATTAATATTGGGGAAAAAGTACATACAGGATCTTTAATTTTATCAGTAGATGTCAAAAACGAACCTAAAAATCTTCAATCTTTGCATAAAGAAAAAGATATCTCACTTGATAGTGCCATTAACCAACAAAATAACTTAAACAATACAATTACAAAAAATAACAATAATTCCCATTATGATGACACAAAAAAAACTACATCTCTTCTTTCAACTCCTACTGAAAACCCCATTATGTATGCCACCCCTGTCATTAGACATATGGCTCGAAAATTTAGAATAAATTTATCGCAAATAAAAGGTAGTGGACGAAAAGGTCGAATTTTAAAAGAAGATCTTCAAAACTATCTAAATAATATTAAAAATAATATACATAACCACTATCCTTCTCAATCTTCAAAGAAAGAAAATAAATCTTTTGATTTAACACAAAAAAAATCAACAATAAATACCAATAATACTACTAACTACATATCAACCATACAATTAACAAAAATACAACAATCTTCAGGACGTAATTTACAAAAAAATTGGATTGAAATCCCTCATGTAACACAATTCGATATAATCGACATTACTGATTTAGAACTTTTCAGAAAACAACAGAATTTAGAAATACAAAATAAAAAAACAGATTATAAAATCACAATATTAGCATTTGTAATAAAAGCAGTGTCTAAAGTATTAAAAGAACTACCTCAATTTAATAGCTCCTTATCAAGGAATGGCGATAAATTAATTTTAAAAAAAAATATTAATATTGGAATAGCTGTCAATACCAAACAAGGATTATTAGTTCCTGTATTACATAATACCAATAAAAAAAATATTATGACATTAGCTCAAGAATTATCAGAAATTGCTAAAAAAGCACGAATTGAAAATCAATTAATTCCTTCTGATATGCAAGGAGGAACTTTTACTATATCTAACTTAGGAAACATTGGAGGAATGTTTTTTACTCCAATTATAAATGCCCCTGAAGTAGCTATTTTAGGAGTATCTAAATCTATGATCTATCCTATATGGACTGGAAAAAAATTTTTACCTAAATTGGTACTACCTATATCCTTATCGTATGATCACCGAGTTATAGATGGAGTAGATGGATCAAAATTTATACGCCATATTAACAAAATTCTTTCAGATATACGATTATTATCTATGTAACTTTAACTAAAAGAAATAAAATTATTGCTGTAATTATGTTATCATGCTTTTATAATGTAATATAAAATAAAAATATAAAAAATAATATGAATATCAAAATAGAAAGAACTACTATTCTTGTTATAGGTGCGGGGCCAGGAGGCTATTCTGCAGCTTTTCGTTGTTCTGATTTAGGAATGAAGACTATGATAGTAGAACGTTATAAAAATCTAGGAGGAGTGTGTTTAAATGTTGGATGTATACCATCTAAATCATTATTACATATTGCTAAATTAATTAATGATAATAAAAATCTAAGTAAATATGGAATTTTACAACAAAATCCCCAAATTCAACTCGATTTAAATAAAATTTCATTATGGAAAAATAATATTATCAATCAATTATCACGAAATCTATATTCTTTGGCTAAGGCTCATAATGTTAATATTGTTCATGGATTAGGAAAATTTATTGATAATCATACACTACAAATATTCAACGACCAACAAGAAGAAACTTTACAAGTTATATTTGATTATGCCATTATAGCCGCCGGCTCTCATACCCTATCTTTCTCATCCCTACCAAACGATAAAAGAATTTGGCATTCGACTGATGCATTACAATTACAATCAATACCTGAGACTCTTTTAATCGTAGGAGCTGGAGCTATTGGTCTAGAAATGGCAACGATATATCACGCTTTAGGAAGTAAAGTAGAAATATTAGAATCGCAAAATAAAATTATACCAATATTAGATCAAGATATTATTAAAATATTATCTAAAAACTTGTATAACAAAAATATTGATTGCATCATTAATACTAAAATTAATTCTATATATACTCAAACAGATGGGATATATGTAGTGATGGAAAATAATTCAGATACTACGATTAAAAATACTAATAAATATGACGCTATACTAATAGCAATCGGAAGAGCTCCAAATAGCAATATACTTAATCTTCAAAATGCAGGAATAAATGTAAATAAATATGGATTTATTTCCGTAGATAAACAAATGCGTACTAACGTACCAAATATCTTCGCTATTGGCGATATTATTGGGCATCCAATGTTAGCTCATAAAAGCATACATGAGGGATATGTAGCTGCAGAAGTTATCTCCGGTAAAAATTACTATTTTGATGCTAAAATTATTCCATCTATTATATATACTAATCCAGAAATAGCTTGGGTTGGATACACTGAACAAACAGCACAACAAACTGAAGAACAAATACAATATAAATCCGTTGCTTTACCATGGACGGCCCTAGGAAAAGCTATTACTTCTAATTGTACTGAAGGGATAACTAAATTAGTTTTTGATAAAACCACCCATAAAATAATTGGAGGATCAGTTATTGGAACCAATGCCAGTGAAATTATAGGAGAAATAGCCCTAGCAATAGAAATGGGATGCGATGTGGAGGATATTACTTTAACTATACATGCGCACCCCACACTACACGAATCAATAGAATTAGCAGCATCAATATACTATAAATCTATCAAAGATTTTTCATTATAAATAAAAGTATATCATTATATAATGAATGATTAACACTTAATTACTAACAACTAAATTAATAGTTAGTTGCCTATACTTTATTACCCAACCCCCATAACATAAATCAAAACAAATTTAATAACAAACAATTATTTATCTTTACATTAAAAAATAAAAAATCTATAATTTTATAAAAATTAACTACATTTCCGATCATTTTAATTCATAATATTTAATAAAATTTTTCAAGATTTTTTTTTACATTATACTTTTTTTGTAAAATTTTTAAAATATAAAATAACCCATTACTATCGTATAAATATATTTAATGATGTTTCATATGAAATTTTAATTTACAATACTTTTCAAATTCATTTTATATACTAAAATATAATTAAAATTTATTTTTATATAAACCTAAATTCCAATAATACTAAATTAAATCTTTTTTTAAAAATCACCATAACTATTAACTCAAAAAAACAAAGCCTTTTTCACTCTATTACTCCACTACTAATAGATAGATATACATAAATCAAAATATAATCCCATGGCATAGTATTAATATTATTAACTAACCCCATTAATAATAATCTATAATTTGTTTCATTTCATTAATACTCACTCTTATGCTAAATAAAAAAATAAAATTGGGATACTCCAATTCATCCTTATATAAATTCTTTAATATCTCGATTTAACTAAAAATAGTAAAAATTTAAATTAGATTTTTAAAATTTTATTTAATATATCAAGTCATTAAATTATATGATCATATAATAACCAATTCATGCTATGAATTCAAAAATAAATTACAAAAACAAGAATTTATATTTGATAATATATATATCTTTATCTACTACCCTATATTAACTTTTCCAAAAAGTTAGTCCGTTTTTAGGTAACTTTTTAATAATATCTATTATACGTATTCCATCTGGAAAAATTAAACATTGATCTATTTCAAATAAAGGATATATAAAAAATTCTCGTTCTATCATATTATAATGAGGAATAATCAAATCAGTAGTGCGTATTACATGTTTACCAAATAATAAAATATCTAAATCTAAAGTACGTGGTTGCCAAAAATGACAAAAACAAGTGCTTCGTACACGCCCTTGCTCTTTTTCTATTTTTTGCATATAAATTAATAATATTTCTGGATTTAAATCAGTATCCAATACTACAACCATATTTAAAAAATTTGGCTGATTAATTCTTCCTAAAGGGAGGCTACAATAATACTTAGAGCAAAACACAAGTTTTGTTTTTGGAATTTTATTAGCAAGAGCCCATATTGCACGATCCACTTGTTTTTTAGGATCTAATAAATTACTTCCTACTCCTATCCAAACCCGTTCCAAAATATCTTATCCTTAATGCTCTATTAATGATATAATATGTATTACATATATTTAAAAAATTCTTTTTTTTACATGTTCTATCAAAATTAAACTAACCTATCATTTGCTTTTCTTTAAGTTCTTCTAATGTCTTGCAATCAATACATAAATCTGCTATTGGATTTGCTTCTAATCTTCGAATTCCAATTTCTATATCACATAATATACAAAATCCAAATTCTTTTATCTCTATTTTTTTTAAAGTTTTCTCAATTTTTTCTATAAGTTTACGTTCTCTATCTCGATTCCGTAATTCAATATTAAATTCTTCTTCTTGTACAGCTCTATCTACTGGATCTGGAAAATTTATAGAAACTTCGTCTTTCATTCGTAATATAGAACATTGTATATCTGTTGTTAATTGATTTTTCCATGCTTTTAAAATAGATTTAAAATGTAATAATTGGTTTACACTCATATATTCTTCGTCCAATTTTCGTATATATGGTTTGACTCCAGCAATTATTAAAACATTTAAAGAAGAACATTTTTTTTTTGATGATTTTTTTAACATATATTCCTCACTAATATGCATACAGTAACGATATTTCAACATTCTGAATATTCATATATATATAATGTATGTTCATCAATAATTTAATTTATTAAATAGACTATAATAACAATCTTTAATAATACTATTAAAAATAAAAAATTATTACAAAATTTAAATAATCTTTATTTATAACAACATACAAACATAGGGTATTGATATACTATATTTTATAAAAAAACATAATACAAATCTATAACATTAGATATACAGTATATTCTAAATAACACCTAATAAAACTACTCATTCTATCTAAAACCTAGAATATAGTAGATTCAAATTATAATTTATATTTTTTAATTATAAAATTTCACTAATAAATCATTTATAATATGTACTTTAATTTTTTATATTATCTTATTATTCAACATTAATTGAATTCCTAAAAAAATAAAACATACAAATATACAAAATATTATTAGTCAATACTTTAAAACACAATCCTATCTATGAAAGCAACTAAAGTTCTTCAAAACAAACTATATTATAATTTTACTAAACAATAAATTCATACTAATTTTTAGAATATATGTATTAACCACTCATAATATTTAATTTCTAATTTTTAGACCACTAAATCTATTTTCTTTAATAATCAGGGGATTTTTTAACTCATTTAATGAAATAGTAGTGCTATATAATTTACTGATTTCACTAATCACCTCATATTTTAAATGATCTAACATTTTTTTAAACATAGCAAATGATTCCTTTTTATACTCTTGTTTAGGATCTTTTTGTGCATATCCTCGTAAATGAATACCTTGTCTTAAATAATCCATTGACGATAAATGTTCTTTCCATAATGTATCAAATGTTTTTAACATAATATTTTTTTCAAAGGTACTTAAAAATTCTATACCAATAAATTTTTGAGTATACAAATACTGTTTTACCAATTCTGTCAATATACGATCTCTTATTTTTTCTATCTCTTCATATAATCTAGAATCTTCCTCTACCCATTTTACTAAGGGGATAATTAAATGAAAATCAATTTTTAAACGCTCTTCCAATTTTATTAAATTTATCTTACTTTCTAAAATTCCTAAAGGCATATAAATATTTAACAATTGATCAACCACATCAAATCTAATATTTTCTATAACATCACTGATATTAGACATACTTAATAATTTATTACGTTGCTCATAAATAACCTTACGTTGATCATTTGCTACATCATCATACTCTAACAATTGTTTTCTAATATCAAAATTACGATTTTCTACTCGCTTTTGAGCATGAGCAATAGCTTTTGTAATCCATGGATGTTCTATAGATTCTCCTGATTGCATACCTAATTTCTTCATCAAACTAACTAACTTATCAGAAGCAAAAATACGTATTAATGAATCTTCCATAGATAAATAAAATCTAGATGAACCAACATCACCTTGTCTTCCAGATCTACCTCTAAGCTGATTATCAATACGACGTGATTCATGCCGTTCAGTTCCGATAACATGTAATCCCCCAGCTTTTAATACTAAATCATGGCGATTTAACCAATCAGATTTAATAATACAAATCTTATTAGCATCATCCGTGTTCAATTTAGCAATTTCTGCCTGCCAATTCCCACCTAATACAATGTCAGTTCCTCGTCCAGCCATATTAGTAGCAATAGTTACCGCCCCAGGTTGTCCTGCTTGAGCTATAATTTCTGCCTCTGCTGCATGAAATTTAGCATTTAAAACTTTATGAGGAATGTCTAACTTCTTTAAAGCGCGTGAAATAATTTCAGATTTATCAATAGATATAGTCCCAACTAAAACAGGTTGATTTCTTTTAATACAATTTCTTATATCCTTAATAATAGCATCAATTTTTTCATGCTCAGCCATATAAATCACATCTGGAAAATCATTACGAATCATAGGCCTATTTGTAGGTATTACAACGGTATCCAACTTATAAATAGATCTAAACTCAAAGGATTCAGTATACGCAGTACCTGTCATACCAGCTAACTTTGCATATAAACGAAAATAATTTTGAAAAGTAATCGAAGCTAATGTTTGATTTTCATCTTGAATTGTTACATGTTCTTTAGCTTCTATTGCCTGATGTAACCCATCTGACCAACGACGACCAGGCATCACTCGACCTGTATGTTCATCAATAATTAATACTTCTCCCTTTTTAACTATATAATCTACTTCACGCGTAAATAAGATATGAGCACGTAACGCTGAATTTACATGATACATCAATATGATATTATCAGAAGAATATAATGACTCACCCGATTGCATCAATCTAGATTCAATTAATAACTTTTCTATTAACACAAGTCCTGTTTCAGTTAAAATAACCTGCTTAATTTTCTCATCAACCGTAAAATATTCTTTTTTTGAATCAGATATAATATTATTCTTATTTTTTTTAATAACCTCACACACTAATTCATTAATTTTTAAATACAATGATGAAGAATTATCTGATGGACCAGAAATCACTAAAGGAGTACGAGCTTCATCGATTAAAATAGAATCTACTTCATCTATTAATGCATAATGTAACGTACGTTGTACTCTATCTTTAATAGAAAACACCATATTATCACGTAAATAATCAAATCCATACTCATTATTAGTACCATACGTAATATCTGCATTATATGCCAAACGTTTTAAAGATGCAGATTGTTCTGGTAAATTTATTCCCACACTCAAACCTAAAAATTCAAATAAAAGTCGATTATATGTTGCGTCTCTATTTGCTAAATAATTATTTACTGTAACGATATGCACTCCTTTTCCACTTAAAGCATTTAAATAAGCAGGCAATGTAGCTGTTAAAGTTTTACCCTCTCCAGTACGCATTTCAGCTACACAACGATTATTTAATACAATACCTCCCAATAACTGCACATCAAAAAGACGTATATTAAAAATCCTTTTTATAGCTTCACGCACAACAGCAAATGCTTGTGGTAATAATTGATCTATACTGACTCCAGATTTAATCAAATTACGAAATTCATTAGTTTTATTAGATAATTGAACATCACTCAATCTTTCCATATCCTGTTCTAACAAATTTATCACATCCACTGTTTTTTGCATACGTAACAACATACGTTCATTTCTATTTTTAAAAAGATTTTTCAAGAACTGGAATGAAATCGCCATAATAACTTAATCTTAATTTCAAACTTAATATTTAATTAAAATAACATTACACACAATACTATCGCTTAAATTTACTCTATACTTGTTATAGAAAATCTCATCTGTTTTCCTGATACAACTTTACCCCTAATTGATATTAATAAATTACGTACTTTTATTCAAAAAGTATATTAAACATAAAAATTAATACCCCCCTAAAAATTTGATTCACTCTTATAAACATAAGTTAATCAATGTAATAAAATATTAACATACAATTTTAAATATCCATAAATAACTACCTGTATTTATGTATCATTTTGATATATAAAACATATAAAATACTTAACCTATTATTTTAAATCTAATTGCAAGTATATACTTACATTTACATACTACTCTCTATTTATCATAATACACATAAATTAACACACATTTTATATACTTTGTGAGAGCATTATTACTCTGTTATTTCTATAAGTCTATATGCCCACAATAGTACCTTAATTACATAATCCTAAAAAACTATTCAAAATATATCTTAATTAAATATTTTACTTGTATCTACTCTATACAAGAAATAATTTCCCATGACTCTTGACACGATAAAACAGTTCTAAGTAATTTATTATGTAAAGAATGCCCAGATTTAAAAGCAGAAAAAGAGCCAAGCATATTATATCCACAAACAAATAAATCCCCAATAGCATCAAGAACTTTATGTCTTACTAATTCATTATCAAAACGCAATCCTCCTATATTGAGGACCTTACTATTATTACCTATAACAACAACAGAATTCAGATCCCCCCCTAAAATAAACCCCCGATTTTTTAAATCTTTAACCCTATTTATAAAACCAAAAGTTCTTGCTGCGCTGATTTCTGCTATAAACGATTGAGTAGAAAAATTAAAAAAATAATGCTGACATATAGGTTCCATCATGGAATATTTATACTCAATAGTAAAATCCAATGTAAATCCATCATGAGGTTTTAATTCAGCCCATTTATCTTTTTCCTCAACTCGTACAATTTGCTTTAACTTAAAAAATTTCTTAGAAACATTTAATTCTTGTACTCCAGCATTCATCAATAATGATACAAATGGATTAGCGCTCCCATCCATAATTGGGACCTCAGAAGCATCTAATTCTACAATAATATTATCTATCCCTAAACCTGATAAAGCAGCATTCAAATGTTCAATAGTACAAACTTGATGAATTCCATACTCATCTCTTAAACATGTACATAACGTAGTATTACCTACAGATTCAATATTTACATTAAAATCTACAGATGGCTTTAAATCAATACGACGGTAAATCACCCCAGTATTTGCTAATGCAGGATATAAAGTCGCAGTAACCAATCGACCAGTATGTAATCCCACTCCAGCGATACGAGTGATTTTCTTTAATGTACGTTGTTTAAGCATTACCTATATACCATTATGATACGAAATCTAAATCACAATAAACAAAAAATTGAAGTTTCATGCTATATATACTTGAAATATCTCATCATTATTTCCTCAAAAAAGCAGGAATATCTAAGTATTCTGTCTCTGTATCAGAAAGTGTATTATCCTGAGTTACTGAATTATCCAAAGCACACCTAGATTCATTAAAAAAAGCAGACGTTTTTTGAATAGAAGCATTATGATGATAACAATTATCCTGTTGTGTTGTTTTTATTTCTTCTTGATTGGTATTCGATAATATCGATTCTGACCGTTTATCAATGCCAATTCCAGTAGCCACTACTGTCACTCGTAACTCATCATTAATATCGGGATCTAAAGAAGTACCTATAACTACCGTTGCGTTATCAGATGCAAACGATCGTATCGTATTACCTACAGTTTCAAACTCATCTAACCTTAAATTCAGTCCTGAAGTAATATTTACTAAAACTCCTCGCGCTCCAGACAAATCTATATCTTCCAATAATGGACTAGAAATAGCTAACTCCGATGCTTCCTCTGCTCTATCATCACCACATCCTGTTCCAGCTCCCATCATAGCATATCCCATTTCAGACATCACTGTGCGTACATCTGCAAAATCCACATTCATTAAACCTGGTCGAGTAATTAATTCTGCAATACCCTGTACAGCTCCTTTTAAAACATCATTAGCCGCTCCAAATGCATCTAATAAAGATATCCCACGCCCCAAAACTTTTAATAATTTGTCATTTGGAATAGTAATTAACGAATCTACATATTTTGATAATTCAGAAATCCCCTGTTCAGCAAACATCATTCGTTTTTTCCCCTCAAAACTGAAGGGTTTAGTAACCACAGCCACGGTTAAAATTCCCAAATCTTTTGCTACTTCTGCTACCACCGGAGCTGCACCTGTTCCAGTGCCTCCGCCCATACCTGCAGCAATAAACACCATATCAGCTCCTTCTATAGTAGCTCTCAATACATCTCGATCTTCTTCTGCAGAATTTCGACCAATTTCCGGATTGGCTCCTGCTCCTAGTCCCTTAGTTATAGAACTACCAATTTGGATAGTTTGTCCTATTGTCATCTTCCTCAAAGCCTGAGCATCAGTGTTAACTGCAAAAAAATCAACACCTTCAATACGTTCTCTTAACATATGATCGACCGCATTACTACCTCCTCCTCCAATACCAACTACTTTAATTACAGCATCACTAGTTAATTCCATTGGTTCAAACATAATTTTCTCCGCATTGCATACGTCCTTCAATTAATTTTTAAAAAAACCACCTATATTTTATTCTGATATTAAAAAATTTAATAAGTATTAAAATTCTTTTTTTAACCAATTATTTATTTTTTTTAACCAATTTTTAATCTTTACTCTTTTATCTGCATCAATATTATTATTTAAATGAGACTCTTTTCCATAATGTAATAAGCCTATAACAGTAGAATATCGTGGCCCACTTATTTCATCTATTGCTCCATTAACATTGACAGCAGACGCAACTCGTACTTGAGTATTAAATACTTTTTGAGCACATTCTATTACACCCTCCATCAACGATGCTCCTCCAGTTAACACAATACCTGCCGCAAGATGATGCTTAATACTAAGTTGTTTTAATTGTGATTGTAATTGTAATATTTCTTTATTTACTAATCTCATTAATTCGATATATCTAGGCTCAATAATTTCTGCTAACATTCGACGTTGTAAAATTCTTGATGGTCTGCCACCAACACTTGGCACTTCAATATTTTCATTTTTATTTACTAAAGATTCTAAGGCACATCCATAACGCACTTTAATAGTCTCTGCATCAGATAATGGCGTTCCAAATGCATAAGCAATATCACTTGTTACCACATTCCCAGCATATGGAATAACTTTAATATGACGTAACGCTCCAGCAACATATATTGCAATATCCATTGTGCCACCCCCTAAATCTACAACACATACTCCTAACTCACGCTCATCCTGAGTTAATACTGCAAAACTTGACGCTAATCCGGAAAATATTAATTGATCTACTCGTAAACCACATTTTTCTACTGCTTTTACAATATTTTTAGCCATGTCATTATGACAAGTAATTAAATGTACCTTTGCTTGCATTCTTACTCCAGATAAACCAACTGGATTTTTTATACCTTCTTGATAATCAATAGAATAATCCTGAGGAATAACATGTAGTATGCGATGTTCATCACGTATTTTTACTGATTTAGCTATATGCACTACATTATCGACATCTAATTGAGTCACTTCTTCTTCCGCAATAGGAACCATACCTATTTCATTTTTACAACTAATGTGTTTCCCAGATAAAGATAAATAAACAGAGGCAATCTGACAACCAGCCATTAATTCTGCTTGATTAATCGAATATTCTACACACTTTACTACTGATTCTAAATTATTTACTCCTCCTTTATCCATGCCTTGAGACGAACAACAACCTAAACCAATAATATTGATTATACCATCTGGTAAAACTTCTCCTATCAATGTAGCAACTTTAGCCGTTCCAATTTCTAATCCTACTATAAGCTTTCTATTATCCAAAGATTTCATCGCTCTTTTAATAGCCTTATTTATATATTACTTATTATTACCACACACAGGTAAACTCACATTATCTATCCATTTTACAGCACAACCAGAATAATAACGTAAATCTACATAATCAATATATATATTTTTTTTGTGAACTGCTTGAAGTAACATAGGATAAACTTTTATAAAATAACGTAATCGATCAACAAGATTTGTACTTCCTAATCGCAACTGAATATTATCTTGCAAAGTCAACTGCCATGCATAACATTTATCCATTTTTAAAGACATTATCCGAAATTTATGAGACTGCAGTATTGCCTGAAATATTAAATAATTATTTAAAACATCCTGCTCGCTGCCATCTGGTCCATATAAAAATGGTAAATACTTAATCTCATCATTATTATGCCCATTTTTAATGCGGTGTTTCGGTGCTTTAAACATTATACCTGTTGTGCTAATAATTAACTCATTATTCCAATATCCTACAGGTATATACTCTACTATATGAATTTTTAATGTATCTGGCCATTGCTTTCTTACACTAATTTGCTTAATCCACGGTAATTTTTTGATTTGTCTTTGAATCACATTTACATCTTGTGTTATAAATGATCCTATTTTATCTAATTGTACAATTAAATGATTAATATCATTATTAGTAGTAAAATAACGATTCCCAGTCACTATAACATAAGATATAGGATCACAACAATAATCATGAATCCAAATCAAAGCCACTCTGGATATAATCCAAAAAATGCTTAATATCAAAACAAAGAAAAAAATCCATCCTATTATTAGTCGACGATTAAGATAATATCTTAATCCTATCCCAAATTTAGCTAACATTATATTAATGTAATCTAAAATATTGTACTGATTTAAATTGTTTTATTAAGACATACTATATCAACAGATATATAGCAACAATGCTTACTATATATGAGTACTATTATCTTGAAATAATCAAGATTTTTGATTTTTTAAAAACAAAGCGCGCATTTTATTTCCTATAGTACCTGCTCCTTGAATCAAGAGCAAATCTCCATTATCAAGTAACCCTAATAAAATTTTTAATAAAATATATTCATTAGATACAAACACCGGTTTAATTTTACCATATTTATTAATTGCATCACATAAAGTTTGACTGTTTATATTTAAAATAGGTTTTTCTCCAGCAGGATAAACATTTAATATCAAAAGAACATCTACAGTAGAAAGCACATGAATAAAACTATCATATAATTCACATGTCCGGGTAAATCGATGTGGTTGAAATACCATAATTAACCTCTTATCAGGCCATCCAGACCGAACAGTTGCTATAGTTGCATGTAATTCAGTAGGATGATGTCCATAATCATCTACTATCATAACTTTTCCAACTCGCCCATTTATCTGTTTTAAAGAATAAAATCCTAAATTTTCAAAACGACGATTTGTTCCTTGAAAATTTAACATGGCTCTTAAAATAACTAAATCAGGTATTCCTTCTTCAATAGATACACCTATAGAAGCTGTAGCATTTAACACATTATGATAACCAGGAATATTTAAAATTATTTCTAATTTTTTTTTATTTTTTATTAAAACAGTAAACTTACTTTTCTCCCTGTATTGATGATAATTCAAAATACATAAATCTGCATCTTTACTAAATCCGTAAGTAATAATTTTCCTATTAACATTAGACAAAACACTTCGAATCGCTGGATCATCAATACATATCACAGCATAACCATATACTGGTAAATGATTTAGAAATTCAACAAATGCCTTTTTAAGAAATTCGTAATTATTTTGATATGCACTCATATGATCAAAATCAATATTAGTAATTATTTCTACTGTAGGATACAACCATAAAAATGATTTATCGCTTTCATCTGCTTCTATTATAAAATAACAACTGCACCCAAACCGGGATTGAACTCCCTCTGATCTTATTATTGCTCCATTTATGAAAGTTGGATCTAATCCTGCTTCAACATAAATATTAGCTAACATAGCAGTAGTTGTAGTTTTTCCATGAGTTCCAGCAATAGCTATACCATATTTATATCTCATTAATTCAAATAAAACCTCTGCTCGTCTCATAATAGGAATTTTTAAACGTTTCGCTGCTTGAAATTCGATATTATTTAAATTAATAGCACTAGATATAACTACAAGATCTGCATTATTTACATTCTCACTACAATGACCAAAAAATATTTTTACTCCCAAGTTTAATAAATATTGAGTTATATCACTTTCTTCTATATCAGAACCAGTCACATTATATCCTTGATGCGCTAATATAATTGCAATACCACTCATCCCAGCTCCGCCTATCCCAATGAAATGGATTTGTTTAATATAATAACGATTAATTACTGGTAAAATATCATTTGTCAATTGGAATGATTGCATATAAATAAATAGCGTTACTAATATTTTTTTTCTTTTAAATATTGTATTATTGTTTGAGCAACTAATTTTGTTGCATTAGGTGTAATTAAAGATCTAGCTCGCTTTGCCATAACTAGTAATGTTTTTCGATTCCAAGATTCTAAAACTCGACTAATATAATCACTAGTAAACTTCTCTTGTTCAACAATTATCGCTGACCCTAGTTTCATCAAAGGTAAAGCATTCCAATATTGCTGTTTATCTTTATGATAAGGAAATGGTACAAATATCGCAGGTAAACCAACATAAATTATTTCACTTACTGTCAATGCTCCAGATCGAGATATTACAACATCAGCCCATGAATACGCTTGTGCTATATCATCAATGAATGGCGTTATTTTATAATTAATTTTTTGTTTTGTCTTTCGATATGCCTTGAGTACACGTTCAAAATCTTTTTCTCCAGATTGATGCCATATAATTAACTTACTAAATAATTGTTCAAAAATTTTTGGTACAACCTTATTAAAAATATAAGCTCCATTGCTACCGCCCATTACCAAAACCCGAATTGGACCAGTACGATATTTCCATCGATTAATTGGTTTAGGAATAGATAAAATCGTATGTCGTAATGGATTGCCTAACGTAATAGCATTAGCAATAACATCAGGAAAACCTTGAAATATTTTTGCAGCAAAAAAAGATAAATATCGATTAGTTAATCCTATAACTCTATTTTGCTCATGTATAATTAATGGAATTCTACATAAAACAACAGCCAAACTACTAGGGCCAGCAACATACCCACCCATACTTAAAGCTATATCAGGCTTCCAGTACTTTATAATTTTTAATGCCTGGTATATTGATAAAAACATTAAAAATAACAATGTAACCAACTTCTTATATATGTTTTTTCCACGCCATCCTTTCATATAAATAAATTTAATATCTATCCCATGCCTCGGCACTAATTGAGATTCAATATTCTCTTTAGATCCTAACCAAACTACCTTATATCCATGATTCATTAAATATCGCGCTACCGATAACCCTGGGAACACATGCCCTCCACTTCCACCTGCTATTATCAATATCGTCTTTATTTTTTTTTTACACGCATTTATCATCCCACCCTTGTCTATTTTTCAAAGAAAGCCTGATGTTTAATTAAACGAATCTCAAAATCTATCCGAATTAATAACATGCCTATTATTGTTGTAATTAAAAAACTAGATCCTCCATAACTAATAAACGGTAATGTTAATCCTTTTATAGGTAAAATTCCACTAACTACTCCTACATTTATAAATGTTTGTATTCCTAACCAAATTCCAATGGAATACGCTAAAACGCTGGAAAATTTTTGATTATAATATAATGCATGAGTACCAATAATCATAGCTCGGAATACAACTCCAAATAATATCATCAAAACTAAAATTGATCCAACTAATCCTAACTCCTCTGCTAAAATAGAAAAAACAAAATCAGTATGCGATTCAGGAAGATATTCCAATTTTTGTATAGAATTACCTAATCCACGTCCAAAATATCCACCACGACCAAAAGCCATTAATGATTGAGTTAATTGATATCCATTACCAAATGGATCCTTCCAAGGATCCCAAAAAGATAACATTCGTTGTATACGATAAGGTTTCAATGCAACAGATAATATAATAAAAAAAATACTTAATATAAATATCAATGCAAGTTGATTCAACTTTGCTCCAAACAAGAATAATATATATAAAGTAATAATAAATAAAATTATAATACTACCAAAATCTGGTTGTCTTAATAATAACAATGATAATAAAAACACTATTATAATAGGTTTACATACACCCCAAAAAGTACTGCGAACTTCTATCAACTTGCGTTCTAAATAATTAGCAAAATAAAAAATAAAAAATAATTTTGATAATTCTGAAGGTTGAGCGCATAAAGATCCCCATATGACCCACCTTGAAGCTCCATTAATAGTATTATTAAAAATTAATACTACTACTAACATACAAAAACTACATAATAACATTATAAAACTACAATTTTTCCAAACAACTATAGGTATGTTTAACACTATTAAAGATATTAAAAATGTAATAATATAGTAAATAATTGCCCGTTTTATAAAAAAATAAGGATCACCGGCTATATTAATACCTACTGGGATAGATCCAGAACTAGTTATAATAAAACCAATACAAATTAATCCTAATAATAATCCAAACAACATTCGATCATATAATAATATCATGGTAAAACTATATCTTATTTATTTACTAAATTTTAAAAATATTATTTTTATCAACAAATATATATCTGATATATATCATCCTAATCTTCTAGATAAATAAGTAAATAGCTCCCCCCTATATTTAAATGATAAAAATTGATCTAAACTAGAACATGCAGGAGACAACAAAACTATATCTTTTCTTCTCACTCGGCGACAAATGATATTCATTGCATCAATTATATCATTGGTCAAAAAAATATTTTTAGAACCAGATTTCGTTAAAAAAAAACCATCTTTTCCAAAACAATATAAATGTATTTCATATTTTGTAATTAAAGCTGTTAACTCAAAAAAATTAGCTAATTTTCCATCTCCTCCTAATAACAAATGTAAATCACCACTAGCCAATATTGACAAAGCAGCATTAATAGCTATCTTTGTAGCAGCAACATTAGTAGCCTTAGAATCATTAATCCATTTCACATTACGATTTGTATAAATTAATTGAAAACGATGTGATAACCCAGAAAAATATCTTAAAGACTGTAAAGATGCCATACGAGGAATATTAACACTATCTGATAACGCTAAAGCAGATAAAATATTAGCGTAATAATTAATATGACAATTTATATGCAATTCAAAACAATCTAATATGTATTCACCATATATTACTATCCAGGCTTTCCCTTTACAATACTCTATTCTATAATCTGCAGAATTTGAATCAACTCCAAAACTCACAAGACGCCCATAATTACAAGATACAGGATATGTTAAAGGATCCAAAAAATTTATTACACAAGTAATAGCGTTATTATAAATTCGGTTTTTAGAACTACTGTAGTCTACAATTCCAGCTGCATAACGATCCATATGATCTTCACTAACATTTAAAATAGTAGCAGCTGCAGCACATAAACTATACGTTACGTCTAATTGAAAACTTGATATTTCTAATATATACAATTGGTAATTGTTATTTAATAAAGTAAGAGCAGGAATGCCAATATTACCAACAATCCCAACTTTCCACCCAGCATATCTAGCCATATTACCTACTAATTGAGTCACTGTACTTTTCCCATTAGACCCGGTAATGGCAATTATTGGCACAGTTATTTCTCGAACAAATAGCTCAATATCTCCAATAATCTCTATTCCCATTCTCCTAGCCTCTATTAATACTGGATCATCTAATCGAACCCCAGGACTAACCACTATTAAATCAGCATGTAATATCCATTCATCACACAATCTTCCAAAACAAAATTCAATAAAACTAGGCAACTGATTTATTGCAGGAGGACGTAATCGAGTATCTATAACTTTAGGGATAATACCTCGTATCAAAAAAAAATTTAAACAAGACAACCCAGTTATTCCTAATCCAATAATTACAACTTGTGCTTTTTTATACTTTGTTGTATTCATAACTATATTATTTTAAATATCACAATAGTTAAGCCAAGTAATAACAAAACCAATGATATAATCCAAAACCTCACAACTAATTTTGGCTCTGGACACCCTTGTAACTCAAAATGATGATGAATAGGAGTCATTTTAAATATTCTCTTTTTAAAAATCTTGAAATAACTTACCTGTAAAATTACAGATAATGATTCCATTACAAATATACCTCCTATTACTAATAATAAATATTCTTGTTGTAATAACACAGTTATTACTCCAATTGCTCCTCCAAATGATAAAGAACCTGTATCTCCCATAAATATCTGTGCTGGATAACTATTAAACCATAAAAACCCAAGCCCTGTTCCTATAATAGCAGCACATATAATTATTAATTCTTGAACACGATCAATATATAATATTTGCAAATAATTAGAAAAATATACATTGCTACTAATCCAAGCAATTACAATTAATCCAGTTGTTATGAGTATTATAAGAACAATCGCCAACCCATCTAATCCATCAGACAAATTAGTAGAATTGCTCGTACCTACGATCACAAAATATGATAATAAAACCCCCCAAATATCTAATTTAGATACTATATCCTTTAAATAATACCATCCTTCTAAATCAGTATTTATACAATCTATCCTCATCATAAATATGACTATGCTCAATAAAAAAGCACTTAATGTTTGCCAAAAATATTTGTTTAACCCCCTCATGCCTAAAGCATTTTTTCGTTTTATTTTTAAAAAATCATCAATCCAACCTAATAAACCATATACTATAAATATGAACAACACATACCATACGTATAAATTAGATAAATCAGCCCACATTAATATCGAAACAATTGACGATATTAACATTATTATTCCTCCCATTGTAGGAGTATCGCGCTTTAATCGATGGGTGTCAGGACATTCAACACGTATGGTTTGAAATACACATAAATGACGCAACCAAATAATAACTACAGATCCTATTCCTAATGCAACAACTAAAGCAGAAAAAAAACTAGCAAAACTTTTAAAAAACACAGTATCTATAACATGATGATTGGACATAAATAAGCACAGCATTTTATATAACCCCATTAACTTATCTAATAACAACATCGTGAGTTTTTCTCACAGCATCTACTACTTGTTCCATTTTAAACTTTCTAGCTCCTTTTATTAAAATACTAATTAATCGATTTTGAGACAAAATTTTATTTATATAAAAAATCAATGCAGTTTTTCTTTGAAAATGTTTTCCTTTTTTAAAAATTTTTAATATAAAATGACTTAAGTCTCCTATAGTTATTATATAATCAATATTACTCCCCAAAATTAATCTGCCAATATAACAATGATAATATCTAGCCATCTTTAAATCTCCTAACTCTAACATATCACTCACTACCAATATGCGATAACCAGGCATAAAACTCAGAACATTAATCGCTGCAATCATTGATCCAATATTTGCATTATAAGTATCATCTATTAAGCATAATTTACCTCGATTTAAAATAAACGGAAATAGCCTACCAGGTAAGGCATTCATCTTTTGTAATCCATGTACAATATTAGACAAACTAGCTCCTACTGCAAAAGAAAGAGCACTAGCAGCTAAAATATTAGATATATTATGTATGCCCAATATTGGCATAAAAATGGGGGCCGATCCATTCGGACTATGCAAAGTAAAACGAATTCCATGCTCATATAAAATAACATTACTTGCAAAAAAATTCACTCCTATACCTTTTTTGTATAAAGAAAAACTCCATTTTTTTTTAAAATTCAATAATATTGAATTTCCCTGTACAAAAGAATAACTATCTAAATTTATAACAGCTTGAGCGTTATCAATTGACATTCCATAAAAAATTTTCTCTTTCTCTTTTTTTATCGTAGTTAACGAACCAAAACCTGATAAATGAGATGAAAAAATATTATTAACTAAAGCTACATCAGCACCAACAATTTCTCCTAATTTCTTTAATTCTCCTAACTTATTAGATCCTAATTCCACAACTGCAAAATCAATTCCATAAGTCAATTTCAATAATGTTATAGAAACCCCTATAAAATTATTATAATTTTTTTGAGTTGCTATTACTGTTCCACATTCTTTTAATATAGACGCAGTCATTTCCTTAACTGAAGTTTTTCCACTTGACCCAGTAATAGCAATAATTTTTGAAGATACTTGACGACGTATCCATCCAGCTATTTTTAACAACGCATCACGCGTATCACAAACTATTAATTGAGGTATATCTAAAGATACATAACGATTTACCAATAATGCTTTAGCTCCAGCCATAACTGCTTGTTCCACAAAATCATGCCCATCATAACGATTACCTATTAACGCAATAAATATACATTGCTCTTCAATTAAATCAGAATGAATACTAATAGTATTGATCATAACATCCGAACCAACACATTTGGCGTTTATAAAACATGCTATTTCATGAAGCCTAAATGGAACCATAACTATGTTTGTATCATGTAATAAAGTTTTCCAAAATATTTCTAACTATATCCTGATCAGAATATTTTAGGTAATCATTACCTACAATTTGATAACTTTCATGTCCTTTCCCAGCAATTAATATAAAATCATTTGAATCAGCTTGACAAATAGCAGTCTCTATTGCTTGAACACGATTTTTGATAATTGTAATTTTTTCAGAATGTTTTATTTTTAAGATAATATCATCTATAATCGATTGAGAATTTTCAGTACGTGGATTATCATCGGTTATTACTACATAATCAGAATAACGTTCTGCCACAATACCCATCCTAGAACGTTTTAACTTATCTCTATTTCCCCCACAACCAAAAACACACCACAATTTTCCTTTTTTACATAATTGTGCACCTAAAAATCTTAAAATTTTTTCCAAAGCATCTGGAGTATGCGCATAATCCACTATAATTGTAGGTTTATTAAATGATTTAAACTTTTCTAATCGTCCGCATATAGGTTTTAATTGATCAGCTATACTCAACAATACCATTAAAGGATATCCTAATACCAATAAAGCTCCTAAAGCTAATAATAAATTACTAACATTACACTCTCCTAATAATTGACTACGAATAATCCCATTTCCCCAACTCGAATGAAAAAATACATCAGTTCCATAAACAAAATAATTTGCTTTAACTAATTTTATCCATTCACCTTTCCAAAATTTTGGCAAATTATCTTGAATTGTTACTGCTACTGAATTAGGTAAATAAGATAACCATTCATACCCAATATAATCATCAACATTAATTACATAATTAGTTACACACAATTCACTAAATAACCTCCATTTAGCCATTATATATTTATTAATATCACCATGATAATCTAAATGATCAGATGTTAAATTTGAAAATATTGCTACATCAAAATACAATGCATCTACACGATATTGATCCAATCCATGAGACGATACCTCCATCGCAACAAATTTAATTCCACTTTGTATAAATTGATTCAATATTCTTTGTGTATCAATTGCAGAAAATGTAGTGCAATTAGATACACACATACTACCTATCATGCCATACCCTATAGTACCCATAACAGCACTTTTCTCCCCTAATAACTCTACCCAATTAGCTAACAAATGACTAATCGTGGTCTTTCCATTAGTTCCTGTCACTCCGATTAAATTTAAATTCCGTGATGGATGTCCATAAAACCGACCCGCTATACTAGAAACAGCCTGATTTAACTTATAAAAATTAATGATAGGTACACACGAACTAACATTATTAACAATATTCTGTGCTAAAAAATTATCATTATTAGTAGATTCTAATAAAACAGCAACTGCTCCGTTTTTAATAGCATGTTTAATGTATAATCTTCCATCAGTTTTATGTCCTTTTATTGCTATAAACAAATTACCTACAGTAACATTTCTACTATCTAATTGTAATGCTGTTATAACCAATGCAGAAGAAATGAGCTCATTAAAAACCCATGGTATAACAAGTTCGCGTAATTTATTAATAGGAAATATATAATAACAATTACTTACATCACTCATCTTAAAATATTATCATATATTATTGAAACAGTCTGGATCCACATTCATTATTTTTAAAGTACTGCTCATAATAGATTTAAACACTGGCGCAGATACCATCCCTCCATAATAAAATCCATTTTTTGGATCATCAATCACCACGACTAATGCAAACCTTGGATTACTAACCGGGGCTATTCCTGCAGTGCATGCTATATATTTATTAATATATTTTCCTTGAGATCCAACTTTTTTAATAGTACCCGTCTTAACTGCAACTCGATATCCTTCTATCGCTGCTTGATGACAACCACTATGAGACGTAGTAGTAACTTCCATCATATTGATAACAGTGCGCATCAATGATTTTGAAAATATTTGATTTGATGATGGAGATATTAAAGGAATGGATTTGGATTTATCAAGCTTTATGATAGAAATCTGACGAGATAAACTTAATCCTCCAATAATAGCATACATCCTAGCTAATTGTAACGGAGTAATCATTAATCCATATCCATATGAAAGAGCCGCACGTTCTATGTCTGAATCATATCGATTAGACGAATATAATTTACCTTTATTTTCTCCTATCAATCCAACATTTGTTGATTGTCCCATACCAAAATTTAAATATGAATTTAACAAAATAGATACTGGCATAGCCAATGCCAATTTAGAAACACCAACATTACTAGACTTTTTTAAAATTTCACTAATAGTTAATTGATTATTAAAAGATACATCTTTTATTCGATGTCCATTAATCATATAAGGTAACGTATTAATTATACTATCTTTTTTTATAATATCATGTTGTAATGCTGTCATTATCACAATAGGTTTAACCGTCGACCCTGGTTCAAAAACATCAGTAATTGCTCTATTTCTCATCATGGACTGTTTTATGGATGAAAAATTATTAGGATTATATGATGGACTATTTGCTATAGCTAAAATCTCTCCAGTATTAATATCTATTAAAACTACGCTACCAGACTTTGCTTTATGTATATTAACAGCATTATTTAATTCATGATATGCTACATATTGTAAACGTTCATCGATACTTAATTCAATACTTTTAGAAAGTTGGCCCTCATTCAATAAATTAATATCTTCAACCACTCTACCTAACCGATCCTGATAAACCAATCTAGTTTTAGGAGAACCAGCCAACCAGCCATTAAAACTTTTTTCTACCCCTTCAATCCCTTGATTATCTACATTGGTTACTCCAACAAGATGAGCTGCTGCAGACCCTGCAGGGTAATATCGTTTCGATTCTTGCTGTATATATACTCCTGGCAATTTTAATTGACTTATATGTTCTGCTATAGCGGAATCTATCCGACGTGCTAAATATAAAAAACGATCTAAATTATGTTGATTTATAAAACATAATAATTTTTTTAAAGACAAACCTAAAATACTAGATAACGCACTCCACTTAACAATATCAAAATTCATCTCACTACATTTATGAACTACTTTAGGATCAACCCAAATCGATGTAGTCGGCACATTAACTGCTAATACTCGCCCCATCCTATCAGTAATCATTCCTCGAGATTCGGAAACACTTTTTATTCTTAATACACGTTTATTACTTTCATTGATCAAATGATCTGAAGATATAATCTGCAAATAAATTAATCTTGCACTTAAAATAAAAAACATAAAAAAAACACCACTATATGCTATATATAAACGTCTATTCTTAAAAAAAATCATAAGATTTATATCTAAATATTATAACTAATAACCAATATTTTTATTATTATATAATATGTATAGTATTTTATTTATACTTATAATACACATATAATTGTTATTCATATATTTTATTATCTAACATTGGATCTCTATAGCGCATCTGTAATTTATTGATAGCAATATGTTCAATACGAACATGATTAGACAATTGTGTTTTTCTTAATATTAAATTATTCCATTCTGTATCTAACGTATGTTTCTCCAACAATAACCTCTCACGATCTATCAGTATACACCTAGTCTGATGAGTGATCAAAATAACTAAAATAGAAGATATTATAATAAATAATAACAAAACCAACTTTACTTTCCCATAAATATACAAATCTGTATAAATAATTTTAATCAAACTAAATTGTTTTCGATAAATCATATCTATTTATATAAGTCTTATCTATCTTTTCAGCACAGCGTAAAATTGCAGAACGAGCTCGTATATTTTCTTTAATCTCTTGCTTAGTAGGTATAATTTTACCTATATTTTTAAATTGACAACTACTTGAAAAAATATTAATTATTTGAGATTCAGTTAAAGCTAATTTAGGAAGTTCTGGAAAAATACGGCTATGTTTATAAATAAAATGTTTTACTAGTCGATCTTCTAAAGAGTTAAAACTAATAATCACTAATCTACCTTTATTAGACAATAAATTATACATATCCTTTAATACCTTTGCTATTGCTTCTAATTCTTTATTAATATGCATACGAATCGCTAAAAAACTTCGAGTTGCAGGATGCTTATTCCAACTATTTTTTTTAATTCGACTCGGAACTATAATATCACTAACAATTTTTGATAACTCATGTGTCCTTACAATGGGTCGAATTCTTCTATGAAATAAAATAGATTTTGCAATCTTCTTGCAAAATCTTTCTTCCCCTAAATTCTTCAAAACCCATGTAATATGTTCTTGAGATGACATAGCTATCCATTGCGCTGCTGTTTGTCCTGTAGTAATATCCATCCGCATATCTAATGGACCATCCTTAATGAATGAAAAACCTCGATTAGCATCAAATAATTGATTTTCACATATCCCTAAATCTAATAAAATGCCATTAATAGAACCTAAAAGCTTCACATTATGAACATAGTTCATCGCTTTAGAAAAAGACATATGCACAATAGAAAACCTAGAATCTTGATTAAAAATTGTTTTCCCAATTTCCACAGACAAATGATCTTTATCAAACGCTATTAATCGACCAAATTTTGTTAACTTAGATAAAATTAATCTAGAATGTCCTCCTGACCCAAATGTTCCATCTATATATATCCCAGAAGGATCAATATTTAAAGCTTCTATAGCTTCATGTAATAATACGCTTTTATGATGCATACAAAATAAATTTATCTTATATCTACACAGAGATAAAATACACATTCTATTATTTAATAATCTCTGATACTTTCTTTTATAAAACATATTTTATAGTATACTATATTTTTAGATTTCTAAAAAAATTAATTTTTATTTTGAAGCAAAATATATAATAATATTTCGCATCATTATAGTTGACAAAACATATTTAATTAGATTAAATTAAATGCAGTGTAACAATTTATTGTTACATAAATATTAACAAAACCTTTTATATTAAAATTGAATTCTATTCATATACAGTATATGATCTGTTTCTCAACATTTTTATTTAAAAAAATCTTTTAATTCTATGAAGCAGCAAGTAATTATTTTTGACACCACTTTAAGAGATGGAGAACAATCTTTGCAAACTAGCTTACAAGTTAATGAAAAATTACAAATTGCTTTTGCTTTAGAAAAATTAGGAGTAGATATAATAGAAGTAGGATTTCCAATATCTTCTCCAGGAGATTTTAAATCAGTACGCACAATAGCACAACAGATAAAAAATTGTATAGTATGTGGTCTAGCAAGATGTATAGATAAAGATATTGATATAGCAGCTGAAGCTTTAAAAATTGCACAAAATTTTAGAATTCATATATTTTTACCAACATCTAATATACATATTAGATCTAAACTAAAAAAAAATTTCAATCAAATTATAGAAATGACTGTACACGCGATACAATATGCAAGAAAATACACTGATGATATTGAATTTTCCTGCGAAGATGCAGGACGTACCTCAATAGATAATTTATGTCGAATAGTTGAAATCGCCATCCAAGCTGGAGCCAAAACAATCAATATTCCAGACACCGTTGGATATTCTACTCCATACCAGTTTGGTGAAATTATTACTGCATTATACACTAAAATACCCATCATAGATAAAGCTATCATCTCTGTTCATTGCCACAACGATTTAGGAATGGCAGTTGGAAACTCTATTGCTGCTATACAAGCCGGAGCTAGACAAGTCGAAGGTACCATTAATGGAATTGGAGAACGAGCAGGAAACGCTGCCTTAGAAGAAATAATCATGGCCATTAAAATACGCGAAGATCTACTAAATTCATATACTAATATTCACCATAAAGAAATTTATAATACTAGCAAAACAGTCAGTCAACTATGTAACATACCTATTCCATCAAATAAAGCAATAGTAGGATCTAATGCATTTTCTCATTCTTCTGGTATTCATCAAGATGGAATTCTAAAAAATAGAAAAAATTATGAAATAATGACCCCAGAAAGTATTGGATTAAAAAAAATACAATTAAATTTAACACCTAGATCTGGAAGAGCAGCTGTAAAATACCATATGAAAAAAATGGGCTACCAAGACAAAGATTATAATATGGATAAATTATATAATATTTTTTTACAATTAGCTGATAAAAAAGGAAGAGTGTTTGATTACGATTTAGAAGCATTAGCTTTTATAGATAATTTTAATGAACCAATAGATTATTTTAAAATACAATCCTTCAATATTTATACTAATTCTTCTGGCATATCTAAAGCTCTTATTGAATTATATTGCGGAAAACAAAAACACATATGTTCTCATTCCACTGTTGGAAATGGTCCAATAAACGCAATTTATGAAACACTAATCAACATCACAAAATTACCTATAAATTTAAAAAAATATACACTTAACTCTAAAGAATGTGATCATAATATATTAGGGCAAGTTAACGTCATCATTGCATATAAAAATCGTCAATTCCATGGAGCAGGATTATCTTCAGACTTCATTGAAGCATCAATTAAAGCTATAATTCAAGCTTTAAATAGCATTTGGCGTACAAGAAAAATTATAAAAAATAAAAAGTGTTAAAATTAAAATAAAAATAATAACTATATTTTAAACACCAATCCAAAAATATTTATGAAAAATAATTATCGTATTGCAATACTACCAGGAGATGGTATAGGACCAGAAATAATAAATCAAGCACTTAAAATAATTAACGCAATAAAAAATAAATTTAAAATCAATATTACTACAACAGAACATATAATAGGAGGTAAAGCAATTAATCTAGAAGGCTCTCCTCTCTCTAAAAATACTATAAAATGTTGTGAACAATCAGATGCCATATTATTTGGATCAGTTGGTGGTCCTCAGTGGGATCATTTAAGTAGAATAGAACGGCCAGAATACGGTGCATTATTAACTTTAAGAAAACATTTTAATTTATTCGCTAATTTAAGGCCTATATATTTACCCAATAACCTAATACATTTATCTCCTATAAAACCAAAAATTATTCCTAATGGTTTAAATATTGCATGTGTACGGGAATTAACCGGAGGTATTTATTTTGGTCAACCTCATGGCCAATCAGGAACAGGATTGAAAGAATATGCATTTGATACCGCTATTTATCATCGATTTGAAATTGAACGCATTGCACATTTTGCATTCAAGCTAGCCCAAAAAAGACATAAACACGTTACATCTATAGATAAAGCAAACGTATTACGCACTTCCATGCTCTGGAGAAAAACCGTATCAAAATTAGCTACACATTATTATCCAAATATCAAACTACAACATTTATATGTAGATAATGCTGCTATGCAATTAATAAAAAACCCATCCGCATTTGATGTTATTTTATGCCCAAATTTATTTGGAGATATTTTATCAGATGAATGTGCTATGATATGCGGATCAATAGGTATATTACCTTCTGCTAGTTTGAACGAAAATAATTTTGGACTATATGAGCCAGCTGGAGGATCTGCTCCAGATATTGCTGGAAAAAATTTAGCTAATCCCATAGCTCAAATTCTTTCTGCTGCTTTATTATTTAGATATAGTTTGCAACTGAATCATATTGCCACAATTATTGAAAAATCAGTATATGAAGCATTAACATTAGGATATCGTACTCTAGATATATCTACTAAATCAAATCAACCAAATAAAATAATAGGTACTAACGAAATGGGTGATATTATCACTTCATTAATATATAAAAAATAAAATACATAATACAGAAGAGGTGTTATCATGGGGTATTCATTATATCAAAAAATATATAATTCGCATATAGTATACGAGCATAAAAATGATATGCCGATATTGTACATCGATCGCCATTTATTACATGAAGTAACATCTCCTCAAGCTTTTGAATCTATTAGAACTAAAAATCGTACAGTTAGAAGACCTAATAAAAATTTTGCTACTATGGATCATAATGTACCTACTACTATAAAAGATTTAAACTCCATTTCAAAAACAGCTCAAATACAACTAGATCAATTAACTAAAAACTGTAAAGATTTTAAAATTCAATTGTTTGACTTAAATCATCCTAATCAAGGGATTATTCACGTGTTAGCTCCAGAACAAGGCCTTATATTACCTGGAATGACCATTGCTTGTGGAGATTCTCATACCGCAACTCATGGAGCTTTCGGAGCTTTATCATTTGGTATTGGAACATCAGAAATAGAACATGTCCTGGCAACACAAACCCTACGGCAACCCCGATATAAATCTATGAAAATTAATTTGTTTGGAACAATACCCCCAAAAATTACAGCAAAAGATCTTATTTTATTTATTATTGGAAAAGTCGGAAATGGAGGAGCTACTAATCATATAGTAGAATTTTCTGGAAACATCATTACTCAATTGAGTATGGAAGAAAGAATGACTTTATGTAATATGACTATTGAAATGGGGGCCTCTTCCGCGTTAATAGCTCCAGATTCAACCACTTATCATTATTTAAAAAATAAAAAATTTTCTCCAACCAATAAAAATTGGGAAAAAGCTCTTATATATTGGAATTCTCTATATTCTGACCCAGACTCTAATTTTGATAAAATATTTAATATTGATATATCTTATGTTAAACCTCAAATAACTTGGGGGACAAATCCTAGTCAAGTAATCGCTATCGATCAACCTATACCAAATTTAGAATCCTTCACAAATCCTGTAGAACGACAATCTGCAGAACAAGCTTTACATTACATGAAATTAAAACCTAATACTTATCTAACAAATATTCCCATCAATAAAGTATTTATAGGATCATGTACGAATTCAAGAATTGAAGATTTACGATTAGCTGCTGATGTGGTCAAAGGCTATAAAATTTCAGATAATGTTCAAGCCATAGTAGTTCCCGGCTCTAAATTAGTTAAAAAACAAGCAGAAAAAGAAGGATTAGATTCAATATTCATTAACTCAGGATTTGAATGGCGTTTACCTGGTTGTTCAATGTGTTTAGCTATGAATAATGACCAACTAAAACAAGGAGAACGATGCGCTTCCACAAGTAATAGAAATTTCGAAGGACGACAAGGTAGAGGAGGACTTACTCATTTAGTAAGCCCAGCAATGGCAGCAGCTGCTGCCATTGCTGGACATTTTGTTGATATTCGTACATATTTTAATTAATAATAAAACTTATGGAGAAACATGAATAAAACTACATCATTTAATCAGCATACAGGAATTGTATTACCTTTAGATATTGCTAATGTTGATACGGATTGCATCATTCCTAAACAATTTTTACAAAAAACCACGAGAGATAACTTTGGAAAATATTTATTTTTTAACTGGCGTTTTCTTGAAAATGCACCTAACTCTTTAAATTATAATTTCATACTTAATAATTTTAATTATAAAGATGCTAATATTTTATTAACCCGAAAAAATTTTGGATGTGGATCATCCCGAGAACATGCAGTATGGGCTCTTATTGATTATGGATTTCGAGTAATCATAGCACCAAGTTTTTCGGATATTTTTTATGAAAATAGCTTCAATAATCGATTATTACTTACAATCTTATCAGAATTAGAAGTCAACTCTTTATTTGAAGAAATAAACACATGCAAAAACAAAGTAATGAATATTACCGTAAATTTATATAATCAAACCATACATACAAAAAATAACAAATATCTATTTCAAATAAATGACTTTTATAAAAACTTCATGATCAATAACTTAGATAAAATTAGTTTAACCTTATTAAATAATTCAATGATTCAAGAATATGAAGATAATCAACCTTCTTTTTTAAAATAAAATATGAATATATTATCATGATTTTATGCCCTAATTATAATACATATAATATGTCATGTAACATACGTTATAAATCCGTACTTCTAGATAATTTTTTAAAATATATCAATATAACATAATTGTATTGTAAATTTTCAATATATAAAAACCATATCAAATAACAATATAATATATTGTTATATCTTTATTTGAATCTAAGAATACTACTAGTATTCTTAGTCATACATAATCTAACAACAGACTGAGTGATGTCACCGCAATTATATTGTAAAATACAACTTATTAATTTGATTTGGCTAATACTTTATACACAAATATCATTAGCTCATAATTCTCCTAACAATTCATGCCATTTACATACATCACAAATTCTACAAAATAACAACTCCTATTCCAATACATTTACAACAATACATACTCAATCTGATAGAATAGAAATTAATTATCCTCAAAACATTCAATTTATCGGAAATGTTAATATTCAACACAATGATAATATTGTCAAATCCGACAAATTAACAATATTTTATTACCGAAATAATCATGAATTATATCATGCAACAACACTATTTGCCGATGGCAATGTACATTATCACAATAATTCTATTCAAATAGAAGGATCTTCTGCTCAATTTGATTTAAATAATAAAAAAAACAAATTTCACAATAGCAAATATCATATATATCAACCAAATATTTACGGTAAAGCTAAATATATTACTCAAATTAAACACAATCACTATATCATTTTAAATCAAGGGGGATTTACTACATGTACTTCTAATACAAACTCTTGGTATATAAGAGGATCAAAAATCATATATGACCATTATACAAATAATATTGATATTTGGAATGCATATCTTACTATTAAAAATATTCCAATATTTTATAGTCCTTATTTATCTTTTTCACTGAACAACAAAAATATCTTAGAATCTTATATTCCTAATATTAAACATAGCGCAAAACATGGTTTGATATTAAAAATTCCATATCCTCTAATCTTTTCAAAATATTATTCTGGAATTATTTCCCCATATTATTCATCTAATTCTGGAATTAAATTACAAACAAAAATACATTACTTTTTCAAATTAGGATCAGGATCAATCACCGCAGATATCATAAGCGATAACATCACACAACACCCTGCTAATTACTATTCTTATAATAATATACTATCTAAATTATATTGGAAACACAATGGTTTTATATATAAAAAATGGTATTGTAATATAAATTATGTATCAAATAATAATTCAACTTTTTCTTCAAATAATAATACGATACAAAAGAAAACAAAACTCCCTAATGATTTTATAGATCAAAAAATCTTTTTTTACTATAATAATAAGCATTACAAGTTAAATATAGCTTATCTAGGAAATTCAAATTTCCATACAAATCAAACAATAAAAAACAACTACTTCACTTACATAGCATCTCCACAACTAGAACTATATATACACTTTAATATTTACAAAAAACTATTTTATTTTCAAATATTTAATCAATTTTCAAGATTCATCCCATCTCACTATCTTAATCCTACATCAATTAGAATACACACAGAACCAAAAATAAACTTTACAATAAATAATCCTTGGATTAAATTCAACGCTGAAACAAAATTAAAAATTACACACTACCAACAAAATAATATTAATTACTATAATAATCAAAAACATAAAATGAATCATTTACAAAATAAAGTCAGCCGAATTATTCCGCAATTAAAAATACAAGGAAGCATGATTTTTCAACAAAAAACAAATATTTCCAAAAAATATAAACATTTTCTAGAACCAAAATTACAATACTTATATACTCCTTATTATTGCCAAAGAAATATTGGAATATACGATACCAAATTCATTCATATGACTTATAACAACTTATTCCATGACTCAATATATAGTGGATTAGATAGAATAGCACCTGCCAATCAAATTAAAAGTACAATAACAGCTCGATGTTTTAAAAAAAGAAACGAATTATTCTACATATCTGTAGGCAATCTTTTTAATATTAATCAACAAAAAAAAGTTATATATCATAATTATGACGCAAATAAAACATATTGTCATCCATACACTTCTAAATTTTTACTACTTTCAGGAATAGGACACTGGAATATTAATAACTACTGGAATATACATTCTGAAACACAATTTCATATTCCTATCAATAAATTCTCTTTCAGTAATCTTGCCTTAGAATACAACAACACCCATCATATACTTCAAATAAACTACAGATATATAAATTCGAAATATCTTAAAAATACTCCGATTCTCCACAATCCATTACTTTATTATCAAACAATTTCTCAAATTGGCACTACTATCTACTACCCGTTATTGAAAAATTGGAAAATAAGCTACTCACAACATCATAATTTAAAATTTAACTATATTATTAATCAAACTATAGGAATACAACGAATTACTCCATGTTGGATTATTAGTATACTTTTTGAACGAAAAATTACTGACTGGAATAAAACGTTAAACACTCATTCATATGATAAAAAAATACAATTTTACTTTAAAATAAATAATTCAAAATCTAAATTTTATCAAAATCCTTATAAACTTTTACAATCCAGTATGATACCTTATATCAACATATATAATATAAATTATATTACAACACTAACTCATGATATATAGTATCTAATGAAATATTTTAAATTTTTATTTTTAGTTTTACTGTTTTTAAAAATAAATACAACTTACAGTATTTTACAAACTACGGATAAAACTGTAGCATTAGTTAATAATGCAATCATTCTACACAGTGACCTTCTAAATAAGATTAACATTATAAAACTAAATCCTTTCAATTCCCCTGACCATCTTACTAAAGATAAGTATTTATATAAAATTGCATTAGAGCAATTAATTACAGATCATCTCATTACTCAAGTAGCAAATAAAAAAAACATTAATATAAATTATAATCAAATTGATCATATAATCGATCACATTACTCAATCCCGAAACATGACACACACCCAATTTCTTTCACATTTAAATAAGTATGGATTAAATTATACACAATATTCTTCAGAAATTTATCAAGAAATACTTAACAAAGTCATATGCAATCACGCAATATGTCAACATATTAATATTTCTTCATATGAAATCAATGACATCATCCAACAATCAAATTTTGTTGATTTCAAAAAAAAATTTAAATTAATGCATATTATTATTGAGCTACCCATATATCCATCATCTCAACAAATTAACAGTTACAATAATTTATCAAGACTATTAATTAAAAAAATAGAATCTAAAACAAATGCTCAAGATTTAATATATACATATTACAGTAACAATATCTTTCCAAGAATTACAGTAAAAAAAACATCGTGGATCTCATGGCAAAATATTCCAATGATTTTTGATCAATCTCTACAATCAGCAAAACCAGGAGACGTTATCGGTCCAATTCATTCTTATGACGGTATTCATATTTTAGCGATTCAAGATATACTTGACAAACAACATACATTTCCTATAATCAGAGTAAAAATAAATAGCATTCTTTTCAAACATGTATCCAACGAACAATATATCAAAAAACAATTACTACAACTAAAAACAGAACTCGAAAATCATCGTACTACTTTTGATATAGTTCTGAAAGAAAAATCGAAAAATTTTTATTCTGAAAACTACGACCATTTAGAACAGTGGATAGATTTAGATCACTTTGATTTATCGGTACAAAAATCTTTACTCGCCCTAAAAAAAAATCAAATCAGCGATCCTATATATATTTTTAATAAATGGGGTATAATAAAATTAATAGATATTAAAAAAGTAAATTACTCTGAAATAATACGAGAACGAGCTTATTTATTTTTATTATCTCAAAAATACAATGAAACTTTAAATAATTGGATTCAAAAATTAAAATCTGAATCATATATCAAAATTCTTAATAAACATGATTCAATTCAACGCTAATAAACCTCAAAAAATTATCATTACTCCAGGAGAACCATCTGGGGTTGGTCCGGACATAGTTATTATGACTGTTCAAAAAAAATGGCCCATAGACTTAATAATATGTGCAGATTCTAATTTACTATTAGACAGAGCAAAAACTCTTAATCTTCCATTAACACTAGTACCCTACTATATTAATAACACAACGTTACCTTTTAAACCCGGAAAAATATCTATATTAGATATGTCATTATCCCAACCCGTTATCCCTGGCCAACTAAACGTAGCCAACAATAACTATATTATTAACACCTTAAATAGAGCTGCAACAGGATGTATTAACGGAGAATTTTCAGCTTTAGTTACTGGCCCAATAAATAAATCTATTTTAAATAAAGGAGGGATTTCATTTAGTGGACACACCGAATTTCTAGCTAAAATCAGTAAAACAAACACCTCCCCCGTAATGATGTTAAGTAATAATAAACTAAATGTAGCGTTAGTAACTACACATATCCCCATAGCTTTAGTATCTCAATTTATTACTCAACAAACTATTCATAATACTATTACTACCCTTGTACAAGGATTGCAAAAATATTTTAATATTTCGAATCCTACCATTTATGTATGCGGATTAAATCCACATTCCGGAGAATCAGGATATATTGGATCAGAGGAAATTACAACTATTATACCTGCCCTAAATAATCTGAGAAAAACCAATATGAACTGTAATATTATTGGACCATTTCCTGCAGATACCATTTTTCAAACACAATATTTACGATATGCAAATGTAATCTTAGCTATGTATCATGATCAAGGATTACCCGTTCTAAAATTTTCTGGATTCGGAAAATCCGTTAATATCACATTTGGATTACCTTTTATTAGAACCTCTGTTGATCATGGTAGCGCTCTAAAACTAGCTGGATTAGGTATTGCAAATAATAATAGTATGACCTTAGCTATCAAAACCGCTATTAATATGATAAAAAATGCTTATAATTATGCAAAAAATACATTATAAAAATCATATAATTAAAAAAAAATGGGGGCAAATTTTTTTAACAGACCAAAATATAATTAATTCTATAATTAATATATTTCAACCTCAACACAAACAAACTATAATAGAAATTGGACCAGGATTAGGAGCTTTAACTCAACCAATATTGAATGTTGTTGACTTTTTAATAGTAATAGAGCGTGATCCTCAATTAACTCAAAAACTCTTTCAAAATTTTAACACTAAAAAATTAAAAATTTTCAATACAGATGTTATGAAAATAAATTTTTTTAATCTTATACCTCTGAAATCTAATCAAAAAATTCGATTAATAGGAAATTTACCTTACAATATTGCTACACAATTAATCGTACATTTATTTAAATATACTAAAATTATTTATGATATGCATTTTATGTTACAAAAAGAAGTAGGCAAACGAATTATAGCACAGCCCAACAGTAAAGAATATGGCAGATTAAGTATAATGACTCAATACCATTATCAAGTATCATCACGATTAGAAGTATCAAAACAATCCTTTATACCTATTCCAAAAGTAGAATCTATGATAATACAATTTACTCCTTATCATGCACACTTTCCCTATCCCATTGTTGATATACGATTACTCTCTTTTTTAACGAAAATCGCTTTCCATCAAAGACGTAAAATCATTAAAAATAGTTTATCTTCATTATTCAACACAAAAGAAATGCAAAAATGCGGACTTGATACAACATTAAGATCAGAAAATCTAACTATTCAACAATTCTGTATGCTTGCAGAAATACTACATAATAAATGTTAATATATTGATTTTCAACAATTAAATTGTTATCATACACCGCATATACATATATATTATCTCTTCATATACAAGATAATAATAAAATAAAATAAATATTTTATTAATACAAAATAATGATGGCTACCTACTTTATAGGTGATGTTCATGGTTGTTACAAAAACTTAAGACATATGCTAGATTATATTAATTTTGACCCCGATTTTGATTTTCTTTGTTTAACTGGAGATTTAGTTGCTAGAGGTCCAAATTCATTAGAAATTCTTCGTTTAATAAAAAGCTTTAAAAAAAACGCTTGCACTGTATTAGGAAACCACGATTTACATTTACTTGAAACATTTTTTTCTATAAAAAAAAAAAGAACTAATCATCATTTTAATGATATTCTTAATGCTCCAGATTCAGATGAACTAATAGATTGGTTACGTCATCAATCTATCCTTTATATAGATAAAAATAAAAAATTATTAATGAGTCATGCTGGGCTGTATCCCAAATGGAGTATTAATCAAGCACAATTGTATGCTCAAGAAATAGAAAATATTTTAATTAGCAATCATCCAGAATTACTGTTCTTTACTAATAGAACTTCAAAAAATAAAATTAAAATTCACAATATTGATATTAATCAATTAGAAAAAATACAACACAATGTTATTTTATTTACTAGAATGAGATATATTGACTTGAATGGAACGTTAAATTTACAATATAAACATCTTCCTCAATATGCTCCTCCATACATTTATCCTTGGTTCAAATTCTCAAAACTGAAGACTACTACTGGATATAGCATAATCTTTGGGCATTGGGCATCATTAAAAAATACTCAAACCCCCCCTGGAATTTATGGACTAGATTCTGGTTGTTGTTGGGGAGGAGAATTAACTGCATTAAAGTGGGAAAACAAAACAATCATACGCCAACCTTGTAATCCTCCTTGTTAACTCGAATGTTTAGATTAAAATTGTCACCGATCGAAAATTTTAAAGTTTAAAGTATACATCGTCTTATTACAAGAAGATTTGCATGTTTTATAAATATCACATATTACTTTCCAATCCCCTTTTTTATAACTAGGAAACCATTTATCTCCATAATTATAAACAGTATTGATATACGTTAAATACATACGCGTACATTTAGGAAAAAAAATCTTATATAATGCACTGCCTCCAATAACCATAATCTCTTTACTTTTATTTACTAAAGATAAAGATAGCACTTTATTAGGATCATCTACAAAAATAACATTATTAAATTCATTATTATTATTTGACAATCGATTACTTAAAACTATATTTATCCTATTTGATAATGATTTTTTTCCTATAGACTCAAATGTTTTCCTCCCCATAATAATTGGTTTATTTGTAGTATGATATTTAAACCAATTCATATCTATAGAAAAATACCAAGGAATAATATTTTTCCTCCCAATAACATGATTAATTGTTAGTATGGATATTAAACTGATCATGACACTCTTTATATCAAGATATAAAATTATATTTAATTCAAAATATATTAATATTAACTTTTTTAAACTAAATATGTAAATATCATAAATTTATTTATACAACAATAAAAAATTAAATACTATTAATTAATCCAATATGCAGATCTTGAATAGATCTAATATATTTTGTAGGATCTTCAGTGATAGACATAGCAACAGCAGATCCCCCTTGTACCGTAGTGCTATAATGAATAGTACTTTTCAAAGCCATACTTCTTAATAATATGGAAGAATCATGATTCATCTCACAACATAATGTATTAGTTGTATCAATAACATAACTATATTTACCATTCTTCATTTTATCAAGTAAATATTGAGTATTAATTATATTTATTATTTTGATCATTTTAGAAGCAATACCAATTTTTTTTAAGATATCTGCCGTTTTTGGAGTAACTTCCAATATAAAACCTTTCTGAAGAAATGTAACTACTAAATCCATCACTGCTAATTTTAAATCTCTCTCAGATAACGATAATAATATACAACCTAAATAATTATTACTTTTTATCTTAAATTGACTACTACTTAATGTTGCTTTAGCAAATGCCTCTTCAAAAGTACGTCCAATTCCCATAACTTCTCCAGTAGATCGCATCTCAGGCCCTAATTTCGGATCAATATTTAAAAATTTATTAAAAGGCAAAACTACTTCTTTTACTGAAAAATAAGGCGGTATTATTTCTTGAAAAACTTTTTGATCACATAAAGATTGGCCTAACATTACACGAGTCCCAATTTTCGCTAACGCTACATTAATAGCTTTAGAAACAAATGGAACAGTACGAGCAGCTCTTGGATTAATTTCTATAATATATACCTCATTTTTTTTAATAGCTAACTGTACATTCATTAATCCTTTAATATTAAAATATAACGCTATTTTTTCTACTTGTTGCCGTATGATGTTTTGAATATTATTATCTAAGGTATATGCTGGCAAGGAACAAGCTGAATCTCCAGAATGAATTCCTGCATATTCAATATGCTCCATAATACCTCCAATAAATACTTGTATACCATCACATACTAAATCTACATCTACTTCTATTGCATTTTCCAAAAAATGATCTAACAAAACTGGTGCATTATTAGAGACCTGAATAGCATCTTTTAAATAATATAATAATTCTTTCTTATTATATACTATTTGCATAGCCCTACCTCCTAATACATAAGAAGGGCGAACTACAATAGGATATCCAATTTCTTTCGCATTTTTTAAAGCTAACTTGATAGAAGATACAGTAACACTATTTGGTTGTTTTAACTTTAAATATTTTATTGCGCTTTTAAATCGTTCTCTATTTTCTGCTTGATCTATTATATTTGCACTAGTTCCAAGAATAGGAATACCATATTTTTCTATAAACGTAGCTAATTTTAATGGAGTTTGACCACCATACTGCACAATTACTCCTTTTAATTTATTAATACGTATAATTTCTAAAACATCTTCTAATGTAACCGGCTCAAAATACAAAATATCAGATATATCATAATCAGTAGAAACAGTTTCTGGATTACAATTCACTATAATTACGTTATATCCTTCTTCGCGTAAAGTTATAGCTGAATGAACACAACAATAATCAAATTCAATCCCTTGTCCAATACGATTCGGACCTCCTCCTAAAATCATAACAGTTTCTTTATCATTATTAATTCTATCATGTTCACATTCACCGTCATAACTGGAATACATATACGCAGTATCTGTAGAAAACTCTGCCGAACATGCATCTATGTGTTTATACGAAGGATGTATATCATACAAATTTCTCAATTCTCGAATTTTAATTTCCGAAGTATTCGTCAATTGCCCTAACCTCACATCAGAAAATCCTTGTTGTTTAAGGAAAAATAAATTTTCTTTATTAAGAAATAATATGCCTTTCAATTTCACATCGTTTTCTAATTGTATAATTTCTTGAATCTGACTTAAAAACCAACGGTCAATATTAGTTAACTCAAAAATCTGATCTAACGACATACCATAACGAAATGCATCAGCAATATACCACAATCGATCATCACTAGCATATTGCAGTTCACGAATAATTATTTTAAACGCATTAGAATCATTAATATTAACTTTACCATTTAAACCAAATATCCCTTCTATTTCTAAGGCACGTATTGCTTTCTGTAACGATTCTTGTTGATTCCGACCAATTGCCATCACTTCTCCTACTGATTTCATTTGAGTTGTTAATAATCTATTATTTTGGCCCGGAAATTTATTAAAATCAAAACGAGGGATTTTTGTGACTACATAATCAATAGAAGGTTCAAAAGAAGCAGGAATTCGACCATTTGTAGTATCATTAGATAATTCATCTAAAGTATATCCTATTGCTAATTTAGCAGAAATTTTTGCAATAGGAAAACCAGTAGCCTTAGAAGCTAAAGCAGAAGATCTTGATACTCTTGGATTCATTTCAATAACAAGAATACGTCCATTATTTGGATTCACTGCAAATTGCACATTTGCTCCTCCAGATTTTATTCCAATTGCTCGCAATACTAGAAACGCAGCATTTCTCATAATTTGATATTCTTTATCAGTTAATGTTTGAGCTGGAGCTACAGTAATAGAATCACCAGTATGAATTCCCATAGGATCTATATTTTCGATAGAACATACCACAATACAATTATCTTTAAGATCGCACATAACCTCCATTTCAAATTCTTTCCAACCAATTAAAGATTCATCAATCAGCAATTCATGATTAGGTGATAAAAATAAACCACGTTGACAAATATGTTCAAACTCTTCTATAGTATAAGCAATACCACCTCCACTTCCTCCTAAAGTAAAAGATGGACGAACAATACATGGTAAACCAATATTGTTAAGAATTGACATCGCTTCATTTATATTGCGAGCAATATCAGATTTAGGAGTTTCTAATTTCACTCTCTTTATAGATTCTTGAAATTTTTGTCTATTTTCTGCTTTATGAATAGAATCTATCGTTACTCCGATTGTCTCAACATTAAATTTTTTTAAAATACCTTTCTTCTCTAAATCTAAAGTACAATTTAAAGCTGTTTGACCACCCATAGTCGATAATAAAGCATCTGGTCGTTCTTTTTGTATAATTTTATATACAATTTCCCATTGAATCGCTTCAATATAAGTAGAATCAACCATATCGGGATCTGTCATAATTGTAGCAGGATTAGAATTTACCAATATTAAACGATATCCCTCCTCACGTAATGCTTTACATGCTTGAGTCCCAGAATAATCAAATTCACTAGCTTGACCTATGACAATAGGCCCCGCTCCTAATATCAAAATACTCTTTATATCGGTACGTTTTGGCATATACATTACTCTCGAGCACTATTGTAACTAAGATAGTTTTTAATTAACTCAATAAAATAATTAAAAATAAACACAGAATCATGAGGACCTGGACTAGCTTCTGGATGTCCTTGAAATCCAAAAACAGGTTTATTCAAACATTTAATACCCTGCAATGTTCCATCAAATAATGAAATATGAGTTACCTGAAAAATATTTGGTAAAGTCATCATATCTACTACAAAATTATGATTTTGAGTGGTAATTAGGACCTTATTAATTTCTAGATCCTTGACTGGATGATTGGACCCATGATGTCCAAATTTCATCTTTATTATTTTAGCTCCTAAAGCTAAAGCTAATAATTGATGTCCCAAGCAAATTCCAAAAATAGGAATATTTGTTTTTAATAAAAAAATTTTAATGACACTAACAATTTCTATATATTCGTTCGGATTTCCTGGGCCATTAGATAAAAAAATACCATCCGGATCCATATCAATCACTTCTTGAGCTTGAGTATTAGCTGGAACTACTGTCAATAAACAACCATAATCCACTAATATACGCATAATATTATATTTAATACCAAAATCATATACTACAACGTTATAGAAAAATTTTCTGGAAAAAATCACAGAAGTATCATGTTTACATTGCATACTAGAATAATTAGTTCCTTGATTCCAAATATATTTATGAGATGTACTTACTTCATAAGCTAAATTTGATTGACAATCAATTGAATATTCACAAGTCTTACGTACAGCTAATTGCATATCTAATCTATCAAACGTCGTAATACAAGCGCGTTGTATTCCCTTTTTTCTAATCAATCTAGTTAATTGACGAGTGTCTATATTAGAAATACCAACGATATTATGTTGTATTAAATAATCAGATAAAGATAACACGGAACGAAAATTACTAGAAATAATAGTTAAATTGCGTATCACCAATCCTGCTACTTGTATACGAGCCGATTCATTATCAAATTTATTAATACCAACATTACCAATATGAGGATAAGTGAATACAACTATCTGACGAGCATAAGAAGGATCAGTTATAATTTCTTGATATCCCGTAATTGAAGTACTAAAAACAATTTCCCCAACTGACTCTCCATGTACTCCAATTGATTGTCCATAGAACCTGCTACCATCTTCTAACACTAATAATGCAATTCTCAATAAAACACCTCTGTATTTTTAAAACTATTATCATCTAATTTAATCCTAACTTTTTAAAAACATGTATAATCTATATATACATAATCACTATTTTAGTAATACAAATATTAAATTTATTATAATTGAATAATATTAAAAATACAATAAATATCATTACATACAATATCATCAAATTTATAACTACATATTTAACTCTAATACATCATTTAAATCAAATAATCCAATTTTTGATTGTTCTACTAACCAAACCGCAGAAAAAACTGCCCCACGTGCAAATATTACTCTATCAAATGCTTTGTGAGTTATTTCTAAACGCTCTCCTATCCCCGTAAACCAAATTGAATGATCCCCAACAATATCTCCAGCTCGTACTGAATGAATCATAATATTATCTTCTTGAGTATCATGACGACTAAACTTATTTTGTTCATCTAATTGATCATTAGTCTGAATATTATCATAACAAGATATTTTTCTACATAAATCATTTATTAATTGATCCTTGATCAACATATTACGTATCATTAAAGCTGTACCAGAAGGTATATCCTTCTTTTTATTATGATGAGTTTCAATTATGTCGATATTTATAAAATTTTTTATAACTTTCTCTGACATATCTTTTAATAACTTTAACATTACAGTTATTCCTAGACTGAAATTAGCAGAACAAACAATTCCTATATTTTCAGATGCATCCTTAATTACACGACGATCAATTTTATTAAATCCAGTAGTACCAATAACCATATTTTTATTATTCAATATACAAAATTTTAAATATTTCATAGTAGATACAGGACTGGTAAAATCAATTAATACATCAAAATCCTTTTTCACTGATTCAACATCATTAGCAATATACACTCCAATATTAGAAGACCCTATAAAATTTCCTACATCCATGCCAAAAATCTCAGATTTCGTACTACTTATCGCAGCTCCTAAAACAATTTTTTTTCTAATTTCTTGACTTGTTCTTTGTATAATATACTTTATTATTTCTGTTCCCATTCTGCCAGTTATCCCTGTTACAGCAATCCTAATAGGAATATTATTTATCATAGATAAAATACCTGTAATTTTATTATTAGTATAAATTATACATTACTCTATTTATTATGTATCCAAAAATAATTATGATATAAGATAAAAAATTCTTTAAAATCAAAAAATACTTATATATAAACCAACAATAAACTATTCATATACTTTTTTTGATTATATTATCATTGTAATCTCTGAGGTATATCAAAAAACATATTTTCTTGTTTTCCAATCATATGTTCAACTACAACATCACATAAACTTATCATACGTAATCTATCTATTACTTGTTCTACTAAAATTTCTGGAGTAGACGCTCCCGCAGTAATTCCAATAGTATTGACATTACATATCCAATCAACTTGAATATAACTAGCATCACTAATTAAATAAGCAGGCTTTCCAATTTTATAAGCTAATTCAAGTAATCTATTAGAATTCGATGATTGCTTTGATCCCACTATTAAAATTACTTCTGTTAACAACGCCAATTTTTTTAAAGCGACTTGTCTATTCGATGTAGCATAACAAATATCATTCTTTTTAGGCGCTAATATTCGAGGAAATCTCCTTTTTAAAATTTCAATTATTTCTACAGTATCGTCTATTGATAAAGTTGTTTGTGTAACATAAGATAAATTATCGGGATAATTCACCTTAATTGACCAGGCGTCTTTTTTGGATTGTACTAAATATATACTTCTATCTGTATTATTGATATATTCATATTGCCCAATTATTCCTGAAACCTCTGGATGTCCAGCGTGTCCTATTAATATTATTTCCATCTCTTTTTTACTAGCACGCAATACTTTCATATGAACTTTACTCACCAAAGGACATGTTGCATCAAGTACTATTAATTCCTTATCTTTTGATTGCTTTTTTACTGCCCTTGATACACCATGGGCTGAAAAAATCAAAACAGAACCATTAGGAACATCATCTAAATCTTCAACAAAAACCACCCCAAGATTTAACAATTCTTTAATCACATAATCATTATGTACTAATTCATGCTTCACATAAATTGGGATTCCATATATACTTATGGCTTTCTTTACGATATTGATCGCCCTAATTACTCCTGCACAAAAACCTCTGGGATTAGCTAATATAATTCTAATCAAGATTTCCTCCGTATTTTAATTAACATAAAAATTTATATATTTTACATGATCAGAATCCTACTCTATTTTATTCAAAATATATAATTAAAATTTCACTTATCTTGCGAAACTAAAAAATATCTAATAGATAAAATTATAATTCCTGAGCAAATTTCTACATCTGCTATGTTAAAAACTGGCCAATGCCAATAACTAACATAAATATCTATAAAATCAATCACTGCATCACAAAATATTCGATTATATAAATTTCCTAAACCCCCTCCAATAATCATTGAATAAGATAAACTATCATAAAAACAATGACATACTATTGATTTATAAAATACTATAATTAATATAATTAAAGTAAATATTGATAACCAAATAAATATTAATTTAAAATATATTACATGAGCAATATTAGCAAATAATCCAAATGCTAATCCCGAATTTTGAATATAATAAAAATTAATACCAGAACAAATACTTTTTGATTCTCCAATGAAAAAATTATTTTTTATCCAATATTTAGACCCTATGTCTAATAACGTCAGCAATATCGTCAAAAATACCCAAACATAATTTTTAACCACACTATTTTGCATCATTCATTATTAAAAAAATTTACGATTTTCTCCTACACCAAACACATTTTCTACACAACGCGAACAAATTTCAACATCACTATTATTTTGACTTAGATTTAATGTATAATTCCAACAACGCAAACACTTTTGTCCTGGAGCCTTTTCTAAGGTGATTTTTAATCCAACAACATTTACTTTTTGATCTTGCGTAATTATACCTACATCATCATTATTTACTACAGTAACAGAAGACGTTATTAATCCAAATGCTAACTCATCACCAAATATACGTAATTTATCTGCTAATCTTGAATCAGCATATAAAGTTATTTTAGCTTCCAAAGACCCTTTGATTATTCCATCAGTACGAGCCTGTTCAATAACCTTATTTACCTTACTGCGAACATGTATAAAAATATCCCAAAGTTCATTATCTATAAGTAGATTATTATCTAATCTAGATAATCCCGTATACCATTCTTCAGTAAATACATATCTTGAACGTTGTCCTGGAATATATTTCCAAATATCATCTGCAGTAAAAGATAAAATTGGAGAAATCCAACGTACCATAGCTTCTAAAATATGATATAAAGCTGTTTGACAAGAACGTCTAGCTAAACTAGCTTGTTTTAAAGTATACTGTCTATCTTTAATTATATCCAAATAAAATGAACCCATTTCAATTGAACAAAATTGCATAATATTCTGAATTACACTATGAAACTGATAATTATCATAATTAGATATAATTTTTAATTGCACCGATAAAGCATGATTTATTGCCCAACGATCTAACTCGATCATATGTTGAAACAATACTAAATCTTTATTTGGATTAAAATCATTTAAATTTGCTAAACAAAATCGTATAGTATTTCGAATACGTCTATATATTTCAGTAATACTTTTCAAATTTCTATCTGATACCGTCATATCTTTAGAATAATCAGAAGAAGCAATCCACAATCTCAACACATCTGACCCAAATTTATCTATTATATCTTTCGGACTAATAATATTTCCAAGGGATTTAGACATTTTATTTCCCTGAGAATCCACAGTAAAACCATGACTTAAAACTTGTTTATAAGGAGCCTTATTATTAATAGCAACAGATGTGATTAAAGACGACATAAACCATCCACGATATTGATCTGATCCTTCTACATATAAATCAATTTTTAACTCTTTGTGTTGTAAAGATTGAAATTTATCTAAAATTACAGAATCATGAGTAGATCCGGAATCGAACCACACATCAAGTACATCATACAATTTTTTATAACAATTAGCTTCCTGTTTATCTGTAATAAATTCTTCAATTTTTAAATCCCACCATACTTGAATACCATTGTTTTCCACAAGCTTTGCAATTTTTTCCAGAAACTCTAATGTATTCGGATGAAAATCTTCCGTTTTTTTATGAACAAAAATAGGAATTGGAATACCCCAAACACGTTGTCTAGAAAGACACCAATCTGGTCTATTAATAATCATAGATTGCATATTAGTATATCCCTTACTTGGAATCCAAACTACCTTTTGGGATTCTTTCAATAATTTCTCTCGTAAATTCATATGATCCATATCAAGAAACCATTGTGAAGTTATTCTAAAAATAAGAGGTGTTTTATGTCTCCAACAATAAGGATAACTATGTTGATAATTAAAATTAACATGTAAAAAATTTCTTGATTGACGTAATAATTGAATTATTATCGAATTAGATTCAAATATATTCAACTTATTTAAATCAGGGTGAATATTACATACATAATATCCTTTCTCATCTACAATGCTATTAATATTACTTTTAAGTTTATACTTTTTAAAAACAAAATAATCATCTATCCCATGATTTGGAGCTATATGCACAATGCCTGTTCCAGAATTTAACGTAATATGTTTACTTAAAATTATAGGTACATTAAACAACATAAATGGGTGTTTTACTTTTAAATATTCTAAAGCACCTCCCAAGATTTGCCCTAAAATTACCCAAGATATACACTGTACACATTTCATAAAAACATTTACTAATTCAGCAGCAATAATTATGTGTTTCCCATCAATTGTTTTAATTAATTGATAAATATAATCTGGATGAACAGAAATAGCCTGATTAGCGGGAAGCGTCCATAGATTAGTAGTCCAAATTATTAATTCAACTTTCGATTCATACACATTAGTATTAAATATCTTATTAATACAAGTATTATTAGCAACAACAAACCCAACATACACAGCATTAGAACAGTGATTATGATAATATTCTACTTCTGAATTAGCTAACACAGAACAACATTGAGTACACCAATATACCGGTTTAATGCCTCTATACAAATATCCATTAGATATAATCTTTCTTAACGTCCTAATAATATTTGCTTCAATCTTAAAATCCATTGTTAAATATGGATGCGTCCAATCTCCCAAAACTCCTAATCTAATAAAATCTCTTTTTTGTATTTCTATTTGTTCTAAAGCATATTTTCTACAAATACTACAAAACTCTTTAAAATCAATATTATTGTAAGAACCAGTTTTTTTAATTAATTGTTCTACTTTTAATTCAATAGGTAACCCATGACAATCCCACCCAGGAATATAAGGGGCATTATATCCTGATAATCCTTTAAATTTTAAAATAATATCTTTCAATATTTTATTAATTGCATGTCCTAAATGAATTTGACCATTCGCATAAGGAGGACCATCATGTAACAAAAAAAGTTTCTTTTTATTTTTTTTAATACGAATTATTTCATATAAATTATTTTCATACCAATCTTTTAAAATTTTAATTTCGGAATCTGGCAAATTGGCTCGCATAGGAAATTCTGTATGAGGTAAATTTAAAGTATTTTTATAATTAATCATATTATTTATCACTATCTCATTATATTAGGGTATTTTTTAAAATACTCACATACTATTAACATATCATTCTTAATTTGATTTTTAAGCATACGTATAGATCGAAAATACTGCTCATTACGTATTTTTTTAAGAAATACTACAGTAATATAACGTAAATATAAGTCTATGGATATATTGAAGATATGTACTTCTAATTGTTGAATTGAAGATCCAGTAATTGTTGGTCGTATCCCAATATTTGCTATACCTGGTAATGGTAAGTCACAAACACCATACACTGTTACCGCATACACACCATTCATAGGTAATTGTTTTCCTTGTAAAAATACATTAGCTGTTGGAAATCCAATAATACGACCTAATTTATTTCCATGAATAACTTTTCCAAAAACACGATAAGCATGACCCATCAAAAACTCAGCGTCCATAATTCTATCTTCCATTAAAGCAATTTTTATTGAAGTACTACTTATTTTTTGGCCAAGTTTATCAACACAAGTCTCTATGCATGCTACTTGAAATCCTTCCTGATTGCCTATTTTTTTCAAAAATTTATAATCTCCTTTCCTACATGCTCCAAACCTAAAATCATTACCAATGCAAATAAATTGCACCCCTAACTTATATATTAAAATTTTTTTAACAAAATTATATGCTTCAGTAGAAGCAAATTTTTTATTAAATGCTATACATAAAATTATATCAACCCCAGCGGTAAATAAATATTGAATTTTATCTCTAAATTTGCTTAATCGAATCCTTACTATTTTAGAGAAAAATTCTCTAGGGTGTGGTTCAAAAATCATTACCATAATAGGTAATTTATAATTTTTTTTTTTCACATAATATATTAATTAATAATTGATGTCCTCTATGAAAACCATCAAAATTACCCATTGCTAATATACATCCTTTATGATAAGGTTTTATGTTATGTAATCCCCGTATTAATTCCATAATAAATATTCTTCAAAAATTTCTTAAAATTTATTATATATATCTATTTAATATAGATTTAACTGTTCTTAAATGCAAAATATGTATTATAATTGTACATATAAAATTTATAATTCATACATAAATAAATAAAAACTTAAAACCCTCTTTCAAAAAAGTTGTTTTAAGTTTTTATTTATTTATGTTAGCATAGCTGCTATATATCTATGCGTTTACTTATTATAAAGGGAAAAAAATTGGCTAATATCAAATCTTCTAAAAAATCTATCAAAAAATCAAAAAACAGACGTACAAATAATATAAGTAAAAAATCTATGTTACGAACTTTTATCAAAAAAGTAAAAAAAGCTATTAATAATAAAAACAAGGCTTTAGCCATAAATCAATTCATCATTATGCAAAAATGCATAGATAGGCAATCTACTAAAGGATTAATTCATAGAAACAAAGCAGCTAGATATAAATCAAAAATTTTTAAACAAATAAAAACCCTAACCCCTTAGCGTATTGCCTAATTTATTTATTATAATAAACTCACCTACCCTATGTTTTGTTTCCTTATTATTTTCTACGAATAAAATTTATTACGACCTAGTAAGATCATCAAAAAATTTTCTAACCCCTTCAAAAAAATTTTTTGATCTAGGACTATTTTTATGCCCCCCAGGGGCATTAAAACTATCTGATAAATCTTGTAACAATTTTTTTTGTCTGTCATTTAATCTTACTGGAGTTTCGACAACTACTTTACACAATAAATCTCCACAACTTCCACTTCTAACAGACTTTACTCCTTTACCCCTCATACGAAACAGCTTCCCAGTTTGAGTTTCAGGTGGAATCTTTAATTTTACCCTACCATCTAACGTTGGAACTTCAATTTCTCCACCTAATGCTGCCATAGAAAAACTAATTGGAACCTCACAATACAAATTTTTCTCTTCACGATCAAAAATTGGATGTTTTTTGATCTGAACTTGCACATACAGATCCCCTGCTGAAGCCCCATATTTACCAGATTCCCCTTCACCTGATAATCGAATACGATCTCCTGCACTAATTCCAGCTGGAATTTTCACAGATAAAGTTTTCGTTCGTTCTACTCGACCATTACCTCGACATACACCACAAATTTCTTTAACAATTTTCCCGTGGCCTCGGCATGAAGGGCAAGATTGTTGCACAGAAAAGAAACCTTGACGCATTTGTATTTGACCTTGACCTCGACAAGTCATACATGTTATTATTGAAGAACTTGACCGGGCTCCACTGCCTCGACATTGGGCACAAGTTAGCAAAGTCGGTACAAAAATCTCCTTAATCACTCCACGTACAGCTTCCTCTAAAGTCAACTCCATATCATATCTTAAATCAGAACCTCTACTAGAACGATTTCTCCTGTTCCCCCCAAAAATATCACCAAACACATCTCCAAAAATATCACCAAAATCTGATCCTCCAGAATTCGATCCTGACCCCATCCCTCCACTCTGCTCAAACACTGCATGTCCATATTGATCATAAGCAGCACGCTTCTCCGGATTACTTAATACCTCATATGCTTCCTTTATTTCTTTAAATTTAGTTTCAGCAGAAGCACTACCTGGATTTCTATCTGGATGAAATTTCATCGCCAAACGTTTATATGACTTCTTTATTTCACGATCATTTGCATTTCTAGCAATCCCTAAAATTTCATAATAATCCGATTTAACCATGATCCCTCTATTATTACTCTTTCAATAATATATTAATATTAACTATATTCACAGTATAGTGAACAAAACTAAAACACTCTTATAAGTATGAAATATTGTAATATGTAAACTAACTATAATATGTGCATAATTTAATTTAAACAATAGATCTATAACGTAACACTGAATATACTCTTGATTTCTCTATTATTACTAAAATCATATAACTTATACATATACACATCATATTTACTTTTTATTTCTTATCTCTTCAAATTCAGCATCCACAACATCTCCATGGGCATCAGAAGAAGTAGTAGCATTATTATCAGAAGTGTTTTTAGACTGATTGGTAGCATTAGATTCTTTACTCTTCTGACTACTTGCCTCTAATAATTTTCCAGAAACTTTTATTAAATCTTGTACTTTAGTTTCAATTTCACCCTTATTTTCATTTTTCATTACTAATTCTAATTCCTTTAACGCATTATTAATAGCAGTTTTATCATCTATAGATAAACGATCCCCCAATTCTTTTAACTGCTTTCGAGTGCTATGTAATAAATGATCAGCTTGATTACGAATCTGCACTAATTCCTCAAATTTTCTATCAAACTCAGCATTAACTTCAGCTTCTTGAACCATCTTTTTTATTTCCTCTTCATTTAACCCAGAAGAAGCTTTAATAGTAATTTGTTGCTCTCGGCCACTATTTTTATCTTTTGCAGATACATGTAAAATCCCATCAGCATCAATATCAAAAGTTACTTCTATTTGCGGAATACCTCGCATAGCTGGAGCTATACCATCCAAATTAAATTGTCCCAATGATTTATTATCATTCGCTCTCTTACGTTCACCTTGTAAAACATGGATAGTCACAGCTGCTTGATTGTCTTCAGCTGTAGAAAAAACCTGACTATGTTTAGTAGGAATAGTAGTATTTTTAGAAATCAAAGGAGTCATAACTCCACCCATAGTTTCAATACCTAAAGACAAAGGAGTTACATCTAACAATAATACATCCTTTACATCTCCCGACAATACTCCCCCTTGCACAGCTGCCCCTATAGCTACTGCTTCATCAGGATTAACATCTTTACGAGGATCTTTATTAAAGAATTCAGACACCTTCTTCTGAACCAAAGGCATTCTAGTTTGCCCCCCTACTAAAATAACATCATTTATATCAGCTACAGATAAATTAGCATCTTTAAGAGCTAATTTAAGAGGATCCATAGTACGAGTTACTAAATCTTCTACAAGCGATTCTAATTTGGCACGAGTCACTCGTAAATTCATATGTTTAGGACCAGTGTTATCTGCTGTTATGTAAGGTAAATTTACGTCAGTTTGTTGGGATGTTGACAATTCTATTTTTGCCTTTTCTGCAGATTCCTTCAATCTTTGCATTGCTAAAGGATCATTATATAAATTAATACTTTGATCTTTTTTAAATTCATCTACTAAATAATTAATTAAAAGACTATCAAAATCTTCTCCTCCTAAATGAGTATCTCCATTAGTAGCTAATACCTCAAAAGTTTTTTCTCCATCAACATCATCAATTTCTATAATCGAAATATCAAAAGTACCTCCTCCTAAATCATACACAGCTATAATTCTATTACCTTTAGTTGCTTTATCTAAGCCATATGCTAATGCCGCTGCAGTAGGTTCATTTATTATTCGTTTTACTTCTAAACCAGCAATACGACCAGCATCCTTAGTAGCTTGACGCTGAGCGTCATTAAAATAAGCAGGAACCGTAATAACGGCCTCAGTAACCTGACTTCCCAAATAATCTTCAGCAGTTTTCTTCATTTTTTTTAATATTTCAGCTGAAATTTGCGGTGGAGCTATTTTTTGTCCTTTAATATCTATCCAAGCATCCCCATTATTAGCAGAAATTATTTTGTATGGCATAATATTAACATCTCGCTGCACTTCTTTATCCTGAAACCGACGACCAATTAAACGTTTTATAGCAAATAAAGTATTTTTAGGATTAGTAACAGATTGGCGTTTAGCCGGTTGACCTACTAAAATTTCACCATCCTGTGTATACGCTATAACAGAAGGAGTTGTCCTATCCCCTTCACTATTTTCTAATACACGAGGCTTATTGCCGTCAATAATTGCAACACAAGAATTGGTTGTGCCTAAATCAATACCAATAATCTTTCCCATCTAAATATCTCCATATATCATATATATTAAAAAAATAGATAATTTTAATCAGACCATGAACTTGATATGCGGGCAAAAACCATACTTTTCAAGCTTCAATAAACTTTTGTTTTTAAAAACTTTTTTTTTCAACACAAACAACGATCTCATCATGATCAAAAAAAATAACATAACACACACCCCCTATATTTTCTCGCTGTGTAGAAAATATAAAATATATATACACTAACTATTATACTTTCAATATTTTTATCAATAAACTCCTATGTATTTATTAAATTCTCTCAGAAATCATTACTTCTATTATCTTGTTAAACAAATTACATATTCCATTATAATACAATAGAACAAATTAAATCACGTAATTTAGAAAAACACCCCGATATTCTATATGATAAAATAGGTAATTTTATTTGATTTTTTAAAACATCAGGTAACAATACATTTACTTTTTTATCTAACACAAATTCTATTAATTTTTTAAATTTAGCGGGATGTGCAGTACCAAGACATATTCCAAATTCACCACAATTCAATTGGTCACATAATACTTGATATGCTACTGCAGTATGCGGATCAGCGATATATCCTAACTTTGAAAGTTTATTTATTGTGTCTTTAGTCAACTCATCATTAACACACCCATATTTTAATTCGTCAAAAGATCTCTTCTCCCTTCTAAATAACTCCTCTATTCTACTCCAATTACTAGGACAACTAACATCCATTGCATTAGATAATGTTGAAAGAGTAGGCAAAGGGTTCCATATACCAGACTGTAAAAATCTAGGAACCGTATCATTTAAATTAGTAGCAATAATAAAACATTGAACCGGTAATCCAGAAGACTGAGCTAAAAGTCCTGCTGTTAAATTACCAAAATTTCCACTAGGAACTGATATTACTAATTTATTAGTAGCACGTATTCGTTCGGAAATTTGAGATAATGCTTCAAAATAATAACAAACTTGAGCTAATAATCTGCTAATATTAATGGAATTCGCAGAATTTAAATGTAATTTCTTTTTTAAAAAATCATCTTCAAAAGATTGTTTCACTAAACTTTGACAAATATCAAAATCTCCATCAACCGAAATAGTAGTTATATTACCTCCTAATGTACAAAATGATTTTTCTTGTAATATACTAATTTTATCTTTAGGATACAAAATAAAAACATGTATATTTTTCAATCCATAAAAGGCATGAGCTACTGCAGCTCCCGTATCTCCTGAAGTAGCCGTAAGAATCACCAAAGGTTTTGTTTTAATTAATTTATAACCTTCTTTAACTTGATTCATCAACATGCTTGCCATTAATCGACTACCAAAATCTTTAAAAGCTAAAGTCGGACCATGAAACAATTCTAAAATCGCAATATTTTTTTTGATAAAAACTAATGGAACGGGAAAAGTAAATGCATTTTTAACGCAAGTTAAAATATTTTCATATAACAGCTCAGCCCCTATATATTTTGATAGTATATATGCACTTCGTTCTATGAAATTCATTTTCAATAACGTATCAATTTCAGAACTCGAAAATTTAGGCAAATTAATGGGGAAAAACAATCCCTGATTTTTTCCTAAACCTCGTATAAGGGCCTCAGAAAAACTAACTTTTTCTTTACTATGTTTAATATTATATAATAATTTCATATATTATTCCAACAAAATACGAGCTCCCAACTTACTTAAAACACAAACCTTTACAAAACCTAAATTATTTTTTATATATAAATCTGATAAACAATCAAAAACATCATTAACCACATGCGCAACATTACATAATGCAAATATAGTAGGCCCTGATCCAGAAATACCGCAAGATACTGCTCCTTTTTCTCTAAGACTCTTTTTTATCACAGATAAATTCACTGGTAATAACTTATCTCGATAAGGTTCTGCGATAATATCTTTCATGCATTTAATTGCCAAAGATTCTTGATTAGTATGAGACGCATGTATAAATCCAGATAAATATTGACTATGAGTAATGCAATCTTTTCTACTATATTTATCAGGTAATACTGATCTAGACATCTCAGTTGATACTTTAATTCCTGGATACGCTATAACCCATATCCAATTATCAAAACTAGGTATTAATTGATTAATATTGTCATAAACTACAAGAGAAATACGCATACCTCCTAAAAAACAAGGAGCTATATTATCCAAATGAATAGATCCAGAAATTTTCCCTTCTATTTCCCCCATTAATTTAAATAATTGTTCATTATCTAACGGACATCCATAATAATGATTAATAGCTATTAACGTTGCTACTATAGAACAAGCACTAGATCCCAAACCAGATGATACTGGAACATTTTTTTCTAAAGTAATCATGACAGGAGGATATTTCTTACATAAATATTCACAAAATCTTTTCCAACACTGAAAAACAATATTTTTTTCTAGTTCAATAGGTAATTGATCATAAAATAATCCAATATTTTTAATGATAAAGTTGTCAGATTTTTCAACACTAACACAATCTCCTAATAAATCTCCATTTATCGGAGTAATCGCTATACCCAAGGTATCAAAACCAACTCCTATATTTCCTATAGACGCTGGAGCGTATACTCTAATCATATTTAATTCAATATCTCCCTTCAAATTTTTAAAATCTTATAAAAATTAAGATAAGGTACGTAATAAATCAGCAAATACCCCTGCTGCTGTAACATTATTTCCTGCTCCATATCCCCTTAAAATTAAAGGCAATGGTTGATAGTATTGTGTAAAAAATGCTAAGGCATTCTCACCATCTTTTACTTTACATAAAGGATGATTATGATCTACAAATTCTATTTTAACACAACATTCTCCTTTTTGTATATTTCCAATATAACGTAATACTCGACCCAATTTTTTAGCTTCATTAATTTTACAAATAAAATAATTATCTAAAGATGATAATCTTTTAAAAAAATCATTAATAGAATGAAAATTATTATAAAGAATATTATTAGGTATCACAGGTTCAATATATATATCTTTCAGTTCTAATTCATATCCTACTTCTCTAGCAAGCACTAATAATTTTCGTGCTACATCTACACCTGAAAGATCATCACGAGGATCAGGTTCAGTATATCCATTTTCTTTAGCTAATAATATTGCTTTAGATAACGATAATCCTTCATCTATTTTTCCAAAAATATAAGACAATGATCCAGACAAAATACCAGAAAATCTTATTAGCTCATCTCCAGCACTTAACAAGTTTTGTAAATTTTCTATTACTGGCAACCCAGCACCAACATTAGTATCGTATAAAAACTTTCGACGAGATGCTGTCACAGCACTCCTAAGCTTTTTATAATATTCCATTGAACCGGTATTAGCTTTTTTATTAGGAGCAATTACATGGCAACCTCCTAACAAAAAATCTACATAACAATTTGCTACTTGCAAACTACTGGTGCAATCAACAATAACTGGATTTAATAAATGATATTTTTGAATAATAGTTATTAATTTTTTTAAATCACATAATTCTTGAGATTGCATTAATAATGATTTCCAATGATTCAAGTCAATACCATCCATATTAATAAACATAATTTGAGAATTAATAATTCCACATACACGCAAATCTATACGCTTATTTTTTAACCAAAAATATTGTTTATAAATTTGTTTTATCAAAGCATTACCAACGCCTCCTACCCCAATAATAAATGCGTCAATTACTTGATCAGTACTAAACAACACTTGATGAACCGTTTTCACTCCAATAGCAGTAACATTATTTTTTACAACTACAGAAATAGAACGTTCTGATGATCCTTGAGTAATAGCAATTATATTTACGTTAGCACGAGCTAATGCTCCAAATAATTTTCCTGCTAACCCTAATTGAGTCCTCATTCCATCACCTACAACTGAAATAATTGCTAAATCAAGAACTGAATCTATTGGTTCTAATAATCTATTTTTTAATTCTAAATGAAATTCTTCATTTAAAGCATCACAAGCCTTCTCACACTCCTGATTAGGCACACACAAACTAATACTATATTCCGAAGATGATTGAGTGATTAATACCACCGAACATTCTGCTCTAGACATTGAAGCAAATACTCGAGCTGCCATACCAATCATCCCTTTCATACCTGGACCAGAAATATTTAACATCACCATATTTTTTAAATATGTAATCCCTTTGACTATATTAGTAGTAATATTATCAGAAGAACCTATCAATGTTCCAGAACCGTCAGGATTAAAAATATTTTTTATTAAACAAGGAATATGAAATTGAGCAATAGGCACAATAGTCCGCGGATGTAGAATTTTAGCTCCAAAATAAGAAAGTTCCATAGCTTCTGTATAAGATAACGTACGTAACAATTTAGCATCAGGTACTTGATGAGGATCACACGTATAAATTCCATCCACATCTGTCCAAATTTCACAAAGATTCGCTCTTAAACACGCCGATAAAATAGCAGCTGAATAATCTGATCCGTTACGTCCTAAAGTCACTAATTCTCCATATTTATTACCCCCAGTAAATCCAGCCATTAACACTATCTCATCGCAAGCAATAGAAATACTCTGAATACGTTGAGTTGATTCCTCAATATTAACTATAGATGTAGAATATCCCCCTCTAGTTACAATTACTTTTACAGGATCTAAAACAATCACCTTTAAATTTTGTGTAGTCAAAATCTCTTTCATTAAGACTACAGATAACTTTTCTCCTAAACAAATGATATCAGCATTTATATTATCTGGGCAAAAATTTAATAATGAAACACCATATAATAATTTCTTTAAACGATCAAACTCTTTCTCCAATATTGAATTTAAAACTGAAGAATTAAATTCTGATTGAATTTGAGTTATATCTTTTATCAAAGTAATAAAAAAATTTTTTATACTATAAATACTTTTTAATACATCCAACCCATGCAACGTATTATCAATAGCTAAAACCAAATAATTTGTAATTGTTGCAGGAGCTGATAATACTACGGCTATTTGTTCTTTTTTTGAGTTTTTGTTAATAATATTAGCCACACACATAAACTGCTGTGCATTAGATAATGAAGTTCCTCCAAATTTTAATACTCTCATATTATATCTCCTAGATATAACTTGATCTGAGCACATGTCCTGTTAATGTTAAAAATTTTTGAAACAGGATATATGCTCAGATCAAGTTATATATTATTTTCACTGTCATTTATAACATTAGACATAATTATAACAGAATAATATAAAATTAGAACAAACACAAATTAGAATTAATTATATCATAAAATAAGTAATATTAATACATTAAAATAATTTTTAAAAACATTAGTTAACTATTTATAAAAATACATATTTACAATTGAATACACTGCTTCACATAACTGTTTCTCAAACAAAACTAATCCGAATTACAATAATTTTCTATTTACCTGATAACATTACATCTTATTTAAATTTATCAATATATTAAATCAAATTATATTTTATTACATGAGTAAAATTTTATAATCTTAAAAAATTACAAAAATATAATTCTTTATAATAATATTCATATAAAATGATTTATTATTAAAACAGTTAAATTTTCAAAAACCTGACCAATTGTTATTATTACATATGATTTTTAAAATTTTATTTGCATCACAGAAATGAAAATAATACATCAAAAACGAGACAACACCTGATGATATCATCATTAACCTATTTAATATCAAATTAAACATATTACTCATACACAAAAATAATTATAATTCAATCATCAATTATAGATAATACACCATCTATCGACTATGCATAATATTTACTTGCATACATAAATCGACAAATCTGATCCCATAAAACACGTTTAGAATCGGCATCATTTTTTAGTATCTCTAAAGAAGTAGTACAAAAAGTTATACACCGAAAATCACATAATGCCTCTACCCCCATCCACCAACAATAACTTAAAAAAGTTTTAGGCAAAAAAAGACGATTCAACCGATCAACAGTAAGTATATATACCTCTGAGCAATGTATACTCATAGCTCTAAAAACATCTTTAATAAAAAGATCATCTATACACACTACAACATCTGATATTATTAATAATCTAAGCTTCACTAATAAAAAATAAACTGGTTCTGTATTTGTTAATAAAACAGGATATCTTAATTGCCATATATTAATACCCATTATTCTAGAAATTACACTCCAACTTGTCTGCATAGACATCACATCAAAACTATTATTATTCTCTATATTACATATGTGCTAATCTTATTATTTATTTACTTACCTAATGCAAATACATAGATACATTGATAAAATACATAACCTATACGTATTAGTATTTTGTACTCATAAAAATCAATCAACCTTATCAAATCTTATACACAGCCAATTTACCAAAATTAAATAATATCAAGCATATCTTCTATCACAAAAATTTTTTTTTAGAACTATTAAATTTCATCGGGCATAACTTTTTAAAGTATGATTTATTGCTACGATCAGCAGAAATATTGCCTAAATATTTAATTTGCACTTTTTTATTTAAAATTTCAATACATGATGACAATGCAAAATTAATAATCTTTTTATTAATGACATTAGTTCTATAAATTTCAATAATAGAATAAGAATCAAATAACTTTACATCACCAATATTAAAATAATCGACATTAATTTTACTCAAAATTGCTTGAATGATGTGTTTTATTTTCACTCCATCATTCCGTCCTATCGATACACGATATAATCCTATAGAATTAACAATATTAATTGTATCAACATTCTTTTTATCGTGTTTATTATTACCACCAACAACACCACCACCATAACATCTTTTTTGCCCAAAATTTTTAGAACGATTAACACTCATGTTACCGCCATTATATTTATTTTTTATATTAGACATGTTCTGTCCTTGAACACACATTACTTTATTTTTTACAATAGCAGTTTCATAAGGTAATACCAACGGGCGATTACCTTGCGCTATTTTTAATAAAACAGCAGCAAGATTTTCCATAGTTACACTCTGTTTATCAGGTTTAATTCTAGTCAACAAAGAACGATAAATTAGTAAATCATCAGAATGCAAATATTGAGCTACTTTATTAGAAAACTTCATTAATCTAGAATTAATTAAATCATGAGATGTAGGACATTGTACTTCTGAAATATTAAATTTTTCTCCTCTTTTAATACTATTTAATAAATTATACTCTTGACGTTCCACGAATAACAAAGATTTTCCAATCCTACCGGCTCTACCTGTTCTTCCTATACGATGTATATAAGAATTATAATTATTTGGAACATCGTAATTAATTACTAAACTTATACGCTGAATATCCAACCCACGAGCAGCAACATCAGTAGATATTAATATATCTAAAGTACCATACTTTAAACGAGATACAGTTTTTTGTCGTATAGATTGATTCATATCACCATTTAATGCAGCACTATTATAACCAAAATTTTCTAAAATTTCAGAAATTCTCAATGTTTCAGATTTAGTTCGAACAAACACAATCGCTGCATCATAATCTTCTATTTCTAAAAAACGAATTAATGCTTCATGTTTAGTAATCATCCCTCTTTTTACTAACCAAAAATTTTGTTTTATATCAGGAGGATGTATATCAATATTACATATGCACACTTCTTTTGGGGTATTCATAAATTTATAACTTATTTTTTTTATATTTTCAGGAAAAGTAGCAGAAAAACAAGCCGTTTGTCGATCTACCGGAACTTTATTCACAATAAGCTTTACATCCTCAATAAAACCCATACGCAACATTTCATCAGCTTCATCTATTATTAAAATTTTTAATTTTGATATATTTGCCGTACCTCTATTTAAATGATCTAACAACCTACCTGGAGTACCCACAATAATATGTGGATTTTTTCTTAAATCATTTAACTGAATGTTGTAATTTTGTCCTCCATATAAAATTGCAACACTAATTCCAGATATATATTTAATAAAATCTATACATACTTGACCAATTTGAATAGCTAATTCTCTAGTAGGAGTTATTATCAAACCTTGAGTAGATGCTGTATTAATATTTATACTTTGCAATAACGGTAACAAAAATGCAGCAGTTTTACCACTACCAGTATGTGCTATACCTAAGATATCATGCCCTTTTAATAACAAAGGAATACATTTTTCTTGAATAGGTAAAGGCTTTTTGTATCCTACTTTTTTTAACATACTAATAAGACAAGCATTTAACCCTAAATTACTAAAAGAACTCTCACTTTGAAACATCTAGACTCCTATGATACTTTTATATTGAAATTAAATAATTACACCTTACCTTAAAGATCAATAACTAATACAACTAAAGTTTCAGATCAAATATTAATAATACAACACATTATAAAAATAAAATACCATCAAAACTATAAGAAACAACTACTAACATTTTCTTATTATTATATTTTCACAAACAGCAATACACACCGAACTCATGCTTATCATTATTTACATAAAAACCTATTCAGTTCTAGATTCGATCATATTATTCTATTTCATGTGATTAATTCCACGCATACTCAATCGAATTCTTCCCTGCCGATCAATATCTAAAACCTTTACTAATACCTCTTGTCCTAATTTTAAATAATCAGATACTTTTCCAATTCTTTTTTCTGAAATTTGAGAAATATGCAACAACCCCTCTTTTCCTGAAAATATAGTAATAAATGCTCCAAATTCTACAATATGAGTAACTTTTCCAGTATAAACAGAACCTATAGCAATATTAGCCGTAATTTCTTGAATTCTAGACATAGCTTGTTTCGCCTTTTCTGCATTCAAAGAAACTATTTTTATCAATCCATCATCTTCAATATCAATAATAGTATTTGTTTCTTCGGTTAAAGCTCTAATGACAGAACCCCCTTTACCTATCACATCCTTAATTTTATCCGGATTAATTTTAATATTATATATCCTAGGAGCAAATTCAGATATATTTTTACGAGGTATCTTAATTACTTGTTCCATAAAATTTAAAATTTTTAATCGTGCTAATTTTGATTTCTCTAAAGCAACATGAATAATTTCATAAGTAATCCCATTAATTTTAATATCCATTTGCAATGCAGTAATACCTTGTTTACCCCCGGCAACTTTAAAATCCATATCGCCAATATGATCTTCATCGCTAATAATATCAGATAACACTACAAATTCATTCTCTTCTTTTATTAACCCCATAGCAACTCCTGCTACAGATTCTTTAATAGGCACTCCAGCATCCATCAGCGCTAAAGATGCTCCGCAAATCGAGGCCATAGAAGACGATCCATTAGATTCAGTAATTTCCGATACCACTCGTATAGTATAAGGAAACTCATTAGAATCAGGCATCACTGCCAACATGCCTCGTTTTGCTAGACGCCCATGACCTATTTCACGTCTTTTTGGAGCTCCTACTATACCAATTTCTCCTACACAATATGGATTAAAATTATAATGCATCAAAAACCGATCTACCCGATCCCCTGTAAGTTCATCTAAATTTTGAGCATTACGTTCAGTACCTAAAGTAACGGCAACTAAAGCCTGGGTTTCTCCTCTGGTAAATAATGCTGATCCATGAGTTCTAGGTAACACCCCAATTTTTATATCTATTTCTCTAATCATGTCCTGAGAACGACCATCTAAACGTAAATTATTTTTTAAAATATATTGACGTAATAATTGTACTTCTAAATAATTTAAAAAATACATTATTTCATTACCATTCATAGTATTACTATATTTGATACAAGAAAAATCAATAACATCTTGTTTTATATTATTTAGTTGTATTTGACGTCCTTTTCTATCTCGAACAATAGAAATACAATTTAAACGCGATTCATATAAATCAGATAAATATTTTTGTAAAGACAAATCAAGCTCTTTCCTTTTCCAAATAAATTTAGATTTACCAATTTCTTGAACCAATTTATTAATGTTATGAATCACTATTTGTTGTTGTTCATGACCAAATATAATAGCATTCAATATTTCCTTTTCGCTCAATAAAGACGATTCCGATTCAACCATCAAAATATTGGATTCAGTTCCTGAAATAACCAAATCTAATTTACTATTAGCAAGTTCTGAAATAGTAGGATTTAAAACATACTGATTATTAATATACCCAACTCTTGCTACTCCTATAGGCCCTAAAAAAGGAATATCAGACAAACTCAAAGCAGCAGATGCTCCTATTATAGCAACAATATCTGGGGATATTTGCGGATTTACTGAAACCACAGTAGCAATTATCTGAACATCATTATAAAAACCTTTAGGAAATAATGGACGTATTGGTCTGTCTATTAAACGAGCAGTCAAAATTTCGCTCTCACTAGGTCTACCTTCTCTTCTAAAAAAACCTCCTGGAAATTTACCAGCAGCATAAGTACGTTCTTGATAATTTACAACTAAAGGAAAAAAATCTTGATCTATTTTCACTTGATCAGAGCCCACTACAGTAACCAAAACAGTAGTGTCATCCATACTTACCATAACTGACGCATTAGCCTGACGAGCTATAGTGCCAGTATCTAAAATTATAGTATGTTTCCCATATTGAAATTTATAAATAGTTGAATTTATCAAAGTAATATCCTTTTTTTATTAAAAATAAAAACAATTAAACCAATTCTTTTCAATACAGCTAAAAATTGGCTTTTTTCTTAAACCATATAAACAACTTATCTAAGATAATGTATCTACCAAATATATCTCACAAACTTGAATTAATTATTCAACTAAAATCAATCATTTGATTATCAAAATTAACCGATTGTTTTATATTTAATGACGCAATTCTAAAATTTTAATTAAATTATTATAACGAAAAATACTATTGTTTCTTAAATATTTTAATAATTTACGACGTTGAGCAACTAACTTTAATAAGCCATAACGACTATGATGATCGTTTCTGTTCTTATCAAAATGGCATTTTAAATGATTAATACGATCAGTCAATAAAGCTACTTGTACTTCAGTAATTCCAGTATTTTTAATATTATGCCCAAATTTTAAAATAATCTCACTTTTTTTTTTCATATTATAAGACATATACACTACCTTTCATAAAAAATAACAATTTAAAATTGTACTCTTTAAACATATTAAACAAAACACATTTATCACTTCTTAATTCTATAAAAATATAATTTGCATCTTCATCTTTAATCTAACATACAATTATTATTAAACAATCTTTTTACCTTTATACTCTTAATATTATACGATTGCATAACATGTATATAAAAACACACTAGTTTTAAAATTATATATATAATATAATAAACTATTAAAGACTGTAATTTCTAATAAGTTATAAATTATTTGAATCTATCAAGATTTTCTTGAGCTACTAGCAATTTATCAAGATTATTTAATACTTCCGTGTCATTAAGAACTGTATTATAAAAAATATCTTCTATAGTTTTAATTTTTATCATAAAATCAGGCACATATTGTGATATCATTAATCGACGTAACCTTATAACATGTGCTCCACATCCTAAACATTCCCCTATATCATGTATTATACTACGTATATAAGTTCCCTTAGAACAATAAATATCTAAATCAATGATATTATCTATTTTATTAATACAAGATAAACTGTATACATAAATTTCTCTAGGTTTTCTAAATACACAAATACCTTTTCTGGCATATTTATATAAAGGCACCCCATGATATTTCACAGCTGAAAACATTGGAGGAATTTGATAAGATTTACCTACAAAAGAGCTCAAACAATTTTCTATTTTTTTTTCACTACATTGAACAGTTGAAACACGTATAATTACTCCATCTGAATCGAAGGTATCAGTACTTTCTCCTAATTTAGCTGAAACTAAATATCGTTTATCAGAATTCGACAAATATGTAGCAAATTTTGTCGATTTTCCAAAACAAATAGGCAACATGCCTGTTGCTAATGGATCTAAAGTTCCAGCATATCCAATCTTTTTTACATAAAAGAAACTTTTAATTTTATTTAAAACAAAATTACAAGAAAATCCAGATGGCTTATCTAAAAACAAAATACCATGTATTTGTCTCTTAGACAAATTTAAATATCTTTTCATTTATTTACATGTATGTTCATTACTAATTTTATATATAATTTTTTTTATTTAACTGTGATACCAAATCTCCTACCCTTAATCCCACCATCAATGAGGAATCATATTTAAATGATAATATTGGAATGATACGAAAATTCACAGAACGAGCTAATAAAAATCGGATAAAACAAGAAGCTTTTTGTAATATAGCAATAGCACTGTTAATCTCTTCTGAACTATTCTTATCCAAAAAGGTAATAAAAACCTTGGCATATCTTAAATCTTTTGACACTTGTACTCCTGAAATAGTAGGAACTCCTATACGAGGATCATGAACCTTCTGTTGTATAATCACAGAAATTTTTCTTTGAATTTCTTGAGAAATACGTTGAATACGATTCGATCTCCTAGTATACATTTTGAATTCCCTAATTATTTAAATTACATTTATTACACATATCGATGTACTATATCGTATTTTAAAAATTATCTCAGCGATTTATTAACATTACCTAATCGACGCAAAAACAAACATAATTGTATATATAATATACATAATTAAACATGTTATTACTTATAATACTTTATTCATTATGATTTTTATTTAATATCTAAAACCTCAATAACATCTCCAGCACAAATATCATTATAATTTTTTATCCCCACACCACATTCTACACCACTTCTAATTTCATTCACATCATTTTTAAAATGACGTAATGATTCTAATTCTCCCTCATGAATCACAACATCATTACGTATTATTTTTACTTTTTTATGGGATTTCATCACACCTTGAGTTACTAAACAACCAGCTATTATCCCATTCTTAGGAGATTTAAAAATATTACGAACCTTAGCTAATCCAATGATTTCATATTTATGTTTTGGAGTTAATTTACTACATATCAATTGTTGAACTGAATTTAATAAATCATAAATCACGGCATAATACCGAACATCTATATGATGTGATTCAATAATATTTCGAGCCGCAATATCAGCTTTAATATTAAAAGCTAGAATAATAGCTTTAGAAGCTGATGCCAATACAGCATCAGTTTCAGTAATATTACCAATAGATACAGATACAATCTTCATTAGAATTCCATTAACTACTAATTTTTTTAAAGACTCACAAATAACTTCAGCAGCTCCATCAGTATCAGATTTAACAATAAAATTTAATTCAGAAACTTTACTTGTAGAATTAATATTATTGAAAATATTTTTTAGTGTAGATTGCTCTAAATTACTCGACAATTTTATTTCACGTTTTTTCTCTTTTCTATATAAAGCTACTTCTTTAGCTTTCTTTTCATTACTCACTACGACTAATGTTTCCCCAGATACAGGAGTTCCTGATAAACCCAATAACTCTACCGGAATTGATGGACCAGCAGACTCAATAAGACGTCCAAATGAATTACGCATTGCCTTAACTCGACCATATTCTGAGCCACATAAAATAATATTTCCACACTTTAATTCTCCTTCACGGACCAAAACAGAAGCAACAGGACCTCGACTTTTATCTAGAAATGAATCAATAACCACAGCTTTTGCCATTCCATAATGAACCGTTTTTAATTCCAACATTTCTGATTGTAATAAAATCGAATCTATTAAATCATTAATTCCTATCTTTAACATAGCCGAAATATTTACAAACTGAGTATGTCCACCCCACTCTTCTGGAATTAAATTATAATTATTTAATTCCTGTTTAATTCGATCAATATTAATTTTAGACTTATCAATCTTATTTATAGCTACTATCACTGGTACATTAGCATTATGAATATGATTAATAGATTCAATAGTTTGTGGCATTACTCCATCATCTGCAGCTACTACCAAAACAACAATATCAGTTAATTTAACACCTTGAGCACGCATTCGTGTAAACGCTTCATGACCAGGAGTATCTAAAAAAGTAATCATCCCTCCATTTGCAGTATTCACACAATATGCTCCTATACTTTGAGTAATACCGCCAACTTCAGAAGAAGTAATAGTTGTAGAACGAATACAGTCAAGAAGAGAGGTTTTCCCATGGTCAACATGCCCCATAATTGTTACAATTGGAGCTCTATTTTTGTAAACCATTTTATTAATAGAACTAACAGAGGAATCAGAAATTTGATTTAAATCTCCATGATGCATCACTAATTCTTCTAATTCATTTTCACGCCGTAAAATAGCCCGATGCCCCATTTCTTCTACAATTAATTGCGCAGTCTCTTGGTCCAAAACTTGATTAATAGTTATGCTTAATCCTAATTTCATCATAACTTTAATCATATATGAACTTTTTACCGATATTTTATTGGACAGTTCTGAAACGCTAATTGTTTCTCCTATCACAACGTCTCGAGATATCATGTCAACAGGTTTATTAAAACTTTGTAACAAAATACTTTTTTTTCTTTTATTTTTATTAACACGATATGTAGTAGTAGAAACACATAACTTTTCTTCTTTCTCAGATTCATTCATTATATCTATATACGACTTAGATTTACAATATCGTTTATGTTTAATTACTTTCCCTAAATTCTTATATCTTAAACGAATTTTATTGCCATTACTTCTTCGATCATTTTCTAATTTATTACTATTATCTTGTATTACTTCATTCGAGGGAATAACCTTATGAAAATTATCAGAAATATTTTTCTTGATCTCTAATACATTATTTAAATCTTGATCATAATTAAATTTATTACCTTTACTATCTAATGGTCCTTTTTGTTTTCTTATATTTTCAAGTTTCTGAGTCTTGTGATCAACAACGCAACAAATCTTCGTTTCTAATTTTTTCTCCGTAGGACAAAGAACACGCATTGCACTCGAACAATCTTCTTCTACTACACTTTTTGGGGTAAAAACAGAAATATCTATATTATTAGCATATACAGGCATTGACTTGCTATTTTTTAAATTACATTCGACAACCAACTCACTATCGTCATGTTTAAGATTATTATTTTTTTTCTTATTCTGTAACAAAATATGCGATTGAGCAACAGAATAAGAATCTTGAATAGAACATTTCACCATATATACACGTTTTTTACGCACTTCTATTTGTATTTTTTTATTTTTTCCATCCATACTAGATACATTTAAAGTACTACGTATCTTTCTTTGTAAAGAAAGCTTATTAAACACTGCTATTTTATTACAATTCATATGTTTAAACAAAATTTCTCTTTCTTTTTTTGTAACAAAATCAAACGCAGTTTTAGTAATTCCTGCATCTAAAAACTGCTGTATTAGACGATCTACAGACATCTGCATCTCAATAGCAAATGTCTGAATTGTCATGTGCGACGATGTCATAATAACCCTTTATATTAACATTGAATTAAAAATATATTATATCACTTATTTGTTGTTACGATTAAACCAACAAATATTACGAGCTTCCATGATTAAATCCCCAATTTCCTTTGTTGTTAGCTCTTTAATTTCAGATAAACTTAAAATATCTTGTTCAGCTAAATCCTGTAATGTATAAATGCCGTGCTCAACTAATTTTAACGCTATTTCATATTTCAACCCAGACAACTTTAATAATTCCGATACTGCATTAACACTATCACAATTATCTTGATTACTTTTATGCATAGACCCGATGCTACCACCAGATTCAGTGAAATTTGTTAAAGCTTGTTTTGCCTTAGATCTTAAGAGTTCTACTGTTTTTATATCAAATACCCCCCCTATTGACAATAATTCTGTAATAGGTACATATGCCAATTCTTCCAACGAAGAAAATCCAGAATCAATTAAAACTCTAGCAGATTTCTCATCTATATTTAATACATGAACAAAAATATTTATTGTATTATACAATTCAGATTGTCGTTTTTTCTCCAATTCATGAGTTGTCATTACATTCAATGCCCATCCACTTAATTGAGAGACTAATCGAATATTTTGCCCATTTCTACCAATAGCCTGAGCTAAATTTGATTCATCAACTGAAATATCCATTGAATGTTTATCTTCATCTACAATAATAGAAACAACGTCCGCAGGAGACATAGCATTAATAACAAATTGAACAGGATTATCATCCCATAATATAACATCAATCCGTTCTCCTCCCAATTCACTAGAAACAGCTTGTACACGTGCACCTCTCATACCAACACACGCTCCTATCGGGTCAATACGCTTATCATTTGTTTTGACAGCAATTTTAGATCGAGATCCAGGATCTCTAGCTGCTGATTTTACTGTAATAACTTCTTCTCCGATTTCAGGAACCTCAATACGAAACAATTCAATTAACATTTCAGTACAAGTACGACTTATAAATAATTGATGCCCCTTAGACTCAGGTTTTACTAAACATAATATTCCACGTATTCGATCCCCTAATCTAAAATTTTCTCTAGGCAACATATCTTCTCTTTTAATTATACCTTCTGCATTATTTCCTAAATCTACATGAATAGCATTTCTATTTATTTTTTTTATTACTCCCGTAATAATACTTCCTTGACGATTTAAAAACTGCTCAATAATAATCATACGTTCTGCTTCACGTAATTTCTGAATAATTACTTGTTTAGCTGTTTGAGTTGTAATTCGATCAAATCCAACAGATTCAACGATATCTTCAATATAATCATTTATACTAATTTTTGAATTCTCCAAACGAGCGGCTTCTAACGTAATTTCTTTAGTAGGATGAACAACTTGATCTACTACAATCCACCTACGAAAAGTACATATTTTTCCCGACTTTCGATCAATTGTCACTCTTATATCAATATCTTGTTGGTATTGTTTTTTAGTCGCAGTGATTAAAGCTGATTCTAATGCCAAAAAAATTTTTTCTTTAGGCACCGATTTTTCATTAGAAACAGCCTCTACCACAAATAAAATTTCTTTATTCATCCTAGTGATCTCAATTACTCAGTTGCTAACAACATTATTAGAATAATTTTTTAACTTTTTTCCTTTTTGTATTTACATTGACAATAATAGTATAATATCTAAATATACAAAGTTACAATACATGCAAAAATTTTAATTAACTTTACATAGGTACATATATGTTTCTAAAACATCATTAAACATAAGTTCCTTTAATACTATTCGAATATTTAAATAAATATTGTATTAGAAAAAATAAGAAAAAACAGCTTCTACCTCCTTCAAATAGGAAAGACTAATGTGCATTGAAGTTACACAGCTGCAATCAATAATATCTTTTATAGTTTGATACTTTTTGTATTTAATCAAGGAAAATAAATCACATTATAAAACTTCATAAATCTGAATTTCATTTACTACTATCACTATTATACAATAACGTGGTTGCGGGGGTCGGATTTGAACCAACGACCTTCGGGTTATGAGCCCGACGAGCTACCATACTGCTCCACCCCGCGATTAAACGTTCTCATTGTATTTTAAAAATCAAAAAAAATCAACTACTAATTTATATTTTTATTTGAATGCCAAGGACGGGACTCGAACCCGCAATTCTTAATATAAGAAACTACCTCCTCAAGATAGCGTGTATACCTATATTTCACCACCTCGGCGTTCAAATAAAAATAATGTAATATACTTAATACACAATATACTATTTTGTATATTGAATCTGATACGTACACTATAATTTTTTCCATAATAAACACAGCTCATAGTCCTGCCCAATTAGAAAACAACTATTGCACTATCATTTCTTCTTGATAATCTATATATATTTATTTATGTATATCATTTTCATCTTTATGTTTGTTGCTATCATTCTGAAAATACACATGATCATTACATTTACTATTCATATTACCTAACACTAAACTAAAAACAAAAAATAATATGGCTAAAATAACAATCACACGAGTTATATTATCATTAAAAGATCCAGAATTTAACATATCCCCCAAAGAACGATAATCAAATCCTCCTCCCATACTATTGCCATTATTTTGTTGCAACATAATTAAAATAATCAAAATTATAGCTATTATAACAAATGTAACTAAAAAAAACTGATACATAATTTGTACCATTCCTATACATACTGAACAAAATTTTATTATATTTAAACAAAAATGAATTTTATACCATTAATTTTTTACTTTATTTATTTCTTCTTTAATAACCGAAGCAATTCTTTTAGCTAAACACAAAATTTTACTATACCGATTGCCTTCCACCATAATTCTAATATATGGCTCAGTTCCAGATTGACGTAATAATATCCTACCTTGATCTAATAATTCCTTCTTTACTACCTGAACTTCCTTTTTAACTAAATGAGATTTTAAGAGATTAGATAGACCAAAACAATATACGTTAATTAAAATCTGAGGTAACAAATGTATATTACGGCATAACTCATATAAACTAACACGATTCATTATCATCGTAGATAATATTTGTAACGCAACAATAATTCCATCCCCAGTAGTAGTTTTATTTAATAAAATAATATGTCCTGAATTCTCTCCACCAATATACCATCCTTTTTTTTTTAACATAGATAATACACTACGATCCCCAATATTGGCACGCACAAAAGGAATATTTAATTGTTTTAATGCTATCACCAATCCCATATTACTCATAAGAGTGCCTACTATCCCTCCATCCAATTTTTTGCTATATAAATATTCCCTAGCTAATATATATAACATTTGATCTCCATTAACTGTATTTCCAATATGATCTACCATTATTACTCTATCTCCATCTCCATCATAAGCAATCCCTAAATCTGCTTTTTTTGATAAAACTTTAGTTTTTAACTGACTGATATCCATAGTTCCACATTTTTTATTAATATTTATTCCATTAGGCTGACAAAAAATAGGTATCACATCTGCTCCTAATTCTCTAAACACATTCGGAGCAATGTGATAAGTAGCTCCATTAGCACAATCTACAACAATCTTCAATTTTTTCAAACTCAAAAAAGTAGGAAATGTACTTTTACAAAATTCAATATAACGTCCTACAGCATCTGCAATACGGCTCGCTTTTCCTAATAATTGAGGTTCAGCACACGTTAAACATTTTTTTAATTCTATTTCAATAGAACGCTCTACATAATCGTCTAATTTCGTACCTTTTATAGAAAAAAATTTAATCCCATTATCATAAAATGGATTATGCGAGGCAGAAATCACAATACCAACCTCAGCTCTAAAAGTTCGAGTTAAATATGCGATAGCTGGAGTAGGCATCGGCCCAGTTAATGAAGCAGATAAACCAGCTGCTGCTAATCCTGATTCTAACGCTGATTCCAACATATATCCAGAGATACGAGTATCTTTTCCTATAATCACTTGTTTAGATCGCTTTGTACTACGATAACCTAAAACTTTTCCAACTGCCCATCCTAATTTAAGCATAAAATCTGGAGTAATTGGAGAAAACCCAACTCTTCCTCTAATTCCATCAGTTCCAAAATACTTCAGTTGATTCATATATAAACTCCTATTTCTACTACAATCTTTCTTCTTGCACAATTTTAACTATCCGTAATGCTTCCATTGTCTCTTTAACATCATGAACCCGAATAATTTGAACTTTCTGAATTGATGCAATTACAGCACACGCTATACTCCCTGCCAATCTGTTTTTTACGCAATAAGTATTATTATTACAATGTAACATAGATTTTCTAGATATCCCTATCAATAAAGGTAAATTAAAATGATGAAAATATTTCAAATTAGATAATAATTGATAATTATGTTGAAAACTCTTTCCAAACCCAAAACCAGGATCAAGTAATAAACGAGTTTTATTGATACCCGCTAATTGACACCGTGTAATTTGATCCTTAAAATAATCGAATACCTCATGAACAACATTATGATAACTAGGAAGTTTTTGCATAGTATCTGGACTACCTTGCATATGCATTAAACATATTGGAAGATTAGAATACTTTGCAGCTTTCATTGCTTCAACATCGGCTAAAGATCGAACATCATTAATTAAATGTACTCCCAATTGAGCGCTTTCTTTAATTACTAATGCAGATGAAGTGTTCACCGAAATAAAAATATCAAAACGATTTACAATAGCTTGTATCACCGGTAATACACGTTCCAATTCTTCTTCATCACTAATTCTCTTAGATCCTGGTCTAGTAGACTCTCCTCCAATATCAATTAAAGTAGCTCCATTAGAAATCATTTTATCTACATGATCAATTGATTTGGGCACAGTATTATACAATCCTCCGTCAAAAAAAGAATCAGGAGTAACATTTAGAATACCCATAATTTGAGTATACGAAAGATCTAATACTCGCTCATTTGCAACTAATTTCATAAAATATTTTAAAAAAATTATTGTTAATAATATACTCAATAACATAATATGTATATATAACAATTTTAAATATAGATAAATAAATAACAAAAAATATTTATTTACTATAAATACGCCCTATTCTACTATTACGATACTACATTTGGATTATTATTATAAGATTTTTTACTTATAGATTTTGATTCTTCTGGAGTATCAGGATATATATTATCTACCTTATCATTTTTTATTTTTTTTATATTGTCAGCATCATGTAACAGATCTTGTGTTATTTTACGACCCATTAAATCATCTATTTGAGAAGCATTAATGGTCTCATATTTAATTAATGCATCTTTCATCGCATGAAGAATATCGATATTTTCTATTAACAATGTTCGAGCTCTTAAATAATTTTTTTCAATTAACAATTTTATTTCTTGATCAATAATACGAGCAGTTTCATCAGACACATTTTTTGCCTTAGCTACTGATCTACCAAGAAATATTTCTTCTTCTTCTTCTGCATATAATAATGGACCTAATTTTTCTGAAAATCCCCACTGAGTTACCATATTTCGAGCAATAGATGTAGCGACTTTAATATCATTAGAAGATCCAGTAGATACTCTATTTACACCATAAATTATCTCTTCAGCTAATCTTCCTCCATACAACGTAGAAATCTGACTTTCTAGTTTTTGCTTACTCATGCTCAGAGCGTCCACTTCTGGCAAAAAAAATGTTACTCCTAAAGCTCGGCCACGAGGAATAATAGTGACTTTATGAACAGGATCATGTTCCGGAACTAATCTACCAATAATAGCATGACCAGCTTCATGATATGCTGTAGATTCTTTTTGAATTTCTGTCATAACCATAGAACGTCGTTCTGCTCCCATCATGATTTTATCTTTAGCTTTTTCAAATTCCGCCATAGATACTGAATTTTTCGTCTCCCTAGCGGCAAATAAAGCAGCTTCATTTACAAGATTAGCTAAATCTGCTCCTGAAAATCCAGGAGTACCTCTCGCTATAACTGATATATTAACATCTGGAGATAATGGTACTACTTTTATGTGTACTTTTAATATCTGTTCTCGACCTCTAATATCTGGTAATCCTACTATAACTTGACGATCAAATCTTCCAGGCCTTAATAAGGCTGGATCTAATACATCTGGTCTATTAGTAGCAGCTATTACAATAATTCCTTCATTTCCCTCAAATCCATCCATTTCTACCAACATTTGATTTAAAGTTTGTTCTCGCTCATCATGACCTCCTCCTAATCCTGCTCCTCTTTGTCTTCCAACTGCATCGATCTCATCAATGAAAATAATACAAGGAGCTGATTTTTTTGCTTGTTCAAACATATCTCGTACTCTAGAGGCACCTACTCCTACAAACATCTCTACAAAATCAGACCCTGAAATAGTAAAAAAAGGAACTTTAGATTCTCCAGCTATCGCTTTAGCTAATAAAGTTTTACCAGTTCCTGGAGGGCCCACCATCAAAATACCTTTAGGTATCTTTCCACCCAATTTCTTAAACTTATTTGGTTCACGCAAATAATCTACTAACTCTTTTACTTCTTCCTTTGCTTCATCGCATCCTGCAACGTCCGCAAAAGTCGTTTTAATCTGGTTTTCATTCAGCATCCTCGCTTTACTTTTTCCAAAAGACATTGCTCCTTTACCACCTCCTTGCATTTGACGCATAAAAAAAATCCAAACTCCTATTAACAACAACATAGGAAACCAAGAAATTAATATAGATGCAATCAAACTCGGTTCTTCTGGTGGCTCTCCCACTACTTTCACTTTTTTTTCTAAAAGAAAATCAAGTAATTTTGGATCATTTACTGGAATATAAGTAATATAACGACTACTATCTTTTTTTATAACAATAATCTCTCTACCATTAATACGTGTTTCTTTAATTTGATCTTGATTTAACTCATACATAAAAGTAGAATAATCCACCTTACGATTACTTGAGTTATTATCCCCAAAATTTTGAAATAAAGAAATCAACACTACCGCAATAGCTAACCAAAGAATTAGGTTTTTTACCATATCACTCAACAGAATAACCTCTCTCTCGTTTTAACCAATTTTAGTAAATCCTACCAATATAAAATAAAATCATAATATATTAATCATGTCATATTTATATTTAAACTTTTTTGCTACGATATAAACTTCACGAGAATTACATCTCGAAGAACTCGGTTTACGAATCTTTACATCAAAAAATAAAGATTTTACATTATGTAAATATTGTTCAAAACCTTTTCCTTGAAAAATTTTTACTACAAATGATCCCTCAAACACTAAAACATACTTGCATATATTTAATGCTATATTTCCAAGATGTATAGAATTATAGACGTCAATTACCGATATTCCTGTTGTTTTAGGAGACATATCCGATAAAATAACTTGCACTTTTTTATCTTTTGCCCAACAACATATTTTATTAATAACTTTAAGATCTGCGCAATTACCTTGAACAAAATCAACCCCATAAATAGTCTTCATAGGCAATATATCACATGCCATAATATACCCTGTATTATTTATTTTATTTGCAGCATAAATAGACCAACCTCCAGGAGCTGATCCTAAATCTATCACTGTTGTGCCTTTTTTAAATAATACATCAATCTGATCAATAAATTGTAATTTAAACCAAGAGCGCGACCTCAATTTTCGAACTTTCGCTTCATTTGAGTATTTATCTATATAATACTTTTTAGACCATTTAAACGTACGTGTAAAACATTTTTTATTTAACATGTAATTGTTATATATCAAAATTATCTGTTATTCACTTTATAGAATAATCTAAATCTACCGAGAATAAATTTTATAACTTCAACTGATTAAATTATAATTACTAAAAACACCATAAAACAAATATTAGCCATTAATATAAACCTTTTTCTATATTTTAGATATATAAAATGACCCTATATGTATAGAATCTTCTATACTATCTTCTAAATATCACTACATCATAACTATATTCCTATAATAATATATATTATATATGCATCATATATTTGCGTTTTATCATAATTACACTATCTGTACTTATGCTCATATAAATACCCCTATTATTCTTCTAAATACTCAATTTTAACAATTCTATATTCTATTTTCCCATTCGGAGTACTAATGAGCACAATATCTCCCTCTTTATGTCCAATTAAACCTTGAGCTATAGGAGAACTAATAGAAATCATATTCTTTTTTAAATTAGATTCATCATCACCAACAATACGATATATTTTTTTACATTGAGTTATCACATTTTCAATACAAACCGTCACGCCAAACACAACCTTCTTATCAGAAATTACTTTAGTGACATCAACGATATACACATTTGATAACTTATATTCTATTTCCCGAATACGTCCTTCACAAAAACCTTGTTGTTCTCGAGCAGCGTGATATTCAGCGTTTTCTTTTAAATCTCCATGCCTTCGAGCTTCAGAAATACTCTTTGTAATTATCGGACGCAACACGTTTTTTAAATAATCTAATTTTTCTCTTAATTGTTCCACTCCACGTAAAGTCATAGGGAATTTCTTCATTTTCATAATCACAATATCGTTATCTTACACTAATATAAACACTGAATTCATATATATTTATTTTTATAAATAACCCGTAATAAATCTAAAATCACATCCATTGCTCAGAACCCTCCCTCTAAAAAAACACTACTGAAAAAATTGATCATGTACCCCTATTGTTATATCCTAAATCTAATAACACACCATACTGTTTTGATAACGTATCAAACCTTGCTGTTTGCCGATTCAATAAAACCATCTTTATTTATAAACTGAACAATATCCCAACACAATAAGGATATATTTATCTTATGTGTTACAGAAATTGCATAATAACGACTGTTCCATTGCACAGATCTAATTATAGAATTTATTCTATCTTCTAGTTTAAATTCATCTAATAAATCTATTTTATTAAAAACTAACCATCTAGTTTTATCAATCAATCTTCTATCATAAGCTTTCAATTCTTGTTCAATATCAATAATATTTTTTACTGGATCAGATTTATCTGCGGGATTTATATCAACAAAATGCAACAACATTTGGCAACGTTGTAAATGTTTTAAAAATCGTAATCCCAAACCCGACCCTGTAGATGCCCCTTTAATTATACCTGGAACATCCTCTATCACAAAGCTACTATTATTTACAACACTTTTATCTTCTACTTGCACTACACCTAATTTAGGAGTAAGGGTAGTAAACGGATAATCTGCCACTTTTGATTTGGCCTGAGACACCATACTAACAAAACTAGATTTTCCAGAATTCGGTAAACCAAAAACCCCCACATCTGCTACTAAAAATAAATCTAACAATAAATGTTGAATTTCTCCCGATCTTCCTTGAACTCGATCCCAACATAAAATATTGCTATTATTTTTATAATGCTTATTTCTTAAAAACTTAACTCCATTATTACCTACACCGTGCCGCCCTCCTCTAGCCACTAACAACAAAGTTCCATTTTTTTGATTTATCATATCTCCTAACAATGCATTTGTTTTTAAACAACTAACACGAGTACCTACTGGGACATGTATAATCATATCTTTTCCGCGTTTTCCTGAACGACCTCGACTACGACCTGATACTCCATTACCAGCTTTAAATATACGGTGGCTACTAAAATAACTTAAAGTTTTAATATTAGAGTCAGATAATAACCAAACATTCCCTCCATCTCCTCCATTACTCCCGTTTGGTTTTCTAAAAAATTTATTTCTCCCTATTTTAATAAAACTAATGCATCCATTCCCCCCTGTGCCTGCTATTACAGTAATATTAACCACATCAACAAATTTCACTTTTAATTATTCCTAACCTTAATGGCATGATACAATACTTTAATCTTCTTCTGAATTATATCATTTATATTCCTCACTACTTAACTAATAATCATATTACTAATTTTACACCTAAATTTTTTTATATCTATACCAAGCATTCAACTCACAACAAATTTATGTAAAAAGAACAGCACAATTTCATCATTACAACACTCTTACAATTATCTATTTCACATATTATTTATTATTGCGACAAACAATGAAAATAATCCCCAATCAATTTACTTTTCAGTATATTTATGATAAGTATATAATACTAACTAATCTCCGATTTAATTTCTTCTTTTTCTCAAACAAAACTTTTCCACTCTTTAAAGCGAACAGAGTATAATCTCTTCCACAACCTACATATTGGCCCGGATGAAATTTACTTCCACGTTGTCGAACAATAATACTACCTGAAGAAACAAATTCTCCCGAAAAATGTTTAATCCCTAATCGTTTTCCTTTTGAATCTCGACCATTACGCGTAGATCCACCAGCTTTTTTATGCGCCATATATTTAACCCATTCTGCACAATATAAAATAATGTTACTATGCTTATAAGAAAAAATTAACTACTTTGTATATTTAAAATTTTTATTTTTGTAATATGTTGTCGATGGCCTTGAGATTTTCGAAAATGCTTTCGACGACGAAATTTAATAATTTTTATCTTTTTACACCGATCATGACAAATGATTTGCGCTACAACCTTACCAGAATTAATAAACGGATTACCAATCTGAATACAATCATTATCTTTAATAAAAAGAACTTGATTAAATTCAATACGACTCCCGATATTAGCAATCATTCGATCAATATAAATAATTTCCCCCGCACAAACATAATACTGCTTACTTCCAATTTGAAAAACTGCATACATAAATAATAATCCATCTCTCGTTATAATCTGATATTATCATACCTTACTTAAATCAGATATTTATACATTAAAAAATCATGTTTCTCAACATAATTAATAAAATTAAAACACACTACTATATTAAAAATTAACTACAATTATCTATGATAACATGAATATCAACCAAATAAATAAACTCATTCAACAAGATATAATTAACGTTAATTTTGAAATTCATAAACGACTAAAATCAAAAATAACTTTAATTAATAAATTGATTCAATATATCATTAATAGTGGAGGTAAGAAAATTCGATCAAGCATGGTTTTATTAATAGCAAAATCATTAACTTATAAAAAAAACCAGCACGTTATTATAGCCACTTTAATAGAATTTATTCATGCAGCTACCTTATTACATGATGATGTTGTAGATACATCAGAAATGAGACGAGGCAAAATAACTGCTAATATAATGTTTGGAAATGCTGCTAGTGTATTAGTAGGCGATTTTATCTATACCCGTGCTTTTCAAATGATGACAGAGTTACAATCCTTACGTATACTTTCTTTAATGGCTAATGCAGTGAATATTATTGCAGAAGGAGAAATCATGCAATTAATACATTGCCATGATCCCACTATTACTATTAACCATTACATGAAGATTATTTATAATAAAACAGCTCGTTTATTTGAAGTGGCTTCTCAAACATCAGCAATTTTGGCTAACGCAGATATTAAACAAGAACAAGCCCTAGGTAATTATGGAAAATATATAGGAATAGCATTTCAATTAATCGATGATGTACTAGATTATGATACATCAAATACTATCTTGTTTGGAAAACACACAGGCAATGATTTAAACGAAGGAAAACCTACTCTTCCTTTACTGCATGCTATTCATCATAGCACACCTAAAGAAGCTTCAATTATACGCCAAGCGATTAAAAATGGCAATAACCGACATTTATTAAATATTATTTTAAATACAATGCAACAATATGGGTCATTAGAATACACTCGAAAATGCGCAGAAACTAAAATTAATCAAGCTATTTCTTGTTTAAGTATTTTACCTGCATCACCGTACAAAAAAGCTTTAAAAAACTTGGCTTATTTTATAATACACAGATATCATTAATAAACATTAACATAACATACCTTATACTTGACTAATATATAAAAAATTTTGTAACATATAAATAAATTTTTATAAAAAATATTTATCTGTTAAATATACAAATTATTATTTATATTTTTAATTGTTATAGATGCAGCTTTATTAATATATGCGCATACTACTTAAGTGCTATATGTTACTATCAGAATATATAAAGGCAAGATGACATGACACTACAACAGGTTTTGGCTGGAAATAACATTCCAGAAGATATATATGTCATAATTGAGATTCCAGCACATTCAAGTCCTATAAAATACGAAATAGACAAAGAAACTGGAGTTGTTTTTGTGGATAGATTTATCTCAACCCCTATGTTTTATCCTTGTAACTACGGATATATCAATAATACACTATCTCTAGACGGAGATGCTATTGATGTATTAGTGCCCACTCCCTATCCCTTACTTATAGGATCTGTAATTAATTGTAAACCTATCGGAATGCTTGATATGATTGATGAAGAAGGAGAAGATTATAAAATCATAGCAGTACCTAACAATAAAATATCAAATCAATATCATTTAATTCAAGATATAGATCAATGCCCAACGTTTTTGCGTGAACAAATTTGTTATTTTTTTCAACATTATAAAGATTTAACTGCCAATAAATGGGTGACAATAAGAGAATGGAAAAATGCTGATTCAGCCAAAACAGAAATTCTTAATGCCTATCAACGCTCTATAATAAAAAATAAAAGACATCAACTAAAATAAAAAATCCCTCCTGTTTGTATTAAAGCAATTCTAGATATAATTTTTAACTATTAAAATTGTATTTAACCAAAATTAAATTTATATAATAAATCTAACGCTTGATCATGTCCTCTAGACGTAGCTTCCAAATATAACTGATGATTTATACAATACCTTACTGTTACTGTTGTAAGTAAATCAACAATACTAATCCCATATTTAATTTGTAATCCAGGAGCTATATACCCGCTTAAAGCTACCACAGATGATTTGGTATATCCACCACCAATAAAATCTTGCGTATTTATTGTTAAATCTTGAACTCCTAAAACTCTACCAATTTTCCCTATAAATTTTTCATACCGTTCTATACCCATTCCTATTAACAATGATGTTATGGTATTATTACCAATAGTATTCAATTTAGATAAAGTTGTATTATATTCTCCCAGCAAATAAGACGCTATTTCTTGCTGAGATAATAATACTGAGTTAGATAAAAATTCTAATTTTAACTGATCCACAACACCAGTAATATGAATACCCACAGTAACAGGATCTTTTGAATTTAATATAAAAGAAGCACTTTTAACAGCTTCAATATCAAGATATGCTTGATTAACTGCTCCAGAAAATAACACTTGTCCTTGTTTTATTATCAAATTTATACCATATGCTTTAAAATAACCAGATAACATTTTAACATGACCTAATACCAACAAATCATTACTATTATTAGTATAAGAAATTTCCAAATCACCTTGCAACTTAGTATATAAACCTAAACCATTAAAATGTACATCATGACCTAAATGTATAAAAATACTAGAAATAGTAAATATGCCGAAATTTTTAGACTTATTCACTAAAGTAGGACGTAAACAACTACTATCTAATAAAATTTCTTCTGAAGAAATTTCTATTGCATTCCTTGAAAATTCTTGAAATTCAATTTTAGCCCAAGGTACATCTATACGACCTGTTAAATCAATACCCTTTGTAGTTATTTTACAAATCAAATTAGTAGAAATTTTGGCATACAATGATGGAGAAGAAATGCGCACATTAATTTGCTCTCCTTTTATATTTAACACTAAATGAATATTTTTAAAAGAATTCAAACTATTTAATTTTCCATCTAAATATAATTGTCCTCCATGTTCTGTCTGTATTACTCCATTCAATATCGCATAATTTCCAAAAAAATTAATTTGTAAAAAAACATCTTGCACAACAAAAGGGAAATTAGATTGATTAAAATCACAATTTTTAAATTGAATCATCCCATAAAATTTAGGAGAATTTAAATATCCTTTAAAATTTAAATTCATATTAATCAATCCATTTATATATTCCTTTGATTGAAATAACAAGTAAAAAAAAGAGCCGACTTTCATATCATCAAGTCTTATATTTCCTGAAATTTTAGGAGTATTATATAAATCAGTAATTGAAAATTTTAAATAACTCTTATCATTTTCTATTTCTGCTGAACTAACACAAGAAAAACTAGTTGCAGTAAATGTCGTATGACAAATTAAATCATTAACCTTAATATGATAAAAATCAATATTTTCCTTATCACAAAATAACATATCTAACCGAGTTATAGAATAAACTATAGAACCTTGAGGTAAAACTTCACCAAAATTCCAATATACATCCTTGAAATATAAACGCATATTATATATATTTACATTTTTTATTAATTTTAAATCTAAAAATATAAAATTAAAATTATTAATTATTACAGATATTTTTTTTAAAAAACTTCTTTGAAGTCTATCAGTAATGGAAACCTGACAAAAATTACTTTCCCAACAATGAGCTTTAAAAACAAATTTATGGGATGTGTATTGATAACTAAAAATCATATCGTTTATCAATTTCCACGTCCCTATAGGAGTGAAAAAAATAGTATTAATAAGCCTGCCATTCCAACTTGGATTAACTAAATCAAATTCTCCATTTAAATTTACTATCCCAACCAATTCTTTATCATATAATATAATACGTAAAGAATGTCTAACAATATCACCCATCCCTTGAACAAGTAATTCATTTAATGCAAACTTTCTACATTGCACTTTATCTAACTTTATAAAAAAATTACTTTGCATTAATGCATCGTAATTAATATTGCTATTAATTTGAATTTTTTCAATACTAATATTCTTACTTCTCCAATTTAAAGATTGAGCATGAATATGTAATAAAATAAAAGGGGAATTAATTGTTCCATGAAGCCCAAAATATATACTTAAATTTCCACTTAACCCAGAAGAAAAAATAGAACAATTTATCATATCAACCTCTAGAGCAACACCAAAAATACGACTCTGATGCGTTCCTCTTACTTGTAAATCTAAAATATTATCACCTCCCTTTTTATCTGAACCAAGGGGGGATTCTAATATAAATGTAGAAATATTACACCGATTATTTATTCTTTCCGTCAATACCGATTTATTATGTATGATAATATTATCATTGCTAATGCTTCCATCCCTACATACCTGAAGATAAGGATACGATAATACTGCTAATCTTTGAACATTAAAATTAACAAAGTCTTGAGTAATAATTTTTTTGGACAATTCTTTTGTTGAATATTTTAAATATTGATTCACATTAACGTCATTAAATGAATATATATTGTTCCAACTAATCCTATCTCCTCCCCATTTAATTGTTCCTATCATTTTACAATATCCATTTAACATCTTTATTTTTAATTCAGAAATAGTACAACTATTAGAATTTCCTTGGGCACGCATAGATACGTACCTTACTGCAATCTTTGAACAAACTAGATTAGAATGCATTTGAATAGAATAATTACGTGTATTTCCTATTAAAAAAAAATTAAAATTTTCAAAAATCAATTTATTACTTCCTAATGAAAACATTGGAATTTTTCTTCCAATCACCAATAATCTAATTGGTGTAGTAGGATTCTTCAGCTTAATTTTCATTAATATATGTACTGTAGAAGAAATAATATTTAAGATATCGCAATCTACACATAATTCATCAATTAATGATCCTGTTATCATTAATTTAATTTTTCCTAGATCCTTTTGTTCTAATTGATCATCATTCAAATTTTTAAGATAAGCATAATGATAATAATCAACTACTATATATACTGGATATCGATTTCCTAACACAATATTAGCTACACCATTACAATATCCCAAAGATGAATTAATATGAAATTTTGAATTTATTACTTCCTTAATGCAAGAAAATTGTATTTGAAAACGATTGATTACATATCTATTTTTACAATTATAAAAAAAATTAAAATCTTTTCCTTGAATATCCGTGAACACAAAATTTATAGAAAATTTATATTTTTTACGAATCACTATCAATACATCATCAATTAAATTACGTAATACATCTTTAATACAAAATAAATCTTTTATCCAATGTGCTGAATACAAAGTTATATTAGTTTGTTTATTTGAAGAATCATCTAAAAAAAAATTATACAAAACAAATCCCTCTGAGATATAAGAAGGCAACACTCGCAATAAATTATTTTTTAAAATACAACCAGTATTAATGTTTTGAAATTTAAATTCCATCTCATCTAACATTATACAAATATTATTGCATACTATGTTCTTTAAAATAATCGAATAATTCTTTAAAATTTTTCTAAAAATTTTATTTGTTGCAATATTTTCTGCACTAACATGTTCTAAGTTACTTTCTCTTCCATCTATATAAACATCTGTTAACAACAAATTATTTATATATATTTTTTTTACTAAAAAATACTTAAAATTTACCGATATATTACATTTATCAACTTTTATTACACCTAGTTCAGGCGTATGATACACCATACGCATAATATTAAAATTACCCCAAAATCCTGAAACAGAATCAAAAGTTAATCCAGAAATTCGATTTGTAATACTTGTAAATATTAAATTAGTTCCTATAGTTGTCCCAAATAAAAATACAAAAACTCCACATAAGACAACAATTCCGAATAATAAAATTAAAAACATTCTTCGCATAAAAATTACAACTCAGGCCCTAAATTTACATAAAAATGTAATAAGTTATGATTTATTCTAACTAATCCTATTAATGGAATCGCTATATCTAGTCTTACAGGACCTATTGGTAATTGCCAACGTACTCCCATTCCAAACCCAGCCTTAAAATCTTTTTTCCAATTAATATTATTTCCAAGTCCCCCAAAATCTATAAAAATAGCACTCCACAATTTACTACATATATTATATTGATATTCAAAAGTACTTATTATTGATTTTGTATATTGAAAACTATTATAAAAAGACGATACAAATTTATATTCATAGCCTCGAATACCAAAACTCTTATCAAAAAAAAACCGAAATACTGGAATAATATATGATAAATTATTCACTTCCACCCAATTTAAATCACTTTTAATTATAATTCTATTTTTCGAAAAAAAGTTGCGAATCCAAATATTTTGGGCTTTAAAAATAATAAAATCAATGTCTGATTTCCAATAATTTGCTGATATATTTACTGAATAACGTTGACTATTTCCCCAATATGGGATCATATCTCCTCGTTTTTTTACTCGATTTATGTTAATTCCAGGACAAATTATCATTATGTCTTTAATGAAATTATTTTTACAAAAACAATGATTAATATACCAATATAAATTAATTACTCTTTGCCAATCATCATCTATACATTTCCAATATCGTGCTATATTTAGCATAACAACCTGAGATTGTAAGTTATATATATTATTTTCATAAACCCATCCTCCTTGGCATAAATAATATTCTTCTAAAGGATTATTAAACAGCGGGATTTTATAATTTATATCAACAAATTGCTCTGTTGCTGAGATACTAAAACTATTTTCTAAACTATGCCCGTATGAATTTATCCATGGTTTTTTCCAAATAATTTTAACTCGAAGACCTGTATTATTCGAATATCCAGATCCAATTTCAAAACTATTTTTAATATTTGGAGTAAGTAGCACATTTAATAGTAATTTTTTTTTTTCGCACATGAATTTAAATTTGAAGAAGTACAAATGGAACAAAACCAATTGGTAGAAGATAAACGTCGAGTTAACTCCATAATAGATTTAGTATCATAATATTCTCCTATACTTATATTAGATATATTTTTCAAATAAGTCTCTTGAATTTGACTTCCTTGAAATTTTAATTCTTCTATTATATATCGACATCCACTAAAAAAATTAATGTTCCAAATACTTTGATTCAACTTAGGAATAACAATTAACTGACTTTTCTGAAATTTAGCGTCTAAATATCCTTTAGATACAGCTAAATTATACAATCTATTTTTAAGTTGTTCATAATCATGATGATTTAACTGTTTTCCAATAAATAACTTACTATCTTTTATTATATTTTGATAATCAAAATCATTTTTACCATCTCCGTATATACTAATATTGACCTGAATAACCTTTATAGGCATTCCAAGAGATATCTTTATAATTAAAGTATTTAATTTTTTATTATTTTCTATATTTTTAGGAAGTAAAACAATACTAATTTTAGGATTATAATAACCTGCAGATCTCAAACTAAGTTTAATTATATCATGTATTTCATTTTTTAAATTCACACCTAAATAATCTAGGTCACGTGCTATATAATGATCAATTTTTTTTCGTATATTATATTCTAGTTCTAATTTGCTATCTAACCCCTCTAATTCTATTTGAATTTCACATTTACTAAAAATTGGAGTCAAAACCAACAACATAATACATAATAACTTTATTACAATAATTCTTTCCATTGTATATGATGGACATCACAATACTAAAATTTTACTTTTAGTGTTAATAATTATTATTCAAATCAATATTCATCATTCGTACATAAGGATACACTATAAAAAATATACCATAAATATGTTATATCCTATTGTATATAACAGCTAAAAAAATTTACCCATATCATATATGGGCCATATTATTTAAGACATCCAGTCTGATATTTGTATATTTACATCTTATATGTAAAAATAGTTATTCAAATCGATTCAGGAATATTTCTATAAAATAACTTTCACTTTTGTATACATTCATAAATATAAAAATAGTCTTGACAAGCTTTCAATATAATTACTATAAATATAATGATACTTGAAATCCAGGATTTAAAAAATATTCGTTAATATATTTATAATTTAAAGGATAGCCATTCCAGTCATTAATAAAAGCTCCTGCGGATTTAGCCACAGCATGCCCTGCAGCGGTATCCCAAATTTTAGTATAAGAAAATCTGGGATAAAACTGAGCAATTCCTTCAGCAATTAAACAAAATTTAAAAGATGAACCAATATTAATAATCTTATAGTTATTTATATTTATCACATAATTGTCTAAAAGTTTTTGTTGATAATCAGTAATTTTGCTCCTACTCATAACTATAATAGGATTCTTATAAATTTTTAATTTATTTGAAATAACATTCAATAACTTTAGTTGTCCTATGGAATTGACTTTCCAAGCTCTATTATTACTTGCTGCATACAATATGTTATATACTGGTACATACACCACTCCCATCACAGGTTCTCCATATTCTACAAACGCAATATTTACAGTAAACTCTCCATTTCGAGATAAAAACTCTTTAGTTCCATCTAACGGATCAACTAACCAAAAACAATTCCATTTTTTACACTCTTCCCATTCAGGCAGATTTTCTTCTGATATAATAGGTATGTTAGGAGTTAATTTTTGTAAAAAAGATACAATTATTTGATTCGAAAACAAATCGGCATTAGTCACAAAAGATTGATCTATTTTTTTTCTTACATTTATCTTCATGCGATCAGTTATAGAATAAACTTTCATTATTTCTGATCCAGCTATACGAGCAATATAACTGATTTGATCAATCATGCTGTTATTATTTTTTATCATCATACTCATTATTATCTTTTTTACATAATGGTAAATTAATTATTTTCACTTCCAAAGTAACACTTATCTTATTATATATATGAATATTAATATTATAATTACCTATAAATTTTAATGGATTACGATCAGGTAATCGAATTTGAGATTTATAAATTTTAACCCCCACTAATTCTGAAATCACTTTAGCAATATCCTTTGGACCTATTGAACCAAAAAGTTTTCCTTGAATACTGGATTTAGCTGTAATCGTGATACTACCTAATTTACTTATCATTTCTGCACAAGATTCAGCTTCTAATTTTTTTTTAAGAAATTGATTTTCAAACATTAACTTCTTTTTCTTAAAACACTCGATGTTTTCCTTAGTAGATAAAATCGCTTTAGATTGTGGAATCAAAAAATTTCTGGCATATCCCGATCTTACAACTACTTCATCTCCAGCTAAACCTAATTTTTTTATACTATTTAATAAAATAACCTTCATTATATATTCCTCAATCCTTCACACACAGACTATTTTAAATTTTAATTACTCTATGTAATAATTATTGATGTTTGTCAGTATATGGTAACAAAGACAAATAACGAGCTATTTTAATAGCTCGAGCTAGTTGTCGTTGATATTTAGATCGTGTTCCAGTAATCCTACTAGGAATTATCTTACCATTTTCTATTATAGAACTTTGTATTTTAACTAAATCCTTATAATCAACTTCAGTACATTTTTCTGCCGTAAACCGACAAAACTTCCGATGACGTATATAACGAAGAATCATATTCACTCCATGTATTAACATATTGTATGTAATTCATATCAAACTTATTTACTACAAAAAACTAAACTCAATTTGTTTTATATATTTCATCAACATTGCAATTCTTATTACTATCTTCTTTTTTATTCATCATAGGAGACGGATCAATTTTCGCATCTTTAGTTTTCATTATTATATTCCTTAAAATAACTTCATTAAATCGAAAATCATTACTTAATTCATTAATAACATTCAAAGAAACTTCTATGTTCATTAAAACATAGTAAGCTTTACTTAATTTTTTTATTGAATACGCTAATTGCCGGTCCCCCCAATTTTCTACTCGATGCACCTTTCCTCCGGAACTGATAATAATCTCAGTATAATTATTAATTATATTAACAATCTTACCACCAAAATTGGGATGTATTATCAAAACTATTTCATAATGACGCATGAATATTTTCCTTTATTAAACAAATTTATTTCTATTTTATCTTTTAAAACATCCTTGTATATTTTTTTCATCATATACACTCTCATTGTGATGAGCTACAGAGTGCACAAACAAACAACATCTCTATACAACAAATACAAATAACTTATTCATTATATATAATATTTCTCGACAATACCCAATATACTTTACTTTTACACACTATAATTACCTCAAAAATCAAAAGAGATAAAATGAATTATCTACAATAGTTACGACGTTGTCTTAACGCTTCAAATAAACATATTCCTGTAGCTACAGATACATTTAAAGATGACGTAAATCCACACATAGGAATACTAATAATTTCATTGCAATTTTCCTTGGTTACGCGACGCATTCCATAACCTTCAGACCCCATAACTAAAGCCAAGGGGCCAACTAATTTAGCATCAAAAATTTCTCTATCAGATTTTTCTACTGTTCCTACAATCCAAATATCATATTTTTGAAGTAATTTTAAAATTCTCAATAAATTTGTTACCCTTAAAAAAGCAACATGATCTGCAGAACCACTAGACACTTTTCTTACAGTACTATTAATAGAAGCCGAACGATTACGTGGAGCTATTACCATATGCACCCCAGCTGCATCTGCAGATCTTAAACAGGCTCCTAAATTATGAGGATCAGTTATCCCATCTAATATTAATAAAAAAGGAACCTTATTATAACATTGTATTAACTGTAACAAATCACTTTCTTTTAAACACATTACTTTATTAACTTCAGCTATAATGCCTTGATGCAACGACCCTGATGATTTAATATTCAACCATCGACGAGTCTTCTCCTGTATCTTAATTTTTAAGATAACACCTTGATTAAACAAAAACTCCAATTTAGAATTTCTTGATTTATCAAGAATATATATTCTAAGTATATTAGACGGATTTTTATCTAAAATTGATTGAACCGCATGTATTCCATATACTAATTCACTCATTTTCACTATCATCATTAAACAAAAATTAATTTTAAAAAAATCACACTAAAAATATTAGTATCTTCATCTTTTTAATGAAATATGTAATACATATAATCGATATAACCTTTACTTCATCATATTAAAACTACAAACCAATAACTACAATAATATGTGCTGTCACTTTTCTTTATACTTTTACTTGCATACTTAAATATCGTGAATACATCCGATTAAATAGATGTATTCATGACCACATATTTTAATCCCATGGATTTTTTAAAATTATATTCATGGATCTATCTGATCCAGTTGAAATAATATTGATTGATATTCCTATTATTTCTTCAATACGTTTAACATAATTTTTAGCTTCTATTGGAAGTTGATCAAATTGTTTAATACCAGATACAGCCCCATTAGCCCACCCAGATAAACTTTCGTACACTGGAGTTACATTTTCAATTTTTTCTAAAGTAGATGGAAAATTATATGTTAGCTCTCCATCAGGATATTGATACGCAACACAAATTTTAATTTTTTCTAACCCGTCTAATACGTCTATTTTAGTCAAACAACCAAACGTGATAGAGCTAATCTTAATAGCATACCGAACTAATACCGCATCGAACCACCCAGTACGACGACGCCTTCCAGTAGTAGAGCCAAATTCCTTACCATTCACACACAACCTCTCTCCTATATTATCTACTAATTCAGTAGGAAATGGCCCATATCCCACTCTAGTAGAATAAGACTTTATAACCCCTATAACATTATCGATATAATTTGGACCCACTCCTACTCCCACCGTTACACTTCCCGCGATAGTATTAGTAGAAGTTACATATGGATAAGTTCCATAATTTAAATCTAATAAACTCCCTTGAGCTCCTTCAAAAATAACATTTTCCCCTTCTTTGCGTGCATTTACTAATAATTCTGGCACATCCGTAATCATATTAATTAAAGAATCAGACACTGACATAATTTCATCTAAAACAACTTTATAATCAATAGGTTCTACCTGATAATATTTCTCTAACTGGAAGTTATAATAATCTGCAACATGTTTTAATTTATTTTCAAAACTTACACTATTATATAAATCGCTTACACGTAATGACCTACGCGCTGCTTTATCTTCATAAGCAGGACCAATGCCGCATCCAGTAGTTCCAATTATTAAATTTTCAATAGTCGACGTATGCATTGTAGTAATATGACTGGATATTTTTTTTTCTCTTAACAAATCCATTGCTACATGATAAGGCAACACTAATGCGCAAGACTCTGAAATAAATATACGCTCATTTACATACACATTTAATTCTTTTAATTTTTCTATTTCTTTTATAAAAGAAATAGGCGACAATACTACACCTCCAGCAATAACATTAATCACATCCTCATGTAATATCCCAGAAGGAATAATATGCAAAGTTATTGTTTTTTGATTTATCATAATGGTATGTCCAGCATTATGCCCACCTTGATAACGTACCACATATCGCGCTTCTGGAGTTAACAAATCTACTATTTTCCCTTTACCCTCATCTCCCCACTGCGTACCTAATACAACAATATTTTGTGCCATTCTATATCTTCTTATATGCCATTATTAATAATAATTGTGATTTACAAAACAAAATAAAATTCCGCTATAATAACTTATTACATAATCTTATTTAGATTGATTTCTCTCTACTTTGTGCTATTTATTCTTTTATTCTACAAGAATAGAATAATAAATCTATTATCGTATAGATATATTTTTTGATGATCTCATTAATCGTAAAAAATCAGAATCAGAGCTTAAAATCATGAGATCGTTGTTATTTCTTTTAAAACTATTTTCATAAGCCTTTAAAGTACGTACTAACGAATAAAAATTTGGATCTTCGTTAAAAGTTCTAGCATATAATTTAGCAGTTTCAGCATCAGCTTCCCCCCTAATAATAAGAGCTTGACGCTTAGCTTCTGCTAAAGTTCGAGTCGCTTCATAATCTGCCGTTGCCCTTAATTTTTCTGATTCCTCCCGTCCCTGTGAACGATGCCGACGAGCTACCGCATCCCGTTCTGCACGCATACGCTGATAAATAGCATCAGATACCTCTGTCGGTAAATTAATTTGTTTAATCCGAACATCAACTATCTCAATCCCCAAAGCAGTCATACTATTTATATTCATATATTCATCAGAATTATTCCGATATTTCATTTGTGACATATTATACATACCCGAATATAATTCATCACTTGACAAAGATTCACTCATCTCTTCTCCATCAGTTCCATAATTTAATGATAAACGTACATCTGTCATTAATCGATTACGAGAATCAGTCACAATACCCTGTACTTTTAACTTACCTAACTCAGATCGTAATCTATCTGAAAATTTTCGTTTAATTAAAACTTCAGCTTGAGCAACATCTCCTCCTCCCGTAGCTAAATAATAACGACCCAAATCACTAATACGCCATTTAATATATGAATCAATAATCAAATCCTTTTTTTCCATAGTAACAAAACGATCGGCTTGATTATTCATAGTTTGAATTCGAGAATCAAAAATTTTTACTGCTTCTATTACAGGAATTCTAATATGCAAACCAGGATAATAAATCAACGGATTTTTATGTTCATCCCGTAATACCTTCCCAAAACGCAAAATAATGCCTCGATGTCCTTCTTGGACAGTAAATAACGAAAAACATAATATCATCGAGGTACATATTGCAATACATAACAATAAATTTCGTATCATTTTACAATTCCACTCCTTGTGCTCCTGGCCTAATAACATTAACACATTCTGCTACATTTAATTGACGTTTACCCAATAGTTGTTTTTCAGCAAAATTATTGTCAATATAATTAAAATAAAGAGGTAAGTTATGTTCAGAATTAAACTCTGAACAATTTTTTTTCATATTAATACTAGATCTGTTTTTACTAGATTGTTTTATTGAATTAAAATTTTTTTCTAAATCACTACCACCTTTCTTACCATGATTATTTAAATTTATTTGATCAGAAGTAAACAATAATACATTACTAGTATTCTTTGTATCAATAAAAATCTTTCTAGTATTGCTTAATATACGCTCCATAGAATTTATATATAATCTCTCTCTAGTAATTTCAGGAGCCGCTTTATACTCCGGTAAAATTTTTAAAAATCTTTGCACTTCTCCTTGAGCTTCTAAAATTGTTTTAGCCTTATATGCGCGACCTTCTTCTAAAATACGCTGAGCTTGACCATTAGCTTTAGGTTGTATCTCATTAGCATAAGCTTCAGCCTCACGAATATACTGTTGCTCATTTTCTCTAGCTGCAATAGCATCATCAAATGCAGCTTTTACCTCTTCTGGAGGGCGAGCAGTCTGAAAATTTACATCTAATAAACTAATCCCCATATTATATGGGTGTATTGTTTTTTCTAAAATTCTTCTAGTATCACTTCGAACTACTGTACGCCCTTCTGTCAAAATTCGATCCATGTTATATTTACCAATCACTCCACGTAATGCACTATCAGTAGCTTGACGTAAACTATCATCTGCATTAGTTACACTAAATAAATAATTTTTAGGATCAGTTACTTTATATTGAACATTCATCTCCACTCTAACTACATTTTCATCAGAAGTTAGCATCATGCCAGATGCCGCTAATTCACGCACTGATTCAACATTGACAGGTATGACATAATCTATTAAACTAGGCCTCCAGTTTAACCCAGGCTGTACTAAATGATGATATTTTCCAAACCTTAAAATTACTCCCCTTTCTGCTTCTTTAATAGTATAAAATCCACTCATAGCCCATAAAACAATAACTATAACAATAATACTAACAATCACTAAAGGCGATATATTTTTAGGAAATTCTTTATCATCATTATTATAAGTAGTAAACTCATTAGAAGTGTAAATCATTTTATTTAAATACTTAAATATATCAAAAATATTAAATTTCAATCTTTTTTTATTTTTAATCAAAAAATTAATCATTAAATTACTGTGCATATAATTATACCAAAATTTACGTATACATTTACAACCATCACAAAAATAATTACACATCATTTGTCACCCTAATAATTTAATAACTATTTATACTGTTTGATACAACTGATCACACAATATAATCATGTAAAGAACCATGACATTTTGTTAAATAATTCCAATCCTCAAAAGATAAATCTACTTTTAATTTCGCCATATTTTCATTACCATGATAAAATCGAGTGACCGCTTGTAATTTATATAATTTCTGATATAAACTACTATTTATTGGTACCATTAATTTATAAGAAACCATATTATTAGGCAATAACTCATCAATAGCTTTATTTAATAAATCTATACCTACTCTATTATGAGCAGATAACCACACTCGAATCGGTCTCCCATCAAAATTACGATCAATATGAGGTTCTATTTTATCTATCAAATCAATTTTATTCATAATTAAAAGAACAGGGATATTTTTAATATTTATTTCTCTTAAAATATCATTCACTGTCTTGATATGTTGATTAATTTTGTTACTAGACACATCTACCACATGTAATAATAAAGTTGATTCTACCGTTTCTTGTAATGTAGATTTAAAAGAAGTTATTAAATCTTTCGGTAAATTTTGAATAAAACCTACTGTATCGACTAGTATAGCGCTTGACTTCTTTCTTTTCCCAATCCTTCTAAATGTCGGATCAAGAGTAACAAATAATTTTTTAGCTGTATCAACGTGCGCAGATGTCATAATATTAAATAAAGTAGATTTTCCAACATTAGTATAACCTACTAAAGAAATAGTAGGAATACCAATCTTTACTCTATGACGTCTATTTTGTTTTCTTTGATTCTCTATTTTTTTTAAATCCGATAAAACCCGAAATATACGTTTACTCAATAAACGACGATCATTTTCTAACTGCATTTCTCCTGGCCCACCTCTTACCCCAATTCCTCCTTTTTGACGCTCTAAATGATTCCACTCATGAGTTAAACGAGAATTTAAATAACGTAACTGTGCTAATTGTACTTGTAATTTACCTTCGTACGTACGAGCACGATCAGCAAAAATATTAAGAATCAGCTGATTTCTGTCTATCACTTTACAACCGAATAACTTAACTAAGTTACGTTCTTGATTGGGGGATAAAATACAACTAAACAATACAACAGATGCTAAATTCTCTTTAATCTTCGATTCAAGCTCTAATATTTTTCCCTTGCTGATAAAATATTTAGAATTAACTATTCTTAAATTTTTTACAAGTAAAGTATCCAATACTTGAATGTCAGAAGAATATGCTAAATCTAATAACTCTTTTATATTCCAAGGTATATCTTCTGATTTAGAAAGTACTACATACACTAATATAGCATTTTTGTTTATTTTATTTACTGTTATCAAATAGCACTATCCACATCATTATATCAATAATAAAAATTCAAATTTTATCTAAAAACCTCAACTATTTTATTAATTCAATTTTCAAAAGTTATTATTTACAATATTTGCACTTATACATCAGTTAATTTTACTTATTCGATCAAAATATTTATTTTTAAGTAATTATATTAATAATACATTCAATCACACTTCTAACATAAACCGTTTTTACATGAAAAAAATCAAATTCCTCTTTATTTTCAAAATAAATAATAAAACAACCTTGACTTAACAATTATAGAAATAAATCACAATCAAAACTACCACTATTTTAACTATAGTTGTGCATTGTAATCAAAAATAAAAAAAAGATCAACAATTTCATTGCTACAAATATCTTACTATTTAACTCACTCAATAAATGTAACATTGCTTTCTTTAGCTCTAATCACACACTAAAATCAATTATTTATACTATAATATAAATATATCTTTACTTTCTCTTGTATATAAAAAATAAACATTTACGAATAAAATAAACAAGAATATCAATTAACTTCACAAGTATAACTAATTTTATTGGATATCAATATATTTGCTGAGATAAAATCAATAACACTTCATCAACGGCGCAAGATATACAATCACTGTTTACCCAATATAAATCAGACCAAGATCGAAGCCACGTAAGCTGCTGCTTCGCTACTCTCTTAGTTGCTGAAATACTTTGGTATATCATATCATTATATTCAATTTTACCTAATAAATATTCCCACATTTGACGGTACCCTACACAAGAAATTGCTGCTTTTGATTTATCATTATGTAAATCCGATCTAGAAAACAATACTCTTACTTCATTTTCAAATCCTATTTCTAACATTTTATAAAAACGCCTTTCAATACGATTATGTAAAATTTCTCGACTTGACGGCATAATGGCAAACTGTAATATTCTATTTTGTGATGTAAAACAAGTAGCAGATCTATATTTAGATTTCAATTCTGTTAACGTTTTACCAGAAATTAAAAATATTTCCAATGCTCTAATTATTCTTTTATGATCATTATAATGAATAGCTCTAGACACGTCAGGATCAATATATTGAAGCTTTCTGTATACATTCATCCAACCTATTTTTTGAGCAATACATTTTAAATTATTACGAATGACTTCATCAGATTTTGGTAATATTAACAAACCTTGCAACAATACTTTAAAGTACAACATACTTCCTCCTACTAATACAGGAACATAACCAGATTTTATAATTTTTTTTATCTCTACAATTACATCACAATAAAAATCCGATACAGAGTAACAATCCGATGGATCGCGAATATCTATAAGTTTGTGTGGAGCAATTTCTAATTCAGACACAGAAGGTTTAGATGTACCAATATTCATACCTTTATATACCAAAGCTGAATCAACACTAATAATTTTAATTTTTAATTTTCGTTTTTTTAAAGCAATAACTAAACTCGTTTTACCAGAAGCTGTAGGACCCATTATAAAAATAATTAACGGGAAAGAAATATTCTGCTTTATAATAATATTATTTTTTTTATCTTGTTGCATGTTGTAGTCAAAGTATATTTTTTTACACAATTAATGTGTATCAAATATTATATTATATTTTTCTTTATTCTTACCTAATGCATAAAACATTATCCGTATTATTAAAATATAACAAAATTTGTAAATGATTAATTTAAACCGCTTATTTTAAAAAATTATACAACAATAATTCATCCTAAATTTATATATATATCTTATAATATTTATTATATATGGTTTGACATTATTTTTTGCTGATGCTGATGCAATAATACTAAAAAATGCGCACGTAATCCCATATATAAAGCTTGAGCTATTTTTCTCTGATACGTATCAGTTATAAGTAACTTCTCTTCTTTAAAATTACTAATAAATCCAGTTTCTACTAAAATAGATGGAATATCAGGAGATCTTAATACACCAAAACTAGAATATTCAGGGATATCTTTATGCAAAATTCCAACATTCTTCAATTGATGTAACATGTGCATCGCAATATTATACCCAGCCTTTTGAGTATACCCAAACTGCAAATCTAAAATTAAATATTGAAAATATGGATCATTTCGATAATTATTTAATATTTGACCCAATCCTCCTAAAAGTTCTGCATATTTTTCTTTACACTTTAACCAATGAATCGTTTCTATATGTGCTCTGTGATTAGATAAAACCCATACTGAAGCTCCTTTAACCTTAGAATTTACGGAAGCATCTGTATGAATCGAAATTAATATATTTGCTCTTTTTTTTCTAGCTAAATCTGCTCGATCTGTAATTGATACAAAATTATCTCCATTTCTAATCATAACAGCTTTAAATCTTAAATCAGTATCTAATAATTTCTTTAATTTTTTTGCAATACTAAGAGTAATATTTTTTTCATATGTTCCATGAAAACCTATTGCGCCCGGATCTTGTCCCCCATGACCCGCATCAATCGCCACGATAATAGGGAATTGATTTTGACTCTTACTATGATAAACACCACTATTATTATTAAAATAATGCTTAGAACTACTAAGGCTAATACTATTTCTATTATTTATTCCTTTTACTGAGTCAGTATCTCCATTACTTACCATTAATTTTGAATAAATAGTAGTAATGCATGACTTTTGACGTTGAATAATATTATTATACAAATTACGTACATTTAAATGAGATGCAATTGATGTTTTTCTTACAATTTTTAAGATAACTTGATAGTTTTTTTTTATTTTTTTTTGAATTACTACTTTTATATAAGATGGATGATTTAAATCACATACTATACGTGTTCCATTACAATTTACAGAAGTATTTGAACGAACACACTTAATTAAATTATTTTTATTGCAAGCTATCGGAAATGTATTTTTTTTTTGTACATTAGGAATATTTAATAAATCTATTACTATTCTTTCTGGATGATGTAGATAAAAAACTGTATATTCAGGTACAGTAGTATTGCAATATATAATCACTGTAGATTGACGTATATTATTTTTTATATAAATCGAATGCAATGCTGTCGAAGCATAAATTATATTAAAAAATAAACATTTTGATAATATTAATATGAAAAATATTATTTTATTTTTTAACTTCATACTCAAAATATCCAGCATGTAATGCAGTATTTACTATTATTTGGCCAATATTACTACAAGTAACAATAACTACTTGTCGATACGTTTCGTGCTTATAATAATCAATACTTATTGAAATATCTGGATTAGGTAAACAATCAACTTCTAATTTTGGCCATTCTATTAATAAGATAGATTTATTATCAAAACAATCATAAATACCCATATTGATTAATTCATCTTTTGAATGTAATCGATATAAATCAATATGATAAATATGTTTATTAGATAACGAATAAAACTCTACTAAGGTATACGTTGGACTTTTTACATATTTTGTATAACCTAAAGCTTTTAAAAAACCTCTACATAATGTTGTTTTTCCAGATCCTATATTCCCATGTAAATAAAAAATACAACCCAGCACACAGACTTTCGCTAAATTAGCTCCTAATAATAAAGTTTGAGATTCATTATATAAAATTAATACGTATTGTCTCATTATTCACAATGTATTTATGCATAATACCATAATTTAATTAATTTTATTCGTTAATGATTTTAATACATATACTCGTTCTAAGAACGAATAAAATACATATATTTAAAAATAACAATACTTCATACTATTACAATATTTTACTAATCACTAATAGTGATTAATACAGACAGTATAAACTTGAAAGCCTACAAACAGCTAATGTAAGCTTATTTATATGAATATAATAACCATCCTTTAAAATTAATATGAATAATTATAAAATAACTGATAAAAATCCCACATTAATTTTATTACTAAACGCTCTACCCCCTATCAATGAAATACTATTGTCAAACTAATTACCATGCTTGCATGTATATTGCTTACATTCACAATACATACAACACAAAATTAATTTAAATTAGCAAATAGCACTATAAACATATAAAAAATTATAACTCAAAAATACACAAGCGGAAAACGAGATTTGAACTCGCAACCTCAACCTTGGCAAGGTTGTGCTCTACCTATTGAGCTATTCCCGCTCTTATATTAATCTTAATAAAAATTTTTAATAAAAACCAACATAATATCAAGACTATCAAAAACAATAACATTAATATTAGAATTTTAACTACAAATCATGCTACATGCTCCTAAAAATTCAAAATTAAGTTTTTTAAAACTCTTACCTATTTCCACAATTGATAAAATACTGACGATAATACGCCAATTCTAAAATAGATTCATGGATATCCTCTAAAGCACGATGAGTTTTTTTATGCACTTTTAATCCTACTATTAAATCTGATCTCCATCTCATTACTAATTCTTTAATTGTGCTAACATCCAAATAACGATGATTAAAATAAGATTCTAATTTTGGCATATACTTAATTAAAAACCTGCGATCTTGAGCTACACTACTTCCACATATAGGAGATTTTTGAAAAGATATCCAATTTTTTAAAAACTTTATAGTTAAATTAGATGCATCACATTCATTTAATTTACTAGACCGAACTTGTGTTAATAAACCATTAGCGCTATGGGTACGTACATTCCAAGAATCCATTTCTGATAATTTCAATTCAGTTTGATTAATTGCTAAATTAGGCCCTGTTGATAAAATATTTAATTCACTATCTGTAATTAATGTAGCTATCTCAATAATACGATCCTTTTCTGGATTTAAACCAGTCATTTCTAAATCTATCCAAATCAAATTTTTATCCATAAAAATCCCACATTTAAATGCACCACTTTATCTCTTGATTTAAGTTAAATTCATGAGTGCTTGTTAAGTTATTTATTATATTTTTTATTTAATACAAAATAAATCACCGCCATAAATAAAAATCAACCATTTATTAAAAACGTTTAACTTCTTGTGTACACTAATCATAAACTACCCTTTATGTTATTCAAATATTATACATATAATTTAACACCTATGCCATCTTATCAATAATTAAAATATTTACAAAATTGCTCAATACATAATATTCAATTCAAGTAAATAATATAATTCATGACTAATCAAAAAATCTCTATATATAAAAAACAATGAACATATCTTTTGCTTACTACTAATACTAGAGTCAATACATAATTTATGTATATTTTAATTCAATATTTTAATAATTTAAATAAGTAATTTATCTCATTTCATGAGATAATATGTAATATTTTGCATTTGTTACATAATACTAAAATTAGTTAATATAAAATTATTTAGCTAAAACCTAACCAATAACTCTAATTATAAAAAATAATAAATATAAACAATTTTATTATAACAATAATAAAACACGTGTTATAATAGAGTTTCGATATATAACATCATAAAAATATAATTTAATGTAATTAATATTAACTCATTTCATACTTAATTAGGTATGATACCATGTTAGAAAAAATACAAGTTATACTACAATACTTACTACCCATAAGATGGGTTAATTACTTTGCAGGACTAATTGCCTCTATGAAAGGAGGATGGGCAACTCGGTATGCCATCAAATTATTTATAAAATTCTATAATATAGATCTGAAAGAATGTTCTAACCCAAATATAGATGATTACGAAACTTTTAATGATTTTTTTTCTAGGGAATTTAACATACATGATCGTCCTATTAATAGAGACCAGAATACCTTAATAGTCCCTGCAGATGGAGTAATCTCTCAAATAGGAAAAATTAATGATACCCATTTATTTAACATAAAAGGGCATTCATACTATCTAGACGAATTACTTGCAGGTCATGACACAATAATCAACTATTTTAAAAATGGAAATTTTTGCATTATTTACATACCTCCACAAAACTGTCACCGAGTTTATATGCCTTGCACGGGCACTCTAAGAGAGTTATTATATATACCAGGAGAATTGTTTTCTGTACATCCAAAAATTTTTAGAAATATACCCAATATATTATCCAGAAATGAAAAAATAATTTGCTTGTTTGATACAAATTTTGGTTACATGGCTCAAATTTTAGTGGGAGCTGCTATAGTTGGTAGTATAGAAACTACCTGGGGAGGTACTATCACTCCTCCTAGAACAGGGGTAGTTAAACATTGGCATTATCCCCCTTTAGGCAGTGCATCAGAAACTGATAACAATGAAGTAGTTGTTTTAACTAAAGGAGAGGAAATGGGGGCATTTAAACTAGGTTCTACTGTAATAAATTTGTTTAATAATGATTCTGTATTATTAAATAGTCAATTACAACCCAATGATATTATTCGAATTGGAATGTCTTTAGCTCAAGGAAACAATCGTAATAATAACTAAACAAATACACAAAAATCGAAACAATATGCTAAAAATACTGATAGGCAACAACATCAATTCTATTAAAATTAAGGTTGTTGCCTATCAGTATTTTTATTTTTATAAATATTAAAAACATACACATACCATTACAAATTCTATTTATCAAACCAGAATGGGTCTACACAAATATATATCGAAATTTATTCTTGCAATAATATACATCAATATCTGCGCATGTTGTACATTCATCACAAAAGCATCTTCCTGTAATTTTTTAAACGAAGAAAAAATTAAAAAAGATTTACAACAAATAGAAAAATTAGATCATATTAATAATAATCAAAAAACTACTATAAATCTTTTGAAATCTGCCTTATATTTTATTGCTGAAAAAAAAACATCTAATGAAAAAATTAACGAATACCAACATATTATTAATAATTTTTCATATATTATTCTGAAATTACAAAAAGAATACAATAACATAAACGAACAACCAACCAATATATATCAAAATTTAACTATCCAAGAGCTAAAACAAAAAATATTCCAGGTTAATAACCAATTAATAAATTTATCAGAACAACTTGTTCAAGAAGAAGATCAATTGCATTCTATTTATGAAGCATTAAGACTATTACCTCAACAACAAGTTACTATCAAACATATATTACATAACCTAGAGCAACAACAAATTTTATTTACTAATTCTAATATAGAATACGCTCAATTTATTTCATTTCAAGCGGAACGTTCTGCTAATCGATTAAAATTAGTTGAATTAGAATTAGCTCAATTAAGCTCTAATAATCGTAAAGAGCTAATTAAATTAAAAATAACATTAATTAAAAAAAAATATAATTATACAAATAATTTACTAAAAATATTAAAAAATCAATTAACTCATCTTCGTCATAAAGAAGCCGATCAAACAATAGCTTATACTGAAAAAATTTTAAAAGAACAACATGATACATTACCAAAATCTATTAAAATCCAATTATATATGAATCATGATCTTTCATTGTTAATTACGCAGCAAACTCAAGACATGAATAACATTATTTTAAGACAAAGAGAAATTGAAACTCATATTTCACAAGTAAATCAAGTTTTTTCTAATCTAATTGAGCAATCACAATGGATAAATAAATCTCCAATTCTTGGAGAAACATTACGTTCTCAAGTTACTAATTTGCCAAAAAAACCTAAATTTCAACAATTAGATAATGATATGGCTCAATTAAAAGCAAAAAGATTACAATACGAAAATTATATAAACAAAATTCCTGATCTCATATTAAATAGCAAACAAGACAACGAATTAGAGTTAACATTTATACAAAAAAGTATTCTTACAAAACAATTACATACACAACGAGAACTTATTACATCTTTATTAAATAATTATGATAATCAAATCCTTGAGTTAACAAAATTAAAATTACTTTATGATCAACTCAAAGACTCACTACAAGCGGTACAACAAGCTACTCATCGTTATTTATTCTGGACAGCTGATATTTGTCCTATTACTATATCTTACCCGCGATACGTATATCAAGACATATGTAAACTCTTAACCAACCATTCTTTTCATAACCAAATAAAATCTGCATTTTATATGATTGTTACAAATCAATCAACATTAATACCAATGATATTTTGTTTTATAATATCGCTAGGATTACATTTTGGAGCACGTCATTATTATTATAAATTTTTAGAAACAACTAGTAATTATGTTGGCAAAGTAAATCAAGATAACTTTTTAATAACTTTTTATAATATATGGAGTACTATATTTATAGCGTTACCCATACCAATACTATGGATCAGTATAGGATATAATTTAAATCATACTTGTTGGCTCTATCCAATAATCGTTTCTATCGGAAATGGAATGAATGCTACAGCTTTTATGTTATGGATTTTCATAACCAGTGGGTACTTTGCATCTCCTAAAGGATTATTTATTGTTCATTTCGGATGGTCTAAAAAAAGAATTCAGCAAGTCTTTTCTAAAAATTATTTCTGGTCAACAACTATCATTATAATTCTAATCACATCTTGTGTTGTATTTAATCATTATAATAATCGAGAATTTTCCAATACTTTAGGGAGATTATGCTTTTTTATATTATGTATGTATTTAACATATATTACTATTAACTTAAAACGTTCTGGATTACCTTTGTACTTAAATAAACATGATTCCTCTAATAATATAATTAATCAATCTTTATGGAATATTATGATAATTGCTCCAATTATTTCAGCTATCTCTTGTGCAATTGGTTACTTATCTGTCGCTCAAGAAATATTAATACGATTAGAAAAATCATTATTTATTTGGGTTCTATTACTCATAACATATTATATTATTCGAAGATGGATGTTGATTCAACGTAGGCGTATTGCATTTAAAAGATCTCAAGAAAACCAAGGGATTCAATTTATAACCAAACACTATAAACAATCTCATTCAAAACACAAATTAATAACAAAAGAACGACCAATTATTATTAATAATCATAAAAAATTTTTAGATCTTGATTCTATAAGTGCTCAATCATTACAATTAATAAAATCTATTGTTACTTTAACAGCTCTCATTTTAATATCTTTATTGTGGTCTGAACTACGATTCGCATTTTCCTTTTTAGAAAATATTACATTATGGGATGTAAAATCCACTATTAAAGGTATTGAAAATATTCAACCTATAACATTAAATAATTTTCTCACTGTGATCGTGGTGATTATCATCACCACGATCACAGTGAGAAAATTACCGGCTTTTTTAGAATTAACACTATTACAATACTTAAATTTTACTCCTAGCACAGAATATGCCATCATTACGTTAACTAAATATATTTTAATGGTATTAGGTGGATTAACAGGATGCTCTCTAATAGGAATAGAATGGGTGAAAATTCAATGGTTAATTGCAGCCTTAGGAGTAGGATTAGGATTTGGACTACAAGAAATTTTTGCAAATTTTATTTCTGGGTTAATGATTTTGTTTGAAAAACCAATCCGGATTGGAGATACCATAACTATGCGTAATTTTACTGGAAACGTTACACGTATAAACATCCGTGCAACAATACTTACTGATTGGGATCATAAAGAAATTATTGTGCCTAATAAAGAATTTATTACAAAAAAATTTATTAATTGGTCTTTATCTGATACAACAACGCGAGTAATTTTACGAATTCCTACACCCATTCAAATAGATACAAAAAAAATGATTCAAGTGCTTATGGAAATCATAAAGAGCTCTCCTTTATCTTTAGATACTCCCCCTCCAGAAGTATATTTAGTAGATTTTCAACAAGGACTACCTATCCTTGAAATTCGCATATATACCTCAGATATAAAATCTCGTGTTCCATTACGCCATCAAATAAATATAAGTATTATAGAATATTATAAAAACAACGGATTAAAACTACCATGTTTTCCCATTTATATATGCAAAGAACATATGACGACTGTTGATTTTCCTTCGTACAATCAAAATACTCACTTGAACGAAATCAAACCAACATATTAATACATTAATTACTTATACGATAATAAATAATTTTAAAATCTTTAAAAAATTTTTTATAAATATTATTAATTATTTCATTCTAGAAATATAAGTACCTGTATTAGTATTAACTTTAATTAATTCCCCAGATTTAATAAAAAAAGGGACTTTTAAAATAGCTCCAGTACTTAAGATAGCTAATTTATTGCCAGAAGACGTTGAGGTAGATGACGAACTCTTTATAGACAAATCAGTTTTAACAACTTTAAAATGCATAATTTCTGGAGGAGTAACAAGAATTGGCATGCTATTCCAAAAAGTAACAAAATAAATCCACTGTTCTTTCATCCATTTATCAGATTTACCTATTATATTCTTGTGAATAGAAACTTGGTCAAAATTTTTATCATGCATAAAATACCACAGATTATAATCTCGGTATAAATAGATTAACTGTGTTTCTACAACATCAGCTAATTCTAAAAAATCACCAGATTTTAATGTTCGGTCTAAAATTTTTCCAGATATTATATTTTTTAAACGTATTCTATTAAACGATAACCCCTTTCCAGGTTTCACCCCTTCATTCGAGATAATAACACATGGTTCCTGGTTTTGAATAACTTTTAATCCAACCCTCAACTCATTAATCCCATATTGTATCATACATTTATTTTTATCTTAACCTTAACTTACTAAGCCGGACAGTGGACAAATAAATATTTTAAATTCATATCTCAGCGTCCGACTTAGTAAGTATATTACATCTACATTTTTTACTAAACATCATACACACAATGCATGATTTATCTAACATAAACCAGTGCTATAAAATTACATCATGCCGCCCATGCCCCCAGCTCCAGGATTACCTCCTCCTAAATCAGGTTTATCCTCTTTAGGTAATTCTGTAACCATACATTCCGTTGTAATCATTAATCCAGCTATAGAAGCAGCGTACTGTAATGCAGATCTAGTAACTTTAGTAGGATCTAAAATTCCTAACTCTATCATATTACCATATTTCTCAGTAGCAGCATTATACCCTGTGTTTCCTTCTCCTGATCTTACATTATTCGCTATTACTGAAGGTTCTTCCCCAGCATTAGCCATAATTTGACGTAAAGGAGCTTCCATCGCTCTACGAGCTACTTTGATACCAACATTCTGATCTTCATTATCTCCACATAAATTTCTAATAGCATTTGCCACTCTAATCAACGCTACACCTCCCCCTGCAACAACACCTTCTTCTACAGCAGCCCTAGTAGCATGCAACGCATCTTCAACTCTTGCTTTTTTCTCTTTCATTTCTACTTCAGTAGCAGCTCCTACTTTAATTACTGCAACTCCTCCAGCCAACTTAGCTACACGTTCTTGCAATTTTTCTCGATCATAATCAGAAGTAGCTTCATCACGTTGCTGATTAATTTGAGCTACACGACTATCTATTGCCGACTTATTTCCTATTCCATCAATAATAGTAGTTGCATCCTTTGTTATAACCACACGTTTAGCTTGTCCCATATCACCTAAAGTTGCCTTTTCTAATTCTAATCCAATCTCTTCAGAAATTACGGTCCCTGCAGTCAAAATCGCAATATCTTGTAACATAGCTTTACGTCTATCTCCAAATCCAGGAGCTTTTACTGCCGTAACTTTTACTATCCCACGCATATTATTAACTACTAAAGTAGCTAAGGCTTCTCCTTCTACATCTTCCGCTATAATTAATAACGGTTTCCCAGCCTTTGCCACAGACTCTAACATGGGTAACATTTCCCTAATATTAGATATTTTCTTATCTGCTAATAAAATGAAAGGATGCTCCAATTCTACAGTTCCGCTTTCTGGTTTATTAACAAAATAAGGAGATAAATATCCTCTATCAAATTGCATACCTTCAACAACATCCAATTCATCTTGTAATCCAGATCCTTCCTCTACAGTAATCACACCCTCTTTACCTACTTTATCCATTGCTTGAGCTATAAGCTTACCCACGGTTTCATCAGAATTAGCAGAAATAGTTCCTACTTGAGCAATAGCCTTAGGATCTGAACATGGAACAGATAATTTCTTTAATTCCTCCACTGCTGCTACTACTGCTTTATCTATTCCACGCTTTAAATCCATAGGATTCATTCCAGCAGCAACAGCTTTTAGCCCTTCATTAACTATTGATTGAGCCAATACAGTAGCAGTAGTAGTACCATCCCCAGCAGAATCATTTGCTTTAGATGCTACTTCTTTTACCATCTGCGCTCCCATATTTTCAAATTTATCTTCTAATTCTATTTCACGTGCTACAGACACCCCATCTTTAGTTATTACCGGCGCTCCAAAAGACTTATCTAACACTACATTACGACCCTTAGGTCCTAAAGTGACTTTCACTGCATCGGCCAAAACATTAACTCCTCTGAGCATCTTAACACGAGCATCATTCCCAAATTTTACATCTTTAGCTGCCATTTCATTTTCCCTTAAAAAATTTTAGTTAAATTAATAAGTTAGTCACTAATTATTTTTCAACGATAGCAAGGATATCGTTTTCTGACATAATTAATACCTCTTCATTATCAATTTTCTCTACCTTTACACCATACCCGTCATTGAAAATAATTGTATCACCAACGCGCACATCTAAAGCTTTCACTTCTCCGTTTTCTAAAACACGACCATGACCAACAGCCAACACTTCTCCTCGCGTAGATTTCCCAGCTGCAGATCCAGTCAACACAATACCTCCAGCAGATTTTGATTCAACTTCTTTACGTTTTACAATTACACGATCATGCAATGGACGAATTTTCATTTAACGCTCCCTAATTATTATATTATATTACTCTACTTACAGTGTCTCATGAAATCACAAATCAACACACAATTTTTACATATTATCTCTTCAAGACAATATTTAAAATGGGGGCATTCACCATCCCTTCAAGGGGTTATAAAAAACTTTTATCTAAAATTTAGATCCAACCTGCTATTTAATATTAAATGCCTAAATTAAACACATAATCTATCTAATTTTTTTAGAAATAGCAATAACTCATGCATTAAAATTTTATTTTTAATAAAATCTAATACAATAAATAATTGTTATATACATTTACAATGACTTTTTAACTTGTATTCAATAAATTAAATTCCTATAATTTATCAGAGAATTAGATTTTCAATCTTGAGATAAAAAAATGATAATTATTTTATGTACCTTACCTAATAATGAAAAATTGGCTTTAAAATTAATACATACCTTACTAAATTTAAAGTTAGCAGCATGTGTAAATTTAATAAGCAACATACGTTCGTATTATTATTGGAATGATCAATTACAAACCTCTAATGAATTACAACTCTTAATTAAAACACAAGATTCCCTCCAAGAAAAAATATTTAATACAATAAAAAAAACACATCCCTATACTATACCTGAATTATTAGTAATACCAATAACTTTTGGAGAAATACAATATTTAAATTGGATAACCAAAGTGTTAAGTTAAAAATAACTTTGATAAAAATACGCGTCAATGTAACTCAAAAAAATTTCCCAATACTAATATGTTATAATTTAATTATATTACATTTATTTTAGGTAATATTACATTTACCCTATAATTTATGTATAATTAACCTTAACTTAGAATCTTTACTGAGTTGTTATATATACTGTGTACATAACACTAAGGAATATAATATAACTATTACCTAAACAGAACACAAATACGGTGTCACTAATTTGTAAAAGAGCCCGGATAGCTCAGTTGGTAGAGCAGAGGACTGAAGATCCTCGTGTCCTTGGTTCGATTCCAAGTCCGGGCATTTTTTATAATTAGATTATATTAATACTACATAATACATTTTAAATATATATACAAATCAAACTAAATTAAACTAACAAATCAACCCATTTTCCCGAATCATATGAATATAATATTACATATATTTAAATATAAAATTTACATAAAAAATAAAAAAATTAAATACATTATACTGTCTTAGTACTAAATTTTTTGCTTTAAAAATATAAAATTTTATTTTAATGGTCCTATAAACATAAGAAATATCACCAAAGTACAATATAAACATAATATATACCTTTAATTTCACAAAACTCAACACCTCATAAATATCTTGTATACTATCAACATAGTGTTTTATACTTACAGATAACTTGTGTAAGATTTAATATAAAAAATAAATATATCAATATTATGAAAGATGAAACCAAACTAATTACATCTGGAAGAAATAAAAAATTTACACAAGGAACAGTGAATCCTATTATTCAAAGAGCATCCTCAATAATTTTTAATTCCGTTGAACAAAAAAAATATGCCTTCAAAAATCGGATGAATGGAAAATTATTCTATGGTAGATATGGTACTTTATCTCATTTTGCTTTACAAGAAGCTATGATAGAACTAGAAAATGGATCAGGGTGTGTATTGTATCCATGCGGCACGGCTGCTATTACTCATTCAATCCTTGCTTTTATTTCAGAAGGAGATCATATTTTAATTACAGGATCAGCATATGAACCTACTCAAAATTTTTGTCGAGTTATCTCGAAAAAAATGAACATTCAAATTAGTTGGTTTGATCCATTAATTGGTGTTAATATTGCTCACCTCATTCAAGATAACACTAAATTAATCGTTCTAGAATCTCCCAGTTCTATTACTATGGAAATACAAAATATTCCTGAAATTATTAAATCAGCACGAACAAAAAAGAAAGATATCGTTATACTATTAGATAATACCTGGTCTGCAGGAATCTTTTTAAAACCTATAAATATAGGAGTAGACATTTCTATTCAATCTGGCACAAAATATATTTTGGGACATTCTGATGGAATGTTAGGGATCGCTGTATCTAATTTAAGATGTTGGAAACAATTAAAAGAACATGCTTGCTTAATGGGACAAACCGTTGATGCTGATACTGCATACATGGCAATTCGAGGATTACGAACACTGTACATTAGATTAAAACAACATGAAGAAAATGGATTAAATATAGCTCATTGGTTAACTGATCATCCTAAAGTTTATAAAGTAAACCACCCAGCTCTCCCTGTTTGTAGGGGACATGAATATTTCTTAAGAGATTTTAGTGGATCTAGTGGACTATTTTCCTTTATTTTAAAACAACGACTCACCAACGTCCAATTATCAAATTTTCTTAATAATTTTAAATACTTTAAAATGGCGTATTCATGGGGAGGATTTGAATCATTAATTATAACAAATCAAATAGAAGAATTAAATTCTATTCGACCAGTCGGACTATTAGATTTTACAGGAACATTAGTACGAATACATGTAGGATTAGAACATTATACAGATTTAATTCAAGACTTAAAAAACGGATTAGATCGCATTTAAAATTAAATTCGATCTAATCCGTTTTGTATAAAAAATCTAATTTTCTCGGAGCATTACTTCCTCATTAAGCTTATCAATTTTCAATTTCATAATTTTATGACAATGCGCAGCAATAATACGAACTTGATTAAGTTTATATTGACATGTTTTCAGAGAAGGCATGATTTCAATTATTACTAATCCATTTGACCAACGATTTAATCTAATTTTATTATTAGAAATATCTGAAACACAAATCGGAACGATGGGCACTTTAGAAAAAATTGCTGCATAAAACGCTCCTATTTTAAAAGGCAACAATCCTCTGCCTTGATTTCGTGTTCCTTCTGGAAAAATCCATACTGACATACCATCTATTCTAATAGTTTTAATGATTTTAGTTAAAATACTACGAGTTTTCTGTACACTATTATATGTTCGATCAATCAATATATTACCACTTAACCAATACAATTGACCAAATAATGGAATCCATAATAAATTTTTTTTGCCTATTGTTACAGTATTTGATTGCACTGCACTAGATACAGTCACCATATCATAATTATTTTGATGATTAGAAATATAGACGCAATTTTTAGGCAATAAGATATCTGAAGATTTTCGTATTTCAAGTTGAATTCCAAAAATAGGCGCCATACATCCAAATAAATGACTAAAAATATCAATATAACGCAATTGCCTAGGAACTAATAAACAATAAATTATACCAAATACGCAAATATTAATTGATATAATTAAAATTAAAACCACACGTATTATAGCGATCATATAAAATAATATACACACCTATCAAAATTTATCATGATTCACATACATAATGTACTCATTATACATAACTCAATTTACATACCAAAATCAACTTTGTTATACATACATATATAACACTGCATACATATTAAATACCATACACATACAAATATGATTTATTTTTAAAACAACACATATCAATTCTTCCAGCAACAAATTAGTTTAACTTATATAATTATATAATGAACTTGTATTTAATAAACTAAACAAAATAAACTCTCATAATTAAATATAAGCTAAATCATCGACTACAATAATATTATTCTATAATATACAAAGATATTAAAAATTAGTTCTAATTTTAATATAAATTATTAAATCTAAAATAGTTAAAACTGGCATATTATACTTTTTTGAAAATTCAATTATTTCCAAAGTACGCGCCATACTCCCATCTTTATTAGTTACCTCACATAACACACCAAATGGCTTTAACCCAGCTAATGTCACTAAATCAACAGCAGCTTCTGTATGCCCTAATCGAGTTAATACACCTCCTTTATTTGCCCTTAAAGGAAAAACATGCCCAGGACGATTCAAATCAGAAGGCTTTGCATAATCTGCTATTGAAGCTTGAATAGTAGTTAAACGATCTTTTGCAGAAACACCAGTAGTCACGCCTTTTGAAGCCTCTATAGTTACAGTAAAGGCAGTCTTATAATTATTACTATTTTCTTCAACCATCATAGGTAAATTTAACTGTTTACATCTATCTTCTGTTAAACATAAACACACTATACCACTACCATGCCGAATAGCTAAAGCCATTTGTGTAACAGTCATATTTTCTGCAGCAAATATCATATCTCCTTCATTTTCTCGATTTTCATCATCTATCACTAAAACTCCACGCCCACCACGTAATGCATTTAATGCATTTTGCACACGTTCTATCGAAGTTCCAAATTTAGATAAAATATCTTCTTGCCAATACATAATAATAAAATAACTTAAATTCCTATCGAAAATTACATTATAATTATTTTTATAAGTTTAATAAAATTATCACAACTCCACTTATTTAAACACAACCAAATTTAATGTAATACACAACCAAAACCAATAATATAAATTAATATTATTAATTCCCTAAATCAATACATACTACAATTTTATAAATTAACACAATAAATAAACGAGCTTATATTTACTATAATTTTTCATAAAAATTCAAATTCAATTCAAAATAAATTTACAATATAATCCGAAAATTGTATAATTTAATTCAGTAATATTATTAAGTTATCTTTAAAAAAATTCATTAAAATCTATGTAACACAAAATATATATAAATAAAACCTGAGCTTATTATTTATGTTGGACCTTAAAACTATTGCAAAATTCACACGTTATATCAACGAATACGTTCATAAAATAATTTCTGGTCTTACATGTGATTTAGATTCTAAAATACAACAAATATTACAAAATCAACTTGATTATATGGATTTTGTTAACAGAGAAGAATTCGATATACAATCTCAAGTTCTTCTTGAAATTCAACAAAAAATAAATGAATTAGAAAAAAAAGTACAAATTTTAGAGTCAATTTATCAACATAAACTTAAAAAAAATAAATCAAATAATAATACATAATTATATATAAAATATAAGCAAATTAATTATCCTCGATATCTAATTACTTCAAAATTTAATATCATAAATTAATAAAAAATTACTTTAATTCATTCAAAACTTTTAACGAAAAAATACATTTTCAAAAATTACGATAAATCTAATTCAACGTACATTTAATTTATCACGATTATTTTGAATAAAATTAATTATTTTACTACTAGAAAAACCAGATTGAAATTTCAAAACACATACCTTTCCTCCTTTACTAACAACTTCCTTATTTCCATCAATATCCAAAATATCATAATCACCACCTTTTACTAAAAAATCCGGAGATATTTCTGATATCAATCTAATCGGAGTATCTTCATAAAAAGGCACTACCCAATCTACCATAGATAAAGCAGATAACACAACCATACGTTTTTTTAAAGTATTTATTGGCCGTCCCTTTCCTTTCAATCTTTTAGTAGATTCATCACTATTCACCGCTACAATTAATCTATCTCCAAGTTTTCTTGCATTAGTCAAATAATTAACATGCCCATAATGTAAAATATCAAATACACCATTAGTCATAACTATTTTTTCTCCTCTATTACGTGCTACAGATACAATTCTTTTCAGAGTATTTTCATCCAATATACCAAACGGCATGTTTTCATATTCATACTTTTGTATAATATTTTTCATTTCAATCATATCAACAGTAGCAGTACCAAATTTACCTATTACTAACCCTGCTGCTGAATTCGCCAAAAAACATGCTTTTTCTAAACTTTCTCCATACGATAAAGCTGCAGATAATACCCCAACCACTGTATCTCCAGCTCCAGTAACATCATATACTACCTTTGATTGCGCTTTAAAATATAACGGATGATCTATTAATTTTTTACGTAATAGCACCATGCCCTTTTCAGCACGCGTAATTAATAGTGCTGACAAATTATAATCATATATAATTTCTTTAGCACGACTAATCAAAATTTTATCGTTTCGACAAAAACCCGCAACTGATTCAAACTCTGACATATTAGGAGTTAATATAGTTGCCCCTTTATAACGAGAAAATTGTATACCTTTTGGATCTATTATTACTGGAATATTAGCTAAACGTGCTAATTCTATTATTTCCTCTATCTTATTTAAAGCCCCTTTCGCATAATCAGATAAAACTAAAATTTTATGTTTTGTTAAATGTAACTTCACTTCATTAATCAATTGATTAGTATCAATATTTTCAACATTTTTTTCAAAATCTAATCGAATTAGTTGTTGTTTTTTAGATAAAACTCGTAATTTAAGAATAGTTGAATAAGTATGTAATGGAACAACATTCCACTTTATCTTAAATTTCAAAAGCTGTTTTTTTAATATACGAGCAGCTTTATCAATACCTACCAATCCTATCAATCTAACCTGTCCACCCAATGCGGCAATATTCATTGCTACATTAGAAGCTCCACCTGGTCGATTAACAATCTTATTAATTTTAACTATTGGCCCAGATGATTCTAAAGAAATTTTATTAGTAAATCCACACCAATATCGATCTAAAATAACATCTCCTACTATTAATACATTAGATTTCAAAAAATTTACAAAACAAAAATTATCATCTTTCATTAGTATACCTAAATACAATTAAAAAATTATATTCACTTTTTATAATAACAATATTAAGTGGTATTCTTATACTACATATAATCAAGAAAAATTTATAGTATTATCACTACTCGTATACCCCAATTTAGTACAGATACTACATTAATAGTTATAATATAAATTATATAAAATAATTTAATTTTAATTAAATAAAATATGAAAAAATATTTAGTAGGAGGAGCTGTACGAGACTCATTATTAAATCTACCTATTATAGAGAAAGATTGGGTTATAACAGGCTCCAACCCTCAAGAAATGTTAAAAATAGGCTATGAACAAGTTGGTAAGGATTTTCCAGTATTTCTACACCCTACAAGTCATGAAGAATATGCCTTAGCTCGTACTGAACGTAAAAACGGAAAAGGATACACAGGATTTATTTGTTATACTAACCCTTCTGTCACTATCGAAGAAGATTTATATCGTAGAGACTTAACCATTAATGCTATGGCATATGATATGCATGGAAATTTATTAGACCCATACAATGGACAAAGAGATATTAAATTAAAACTTTTAAGACATGTTTCTGATGCATTTTATGAAGATCCATTAAGAATATTAAGAGTTGCTAGATTTGCTGCAAAATTTAAACACATGGGATTTTCCATTGCTTCAGAAACATTACAACTCATGATCCAAATGTCCTCTTCTGAGTTACAATTACTATCATCAGAACGCATATGGACAGAAACTAAAAAAGCACTTATAACAAATAACCCTCAAGTATATTTCCAAATTTTAAAAAAATGTGGTGCATTAAACATACTATTCCCTGAAATATATACATTATTTACAATATCTGGTTCAAAAAAATGGCATCTAAATTTTAATAACTTAGGTTCCCATACTATGACTAAACTATCCAATATTTCTCGTTTAACTAAAGATCTTGCTATACGTTTCTCAATATTATGTTGTAATTTAAGCGAACAACATAATTCATCAAAACAATTAATAATCTCTTCTGTAAACAATTTATGTAAAAGATTAACAATTCCAAATAATATTCTTAAACTTTCAAAAATCGTTGCTATTTATTACAATGACTTATATGATGTTACAACGTTATCTTCAGAAATGATTATAAGAATATTTAACAAGTTCAATTGTTGGCATTGCCCAAAAAATATTGAACAGATAATTTATATCAACAAATCTCATTTATTAGATCATCAATGCTATACACAACTCTCATATTATCAAGAAAATTTTTTACGAACAGCGTTTAAGCTCACCAAACAAATAAAAGCTCATGATGTAATAAGTTCTGGATTTCAAAATATAAATATAGGAAAAGAACTACACAACAGAAGAATAAATATTTTAAATGCATGGAACAAAAATTATAAATAACTCCCTTGTCCTTTAATTTTATACTTTTATTTTTTAAATCTAATCACATTAATGATTCTTACAAAAAATATAAAAATATTGTGAATTAACCGACGTAACGAAATATCATTATTTCTCAAATAAAATGTTATGTATTTCATCCTAAATACATTATTCCTAAGACTATTATAAACCTGCGTATTTCACGAAAAATTTAAAAATATTTTGAATTACTCTTGATCTAATTTTAAAAACCCCGATCACAAAATCTAATCTTAAACAAAGATAACATATATACAATGTACTACTGTCAACTTTATATAATATATATGATAAATTCAACTAATCTTAATATGATGCAAATAATTAAAGCAAAATTTTTTAATTTTTCATCTCAACCTACTCTATTCTATTATTATATTATCCCCTCATAATCAAGCTCTAAACCTAAAAAAACCCTCAAAAAACACACTACTCTACAATTATCTTACTAAAAAACACTGATTATATTGTTTTATATATTATTCAGATTAATAATTACATTAATATTACAATAATAATCTATAATTAAAACAAATATTATTATTCTTCAATACATAAAATTCTTCTATTATCAAGTCACATATAAAAAATAAATCACGTAATAACGTCTAATCCCATTAGAACAAAAAACCAAAAAATTATTTTAAAGATAATCACGATTAATATATATTATATTTTTAAAAAAATCGCCATATTTTTTTTATTAAGCACACTAAAAATCCCATTTATAACAAATACAATATAATTCTTGCTAATGCAAATACTATTAAAAATAAATAAAAAATAGGCATAATTATGTTATTATATACATATATAGTATATATCGAAAATTATTTTATTTACAATGCAACAATTTCTTATTTATTACAATTAAAAAATCTATTGAAAATAAAAAGAAATTTAATTATATCTTTTTACAATTATGAAAGTTAAAAAACAATTAATTTAAATATATTCAAAATCATTTTTTATTTTTAATACATATATTACTTTTTTATATACATAAAGAACATACATAAAAATATTAACATCAGATATATGACTTTATATTAATAAATACATATACACATTATCATATGCTCTATTTCTTGGCTTTACCATAAATTTAAACAAAATGATCATCACCACTACTCATATATCAAAATCATTTATTTCCAACCTGTATATAATCTAACTTTCTTAAAGTCATGTACTTTGCTTTTTCTACGCTCTACACAAAATCCAACATTACATAAATTACGAATTACATTTGGCTTATTAACTTTGACTTGAATCCAAGAAATAATAGGAAACCTGTTTATCAAAGCTTCTGCTGTTATTTCAGCAACATCTTCAATCAACTCAAAATGCCTCGAGTTTATCATATTTAATATGATTTGATTTATTTGCACATAATCTACATACATATTCATACCGTTAATAAATTTACAAAACTCACTATCATAAACTAATCGTAAATCAAAAACTAATTTCTGCAAACATTGTCTTTCCCAATTATAAATTCCAATACTAGCCATTACTATTAATTGATCAATATACAAAAATTTCATAAATCCTGATTTCATATTTATTATTCTACATAAACAAAAATTAATTTTAGTTTACACCAAATCAAAAATATACAATAATAATTATTTAACCATTATTTCGTAACAACTATGATTATTACTACCATATTAACAATATTTTTTGCTTATTTTTTAGGCTCTATGTCTGGAGCTATCTTAATATGTAAAATTTTAAACTTAACAGATCCTAGAAATCAAGGATCTCAAAATCCTGGAGCTACCAACATATTTAGAATATTTGGCTATAAACTAGCAATTTATGTAACATTATTTGACATGTTAAAAGGTGCTGTTCCAATCTGGATAGGATCTTATTTAGAAATCACTCCACTATATTTACATATAATAACTATCGTAGTCTGTATAGGACATATGTATCCTATATTTTTTCAATTTAAGGGCGGAAAAGGAGTAGCTACCGAATTAGGAAGCCTTGCTGCGATAAACATTCATTTGTTTTTCGTCATGATCAGCTCATGGATCATTATTGTATTAATATTCAAACATTCAGCGCTAGGATCAATAATTTCCAACTTAATTGTACCTACATATGCATGGTATATCCAATACTCACATATTTTATTGATAATAATATTATCATTGTTAATATTAATTCGACATATTAATAACATTAAACAACTGTGGAATCCTCAGTAAAAACATCTTTAAATTTATTTAATTATCACTACTTCTTTATTTAAAAAATAATGCACACAATCAACACGCATACTTGCAGTTAAATTTCTACCTTAGGTAAAGATTCCAATGACCAACGAGGTTTAACTAAAATAGATAAATTAGTATGAGCTAATCCTGATTTTAATCTAATCAAACCAGCACAAGCTACCATAGCCCCATTATCTGTACAAAATTCCAATTTAGGAGGATACAATAATGTGCCTTGCATAGACTCTAACATATTCGAAAGATACGATCTTAAAACAAGATTAGCACTTACTCCTCCAGAAATCACTAAATTTTTTATTTGTGTTTGTTTTAAGGCACGATAACACTTAATAGTTAGAGTTTCAATTGCGGCGCATTCAAATCCACATGCAATATCAGCTTTAACTTGATTATCATTAGTTTTTAATGATAATATTACCCTGGATACAGCAGTTTTTAACCCAGAAAAACTAAAATTCAAACCTGGTTTATGGATCATAGGTTTCGGAAAAATATAACGCCCCTTAATACCATTTCGTGCCATTACTGATAACGCAGCTCCCCCCGGATATTGTAATCCTAATAATACAGCAATTTTATCAAATACCTCTCCAACTGCATCATCTATTGATTCTCCTAAAATTTTATATTCTCCTATTTTTTTTACCATTACAAGTTGAGTGTGTCCTCCAGAAACTAATAAGGCAATAAAAGGAAATTTAATAACGTCAGTACAATTACTATAAAAACCAGAATCAAAAGATATATTTTTTTGATTCAACATAGGAGCCAATAAATGTGCTTCCATATGATGAATGTCAATTATAGGTATGTTCCATGCATAAGCTAAAGCACAAGCAACTGCAGAACCTACTAACAACGATCCTATTAAACCTGGTCCAGCTGTATATGCAATTCCATTTATATCAGATGAAGTTAACCCGGTTTCTCTTAAAGCAGATACAATTAAAGGAATAATTCTTAATGTATGATCTCTTGCTGCTAATTCAGGTACAACACCTCCATAATGCGAATGCAACAAACTTTGACTGTATATCTTATTTATCAACAATCCTTCATTTTGATCATATACTGCTACTCCGGTTTCATCACACGAAGTTTCAATTCCCAACACACGCATTGTATTATATGGCTGTATTATATATTATGGAACGATTAACAATTTTTTATATAAAAAAATTACTAAAAATTTTGAAAATTTAATATTCTTTATTATAATAACCAAGTTTACATTATAATTTCAAATATTAAATATCATTAATCATATCCATAAATAACAAAAAATTTAAAAAATATTTATTATCACAAAAAATAGGAAGTATATATGCCAATAATTAAAATACGAGAAAATGAACCGTTTGATGTAGCATTACGTCGTTTTAAAAGATCATGTGAAAAAGCAGGGATTTTATCAGAAGTACGTCGTAGAGAATTTTATGAAAAACCTACTACAGAACGAAAAAGAGCCAAAGCATCCGCAATTAAACGACACATAAAAAAAATAACTAGAGAAAATTCTAAACGATTTAAATCGTTTTAATATTATGAATTTACTACCCTCATTTCAAACGATTAAATTTTTTATTATCATTTAATGTATTACAAATATATGAGATTTAATTAATTTCTTATCCACAATATGAATAAAAATAACTGATGTAAATATAACGATAATATGATTGCTCGCATTCCAAAAACATTAATAGAGACATTAATATCTCGTACTAATATTGTTGATTTAATCAATCAACGAATCCCATTAAAAAAAAAGGCTCAAATTTTATTGCTTGTTGTCCATTTCACTCAGAAAAATACCCATCTTTTACTGTAAATTTTAAAAAACAATTTTATTATTGTTTTAGTTGCGGAGCACATGGTAACATCATAAATTTTTTAATGAATTATGATCAATATACATTTATTGAATGTATAAAAAAATTATCTACTATCCATGGTATTAGCATAAAAAATTTTTTTTATCACAATACTACCAGCCAAATTTCCCATGAAAACAATTTATATAAATTTATGAGTGATGTTTCTAATTATTATCAAAACAATTTAATAAATAAAAAATATGCTTATGCTCACAAATATTTACAAAATAGAGGACTAACCACAAATTCCATTGCAAACTTTAATATTGGATTTGCTCCTATGGGCTGGAATAATATTGCTCAAAATTTAAACCTTAACACATACAATTCAAAATTAATAACACAATCAGGCATATACGTAGAAAACGGAAAAAAAAATAAATATGATCGATTTCGAGAACGTATCATTTTTCCTATGAAAAACCAAGAAGGAAAAATAATAGGATTCGGCGGACGCACCATTCAACACAATCCTAAACAACCTAAATACTTAAATTCTCCAGATACTACTATCTTTAAAAAAAACCAATATTTATATGGATTTTACGAAACTTGTAAAAAACATAAAAATATTCCATATATTCTATTAGTAGAAGGATATATGGATGTAATAATCTTAACTCAATTTGGAATAAATTATGTAGTTTCGACATTAGGAACATCTATGTCAGTTTACCACATTCGATTAATATATAGTGTCACTAACCAAATTATTTGTTGCTATGATGGTGATAATGCTGGAAAAAAAGCTGCCTGGCGCACACTTAATACTGTACTACCATATCTTACTGACAACAAAGAAATATCTTTTATGTTCTTACCAAATCAAGAAGATCCCGATACATTAATACGTAAAATAGGAAAAGACAGTTTTTTAAAACAAATATCGAAAGCTCAAAGCTTATCTAATTTTCTATTTGAAACCTTATCTAAAAAAATAAATTTACACACACTAGAAGGGCGAGTTAAGCTCAGCAGCTTAATATTACCCATGATTAATCAAATTCCAGGACAAATATTACAATTATGTTTACAGCAAAAATTAAGTAAAATAATAGGAATCTTAGACGATAGTAAATTACAACAACTACTCAAAAAACCAAAAAAAAATATCCCCCTCACACAATATAAACATAATATTACATATAACATAGAACATATTTTAATAGGGTTATTGATACAAAACCCAAAACTTGCTAAATTAGTTCCAACCATACAAGGATTAGAAACACTTAAACATAATAATATAAAAATATTTATAAATTTGGTGAAATTATGTAAATTTTATCCAAATTTTACCACTGAACAATTGTTGGAATATTTTTATAATAAAAAAACTACAAATCGTCACTATTTTATAATACTTAAAAAATTGGCGTATTGGAAACACATAATTAAAGACGATATGATTATTATTACTTTTATTGATACTTTAACAAAATTATATAACTTAATTCTTGAACAACAACAAAATATGCTCATCACACGAGAACGTTTATTCGGATTAACAAACAAAGAACGCCGAGAATTGTGGATGTTAAACCAAAAATTATCTTCAATACATATATTGAAATAAATTATGATACAACACACTAACTATATATGCTATATAACTAGCAATAATCTAGTTATAAGATACTCAAAAACTTTTTTATTTATTAAAATTTTAATTAAAATTACATATGAAGATAATCATCTTTAACCTAAAAAATCATTTTTTACAATAGTGGGAGTCGTTTTATGGAACATAACCCACAATCACAACTTAAGTTACTTGTGACACGTGGAAAAGAACAAGGCTACTTAACCTTTTCTGAAGTAAATGATCATTTATCAGAAGATATTATTGATTCTGATCAATTACATAATATTATTCAAATGATGAACGATATGGGTATTCAAGTTATGGAAGAAGCTCCTGATTCCGATGAATTTTTATTAACAAAAAATTGCGATACCGTTGTTAATAATGATGAAGAAGATGCAACAGAAGCTGCTGTACAAGCTTTATCCAATACAGATCCAGATTTAGGAAGAACTACCGATCCAGTGCGAATGTATATGAAAGAAATGGGGGCTGTAGAACTGTTAACTAGAGAAGGGGAAATAGATATTGCTAAAAGAATCGAAGATGGAATCAATCAAGTACAATGTTCTGTTGCAGAATATCCAGAAGCAATCACTTATTTATTAGAACAATATCAACGTGTAGAAACAGGTGAAACCCGATTATCAGATTTAATTACTGGTTTTGTTGATCTAGATAATTTTAACCAAAACGTTGAAACAATACCCAACATTACACAACAAAATATTCACCATCTTTCATCTAATATTTTAACAGTAACAGATGATGAAGAAAACACAGAAAATGAAGATGATGATAATAGTATTGACCCAGAATTAGCACGAAAAAAATTTATAGCTTTACGAAAACAATACGAAACAACCCGACAAACAATTAAATATAACGGACGCAACCATGATAAATCATCATCTGAAATTTTAAAACTCTCTGAAATATTTAAACAATTCAGATTAGTTCCAAAACAATTTGATTACTTAGTGAATAATATGCGGTCTATGATGGATCGAATTCGATTTCATGAACGATTAATTATGAAATTATGCGTAGATATTAGTAAAATGCCTAAAAAAAAATTTATTGATTTATTTTCAGGTAATGAAACTAATAAAGCTTGGCTTATTCAAGCATTATCTATGAATGCAGGGTGGGCTAAAAAATTAGATACAGTTAATGCAGAAGTACAACAAAATATATGGCAATTATATCAAATAGAAAAAGAAACAGGTTTAACAATAGAACAAGTAAAAAATATTAACCGACGTATGTCTATCGGTGAAGCTAAGGCTCGCAGAGCTAAGAAAGAAATGGTTGAAGCTAATTTAAGATTAGTTATATCTATTGCTAAAAAATATACAAATAGAGGATTACAATTTTTAGATTTAATTCAAGAGGGTAATATTGGCTTAATGAAAGCAGTAGATAAATTTGAATATCGTCGAGGTTATAAATTTTCTACCTACGCAACCTGGTGGATCCGTCAAGCCATCACCCGATCTATAGCAGATCAAGCTCGTACTATTCGAATTCCAGTACATATGATTGAAACTATTAACAAACTTAATCGTATTTCAAGACAAATTTTACAAGAAACAGGATGTGAGCCTACGCCAGAAGAACTTTCAAAACGTATGTTAATATCGGAAGATAAAATTAGAAAAGTACTGAAAATTGCTAAAGAACCTGTATCTATGGAAACACCAATAGGTGATGATGAAGATTCACATCTAGGTGATTTTATTGAAGATACTAATCTTGATTTACCTTTAGATTCTGCAACATCAGACAATTTAAAAGCCGCCACAAACGATGTACTTTCAGGTTTAACTCCCAGAGAGGCTAAGGTATTACGCATGCGTTTTGGAATCGACATGAATACCGACCACACTTTAGAAGAAGTAGGTAGACAATTCGATGTAACACGAGAACGTATTCGTCAAATCGAAGCAAAAGCTTTGAGAAAATTAAGACATCCCAGTCGATCTGAAATACTAAGAAGTTTTTTAGATGATGATTAAAGCAGGATATATATAATAAATATACAATTATGATAAACTTTTTTATAATTAAAAACATTAATACACATTTAATATTTTAAATTTTTCAAAATAAAAATATATATTATTTTTTGACTTTTTTACCTATATGTATGGTAGATTATGTCATAATAAATTTATACATAATAATGGCTATAAAAATCAAATTTTCAAGATTACTAAATTTTTAAGTAAGGCCCCTTAGCTCAGATGGTCAGAGCAGGCGACTCATAATCGCTTGGTCGCTGGTTCAAATCCAGCAGGGGCCAAATTTTATATACTTTCACTATATACAGTTTTATAATTTATTAAATAAAATTACAATTTATATAAAATTAGAAAAAACACTCTATATGCCCTAAACATCCGCCTAAAATAATTAAAATTAATACCCATATAAAAGAACTAATCCAATTAAATAATTGGAATTTTAATGAATCTAATCCAGATACTCCAGCTATTACTGGTAACGCTGTTCTCATAAATACAACAAAACGACTTATAAATAAAGCCAGCAATCCATGCTTATTAAACATATTACTTGCTCTTTGATATGAGCGGCTAGGTAAATATGACATCCAACCCTTCAATGTTTTTTTATTTTTTAATAAAAATTTCCCCTGCAAATAACTTACCCAACTCCCCAAACTAGCAGCAATAGTTAAAATACTTAAAGTTAAAAAAAAATTTAAAATTCCTTTTTTAATTAATATCCCTAAAACAATCAATAAACTATCTCCAGGTAAAAAAAAAGCTGGAATAATAGCATTTTCTAAAAATACAATAATAAATATTGTCAAATAAAAAACTAAATTTATCTTTATATTAAAAGATAATAGCGCACCATTTTGAGGTACTAAATTAAACAATTCTTTTAAAATATTCATAATTTTTTTTATTTAGTTTATCTTAAAATAAATAACACATATAACAATGCCTGATAGTTTTAAAGTTTAACATAATTTATTATGATACATATCAATCATTTTAGAATGTATATTCTGTAAAATCTAGATCAATTTAAGTTTATTTCAGAAATTACACAAACTTTCAGTAATAATCAAAAATTTGATATTAATTAACAATAACAATTGTATAAAATTCACATATTAATACATTTAAATTTTAAAAATAGGCTACGGTCTAATAAATTAATAACAATATATCTTTTATTTTCTTTAATCTATTCTATTTATAGACTACCATCAATATTTGATATATTCCAAAAAACAATACAATAATATAAAAGTTGACCTATAAGCCGGGTTCTGTCTAGAGCAATCATTCATCTATATTTATATTCACATATAAATTAAAGCGGCTTACCCAAATTCAGCACGGACCATGCTATAGAATTTTTATTTAGCCTTTCTCCAAGCGGAGTTTACATTGCTACAAATTGTTACCAATTGTACGGTGCGCTCTTACCGCCCCTTTTCACCCTTACCACTCTTTCTTTAATATTATAACGTTATTATTGATATAATATTTTTACTCAAAACTATAAAAAATTATGCAATAAATAAAATACAATTCAACTAAGAATGGCGGTTTTTTTTCTGTTGCACTTGTCGTAGATTCACATCTCCCAGGTATTACCTGGCGCCTTGTCCTGCGGAGCCCGGACTTTCCTCTCCTTTTTTTACTAAAAAAGCAGCGATTACTCAGTCAACTTACCATCTATAAATTATCTAAAAAATTATCTCTATTATCTATAATAGCATTACTTTCTATTTAACTTTTCAAATACATATTTGTGATATAAAACATTTTTTTTTATTCCATATATATTTCCTACTAAAGATGCAGCCTTCTTTACAGAAACTTCTAATGCTAACAATTTCATTATACTCCATGCTTTTGGAGGTATCTCATCATTACCACGATTCTTAAAATTATATCCTGATACTACCAACACTATTTCTCCTTTGACACGAGTCTTATCTTGTTGTACCCAAAATAATAATTTGCTTGCTGGAGCTCCATAAATAAATTCCCAAATTTTACTTAGCTCTCTAACTAATACAACGTAACGTGTTTCTCCAAAAACAGATACTATATCTTTTAAACTATCTATAATTCTATATTTTACGTCATAAAAAATCAAAGTTCTTGATTCTTCTAATAATTCTTTTAAACGACTTATACGAAAAATTCGTTTAGATGGCAGAAATCCTTCAAAACAAAACCGATTTACAGGCAATCCAGACCCACAAAGTGCTGCGATTGCAGCACATGGACCAGGCAATGAAATCACTTTTATTTTTTTTTCATGACAAGCGCGTACTAATCTATATCCTGGATCGCTAATTAATGGACTTCCCGCATCAGAAATTAAAGCAATATTACGTCCGTCTTGTAATTTTGAGAGTAATATAGGCACTTTTCTGTTTTCATTATATCTATTCATAATATATACAGGTAACTTAATAGAAAAAAAACTCAATAAAATTTGAACTCGACGAGTACTTTCTGCAATAATACCATCTACTTGACGTAATGTAGATAACGCCCTATATGTAATATCATGCAAATTACCAATAGGAGTAGGCACAATATATAATGTCCTGTTTGAATTCACTTGTTGTGAAACATATATATTCTTATTATACTGTGTGTTAAAAATAATCATTTTTTAAAAATACAATAAATATCAAAAAATATTATCATGTATCACAATTGTTTTTGCTCTATTAAACACATATCTCTACATATCAGTACAATATCCTTAATAAAACACCGTCCATTTTAAAAAAGTAATCATATAAAATAACGCATTATATGATGATTCTACTTTTATTTTTACTAATTTAAAACAAATTTTTAAATAATTAATTACTACACAATCCTATAATATATTTCATATGCTGTACTAATATCTTAATTACTAGAAACCATATGTATTTTAATGCATCATATATCTTACCTAAATAAGCTAAATTACTTTATTTATATAGACAGTATAATAGCAATATTTTGATAAAAAGCTTATATTAAAACTCTGTTGATTTAATTTACCACATTAAAGTAGTATTGTGTGCAGTATACCAATAGACATAATGTACACACTGAATACCATTACTAAACATGAAAAATCATATAATATTTTTGACATTAACTCTTGTGTTTTATTCTACACTATTAATAGGATGCACTAGTATGTTAACTATAGGAACTGCCACGATAGTGGCTAACACATGGTATGACTCCCGTACCATAGGATCTCAAATAGACGACAGTATTCTTAAAATCAATATTTATCACGCCCTTAACAAACATACACAAATTAAAAAATTTACTAGGATAATCAATACAGTGTATCAAGGTAATGTTTTGCTCACAGGACAATCTCCTTCTTCAGAACTATCTAAAGAAGCGATAAATATTGTCATGCATATTAATGGAACAAAAAATATTTATAATGCCATTAGGAAAAATTCACCAATATCTCTACAAAATATTTTATTTGATTCAATCATTAGCAATCAAATACGATTTCATTTGTTTACAAAAAAAAATACGCACATATCAAAAATTAAAGTCGTCACTGAAAACCGAGAAGTATTCCTTTTAGGAATGGTTACCTGTAAAGAAGGGCAATATGCTGAAAAAATAGCAAGAAAAACCAAAGGAGTAAAAAATGTATTTTCCGCTTTTACTTACATATAAATTTTTTATATACTCATTATTTACAACTATTCAAACCACTTTTATTTCTATATACATCATCAAAACTTTGAACCTTTATTCAATCTATTTAATTTATTTATAAATATCAAATTAAATAATCATAATTAAATACTTTTTATTGGCTCCCTCTATATTAACGCTTAGAAAATTGAGGTCTCCTTCTCGATTTACGAAATCCAATTTTCTTTCTTTCTACTATTCTAGAATCTCTAGTTAACAATCCTGAAGAACGCAATAAAACTTTCAATTTTTCATCATATTTTAATAACGCCCGAGTAACCCCATGACATATTGCTCCAGATTGGCCTGAAACTCCTCCTCCTGTTACGGTAATGTACACATCTAAAGAATCTAATAATTTAGTCACTTCTAATGGTTTTTTTATCATCACCTGTTCGCTGATTTTAGGAAAATAATTATCTAACGAACGATTATTTATGATTATTTTACCAACCCCCAATTTCAAAAATACTCTAGCAGAAGCACTTTTTCTTCTTCCAGTCCCATAAAACTGATTACATATTATATTCAAAATTAAATATCCCCAATGATATACTAACTAATCTGTAAAAATTTCGGAGATTGTGCTTCATGATTATGAACAGTACTTGTATAAACTTTTAATCTACGAAACATCACACGACCCAATTTATTCTTAGGTAACATTCCCTTTACTGAATTTTCAATTACTTTATTAGAATTTATAGAAATAAGCTCTTTAAATTTTAAACTTTTAATACCACCTACATAACCCGTATGCCTATAATAAATTTTATTTTCATATTTACGTCCACTCACGTAAATTTTTTTTGAATTAATAATAATAATATAATCTCCAACATCAAAATACGGAGCATACTCAATTTTATGTTTTCCAATCAAATACATAGCTACTTTACTAGACAATCTCCCAAGTACTTTATCAGTAGCATCTACAACATACCACTCTCTTTTTATAATCTTTGATTGTCTCATACCAACCTTTATCTCCATGTAATATCACTTTACTATTTCAATGCAAATTATAAATTACACCACACTAAACTTTATTATATTATACAACATAATTCATGAAAACTACGTATTTATCCACTATAACAAATCTGTGAAATACATACACGTTTTTCATACAATAAACAGACTCAATATCTTTCTTATGGGCTAAAATATTTTTTCAAAAACCTAACAAACCAACAAACACACTATTCTAATTTTAGCATCATATCATTATATATACAATATAACACGTTATATACACAATATTTTCTATCTGCTTTATGATAGATTTTAAATCAATAAGAATCAATATTTTAATATATACACATTATCGATATAATTAATAAAAAACTTAACACAAAAATAATATATAATATGTTCTCTAATTTATTAAATAATGATTACTACAAACAAAATTATAACAATTAAAGTAAAAAAAGGAGATTAAAATTATGATTTGGATTATTGTAATACTTTTAAGTTTTCTAATAGGAAATATCACAGGAATTATTTTCATGTACTATAGAGATCGAAATTTATTAAATAATCAAAAAACTTTATACAACGAACTACAAAATAATAAAATGAAATTAAATACATATCAAAACAAACTCAAAACACATTTTGAATATAACATAAAATTACTAAATAAAATTTCAGAAAATTACCAAAATTTATACCAAAATATCACAAAAAATGCCAATTTTTTTTTACCTAATGTATATAATCAAGAAAATGTATACTCTGACCATGCGCAAAATATAAACATACAACATAAAAAACATTTAACTACCGAGGCTCCTCGAGATTATTCAGATGATGTAAATGCACAAAATGAACAAGAAAAAATATAATTTTACGATAAATATCGAAATAATATACATAATAACCCTTACAAAACTATTTTCATCAAACTATATAAACTTTGTACAATCTTAAAAAGGTTATAGATAATTTAAATATAATAAATATATAACTTTGATTATAAATTAACATTTTATTTTGATAAAATAATATCTAAATATAATTCTTGACCTAACTAAATACAAATAATGAATCATTTATTTATGAAAATAATACAAAATTCAATAATTACATTAGGTATAATATTGGGATTGGAGATTATTACAAATTTCACACCTTGTACTTATCATTATAATATATTATTTTCAGACACATCACATTCTTCAATGCCTACCAGTTTAGCTCCAATGCTAGATAAAGTGCTTCCGACTGTAGTAAGCATACACGTAGAAGGTACACAACCTGTAAAACGATTAACTTTACCTAAAGAATTTAGATACTTCTTTGGACCAGACCTTCCTCCTGGTGGAAATTTTGGAACTAAACCATTTGAAGGATTAGGATCAGGAGTTATTATTAATGCTAACAAAGGCTACATTATTACTAATAATCATGTTGTAAATGAAGCTGATAAAATTACAATTCAACTTAATGATGGAAAAGAATATAAAGCAAAAATAATAGGTCATGATGAACAAACTGACTTAGCATTACTACAAATATTAAAATTTAATAAAAATTTGTCTGAAATAAAAATAGCAGATTCTGATACCTTAAAAGTTGGAGATGTCGCTGTTGCTATAGGCAATCCTTTTGGATTAGGTCAAACTGCAACTTCAGGTATTATTTCCGCATTAGGGAGAAGCGGTTTAAATCTTGAAGGACTAGAAAATTTTATCCAAACTGATGCTTCCATAAATCGAGGAAATTCCGGAGGCGCACTAGTCAACTTAAATGGTGAATTAATTGGGATTAATACTGCTATTCTAGCCCCCGGAGGTGGAAATGTTGGAATTGGATTTGCTATTCCTAGCAACATAGTTAAAACTTTAAGCCAACAATTAATTGAATTTGGAGAAGTAAAAAGAGGTCAATTAGGAATTAAAGGCACAGAATTAACAGCTGATATTGCTAAAGCATTTAATATTGATATACAAAGAGGCGCGTTTGTTAGCGAAGTTTTACCAGGATCTGCAGCTGCTAAAGCTCGTATTAAAGCAGGAGATATAATCGTGTCCATAGAAGGCAAACCAATAAAAAATTTTGCAGAATTAAGAGTAAAAGTAGGAACTACCACTCCAGGTAAAACTATTAAAATAGGACTATTAAGAGACGGTAAAACACATATAGTTTCTGTTTTATTAGATGATAGCACCTGTGTTAGCACCAGTGAAGAAATATTAACTCCAGCTTTGCAAGGAGCTTCTTTAAGTAATGGATATTTAAAAGATGGCACGAAGGGAGTAAAAGTAGAAGATGTAATGAAAGATTCTCCCGCTTCTTCAATAGGATTACAAAAAGGAGACATCATTATTGGCTTAAATAGAACCAGAATACATAACTTATCTCAATTACGTAAACTATTAAAAGAAAAACCAACAGTAATGGCCCTTAATATTATTCGAAGAGACACCAGTATTTTTTTATTATTGAGATAGCCAATGATAATCAAAAATTAAAATCATCAATTCTGTACAAAATATTATAGTATAGAACAATATTATAAAATTATTTGATTTCGTAGTAATATAAAACTCTAATAAACATATTGTATTCGTTTATTTACATAATACTATTTTATGTATCAGTAATACGTTGAATACAAGCCCCCATGCTTTTTAACTTTTTTTCAATTCGATCATATCCTCGATCAACATGAGAAATACAATCAATTACAGTTACCCCTTGAGCGATACACCCAGCTAATATTAAACTTGCCGCTGACCTCAAGTCTGTCGATATTACTTGAGTACCTACTAATGAATCAACTCCATAACATATAATTGTATTATTTAATACTTGAACTTTAGCCCCCATTCTAATCAATTCTGGAACATGCATAAATCTATTTTCAAAAATAGTTTCTGTTATTTTACCTATTCCCTTTGAAACTATATTTAATAAAGTAAATTGTGCTTGCATATCAGTAGGAAATCCAGGATACGGGCTCGTGTACACCCCAATAGCTTTCGGTCGTCTACCGTGCATATTTAAGCTAATCCAATCCTTACCAGTATTAATCTCTGCTCCAGACTCCCGAAGCTTTTGCAAAACTAATTTTAAAAAATTTGGATTAGATTTTAAACATATCACATGTGAACGAGAAATAGCTGCTGCAACTAAAAATGTACCAGTCTCAATTCTATCAGGAATAATATGATACTTACCTCCTTTTAATTTTTGAACTCCTTCAATAATAATTCTACTACTACCTGCCCCTATAATTTTAGTACCTAACATAATTAAAAAATTAGCGGTATCAACAACTTCCGGTTCACGCGCAGCATTATCAATAACTGTAATCCCTTCAGCTAATGCAGCAGCACTCATGACAGTCACTGTTGCTCCTACACTAATCTTATTCATAATAATATGAGCACCACGTAACCTGCCATTAACAGAAGCTATAACATATTCTTTTTCTATTATTATTTTGGCTCCTAATTTTTCTAATCCATCAATATGCAAATCTATTAATCTTTTACCAATAGAACATCCGCCTGGCAACCAAATTTCACCATGCCCAAACCTAGCCACTAATGGTCCTAATATCCAAATAGACGCTCTTATTGACTTTACTAAATCATATGGAGCACAATAATAAGTATGTACTTTACTAGTATCAGAAAATACTATGACATCTTGATGTTCTACTTGAGCTCCTAAATAATTTAACAATTCAATAGCAGAATCGATATCTTTTAATCTAGGAACATTAAAAATTTCTACAGGTTCTTCAGTCAAAAGCGTAGCAAATAAAATAGGAAGAGCAGAATTTTTAGCTCCTGATATAACTACTTCTCCACTTAACGTAGTAGGCCCTTGAATGTAAAACTTATCCATTTTTCACATTGTAATTTTATTTGAATAACAATCACCCTTATAATGTCGCCTATACTATACGATAGATATCGTAACACTATTTTACATTATAAAATTTTTTATTTATATCCCATTCATTCAGACTAAAAGCATAAATAGATAAAGAATGAATCTTATTATATGTAATATACTGCTTAAGTGGAGCATATACAATCTTATGTCGTTCTAATTTATTCTTCTCTATAAACATAGAACCTATGGCAATTATTTGACAATGCCCATGATAATCGAAAGCAACATACACCTCGCTTAAATTTAAGCAACTTAACAATATTTCTTTGATTTTATCCGCATTCATTCCTTATTAAACTACTAATATCATATATGTAACCTGACATTATATCATAATAAATGTTAATAAATATTTTATTTGAATATTTTGAATATATAACAATATCTTACAATCTAAATTTCTAATTTCTACGTAATGTATTTTTATTAAATGAACTAAATTTCATCAAAAAATAAATTACTATATAACAATATTTTATTCAATTAAATATCAAAACAATAGACTAAATTATCATACTTAATTTTAAAAAGAAATACATAATACAAGGAATATTATATGATTCGATCAATGAATTTATACGCTTTCATAATAATCATGCAATGAACATATATTATATTATTATAGCATAAATATACACAAGCAATAAAATATCAAAAATAAAAATATTTAAATTAAACTATTACCTTCATTCAATTTAATACAAAAATGGTATTTTTTAAAGTAAAAAACAAAAAAAACCTCGGAAATGATCTTAAATGCATTCTTTTAAAAAATTTATTAATATTAATCTGTATATGTTACTTTTACTTAAATACAAGTCAATCAACAATACAAAGAAATATCTCCTCATTAAATTATGCTACTAACGCTCATCATAGCAATGAAATAATTCTTTACTCATACAATGCTATTGGAAATCTTAAATTTAAGTTAACTGCAACCTATATTCAATGTTATCCAAATACACAAATAATTGAATTTACTCAACCTAATATTACTATATTTAATAAAAAAAATATCATAATATGGACTATAAAATGTAATAAAGCCCAATTAAATTATAAAAAAATATTAAATCTAACTGGATACGTTTCTATTAATAAAATAATGCAAAATACACGTGATACTCAATCTATCATCACAAACCAAATATCAATCAATTTAATAAAACAAAATATGCTTTCAAATAATAAAACTATTGTGCACGGAAGCTGTTTTTACTCTATTGGAACTAAAATGAGTGCTAAATTAAACACAAAACAAATAAAACTATTTGACAGTACATATACTCAATATGAATATAAATAAATTTAAACCATATCAAATAATACTATTTATATTAATAAACATACTACTATCTACTTTAGAAAAAATAGCTAATTCTAACAACCAATCAATAGAAATTCACTCCACTTCACAACTTATTAATACACCAGAAAATATAATTATATTCAAAGATCATGTCGTTCTGAAATACAAAAATATTAGATTATGTGCTGATAAAATCATCATTAATCACAATACAAATAATTATAAGTTAATAAAATGTATTAAGGCATACGGGCACCCAGTTATTTTTCAGAATACTCAAAAAAAAACTAGTGATATTATTACATCCGCTCAGGCAAATACTATATGTTATGATATTGAGAATAATTCAATTATTTTCAACGGAAATGTTTACATAAAGCAATTAGGTAATTCTATACATAGCGATAATATTGTGTATTCTATAAATGAAAAAAAAATTCAAGCTACTTCTAACACAAATGGAAATACTACTGCAATTTTAGTAATACATCCTTCATAATATTAATAATAAAAAAATATGAAAATAACTGACTATTTATTGAGCAAATACATAATTTTTCCTATAATACATCAATGGAATTTTTAATTATACAAAAGCTTTCTAAAATGTATAAACAAAAACGTATAGTGAATAATACTGATTTATATTTACATTCTGGAGAAATCGTAGGGCTATTAGGTCCTAATGGATCTGGTAAAACTACAACTTTTCAAATGATATTAGGTATCGTATTACATGATTCTGGAAAAATTTTTCTCAACGAGACAGATATTAGTCAACTACCCACTTATGCAAGAGCGCGATTAGGAATAGGTTTTCTCCCTCAAGATAATTCAATCTTTAGAAAATTAACTGTTTTTGACAATTTAATGGCCATTGCTCAAATGAACTTTTATTCTAACAAAAACGCACGTTACGAACATATAATCAACTTAATGAAAAATTTTAATATTCAACATTTAAGTAATAATATTGGAGAAAGTTTATCTGGAGGAGAACGAAAACGCGTAGAAATAGCACGAGCTTTAGTTGCTAAACCGAAATTTTTACTACTTGATGAACCCTTTGCTGGAGTTGATCCAATTTCAATAAAAGAAATTCAAAAAATAATAAAACAACTAAAACATTATAAACTTGGAATATTAATTACTGATCATAATGTACAGGCAACATTAAGTATTTGTGAACGGGCGTATGTTATGAACCAAGGCACACTAATTGCACATGGAACTTCTCAAGAAATTTTAAATAACAAACACGTACAAAAAACATATCTAGGAAATTTATTCCCACTATAAATTATAAACAAAATCATTTAAAATAAAAAATAATTTTTTCATCTGAGTTTTAATCCCCAAAAATATCACCTACCATAAAACAAAGTTTGAAATTATCAATTTCAAGATAACAACTCTCTATAAAATCAAAATTTATATAACTTGAAACCTATAAATCATCCCATAAAGCATTTATATATATATTCAACACTTTTTATTACAAATTTTACTCTAAAAACCAATAAAATTATTTAACAAATTTTACACATATTTTTTTATATTTATATAAATAATCAGCAAATAAAGTTTATTTATAGCATACACCTCTATAAATTAGACTACACTTAAATAATATATAATAAAACACATACATAAACAAAACAACAATAGCTTAATACCCAGATTACTTTATATTATCTGAAAAATTTCATACCTCAAACCTTTTTATACACATTTAATACTTATTAGTACTAAACGTCTACTAGTATATAAAAAAGTCTCTATATTTGTATTCTCTTATTACTATCACTACTCTTGTTTTTCTTTCCAATACATAGAAAACAAAACACTATGATTTCTTCCAAACAAAACTGAAAATAAAAAAAACACACTAATACACAATATAATAGTAGGCCCTGCTGGTAAAACTATATAAAATGCAATTAATAATCCTATCCAAGAACATAATAACGCTATGCATACAGATAATAATAACCTCTGAATCAAACTATGAACCCAGTATTGTGCAGATAAATTAGGTAGTATCATTAATCCAACAGACATTAAAGTTCCAGTAATTTGAAAACTTGCTATTAAATTTAACATCACAATAAATAAAAAAAATATTTGAATACTTTTAAATACAACAACATTATTAGTTTTAAAAAAATCAGGATCAAACGATTCCATAATCAAAGCTCTGTAAAATAATGCTAGACTAATTAAAGTTATCGTACTAACCACGCCAATACATTTTATATGCAACATACTTACAGATAAAATGGATCCAACTAATAAATTTAATAAATCCATATTCGATGTCTGTAATGATACTAAAACTACACCTAAAGCTAAAAAACCGATACAAAAACCAGAAAAACTTGCATCCTGTTGTAATGTCGTTTTTTCACTAACCCAAATCGATAAAATTGAAACAATCAATCCTGAAATAAGACCCCCTATATTCATCATAACCAATGATACACCTGAAAAAAAATACCCTATAGCAACCCCAGGTAAAATAGAATGAGATAATGCATCTCCTATTAAACTCATTCTCTTTAATAATAAAAAACTACCTATTGGAGTAATACTAATAGACAAAGCGCAACAAGCCACTATTCCTTTACGCATAAATTCAAAATAAATAAAAGGATCAAATAATATATGTAATATCATATATACAACCAACTTTTTTATTATTAAGATGTTTTAATTTTTAAAATATACAACAATATATATACTTTTATTGTATACATTCATAATATAAAAATAAAAATTAACATCTATTCGTTTTAGATTTAATCCAAATACTATTTGATTGTGTTAATAATAAAGTATCGTACACTAAATATTTAGATGCAAACTGATTATCATGTAATACTATCACTATAGTACATCCATATTGACTCATTTGATTAATAGAACTCAAAAAAATTTCACAAGTTTCCTGATCTATTCCTTGTAACGGTTCATCTAATAAAATAAATTGGGCTTGTTGCACTAATATCCTTGCAAAAAGCATTCGTTGAAATTCTCCACCTGATAAACTATGCACACATCGATGCATTAAATTTAACAACTTTACCTTTTTTAAAGCTTTCCATATTAAATATTTCTGCTCGTCATTAATTCTCTTTAAAAAATTTATTCTCGGCCAACAACCCATGGCTACCACATCAAATACAGTAACTGGAAAATAACAATCTATATTCTTTTTTTGAGGCAAATACCCTATGATTCTAGGTTTTTCTACCTTCAAAAATTCTAAATTACCCGAATTGGGAGGTAATAATCCTGCTAATGTCTTTAAAAATGTGGATTTACCTACCCCATTAGATCCGACAACTGTAAGTATGCTACCCCTCTTAATATATCCATTAATCATTGGAGTAACATTTCTATTAAAATAACCTGCTATTAAATTATGTATCACCATCATAATTGCTATGTTTATTCAATACACGAAATAGATGTCCAAATAATCACTAACCATAAACATGATAATACCATTAAAACTACCAATACTCGAATTAACCCTGAGGTTGTTAATATTTTCATTTCAATTGATAAATTTTTTTTACATTTCATATAATTTAAACAACGTTGTTCTATCGTACGTATGTTATAACATAACATACATGGCAACCAAAAATATTAGTACTTTTCAAGTACACAACAATCACTCAATTCATAAAAAATAAACAAAAATACACATTCTACGTCACGTAATATTAATCGTTAATACACAACGTTACTTTATATTACAAAACCCATAAAAACAAATAATCATATGATTCAAATATATCTATCGATATATCATCATGATGTAATATAATCAAAATTGCCGAAGGTCGGAGTCGAACCGACATACCTATTACAGTGATTGATTTTGAGTCAATTGCGTCTACCTATTTCGCCACTTCGGCAAATAAAAAACTATAAACTACACATACTACAAATAAATAAATCGTAACAAACTCGTCACACATAATAATATATTTCTAAATTTTTAACAAAAAACTCACGTATTATATATTATATGAATTCATACCAATATTAAACATATCTATAATATTATTTAATCCAAAAAATTATAAATTTATCATTTTACATAGAGAATCAAAAAATAATCTAATGTAAAGTCGATATCAATATAAATACTCTATCATATAATAAATTATATATACCATGTAGATATATTTTACTATTATACATTTATACATTATAATACTTAGTAAAATACTATACTACATGAATTTTATTATATGAATAACTTTGATTTTAATTTATTAATAGTTCTAAATGCATTATTAGAAAACAATAGTGTTAATTTAGCTTCAAAAAAACTTAATGTTACTGCTCCAGCCATTAGCAAATCATTAAATAAAATACGCATTCTATTTAACGATCAAATTTTAGTACGTAGTGGCACCAAACTCACTCCAACTCCTAAAGCCATAGCTTTAAAACAAAACATAAAAACTTTAGTAGATCAAATTGAAACAATAATTAATACACACATCATATTTGAACCTAAAATCACTAATATATCATTTACCATAGCATCAAATAGTTCCATTTTTTTTGCCCTTAGTACTCTCTTATTTCAAGACATTTATACTAATGCTCCTAATGTATTTATGAATTTAGTAAATGATTCTGATTATGAAGATGATTTTTTAAGAAATAATAGTATAGATTTATATTTAGGAGAAATGCGTCCACTTAATCCAGAAATTACTATTCGTACTATTTACATATCAAAATGTTGTATTATATGTAGAAACCATCACCCTATCTTACCTAAAAACAAAAACATAGATAATTTATTAAAATATTCGTTTATTCAAACTAAACATGAACACTTAACAAACTCTGATGAAACTAATAAACTTTTTTGGACAGAACGCAATATCCTTGGCATTACACCCGAATATATTACTACTATAAACTCTGTAATACATTCAAATGCATTAGCAATAATACCAAATTTTATATTAATACTAATACACGCATTACATATACCAGTAAAATTTTTTGATGTAGATTTTGATCTAGGACAACGAAATATTATACAAGCATGGCATTCTAAACACAATCAATCTACTGCACATAAATGGTTAAGAGATCGTACTAAAAATATGTTACTAAAATACATACACGAACATATAATTTTACATTAAATAAATCTAAAATTAGAAATTTTATAAAAAACAATCACAATATTAATTACTATAAATAATAAAACTGGAATTATCGATCCCACTAGTGGATATATATTATGCATCACACAAAATACATCAAAAAATTGATGTAAAACATAAAATAAAAAACCAATTATACTTCCAAAAAACAATCTAAAACCTATTTTTTTTTTAGAAAATGGCCCAAAACTATATAACAAAGATATTATTAGCATAATCATTCCTGTTAAAGGAGATAAGATCTTATTCCAAAATATTAACTCATAATACTGGGAATTTTGATTGATTCCATTGAAATACTTTATACACGAAAACAATTTAGAAACAGATAATACTCGAGGATTAGTAGTAATTATTGATAATAAATCAGGAGTTAATATTGTATTCCATTTATAATGAAAAACCGTTCTATTCACAATATGTGTCTTATCAGAGAAATTCAATTCAATAGCACTAGACACAAACCAACTTTTATTAATATATGTAGCATCTTTGAAATATATTATTTTTTCTATTTTTTTATCTTTAGTCAAATAATACAAATTGACTCCAAATACATTATTAGTGGTTGGCATATATTCAATACAAACAAAGCCATTATTATCTATTATCCACAAATTCTTATTTTTTTCAGGAAAAAAATAAGAATTATATTCCTTATGACCTTGATATATATATAACATGTATTGACTACCTGGTAACAACCATTCATTCAGCATTATATGTAATATTAAAATAAAAACAGAAACTTTAACTACGGAGAAAGTAATTTGAAAATAACTCAATCCAAAAACCTTCATAATTACCAACTCATTACGAATTTCAAGCACGCCTAATCCTAACAATCCGCCTAATAAAATAGATATTGGCAAAAATAATTCAAAATCTTTTGGTAAACTTAAAAAAGTACAAAAAAAAATTTCGATAATAGAATAGGTTTTTTTTTCAAAATTACGTAATCCATCAATCAATCTAATAATACTCGACAACGATATCAATATTAAAAATACTATTGATATGCTTGATAATATAGATTTTTTTATATACATATCTAATATCTTATGCATACGTATCATCTTTTCACAAAATAAACACAAGCTAATTCAAACCATCGTAAATACTGATATTTACCTAGATTCATTAATAATGCTATAATAAAATAAATTACATTAACCCCCCCCATATATAACATGGAATCTCTATAATCTAAAGTAATAGAAAAACGTAACAAAATATGTAACATAAAAAATAATATGTATAATGATATTGCTAACACGAAATTCAGAAAATAACCATTTGAAATATTTATTACCAATAATAAAGCTATTATCGGCATAATAATAATAGAAACTAATAAAGTAAAACGCCAATTTAATTCAATATATTTCTCAGGTAACGAATCATGACATATAAGTTGACTAATAGTCATATGTTCAACTATTTTAAAACCTTTCTGAGGAGATTTCATATTATAATCAATCAATGTATGATATCGAGAAAAATCACTTATATATATATTTGTAAAAATTAATTGATCATAATGTATTTCATAATACGTCCCTGATTTTAAAGTAATTGCTTTTAAATTATTAGAATAATTATATACATCACCGTTATTCGCTGTAATAATTACACAAACATTACTACCATTAATATGATGATTTTTTTTTACTATAAAGATGTATTGTAAATTTTTATTCTTAATCTTCTTAATAAAGAAAACTGTATGTTTACTCAACATCAACAAAAACTTTTTTTCTACTAATTTAATAGAATAAATATTCTTGTTAATACTAGACAACGTCACATATCGTAATTGCTCACAATATGGAGACAACCACATCACATTTATTAATGATATAATAAAAACAATAATGCTATATAAAAATATACTTTTCACAAAAAAAAACCTATTTATAGCACAAGAATACATTGCTAAAATTTCATTATGCAAATGAAATCGATAACAAGTAATAAATACACTAAGAAACAAACTAAATGGTATAACTAATTTACCTAATTCTGGAATATTTAAAGTAAGATGCAAAAAAATCAAATACACTGGTATAGGATTATCTACTCCTACTATTTTAATTAATTTTTGACATATACATACTAAAAATAATAATATTAAAATAATTAATTGATTTCTAAATACTTCTTTAATAATATATCTAATTAAAATCATTCGTTACTTAAAAACCTTTTACATAAAAAATAATGTTATTGCTATAATTTTTAGTATATAATATACTCATAAACAAATAAGATTAAAACAAATGTATTTTAATTTGAAGTTCTTCAAAATTTTAAAAATTACTCATTAAATCTTAAAAAAATCAATTTTTATTATTATTATGTTAACTATAGACAACACTGTAAGTTTTAAAATTACTGATGATTATTTAAAAGCCGATGAGGATGCATGTATTCTCACCGGTGTATTTGAAGAATATAATTTATTTCCTGCCACGGAGCATATAAATAATATCAGTCAAGAATATATTTATTCTTTGTTACAACGTAGCAAATTTAATGGATCTTTAAACCAACACCTATTACTATACGATATCCCTTATTTTTTAAATAGACATATTTTATTAGTTGGTTGCGGAAAATCACATAAATTTAACTCTGATACTTACATAAAAATATTATGTAATTCTATTAAATTTTGCAAAAGTTCTCACTTTAATAAAATTCTTCTCTTACTAAGTGAATTAAATATTTCTGGATATGAATCTTATTGGAAAATAAGACATAGCATATCTATAATTAATGATATATTTTATACTTTTAATAAATTTAAAAGCCATAAACATTCACCAAAACAAGATTTATCACTAGAAGTAATTCTGTACATCAACAATCCTAATGAATTACACATTTGTAAAAAAGCTATAAAAGATGGGTCTGCAATTGCCTATGGAATAAACATCGCAAAAAACTTAAGTAATATGCCTCCAAATTACTGCACCCCAAATTATTTATCTCATAAAGTTTTAGAACTACCTAATTACTATACCGATTTAAACATTAATATACTCGACGAATCACACCTCACAAAAATAGGAATGAATTCCTATCTAGCTGTTGGGAAAGGATCTAAATATTCTTCTGTCATGCCTATTATTAAATATAAAAATAATCCTATAATAAATCATGATCCTATAATTTTAATAGGGAAAGGGGTAACTTTTGATTCAGGGGGTATATCCATAAAACCTTCCAATAATATGGATGAAATGAAATATGATATGTGTGGAGCTGCTGTAGTATACGCAATCATGTGTATAGTATCTAAATTAAAACTCCCGATAAATATTATCGGGATACTTGCTATCTCTGAAAATATGATTAGCAATAAATCTTTAAAACCCGGAGATGTTATCTCTACTTTATCTGGAAAAACAATAGAAGTACTAAATACTGATGCTGAAGGTCGATTAGTATTATGCGATGTTTTAACTTTCGCAGAAAGATACCATCCCTCAATAGTAATTGATATCGCAACATTAACAGGAGCATGTGTTGTTGCTTTAGGGAAACACTTCAGCGGACTAATGACTGATAATCACGATTTAGCTAAAGATTTAATATATGCTTCAGAACAAACTCGGGATTATATTTGGAGATTGCCTTTGCATGAATCATTTGACAAACAATTACAATCTACTATAGCAGATATGACTAATATTGGTGATAAATCTGGAGGAGGAGCTATTACAGCAGCATGTTTTCTTAAAAAATTTACTCAAAAATATAATTGGGCTCATTTAGATATAGCAGGAACTGCTTGGATTTCTAACGAAAAAGTTAAGAGTTCTACAGGAAGACCTGTAGAACTCTTAACTCAATTTTTAATTAATAGCATAAAACAAGACTAAATAAATTAATATATTTAACATGTAACTAATTATGTCTTCATTTTTAAAACAAAATTAAATACTTTGATTGAATATTCCAAGAAAAAGGTAAAAACAATTCATAAGAATGTCAAATATAAAAAAAGGAATCTTTTACATACTACCATCGATTAACTCCAACGCAGAATTAAGTTTCAAAGAAAATTTTGCATGTCATTTGTCAAAAATCATGTGGAGATCAGGAAAGAGTATTTTAATAGCTTGTGAAAATAAAAACCAAGCTTTAAAAATAAATAATTCTTTATGGAATGTTGACAACAATTCTTTTTTACCTAATGATTTATTAAGAAAAAATACGCATTACACCCCTATTACTATATATTGGGAACAGTGCTGTTACCATAATAATCTACTGAAAGATACATTAATTAATCTTATGAAAATAAATAAAGACTTTTTTTTCAATTTTAATGAAATTATTGATTTTGTTCCTTCAACAAATATTTTAAAGAAACTTGCTAGAATACGATATAAAACATTACAAAACATTGGATTTGATTTAAAAGTATCAAATACATCTAATTTTAAAATAAATAATATTAATAAATGATAGAAAAAATATATAACCCTAAACAAATAGAAGAATCAATTTATAAATTTTGGGAAGAATCAGGTTATTTTGAACCTGATATAACTGATTTTGAAAAACCTAGATATTGTATTATGATGCCTCCTCCTAATATTACTGGAGCGTTACATTTAGGACATGCATTCCAACAAACTATAATGGATATTTTGGCCCGTTATAATCGAATGAACGGAAAAAACGTATTATGGAGAATTGGATTAGATCATGCTGGAATTGCTGCCCAAATTCTAATAGAAAATAAAATTTTCAATCAAACAAAAACACCTAAAAACAACGATTTAAAAAACTCCTTATTGAAAGAAATTTGGTCATGGAAAGAACAAACCGAAAAATTAATCAATTATCAAATAAAACGACTAGGGAATTCAGTATCTTGGACAAATACTCGATTTACTATGGATCCTCAAATGTCTTTTGCAGTTAAAGAAGCATTTATTCGTTTATATCAAGATAATTTAATCTACAAAGGGAAAAGACTAGTAAATTGGGATTATAAAATACAAACTGCTATTTCTGATTTAGAAGTATCATATAAACAAGTAAAAGGTTTAATGTGGTACATACGGTATAAATTAGAAGAATATAGTAAGTCTAATAACCACACTATTTCTACTAATAAAAATATATATATAACTGTGGCTACAACAAAACCAGAAACTATGTTTGGAGATGTTGCCATTGCAGTAAATCCAGAAGATTCTCGTTATAAAAAATTAATTGGAAAATATGTACTTATACCTTTAATAAATAGAAAAATTCCAATAATTTCTGATGAACATATCAATCCTAATAAAGGAACAGGTTGTGTTAAAATTACTCCTGCTCATGATTTTAATGATTACATGATAGGGAAAAAACACAAATTATGTATGATTAACATTTTTTCAACTTACAGAAAAATTCTTGAAAAACCTGAAATTTTTTGTAGTCAAAGCCAATTTTATGATAAAAAAAATTGCTATATTCCAACAATATTTCGAAATCTAAATTGTGATCAAGCGCGAACGATGATCACTTCAACATGTAATCAACTCAATCTTATAGAACAAATACAACACTATGATGTCACGATTGCGTACAATAATCGAACTGGAACAATAGTTGAACCTATGCTAACTAATCAATGGTACTTAAAAACTACATATTTAGCAAAACAAGCAAAAAATATTGTTGAAAAAGGATCAATAGAGTTTATTCCTGAGCAATATAAAAATATATATTTTAAATGGATGGATAATATTCAAGATTGGTGTATCTCTAGGCAAATATGGTGGGGACATCAAATTCCTGCGTGGTATGATAATACAAACAAAATATATGTAGGGCATTGTGAAAAAGATATTAGAAAAAATTATAAATTACATCATGATACTAAACTACGACAAGATCATGATGTATTAGATACATGGTTTTCTTCAAGTCTATGGACATTTTCCAATTTAGGGTGGCCTAAAAATAATAATTTATTGAAATTTTATCATCCTACCGATATTATAGTCAGTGGATTTGACATAATATTTTTTTGGATTTCTCGAATGATTATGATGACTATGTATTTTATTAAGGATGATAAAAAAAATTGTCAAATTCCTTTTAAAAAAATTTATATCACCGGACTTGTACGAGATAAATTTGGGCAAAAAATGTCCAAATCTAAAAACAATGTAATCAATCCTATTGATATCATAGATAGAATTTCTATTCATACTCTATCAAAAAATCATATCAATAACAATTATGATTCATCACAAACAATAAAAAAACCCCCCTATAACAAAAACACCCCAAAAAAAAATTGTGTAAATGAAATAATAACATATGGCGCTGATTCTTTAAGAATGACCTTAGCAGCACTCTCGTCCTATGGACGCGATATACATTGGGATATAAATAGATTAATAGGATATCATAATTTTTGCAATAAATTGTGGAATGTTAGTAAATTTATTTTACTACATACTACTAATCAAGATTGCGGAATAAATTATCAACAAGACAAATTACTATTTTCCCTACCAGATCGTTGGATTACATCTAAACTACACCAAACTATTCAAATTTTCTACCAAGAATTACACAAGTATAGATTTGATAAAATTATAAATTTATTGTATGAATTTATCTGGCATCAATTTTGTGATTGGTATATAGAATTTATAAAACCTACGTTGTATTGTAGCACAAATACTCAAAAATTAATAGGAACACGTTATACTTTAATTACATCTTTCGAGACTTTATTACGTTTATCTCATCCTATTATTCCTTTTATTACAGAAAAAATTTGGCAAAAAATTAAATTAATAATCAAAATTAAAGAAAAAACTATTATGTTACAATCATTTCCTAAATATAACATCTCTGATATTAATTTAAACGTTATTATTGAATTTGAATGGATAAAAGATCTTATTTCTGAAATAAGAACATTCCGTACTCAAACTGGTATTTTATATAAAACCCCCCTACATATAGCATTGCAACATATTTCTAGTAGAATAAAAAAATATATACTAGAAAATAATCGTACTCTTCTTCAAGTAGCACAACTAAAAAAAATTGATTTTTTAAAAGACAATGACACTTTTTCTCAAAAATCTTTTAATATTCCACTACACGAATCAGAATTAATAGTCTTTATTCCAGATGTTTTTAACAAACAAATCGCAATTGATAAGCTTCATAAAGAAATAAAATTAATAACTCAAAAAATTAACTATATACAAAAAAAAATAGATCATCAAAATGAATATTTAAAAGTTAATTGCATTAAAGAACAAGAAAAATTAATTTTTTATACAAAAACTAAAAATAAATTACATAATCACCTTTCTATCATAATTTCATTATAAAAAAATCATATTTCACACTAAGTACAAACTTTAAAAATATACCAATTTGTTCTCTAATTAAATATAACAATATTTTATCTTTAATAATCAATACACATTTAAACTAATTTATAATATACAACAGCATTAAAATAACAATAATTATCATAGTAATTATAATTTAATACAAATTTTAGAATAATTATCTTTTACAATACTAGCAATGTAGTACACTATAAATAATATTCAATACTAATGTTATTTGTACAGGGCATTCTATGAATAAATTATATAATCGATCTTTTTTACGATTAATAGATTTCAGTGTAGAAGAAATTAAATATATTTTACACGTCTCAAATACTTTAAAATACCAAAAATATAATAAAAAAGAAATTCAACAATTATTTGGCAAAAATATTGTGCTTATTTTTGAAAACAACTCAACTCGTACAAGATGTGCATTTGAAGTCGCTGCATTCGATCAAGGCGCTCGAGTAACCTGCTTAACTCCTAATATTAGTCAAATAGGACATAAAGAATCTATTAAAGATACTGCGAAAATTTTAGGACGAATGTATCATGGTATTCAATATCGTGGATATCATCAAGACACTGTCAAAACATTTGCCCAATATTCTAATGTTCCAGTATGGAATGGACTTACCAAACAGTTTCACCCAACACAATTACTTGCTGATCTAATGACTATGAAAGAACAAATCCCAAATAAACCTTTCCATCAAATGAAATTAGCTTATGTTGGAGACACAAGAAACAATATAGGAAATTCTTTGCTAGAAGCAGCCGCGATAATGGGTTTTGATTTACGATTAATCTCTCCTAAAGAATTCTGGCCAAAAAAAGAATTACTCTTAGAATGCCAAAAATTAGCTGATCAGCAATTTAACTATAAAAACATCTTACTTACTGAAAACATTGCCCAAGGAGTAAAAAATGTAGACTTTCTATATACTGATGTATGGGTGTCCATGGGAGAAAATGAAAAAGTCTGGGCTCATCGAATTTCTTTATTATCTCCGTACCAAGTGAATCAAGCTATGATTTCTCAAACTGAAAATCCAAATATAAAATTTTTGCACTGCTTACCAGCATTACATGATACTGATACTGTCATTAGCAAAAAAATTGCACAAAGATACAATTATCCTAATGGATTAGAGGTAACAAATGAAATATTTGAATCAAAACAATATAGTGTTGTTTTTGAACAAGCTGAAAATAGACTACATACAATCAAATCTTTAATGCTTGTTACATTGCTTTCTGATTTATGTATTTAACTTATTATTTTATTCTACAAACACGTATTAATCATATATTCCGTATTGAATTAGTTATATTAAACTTTTTTGTTACTATAAAAAATAATTTTTAATCAAACTATTTTAAAAGTAATATCATTGGATACTTAACATGACAAAATATAAAAATATATTTCAATCTATCTACACAAACAACGCCCCTAAACCTTCTGGTCCATACTCTCAAGCTGTAGACACTGGAAGTATCATATATATATCCGGACAACTTCCTATTACTCAAGAAACAAAAAAAATACCTGATGATGTTTATGAGCAAACATACCAAACATTAAAAAATATACAATACATTGTAGAATCAAAAAACCTAACAATGCACAATATTGTTAAAACTACTGTTTTTATCACAAATATTCAAGATTTGCCAAAAATAAATAAAAGTTATAACAACTTTTTTTATATACACTCTCTTAAAAAAACTACACAAAATCAACCTAACTTAAATTTACCAGCACGATCTTGTGTAGAAGTGTCTAAATTACCTAATAATGCAAAAATAGAAATAGAAGCAATTGCTATTTACTCTATGCAATAATTTCTATGATATATAATATATAAAACTTCTATAGATACAGAAGTTATTAACTTTCTTTTTATATAAAGAAATATATTTAGAGGTGTGGCATTGCAACTTAGTTGCAATGCCACCCAGTACCTTTCTATTTTAAATTAATGTATTTGATGTTAATCAAATAATATAAATTCATGAATTTATTTGTCTCCGTTAAGCATTTTTAATTCATATGCCAAAGCTCGCTTTGTATCAAATTGATTTTCCCATTTAGAAATTACTAATACTGCTAATGCATTTCCTACTACATTTAAAGCAGTACGCGCCATATCTAATATTCGATCCACTCCCGCAATAAACGCTAACCCTTCTAATGGAATTCCTACACTACCTAAAGTAGCTAATAATACAACAAAAGATACTCCAGGAACTCCAGCTATTCCTTTAGAAGTAATCATTAAAGTCAGTACCAAAATTATTTCTTGACTTAAAGATAATTCAATTTTATACAATTGCGCAATAAAAATAGCAGCAATACTTTGATACAAAGTAGATCCATCTAAATTAAAAGAATACCCCGTTGGCACTACAAACCCAGTAATAGTAGATGGAGCTCCATATGCTTCCATTTTTTTTATAATACGAGGCAAAACAGTCTCCGAACTTGCAGTAGAAAAAGATAATATTAATTCTTCTTTTAAAATACAAATTAAATTCCAAATTTTTAAATTACATATTCGAGCAACTATTCCTAATACTACTAAAGCAAAAAAAACTATAGCTCCGTAAACCAATACAACAAGTTTAGTAAGAGGAAATAAAGAACTAAATCCAAAAGTTGCAACTGTTACTGCAATTAAAGCAAACACACCAATAGGAGCATAACGCATTACCATGTTAGTTACTTCAAACATAGTATCCGCTATAGAATTAAATACACCCAATAACGGTAATTTAGTTTTCTCTGGTAATGCAGCTAAACCAAGCCCAAAAATTACTGAGAAAAAAATAATTGGTAACATATCTCCCTTAGCCATTGAAGATATAATATTCGAAGGAATCAAAGATAGCATAGTATTGATTAAATTCGATTGAATTTCCGATGTCGTTTGTTCATATATTGATATATCTGTTTTAGATAAAATAGACATATCAATTCCATATCCTGGATGAAATACATTAGCAAGAGCTACTCCAAATACTATAGCAAGGGTTGTAATAATTTCAAAATAAATTATAGTCTTTAATCCAATACTTCCTAGCTTTCTTACATCTCCTATTCCAGCAATTCCTACAACTAATGTAGCCATAACAATAGGCACAACAATCATTTTAATTAAACGAATAAATATCTCACCAAACGGGAAAAGAAATGTATTTACAATCCAATCTTTCAATTCTGCTTGATCGTGTAATGAAATTCCCACGATAATACCCAAGTTCAAAGCAAAAAAAATCTTCCAAGCAAGGGTAATTTTAAAATTTTTAATCATCATAGTTACCCCTTAATAAAATTAATATCTTAACTTATACGATCCATTTAAAAAAAACTATACATTCTCCATTATAAGTAACTCAACAATCATGATAAAAACATATATTAACTTTTGTAATATAATTCAAATACCATCCCTACACAAAATAAATTAGAAATAAAACTATCTACTTTTTTATGAGATTAAAAACCTTCAACCAATTTTAAAATTCCAATTTTATAATGAAAAACACATACAATATTATTTTATCATAATTTTCTATTATTCTAGACAACATGCATTAACGTAAAAATCATAAAAATAATTTAAACATCACTACTCGCATAATAAAATTATCAATTTAAATAGTCAACAGAGTAGATATATCAATATCTCATTGCAAATTTATAATATCTATATTAACACTACTCATAATACTATTCACATTAATAACACTCAATACTATTATTCATGATCAATCAATAAAGCTTCTAAAAAATCTAAATCACGTAATAATTTCATTAATGTCTCGTTACTAATTTTTTGTTGTGCACGTAAATGATAGTATTCACTTCGTTCAGCCCTTAACGCATTCAATCTCATACGCCTTTCTAAATCTTCCACTAACATAGAACGTAAATCATTATTTTCATCAATTCTCTTTCTTAAATTACCAATAATTCGAGCACTTACTTCATTAATTAATTGACTATCGATATTTTCTTCTGGATTATGTATTAATCTTTCTTCAAGTTTATACAAACTATCTATAGCAACTTCTGCCGCTATAGAACGAGCCATACGCTCTTCTGAGCGTTGTAATAATTTATCCGATACCTTTACTCCCTGCAATAACCAAGGTAAAACAACTACACTGCAAAGCAAAGAAAGAAGGATAACACCAGTAGCAATAAAAACAAGCTGATAACGACACGGAAATACTGTTCCATCTTTTAAAAAAAGTGGAATTGATAATACACCTGCTAATGTAATCGCTCCCCGAACTCCTGCAAAAGAAGCAATTAAAATTTCATGTGTACTATATTCACTAAATATCATAGGCCTACTACACATATAATATAAACTAATATATTTCATCAACCATAACCACACAAATCTTAAGGTAATTAACGCAATATAAATTACGATTACATAAACAAATAACATCCACGTTTTTACAGTTGGATCTAATTCTGCTTGAGAAATAGAAGTTAATAAAATATCCGGCAATTGTAACCCAAGAATAATAAAAACCATGCCATTAAAAATAAACTCTAACATCGTCCAAACACTATTACCTCTTAAACGCATAGTTAATGGAGCATTTCGAATAATGCCAGATTGACCTATAGTCATTCCTGAAGCAACTGCTGACAAAATTCCAGATACTCCAATATGCTCAGCAATCAAATATACAGCAAAAGGTAATAACAACAACAGCATTGTTTGAGTAGCCGGATCTTCTCCGCTCAAACGACTAATTAATCTTAATGATTTACTATAACTCCAAGTAACAGATATCCCTGCTAATAATCCTCCTAAAGCTACTTTAATAAATTCTATCGATACCCCACTAATACTAAATATCATTGTACCCATAGCTACTGCAATAGCAAATTTTAAAGATACCAATCCAGATGCATCATTCATTAAAGCTTCTCCTTGCACAATATCCATAATTTTTTTTGGCATTCGACCTTCACCTACAATCCCAGAAAGAGCTACCGCATCAGTTGGAGATAAAACTGCCGCTAATGCTAATGATGCAACTAAAGGTATCTCAGGTATCATCCAATAAATTAAATAACCGATTCCTACCACAGTAATAATAACTAATACTAATGCTAATATTATAATTTCTCCTCCATGACGTAAAAATTCACGCATAGGAGTTTTCCATCCATCTGAAAATAACAATGGAGGAATAAAAAGCAATAAAAATAATTCAGGATTAAAATCGATATGTAATCCAAACTTTGGCCAAGCCAATGATGCTCCTAATAAAATTTGCATTAAAGGTAAAGGAATTTGAAATGGTAAAATTTGTTTTATTATTCCTGAAACAGAGACAGCCAAAATAAGGATAAGAATTGTAAAAAAAATCTCCATAATTGCAATCTCATCATAAAACACGATATATATTATGTATATAATATATACCTATGTTGGATCTTTCATTAGTATGAATTAATATAGATAAAAACACCTTGCCCTTATAATATAGTAACCTTACCTATAAGGTGGCTTAATGCTTGATAATTTACTTCATAATTTTGTTATTATTACATTAAATTTGAATAACAACTAAATATTACCTAATTCATGTATAATACAATACACACAAGTAATTCCAAAAATTATATGGTACTCAATTTAAATTTGTAACAAATTTTATTCCATTGAATATAACAAATACCATTTTTGTCTTTCAAAAAAAATAATCTACTACTATTCCTAGAATAGACAATGTATTTAAATACTGCATAATAACGAAAGAAATACCCATAATAAACATATAAAAAGTTCAAAATTTTATTATCAAAACGGAATATCATCATCATTAAAATTTTCTGCTGATTCATCTGCTAATTTTTCATTATGTGACATATCTATGTTGATATCATCGTCTATTAATTTTTGAGTTTCATTATCAGAAGAAACATGATCCTCCTTTATATAACGATTATTTAACATTTGCATAACTCCTCGAGTACCTACAACTACTTCAGTGGTATATCTATCATTTCCATCCTGACCTTGCCACTTTCTAGTTCTTAAAGCCCCTTCAATATATACCTGAGATCCTTTATTCAAATAGGATGATGCAATTTCTGCTAATTTTCCAAATAAAACTATACGATGCCATTCTGTTCTTTCCTTAAGTTCACTAGTTTGTTTATCCTTCCACGATTCAGTAGTAGCCATAGATATATTCACTACTGCAGTACCATTAGCCATATATCGAATTTCTGGATCTTTCCCTAAACATCCAATTAAAATAACCTTATTAATTCCTCTAGCAACCACACTTATTCCTTATTGTAATAAATCTAATTTTCTTTACATAAAATATTAAAACTCGTTGATTTATAATCCAAATTAATAACTATATTTTTATCTCTATTACATCTCATTTATATAAACTAAACCAACTATTATTAAAACTTTCTCTACACCTGTAGATCATATCACTCATATGATTTTACCTAACCCTTAAGATCTTTTAATACAACTTAAATAAATTCCACTACTTATATATTGTTTAAAAATTTACTTCATTAACCTCAATCAACATTAAACCTAAATTTTATCATAATTTAACTATTTTTTCAAAAAAAAACAATATCTAATTCTCATTAAATCTAATATACCTTAAATAATAATACTCAATACTGATTATTATCAATATAATTATCAAATCGAGCCCATTGTCCATTAAAAATCAATCTTATTGTACCTACCGGCCCATTTCTTTGTTTACCAAGAATAATCTCCGCAATACCTTTCATGTCACTATTCTCATGATACAATTCATCTCTATAAATAAATAAAATAAGATCTGCATCTTGCTCAATAGCTCCAGATTCTCTTAAATCCGAATTAATAGGATGTTTATCTACTCGCTGTTCTAAACTTCTATTTAATTGAGAAATAGCAATAACCGGTACTTTTAATTCTTTAGCTAAAGATTTTAATGATCGAGAAACCTCAGAAATCTCCAATGTACGATTATTAGATAAAGATGGCACTCTCATTAATTGTAAATAATCAATCATAATCAGACTTAACCCATCATGCTCTTTAAATAATCTTCGAGATCGACTTCTCACATCAGAAGGAGTTAAATATGAAGAATCATCAATATATATATTGCGTTTTTCTAATAATAATTCTATTGTACTAACAATCCTTATCCGATCTTCATGATTTAACTTCCCCGTTCTTATATTCATATAATCTACTCTAGATAAAGAAGATAACATTCTCATTACTATTTGATCTCCAGGCATTTCTAAACTAAATATTAACACTGGTTTTATCTCATTCATTGCTACATGCTCACACAAATTCATAGCAAACGCAGTTTTTCCCATAGAAGGACGAGCTGCAATAACAATTAAATCAGACTGATGTAATCCATCAGTTTTTTTATCTAAATCTCTATATCCACTAGAAATACCAGTAATACCAAACCTAGCATTTCTACATGATTTTTCAATATAAGAAACAGCATCTGATAAAATATAATCTATACTTTTCAAATGTTTATTATCATGATGTTTATGATGTGCAATTTCAAAAACAAGAGACTCAACAAAATCTAATAATTCGTCACTATTTCTACCTTTAGTATTATATCCAGCATCAGCTATTCTATGAGCAGTAGTGATAACTGATCGAGTTATTGAACGTTCTTTAATTATATGCGCATACTCATGTATATTAGATACACTAGGTACATTTTTCGACAATTCAGCTAAATATCCAAATCCTCCTACTAATTCTAATTTTCCTCGTATTTCTAAAGATTCAGATAATGTTATTAAATCAATAGGTTTATTGATTTCTAACAAACGTTGAATTTCAGAAAAAATTATTCGATGGGCTGGATTATAAAAATCATTAGAAGTGATTTGTGTTGATATATACTCCCATTGTTCATTATCTAACATCAAACTACCTAAAACTGATTGCTCAGCTTCTAATGAATATGGCAAAATTTTAACATCACTAACATGCTTATTTCGATTAGACATACACATATCTTAAATATATCCTAATTTCAATATAAATTGAAGTTCAATATATAAAATTGATGACACACGAACTTTTTCGATATTTTTCTTCAGTCTATTACATCAAAATTATTAATAAAAAATCATGTTTTCATATTACAAATAATATTTTTTCAAAATAATCAATAATTTATTACTAAATGTAAAACATCAATTATATACAATATATACTAAAATAATATTCTAGCTTTAATCTCTTTATTTAATATAAATCTATATTTTTTATTTTTTTAGGTATAATAATAAATAAAATTTTATTAAATAAATTTAGTACTTTCCATTAACATATAAGGAATAATAGTATGCACATTAATATTCAAACGCTTTTAATACAAATAAAAAAAATATGTGAACACAGACATGTAAAACTCACTGCACAACGATTAGAAGTATTACGATTAATTTCTCAACAATATCATCAATCTATTAGCGCATACGATTTGTTAAATTTATTACGTACATCTTCATTGCCTCACGCAAAACCTTCTACTATTTATCGAGCTTTACATTTCTTATTAGCACAAAGATTTATTCACCGTATTGAATCTACTAATAAATTTATGTTATGTAAATATTTTTTAGAATTATCTCATAACTTTGTTTTTTTTATTTGCAATCATTGTAAACAGGTAACAGAACAAACAATCAAGGGTGTTGAAGAAATATTACACCATACAGCAAAACTTAGAGGATTTGTCATATCTAACAACATAATTGAATCGCACGGACTATGCTTCAATTGTACTAATTCAACACATGTTTCTATTACTAACTCATCCTTTTTATCACAACGTAAATAAAAACAATTTTCACCGTATTTGTTTTAACAATTATAATAAAATACAAAATATTTTTTAATTCATGTAAAATGCATTTTATTATCTAATATATGTTTAAATAAAACTTAATGCTATTCCAATAAAAACTAATAAACCTACATAATTATTATTCAAAAAAGCCTTAAAATATCTTTTTTTAATTCTATGATGTATTAATATTTGTTGCCATACAAATAATAACCCCCCCCCACATACAGAAAAACAATAAAACACAATAGGTAATTTTTCTTTATAGCCAATAAAGATAAACATAAATATAGTAATTATTTGCAATATGCCTATTATTAATTTATCCATATTTCCAAATAAAAGAGCAGAAGATTTTATCCCAATTTTTTTATCATCATCTCGATCTACCATAGAATACTCCGTATCATATATTATAGTCCAAACAGTATTAACCAAAAATAATAACCAAGCAGTACTATCAATCACATGACAAGTAGCAGTATACGCCATTAAAATAGGCCAACTAAATAAAATTCCTAATATTAATTGAGGCAAATATACATATCTTTTTAAAAAAGGATATATTATTAATAATCCCAAAGCTAACAATGCTAATAATATAGTTGAAGTATCAAATACACAAATTAATCCTGCTGCAAAAATAATTAAATATATAAAAGTTAATAATGCTTTTTTTTTTGTAATTATTCTACTAGAAAGGGGGCGATGTTTAGTTCGTTGCACATATATATCAATATCACAATCAATATAATCATTAATTACACAACCAGCAGACCGCATGATTATAGCCCCTATGATAAATATTATTAAAGTAAAAAAATCAGGTATACCCCGATTTGACATCCATAATCCCCATAAAGTTGGCCAAATCAACAAAAAAAACCCGATAGGTTGATTAATGCGCATCAACTTAACTAAAGTATAATTTTTATTATATATATTAAAGAGATTAAACATTTAATCAAAACTAATTATATTGATGTTATATAATTTTTTTTATTTCTACTAATTTATATTTAATTATAACAACATTTATTTTTATCGTTACAACAATTGTACTTGAAAAAATGTATGCATAAAAATATGCATTTACTATGCAAGATTATTTCTTTATAAAGAATCATAATTTAGACATAATATTTTTATGCACGAGAAAACGTACTAGTATATCATACTATATGTGTATATATGCCTAGAATATATTAGAGAAAAAATATTTATTTTATGTTAATTATACTAATATTTTAAAATTGATTATTTTATATACAGCATATTCCTTATGTCATATCTATTTTACGATTTAGACATACATATCAGGGTTCTATTAATACTTGCATTATGCTTCGTTTTCGTCTACGAAGCTATTAATGGATTTCATGATACTGCTAATTCTGTAGTTCCTGTAATTTATACTTGTGCTTTACGTTCTAGTAACGCAGTTATAATGTCAGGAATATTTAATTTTCTGGGAGTAATGTTAGGAGGAGTTAGTGTTTCATATACGATTGTGCATTTACTTCCTACTTATTTTTTTATGAATACTAACGCTAATCATATTTTTATCATGATTTTTTCTATGCTATTCGCAGCAATATTATGGAATCTTGGCACATGGTATTTTGGATTACCTACATCTAGTTCTCATACTTTAATTGGGGCATTAATTGGCATAGGATTTGCCAATGCATTTATTACACATTGTTCAGTAAATCAAGAATTAAATATTTCTCAATTAATTCATATTTTCTTATCTTTGATAATATCTCCAATTATAGGTTTAATCTTATCTAAAATAATAATGTCTTTATTATTACGCTATCGGAGTAATTTCGGTAAATATCAAGAAATACATATGACTCCATCTAAACACGCACAGTTATATGGCAAACAACACCCATCATTATGGATCCGTATAATACTCATTATATCTGCTGCTGGGGTTAGTTTTTCACACGGTGCAAATGATGGACAAAAAGGAATTGGATTTATTATGTTGCTTTTAGTAGGAGTAGCTCCTGCTAGCTTTGTTTTAAATATGCATGCTAATAATAATGATATTACTAATACTCGAAATGCAATAAACAATTTTCAACGATATTATATACAACACCATGATCACTTCAAAAATATTATTCCTTCAGAAATTATGTCTATGCCTATATCTGTCGCTTTAAACCAATTGGTAATTATTGACCCATCCATTCAAAAAATTACAACACACTTAATACATGAACATAATCATCAATCTAATTGCAATTGTCGAATATCCACAGTACTGACTACAGCTCAAATAAAAAAAATCTTTTACGATTTTTCATTAACTTTAACTATTATGCAAAATTCTTTATGCTTACTTGAAAACTTAGAAAATTATGAACAACTAAATTTGAACCAACGCTTACAAATTAGACAATTACTAATGTATATAACCGATATCTTAGATCAAATCATCAAACATCCAGACATATCAAACAAAAACAAAAAATTCTTAAAACACTTAAAAATTAACCTACTAAACACCATTGAATACGCTCCAACCTGGATTATTGTAGCAGTAGCTTTATCTTTATCCTTGGGAACAACAATAGGATGGAAACGCGTTGCTATTACTATAGGAGAAAAAATAGGTACACAAAAAATGACCTACGCACAAGGTTTATCTGCTCAATTAACTACTGCTATATCTATAGGTACAGCCAGTTATATTGGTATGCCTGTTTCTACTACGCATATATTATCCTCATCTATTACTGGAAGTATGTTAACCCATAGATGGGAAGGAGTACAATGGAAAATAATAAAAAATATCCTAATGACTTGGTCTTTAACTATACCTATATCTATTATATTAAGTGGGGGGTTCTATTTATTAATTTTTAAATTATTTTACCAAAACATTTAAATATAATACATATATTCATTATTTGAATTATTTTTTTAAAATTAACAAAATAAAACCTCATCAATTAATATAGTATCATATTATCATGATACTAATCACAATATAAAAATATATATTCTCCTCTTATTAATCTTTATTTATTCTCTATGTATATAAATTATATTATGAATTAAAATATGATAATACCGCTATTAACAAATCAATATATTTACACTAACATAACTTAAAAAATAGATTATTTTGTATAGGAATATTATAATATTTTAAAATAGCTTGAGTTGTAACTACCTTATTTTTAATACAAGTAAAACACTGTTTGAAATCAATAGATTGTCCCATACACACCATATGATCAAGAAACAAATTTCCCATTTGAGAATCGGTTAACCGTAAATCTTTACAATGTAACCAAATACTTGACGCTAACATATCTGACCATAAATAACTATAATATCCTGCCGCATAATCATCAGCAGAAAAAATATGAGCAAAAGAATGAGGAAACCTATCGTCACCAAACGGTGGATACACTATTGTATTTTGTTTGATTTCATTAAAAATGTTTAATACCGGGTTTTTCTCTTTTGGGCTATACTCATGATGAATCTTAAAATCAAACAAGCTACACATAATTTGCTTTAACAAATCATGTGTAGCTTGTTCAGTTTTTAATCTTAATAAATCATTAATCATGTTATTTGATAAAGAATTTTTTGTTTGATAATGTTGAGAAATAGATTTCAATACAGTTGGATCCCAGCAAAATTTCTCCATAAACACACTTGGAATTTCTGCAACATCTAATTCCACTCCATTAACCCCAGATATTTCAGAAATACTTATAGATGTTAAAATATGATGCAAAACATGACCAAACTCATGAAATAATGTCACTATATTCCCATGAGTTAATAAAGATGGTCTACCTGAATCTTCAGAAGCATTAAAATTGCAAATAAGATATGCAATAGGCATTTGATATTCCATATCATCTTCATTCTTCGTATCCGAATATATATCCATCCATGCTCCTTCACATTTATTTCTTCGCATATAAAGATCCAAATAAAATCCTCCTTGCCACTCATTTTTATGATTAAATATATCAAAAAATCGTACATTTGAATCCCATACATCTACATCCTTTCGTTCTCTTATCACAATACCATACATACGATTAGCTATCGAAAACATCTCAGATAAAACTTTTTCTTCCGAAAAGTAAAAGCGCAATTCTTTTTCTGAAATCTGAAAAAGATGCGATTTCTGTTTTTCTTGAAAATACTTTACATCCCATGGATTTACACATTTATGAGAGTAATATTTTTTAGCAAAACTTTGTATTTTTAAAAAATCTTTCTTTGCATTAGGATGAACATGATTAAGTAAATTCTTAAGAAAATTAAGTATACTTGTAGGATTTTGAATCATTTTTGTCTGTAAAGATTTTTCGAAATAACTATTAAATCCTAAAATTTTAGCTATTCCATAGCGTAAAGATAAAATTTCATCTATAACTAAAGTATTATCCCATTTTCCAGCATTAGGACCTTGATCAGATGCTCGAGTATTAAAAGCCCAATATAATTCCTTTCTAAAATCTTCATTGTCACAATAAGATAACACTGATAAATATACAGGATATTGTAATGTAAATAACCATCCTAGTCGTTGATTACGTTGAGCCTCCAAACGAGCTATATGTAATTGATCATCTGGAATACCTGATAATAAACTTTGATCTGTAATTATTTTTTTCCATCCTCGTATAGAATCTAGAACATTATTATCAAAAATTGTATTAAGTTGAGATAACATACACATCATTCTACAATAACATTTTCTCTTATCACCACATAAATGAATTCCCGATATCTCATAACGAGATAAAATTTTTCTTAATGCTACTTGCTGTATAGTACTTAATAATTGATAAGAACTATTATTTTGTAAAGATTTATATAACCGATATAAACCAAGGTGATGATTTACCCAGTTTCTATATTCCAAAATAGACATTAAATTGTTTTGATAAATAACACGTAACTTTAAATCATGTTTTACTGAATTTAAATGAGTTATTATAGACCAAACCTTTTTTAATTTATTTTCCGATATTCTTAATGGTTCATATACATCCTTCCAATAAGTTATTGATTTATTTAATGATACAATTCGATCTACTTCAGTATAACAGTTATCTATTCTCTTCTTTATCAGATCATTAATACTATTTAACTTTATCATAGAAAACAAAGGTAAATCAAAATTACAAAATTTCTTATTCACTCATGACACCTATATTTATATCTTAATTTCTTGAAAAATATGAATTTTATATTTAAAATACATATTTTTACACAATTAAAAATATATAACAATTAAAATACTACCCAAGTTATATATTCCCACTACCTTCTTCTAATTTTTAAATTATGCTTTACTTATTCATTATTATTCAATATAATTAAATCATTAGATACTAGCATTATTCAATTAAGAGAGATTTTAAAATGGTTTTTAAACTACCTGATTTATCATATTCATATGACTCTTTGGAACCTTTTTTCGATGCAAAAACTATGGAAATTCATTATTCTAAACATCATCAAGCGTATATCAATAATGCCAATTCCGCTTTAAAAAATTTACCCAAATTTTCAAATTTAACAATAGAAAATCTAATTAAACAACTAGATTTCTTGCCCCAAGAAAAAAAAGATATATTACGTAATAATGGAGGTGGTCATTTTAATCATAGCCTTTTCTGGAAATCTCTTAAACTAGGTACAGAATTAAAAGGATCACTAAAAAAAGCAATAGAAAACACCTTTATAGATTATAATAACTTCAAAAAAGAATTTGAACAAGTTTCTATGAGTCGTTTTGGATCAGGTTGGACTTGGTTAATAATACACAATAATAATTTAAAAATCGTTTCTACCCCAAATCAAGATAATCCTCTTATGGAAAACAAATTATCTCATACATACGGATTCCCAATATTTGGACTGGATCTATGGGAACACTCTTATTATTTAAAATACCAAAATAGACGTTTAGATTATGTGAAAGCTTTTTGGAATATCATAAATTGGGATGAGGCTTCTAGAAGGTTTGATGAATCTTTTTATTTGAATTAAAAAAGTTTCTTAAATAATTTGCCCATTGCTTAAGTTTTAAGCATTAAAATGACTTATTTAAGTAAAACAGATATATCTATTACTCTTGAAACTAAATCTTTCACCGTCTTAATTAAAGATAGCCGGTTTTCTTTTATATTTTGATTTTTGCTCATTATAAAAACATTATCTAAGAAAAAATTAGTTCTATGGAATAGATTTTCTACAATGTTTAATGCATCACTATAACGACTCTCTTGCAATACAGAATTTAAATTCATCTTAGTATAAGTTATCTGCTCAAATAATTTAATTTCTTCTAAACTTTTAAGTAAAGTTTTATTAATTTCTTCTGTTATATTACAAAAGACATTTTGATTTCTAATAAGATTTGATATACGTTTATAAACTAAATTGAACATAGCCCCTTTTTCTTTCTGAATGGTATAGAAATTATGAACCGAGTCAATATGTTTCCCTAAATTAATTATATTCCCAAACCTAATATTTAAAACAGATCGAACTATATTTTCTTTATAACCTAATGCTCGATAATACAAACAAAGACGTTGACACATAAAAGTATAAACATCATTTTTAATATTTATTAAATCATCGTCAACTAATTGCAATTTATATAACATAATTGACTTACTTATCAAATCTAATAAATTTATAGGCATGTTCTTTTCAAGAACAATATTTAATATACCTTTAGCTGCCCTTTTTAATCCAAACGGATCTCTACTTCCTGTAGGAAATTCCTTAACACTAAAAATACCAGATATTGTATCCATCTTATCAGCAATAGACACAATACAAGAAATTCGTTCTGTAGGTAATTTATCTGTATAATATCTAGGTTGATAATGCTCTTTTTGAGCTAATGCTACTTCTTTTTCTTCTCCATCTCTCTGAGCATAATACATACCCATAATACCCTGAACCTCAGGAAATTCTAACACCACATCAGTAACTAAATCACATTTACATAAATATCCCGCTCTTCTAGCTTTAAATTCATTTTCATTAACTTGATTAGCTATCCATCCAGATAATTCTGTTATTCGATGCACTTTATCTTTTAAACTTCCAAGTTGACTATGAAATACTATTTCACTTAATTTAGGAAAATAATCCTCTAAACGATTTTTATTATCATTTTTTAAAAAAAATTCTGCATCTAAAAAACGCATATTAATAATATTTTCATGATCATTAATTATTTTGTTATAATTATCAATAATTATATTAATCACAAAAATAAAATACGGTAAAAGTATATCCTGATTTTTCCCATATACAGGAAAATATTGTTGTTTATCTTGCATGATATGAATTATTAATTCTTTTGGTAATTTTAAAAATCTTTTATTAAATTTACCAAATAAAATAATAGGCCATTCTATCGAAGAAGTGATTTTTTCTAAAAAATCATCATTTTTTATATCAACTACGCCTCCAAGTTTTAAAGCTTTATGCTCAACATCCATACGTATCTTCTGTTTACGTATATTATAATCTACAATCACATAACCTTGTTCAAACAACACATTAGGATAATCATTTGCATTATTCAAAATAATTTTATTATTTTTTATATACCTATTACCATATACAATTCTATTTATATTTTTATTAAAAATACGACCAGAAACTATATTAGTATCCAATAAAATTGTAACAGTATTAACAGGTCGAATAAATGGGATTAGTACATCCCCCCATCGCATCGTTTCATAATTAATCAAATTTCCTAAAGCATTTTTAATAATTTGAACCAATAAAAGCTTAAATTGCCTAACATTTATAAACTTATCTTGACGAATACCTTCCGTTTCAAATCTATTAAATTCTAAAATATTAACATGACTTGAAATATTTTGAGAAAATTTATTATTTTTTTTCTTTAAAAATAAATTTTTATCAACAATACAATTATCAATATCACTACGATTATATACGTCAGACTTAAATAAACTTTGATTTTTACCGATTGAAATACGAGATTTAACTGCTAAATGCCTAGGAGAAGCAAACCAATAAATTTCATTATAAAGAATATTATTTTTTTTAAATTCATTTTTAATATGTGAATAAAAATCTTTTCCTATATTTTTTAAAAACTTAGCAGGTAACTCATCAGTACCTATTTCTACTAACAAAGTATATTGTTTCATAATTATTATTCGATTATATTATTCGTTTTGTTCGCACATAAAGGGAATCCTATTTTTTTACGAAAAAAATAATACATTTCTGCTACCATATGTGATAACCTTTGAATGCGTAAAATATAATTTTTACGCTCTGTAACAGAAATAACTTTTCTTGCATCTAATAAATTAAAAATATGTATTAATTTTAAAATTAACTCATAAGATGGAACTATTAACGGTTCATCTAAAGAAAGTAAATAGTTTATCTCATTTTCATATTCATTAAAATTCTGAAATAAATAACTAACATTAACATATTTAAAATTATAACTAGATTGTTCTAATTCATTTTGATAATATAAGTCTTTATACGTAATATCACCAGTTATAGTATTGCCCCAAATTAAATCGTATATATTATCCATATCTTGAAGAAATAACGCTAATCTTTCTAATCCATAAGTTATTTCTCCAGTAATCGGAAAACATTCTAATCCCCCCATTCTTTGAAAATAAGTAAGTTGAGTTATTTCCATTCCATTTAACCACACTTCCCATCCTAACCCATATGCTCCCAACGTAGGATTTTCCCAATTATCTTCAATAAATCTGATATCATTTTCTGATTCACTTATTCCAATTGCTTTTAAAGAATTTAAATATAATTGTGACATATTTTCAGGAGATGGTTTTATAATCACTTGAAATTGATAATATTTCTGTAACCTACTTGGATTTTTTGCATATCTGCTATCAGCAGGACGACGAGATGCTTGTACATAAGCCGCAGCTACTGGTTCTGGACCAATAGCTTTAAAAAAAGTAATAGGATGAGACGTTGCTGCACCAATTTCCATATCTAGCGATGGCACTATAATACATCCATTATGTATCCAAAACTTTTCTAAATCCATTATTAAATCTTGTATAGTTTTGACATTAACATCATAATACTGTTGTTGCATATTAACCAAATCACTAATAATGTATTAATATATTTATACATATTGAACATACGCTGAAAATTATGAAATACAATGATATTATGTATCTCAATACAAACTTTTTGTTTATATTAATTCCAACTATTGTTATACCCCTATTATCATATAAAAATTCTTACTCATTATTTTGATAAATTTTTAAAAAATCAAATTAATAAAACACTTACTATTAATACATTGTTTATATTGTAAAATTTTCATATACTACAATACTGATATATCTTATAGTATATATTATACATAATTTACTACTGAATTATTAGTATAATATATACTATACTCTTTTTTTTATATAAAAAGATACTTTTTTATCCATATAAACATTTATATAAATTATAAATACCAAATACTAATAATAAAAATTATCTTAAAATACTTTATTATTACAAATAATTTATATATTAGGAAAATTATAATGTTTTCTATAAAAACTTGGATTACAGCAATTTCTTATATAATAATGTTTGCATCTATTCTTATGATTATTCCATTAGGGTTATTTCCTTGTTTTTTTTCAGGATTTTTAACTTATGAAATTATCGTATCTTTATCAACATATTTTGAACGATTTATAGGAACCTATCGAGCACGTCAACTTTCTATTTTAATAATAATTATTATTCTTATTTCTACTATTGCAATAAGTATCTCAAATTGTACTAATTTTTTTTCAGAAAATACAAATAAAATTAATATGTTGAATGAAATTAATCATATTTTTTCTGACTTTAAAAAAAAACTCCCTAATTTTTTACCAAAATTTTTTCCAAATACAACATCAGAACTAAAAGAACGAATATTTTCGTGGATTGAATTAAACATCATCCTAATTCGAAATATGGGACATGTTATTTTACACGGATGTATCACTTTATTAATCGGATTAATAATTGGAGCAATGATTGCTTATCCTCAATATAAAAAAAAATATATAGAAAGCAATACATATTTTACTAATCAATTATTAGAACGAATATATAATTTATCTCACGCATTTCATAATATAGTATTTGCTCAATTAAAAATATCTTCAATTAATACCCTGTTAACATCTATCATGATTTTTATATTGATTCCAGTATTTGGAGAAACATTACCATTAGGAAAAACCTTAATTATTATTACTTTTGTTCTAGGATTATTACCAATCGTTGGAAATTTAATTTCTAATATTATGATAACTATTTCAGCTTTATCCATTTCATTAAGTATTGGAATAACAATGTTAATATATCTAATTTTAATTCATAAATTAGAATACTTTTTAAATGCCGAAATCATTGGGAATAAAATAAATTCTCATACCTGGGAATTAGTTCTGGCTATGATTTTTTTAGAATCAATTTTTGGACTAGAAGGACTAATAGCGGCCCCCATTTTTTATGCTTATTTAAAAATAGAATTACAACTAAAAAATATAATTTAATACTTTAACATACTTTTCTACATCTATAAACATCTTAATTTAACGATTACTTATAAATTTTAAAATTAATTTCTAAATTTGTTAGTTATAACATTACAAATTAAGTAAAAATATACTAATTTGCACTTTTTTAGCAGACTCAGCTATTGTATACTTCAGAAAAATCTGAAGTATACAATAGCTGAGTCTGCTAAAAAAGTGCAAATTAGTATATTTTTACTTAATTTCTATATGCTTTGGTTTAAGAATATCTGGTAATACTCTAGTTAAATGTATATACAAAATACCTCGATCTAATTTAGCTCCAGTAATTTGAATATGTTCAGCTAATTGGAATTTTCTTTCAAAATCATGATCAGTAATTCCTTGATATAAATAATTCTTAGAATCTGAATTAGAATTACTATCATTTCTAGTGTGAATACCTTTTACAATTAACATATTATCATGAGTAGTAATATCTAATTCATCACTTGAAAATCCAGCCACTACAATAGAAATGCAATATTTATGTTCACTAACTAATTCAACATTATAAGCAGGATAATTACCATTACTTTGCCCTACCTCTAAAAAATTTACTAATCTATCAAATCCTATAACAGATCCATATAATGGTGAAAAATCAAAATTATGCATAAAAACCTCTCTTCTAAATATATTTTAAATCAAACACACCACTCCCCACCTTTACACTACTAAAGCCCATTTTAACATATACCTATATGTTTAACAATTTTTATTTATACTATTATGTAACTATGATATTCCTCCTCTGTACTCTATTATAAAGACTCATAATATACAAAGATAACATTCACACTTTGTGGTGAATTTTTGTTTTAATATAGAAAAACTCTCTTTCAATAATGTATTAATAATCTACATTCGTAGCCTTTAATGCATTAGCTTCTATAAACGCACGTCTAGGCTCTACTAAATCTCCCATCAAAGTAGAAAATAAATTATCCGCTTCTATTGCATCCTTTACCGTCACACGCAACATACATCTATTTTGAGGATTCATAGTAGTCTCCCACAATTGATCTGGATTCATTTCTCCTAACCCTTTATAACGCTGAATAATCAACCCTTTTCTCGATTGTTGCATAAGCCATTCAATTGCTTGATTAAAAGAATTTATATTTTTATGACAATCTTCATACTCAATATATCCATTAGACAATAGCAACTCATTCATCTTTTTTCCAAAAGATACTAACTTTCCATATTCATAACTTTGAATTAAATCTAACCCTAACAAATAATCTCTATCTACACCATAAGTCCTTATCCGTAAAATAGGCACAAAATACTTCTCCTTAATATTTTTTTGTATAACAAAACTATAATCATTACCATCTCCATATTCTTGAAATCGGCTTAATGATTCAACTAGCGATTGAATCCATATTTCTACATCTGAATAAACTAAACATTGTTCTGTAGATAAAACAGGATGATAAATTAATCTATTTAATAAAACTTTTGGAAATTGACGTTCCATTCTTACAATAATCTTTTGTATGACAAAATACTCTAAAATTAACTTTTTTAACATTTTTTCAGATAACGGAAAAGTATCATTGACATCTAAATACAGCCGAGCATGACGAGCGGCAATAGATATTTGATATTGATACATTTCTTCTTCATCTTTTAAATATTTTGATTGAATACCCTTTTGAACTTTATACAAAGGAGGTTGTGCTATAAATATATGTCCTCTTTCAATAATTTCAGGCATATGTCGATAAAAAAAAGTTAATAATAAAGTACGGATATGTGCTCCGTCTACATCTGCATCGGTCATTAAAATAATACTATGATAACGCAATTTATTTAAATTATACTCGTTTTGACCTATGCCACAACCCAATGCGGTAATTAAAGTCATTACTTCTTGAGAAGACAACATTTTATCAAATCTAGCTTTTTCTACATTTAATATTTTTCCTTTTAATGGCAATATTGCCTGATTTTTACGATTTCTACCTTGTTTTGCTGATCCTCCAGCAGAATCTCCTTCTACTAAATACAATTCAGAATACCTTGGGTTCTTTTCTTGACAATCAGATAATTTTCCAGGTAAGATAGAAAAATCCGATAATCCTTTCCTTCTGCTCAAATCTCTAACTTTTCTTGCCGATTCTCGAGCACGGGCCGCACTAATTACCTTTCCTATAATATTTTTAGAATCAATTGGATTCTCAAGAAAAAATTCCATTAATTTTTCATAAATCAAGGATTCAACAGCAGGCTTTACCTCTGATGAAACCAACTTCTCTTTAGTTTGAGAAGAAAACTTAGGATTTTGTATTTTAACAGATAAAACAGCAACAAGCCCCTCTCTGGCATCCTCTCCAAGAGTAATAATTTTAGTTTTTTTATTATTATATCCTTCCTTATCTATATAAAAATGCATGGTACGTGTAATTGCAGACTTTAACCCTGATAAATGGGTGCCACCATCCCTTTGTGGAATATTATTAGTAAAAGAATAAATTCTTTCTTGAAAAGAATCATTCCATTGTAAAGCAACTTCCACATTAACTTCCCCTTTATTTCCCATACAATAAAATATATTAGAATGAATTGGTGATTTATTAATATTTAAATATTTTATAAATTCTTTAATTCCTCCATTACAACAAAAAACTTCCTCTTTACCATTACGCTCGTCACATAAAACAATTGATACTCCAGCATTTAAAAATGATAATTCTTGAAAACGTCGAGCTAAAACAGCATACTGAAATTCAATCTTATTTGTAAATATTTGAAAATTTGGCCAAAAACGTATAGTGGTGCCACTTTTATTACTATCTCCTACTATAGACAAAGGCGACTTCGGCTTACCAAAAAAATAAATCTGTTTATAAATTTTCAAATCTCTTTCAATAATCAATTCTAATTTTTCAGATAATGCATTTACCACTGAAACTCCTACTCCATGCAAACCTCCTGATACTTTATAACTATTATTATCAAATTTACCTCCAGCATGTAATACGGTCATAATAACTTCTGCTGCAGATATGCCCTCTTCCTCATGTAAGCCAGTAGGAATCCCCCGACCATCATCTTGAATAGAAACTGAATTATCCTGATGAATAATTACTACTATTTTTTGACAATACCCTGCAATAGCTTCATCAATAGAATTATCCACAACTTCAAATACCATATGATGTAACCCAGTTCCATCATCAGTATCTCCAATATACATACCAGGTCGCTTTCTAACTGCATCTAAACCTTTTAAAATTTTAATACTAGAAGAATCATAAGAACTTAACATATTTTTTCCTTGTTACTTTATTCATAAACATATAAAAACTTATATGAACAGATATCATAATTTGATATACACGCACTATTATTTATAATAATATCTAAATACAAAAACACCGTCCTTTTTATTAAAATATACAATCTATATAAATATTATTACATTTCTATATTCGTACGCTTAAATACTCAAATTTATACATCACAATTGACATCTATATTCTACTAATATTAGTATAATTAATATATTGACATTATATAATAATAATTTGCATATATACCTTCTATATATATCTATAATACATAGATCCAACAATAAAAATATCAAAAAATAAATTAATCATATACCCCTATACCCTGATACGTATTAACACACATCTCATGCTCTAACAGGCATTACAACATAAGTTGCTTCATAAAATTTAGGAATTCCTTCAATTTTCACACTGGATACTGGATCCGTCAAAAAAAATTTTAAAGTTTTAGAATCTATTACATTAATTATATCTAATATATAATCTACGTTAAAAGATATCCCAATATTTTCATTATCGTACAATATCTCTAAAATCTCTTCTGAAGTTTCTTGTTTAAAATTATTTGCCGTTATTTTCAACTGGTCATGCATTAAATTAAAATGAACGACTCTAAGTTTTTCATTAGATAAAATAGAAACTCGTTTTAATGCCTGCTTTAATATAATACGATCAACCTCAAAAAATAATTTTAGATTATTCGTCAAAACTCTTTTATAATTTGGAAATACAGAATCAATTAATTTAGAATGAACAATATAATTATCAATTTTCACACAAATTCGATTATCATAAATTTTTATTTTAACCAAATTCTTTGTATAATTTAACAAACGTAAAATTTCCACTATTCCTTGTCGTGGTATAATTATGGAATGCGATGATGATAACGTATCCGCAGTTATTTCACACATTGCTAACCGGTGCCCGTCAGTTGCTACAACACGAACAACCTTATCTTCAATTTCAAAAAAAATACCATTTAAGTAATGACGAGCATCACGATATCCCATAGCAAATTGAGTTAATTCAATTATTTTTTTAAACATCAATTGTGATATAATTACATTAAATTCACAATCAACTTTCAATGTTTCTACATTAGGAAAATCTGAAGCAGGTAAAGTAGATAAAACAAAGCTACTACACCCAGAATTTACAAGCAGTTTGTTATTTTCTAATTTTATAAAAATTTTAGCACATGCCGATAAATTACGAAAAATCTCATACAATTTAATACCCGATACAGTAACCGACCTAAAAACATATCTTTTCTCTAAAAAAACATGAGCTATAATTTCTACCTCTAAATTCGTAACAATTAAAATCAAACAATTATTATTAATTTCTAACAATATATGTTTTAAAATAGGTAATCTTGGTCTATTACTAACAACAGAAATAATTTTCTGCAAAATTGGATATAAAGATTGCCTTTCAACACAAAAAGTCATAATTATGATTGATTAGTATCGTTTTTTAACTTAATATACGCCCGTTATTTATTTGATCGCATACATAACAAACACTATCATATCATAAATATGATATAATAATATTTATTTTTGAAGTAGGGTTTTCATTGAAATATGATTGACTTTCTTAATTTTATTTTATATAATTAAGTTTTAGTTAAAAAATATAGGTATATATCAACTAAAGATATAGTGACATGTATGAAACGTACCTTTCAACCTTCTATATTAAAACGAAACCGAACTCATGGATTTAGAATTAGAATGTCTACTAAAAATGGAAGACATATAATATCAAGACGAAGATCCAAGGGTCGGATTAGATTATCGACATCTTCTTAAAAATTTTAAGAATCTCAAACATATTTCTATCAGAAATGAATAAAATTCAAAATGAATAGAATCCGTTTATCAAAACAAACAAAATTATTAAATTCTAAAGAATTCTTCTCTGTTTTTAAAGCAAAAAAAATTATTAAATCAAATGGTATACTTTTATTTAGTCGACCTAATCAATTAGGATTTCCTAGAATAGGATTAGCTATTTCAAAAAAATATATCAACCGAGCGCATGACCGAAATACAATTAAACGACACGCACGAGAAACCTTTCGAATACTTCAACATAACTTATTAAATTTAGATTTTGTATTAACTATTTATTCAAAAAAAATTCTTTATTTAAAACATAACAATTTAAATGAAGAATTTAAAAAACTATGGAAGCAACACGAATACTAATAACAAAATTAATAATATGGTTAATACGCGCATACCAAATAACAATTAGCCCTATATTAGGGCATCATTGCCGTTTCTCCATAACATGTTCACAATACGGAATTAATTCCATACTTCAATTTGGAATATTAAAAGGTATTTGGAAAATATGTATTCGTATTTTACAATGCCACCCTTTAAATTTTAAAAAAAATAAAAATTACCACTCCTTTCAACATGAAAAAACTAAGGATATAGTGAATATGGATTCACAACGCAATTTTTTTATTGGAATTTTTTTAATCATTTCATTTATATTATGGCAAACATGGGAAATTGAGCATTACTATCAAAAAACTCATTTAAATAATTTAAAAGATAACTATACAAATTCATACCTAAATTCTAAAATATCATCTTCTACACCACCAAACAACATACAAAAAAATATTGTTCATTCAGAAAATAAAGATATAATCACAGTGCAAACCGATGTTTTTTTATTAAAAATCAATAAATATGGAGGAAATATTGAAGACGCTTATCTTCTAAAATATTTAGACAATTTAAATTCTCAACAACCATTGCGATTATTAAATTCATCAAAAAAATATCAATACCAAACTTACAGCGAATTAACAACAAACACAAATCTTTCAAATGAAGAAAATCAATGTAAAAAATTTTTATATACTGATATAAATAATCAAAACAAATATATTCTTAAAAATAACAAAAATACACTCCAATTTACTTTAATGCATTACGACCCCAACGGTATTATTTACACTAAACAATACCTATTTCATAGAAACAATTACTTTATCACCATAAATCATACTATAGATAATACTAGTATTCATTCCATATATACTAGAATACTTGGCAATTTAGTACAATCACAATATTACTTACCGATTCCATTAAAAAATAATAAAAATAAAATATACTTATCTTCCGAATACGAAGGATCTGCATACTCTACCAATAAAGAAAAATATCAAAAATATAGCTTTAATGATATGAAGCACAATAATTTAAATATTCACAGTATAGGAGGATGGGTTGCATTATTACAAAAATATTTCGTAGTAGCATGGTTACCTATCACCCCCGTTAATAACGTTTTTCACACTACTTACATTGATGATCATTATATGTCTATAGGATTTCAATCTGATTTGATACAGATTCCACCTGGACAAAAAAAGGAATTTCAAACAATTTTATGGATTGGACCTAAAATTCAAGACCATATTAAATCAACAATAGCTCCAAATTTAAATTTAGTTATTGATTATGGCTGGTTCTGGTTTATTTCCCAACCATTATTTAAATTATTACAATTAATTCACAACTATATAAATAATTGGGGAGTATCAATCATATTAATCACAATAATAATCCGAATTATTATGTATCCCCTCACAAAAGCGCAATATACCTCTATGGCAAAAATGCGTATGTTACAACCAAAACTTGTTTTAATACAAGAAAAATATAAACATAATAAATATCAATGTCATCAAAAAACTATAGAACTATACAAAAAAGAAAAAGTTAACCCACTAGGAGGATGTTTGCCTTTATTAATACAAATGCCAATTTTTTTAGCGTTATATTATATGCTATCAAATTCAGTTGAATTAAGACACGCCAAATTTATGCTATGGATTAACGATTTATCTACACAAGATCCTTATTATATTTTACCAATTATTATGGGCATAACTATGCTTTTAATACAAAAATTAGCCCCAACCACTATCACTGACCCAACACAAAAAAAAATCATGACAATTATGTTAACAGCTTTTACTGTATTTTTTCTATGGTTTCCATCAGGATTGGTGTTATATTATATCATTAGTAACGTTATTACTATTATTCAACAACACATTATTTACCATGGATTATCAAAAAAAAATAATATGAACATACATAGATCATAAAGTAATAATAATTATATGTATACTGAATCAAAATATTAAACTTTTAAATACTAAAAAATAATCGATTATACCATAATTATTATACCCATATATAAAACATTATTATGAAATATTATTCTGATACAATTGCTGCTATTTCTACTCCAATAGGAAGAGGTGGTATTGGAATTATACGTATATCCGGCGAATTAATACCGGAAATTGCTTTAGAATTATTAGGAAAAGTACCTAAACCTAGAACAGCAGAATACTTACCATTTCGAGATAAACAAGGATCTACAATAGAAAAAGTAATTACATTGTTTTTCCCAAAACCCCATTCCTTTACAGGAGAAAATATATTAGAAATACACGGGCACGGAGGATATATAATATTAAATATATTATTAAGTCGTATTTTAGAAATATCTTCTAAAATACGACTAGCTAATCCTGGAGAATTCACCGAAAGAGCATTTTTAAATAACAAAATAGATCTTATTCAAGCTGAATCAATAGCTGATATTATTGACGCTACTTCCTATCAAGCCGCTAAGGCAGCATACAATTCTTTACAAGGGTTCTTCTCTAATCAAATTCACAATATTTTAGATAAAATCATATATTGTCGTATGCATGTTGAATCAACTATTGATTTTTCAGATCAAGACATTGACACTATCTCATACAACAAAATAAAAAAAATTCTGAAAAATATAATCACAGAAACAGACAAAATATATAAATCAGCATATTCTGGCTCTTTATTACGAGATGGAATAAAAATAATAATCGCAGGAAAACCTAATGCTGGAAAATCTAGTTTATTTAATGCACTCATAAACCTTGACCGTGCTATTATTAGTTCAATACCTGGAACTACACGGGATACTTTATATGAAACTATTCAATTAAACGGGATAACATTTCATATTACGGATACTGCAGGATTACAAGAACATAGTACTAATGAAATTGAACTTATTGGAATAAAACGCGCAAAAAATGAATTAAAATTAGCTGATCACATTTTATGGGTTGTAGATTCTAGTTCTTGCTCCAATAAATATGATGATATGTTACTTCCTTTACAAAAAACTCTTCCAAATATAAATAAAAAAACGACTATTACAATTATACGAAACAAATCTGATTTAAGTTTAGAAAAAAACGGGATCTATATAATAAATGGATATACATGCATAACTTTATCTGCATTATTAAACTCTGGAATAGACTTACTAAAAAAATATCTTTATAACAATACCAAACATAAAATACAACATTATACACTACCCCATTCTATTGAAGAAAATCAAAACAATTTTATTGCTCGACAAAGACATTTGAACATAATTAAAAACGCTTATCAATATCTATTATCTGCTCAAAAACAACTAAACCACTACTACTGTGGAGTAACCATCATTAATGATCGTTTTGCTGAAGATTTAAGATACGCCCACGATGAACTGAATAAAATATTTGGAAAATCTACTCCTGATAATTTATTAAAAAAAATTTTTAGTTCATTTTGCATTGGAAAATAATTTTTAAATAAAATTAATTGTATTCGTCATTTACCACAATGGTATATAGCACATCATTTAATTATGACTTTATTTTTTATCAGTATATTTTTTATTTGAAATAGAAAATTGCTGTATTCTGCTAATAACTGTCTTTCCTTCTTCTACATTTTTAGTTACCGTAGTACCAGCTCCAATAATCGCACTCTTTCCAATTCTAATAGGAGCAATTAACTGACTATCAGATCCAATAAAAACATCATCTTCAATATAAGTTTGATGTTTTTTTATACCATCATAATTGCAAATAATAGTTCCCGCTCCTATATTAACTTGATTTCCTATTTGAGCATCACCTAAATAACTAAGATGGCCAACTTTTGATTTTTTACCTAATTGCACATTTTTTAATTCAACAAAATTTCCTATATATGTTTTTTCTCCTAATTGTGTATTTGGTCTTAATCGAGAAAACGGACCAATTTTACTTGCAAAACTTATTTTAGAATTCTCTATAAAAGAAAATGGACAAATAATAACATCATCTCCAATTTCTACATTTTTTAATATACAACCTGCTCCAATTTTAACTCGATTTCCTAAAGACACGCATCCTTCAATAATCACATTAACATCAATATACACATCCTTTCCACACACTAAAGTTCCTCTTAAATCAAATCTATACGGATCTAATATAACTACTCCTGATTTTACAAAATTATATGCCTGATTTTTCTGATATATTCGTTCTACCTTAATTAAATCCAGTTTACTATTTATTCCAATAATTTCAAACTCATCAATTGGATTAATAGTATTAATTCTATATTTATTTTGATAAGCAATCTTAAAAATATCAGTCAAATACAATTCATTTTTTACATTATTATTTTGTACTATTCCCACCCAATTTTTTATATATTTTGAAACAGAAATAAAAATTCCAGAATTAATTTCTGTAATTTTTCTATGATTATCATTAACAATATCAGAATCTTCTTTAATATCAATTACCTGTCCAAATTCATTACGTATTATCCTTCCATACCCTGTGGGATCATTAACATTAGCTGTCAATAGCGCAATATCACTTTCCAATTTAACGCTCAATAATTTTTTTAAAGTCCTACTAGATATCAAAGGCACGTCACCATATAAAACTAAAATTTCAGAATCTTCATACAACATGGGAAGAACTTTCTGTACTGCATGTCCTGTTCCTTTAGGAATGCCTTGAAATACCCAAGAAATAGATATATTTTTATCATTTATACAAATTGAATTAACAAACATATCTTTCTTACAACTATATACTACATATATAGACAGTTGGATATCCAATTCACACACAGAATCAATTAAATGCTGTAACATAGATTTGCCGGCTATTTTATGCATAACCTTTGGAATATCCGATAGCATTCTTTCTCCATACCCAGCAGCAAGAATAATAACATTAAAATTTTTATTCCACACAGTACACATACTTAAATTTACAATATAATTTCATATATAATATATATACATAACACACAGTTAAAAACCAAATTATAATTCATTGCTACCATTATGATCAGTAGCATTACAAACAAATAAATCACTTTATACTAAAAAACTAAAAACACACTTTACAAATTTTAACTTTTTAATTACCAATATTGTATATAAATAATTACACTATTTTTTTAATAACTCAATCAATCTCAGTTGAGCAATAGCTTTAGATATTTCTGTAGAAATTTTAATATAATCCACGCCTCTACTAGTCATATTTTTAATTTTTTCTTCTGCTAAACGCTTAGATTCCTGGGCTTTCTTTTCATCTAAATCTTCTGCTCTAATTGCCATATCTGCTAATATAATCACTATATTAGGTTGCACTTCAAGTATTCCTCCTGATAAATACATATACTCTTCGGAATTACATAATTTAGAAATTTTTAAAATCCCAGGTTTAATGAAAGTAATAAACGGAGAATGACCAGGGTAAATCCCCATTTCCCCTTCTACCCCCATAACTTGAATCTTATTAATGATTCCATCAAACAATTTTTTTTCAACAGAAACAACATGTAATTGAAAATTATAAGTAATCATTTCTTATAATACCTACGGTACCATATACATGATAAATAATATTATAAAAATAAAAAATTTAAAACTAAAGTTTTTTACTCTTTTCTATAGCTTCATTAATAGATCCAACCATGTAAAATGACTGTTCTGGCAAATCATCATACTTCCCATCTATAATTCCTTTAAATCCTAAAATAGTATCCTGTAAAGAAACATAAGATCCAGAAAATCCGGTAAACACTTCAGCTACAAAAAATGGCTGCGATAAAAATCTCTGAATTTTTCTAGATCTTAATACTATTAATTTATCTGATTCAGATAATTCATCCATTCCTAAAATTGCAATAATATCCTTTAACTCTTGATAACGCTGTAAAATAGATCTCACAGCATTAGCAACATCATAATGCTCTTGACCTACAATAAATGGATCTAATTGTTGACTATGAGAATCCAAGGGGTCAACTGCAGGATATATGCCAAGAGCAGCGATTTGACGGCTAAGCACTATAGTAGCATCTAAATGTGCAAAAGTAGTAGTAGGAGATGGATCAGTTAAATCATCTGCAGGCACATATATCGCCTGAACAGAAGTAATAGCACCAGATTTAGTAGAAGCAATACGCTCTTGCAGCATACCCATCTCTTCAGATAACGTAGATTGATATCCTACTGCAGATGGCACTCTTCCCAACAAAGCAGATACTTCAGTACCTGCTAAAGTATATCGATATATATTATCTATAAATAACAATACATTATACCCATCATCTCTAAACTTTTCAGCTATAGTAAGACCCGTTAAAGCTACACGAAACCTATTTCCAGGAGGTTCATTCATTTGCCCATATACTAAAGCAACTTTATTAATAATATCAGAATGTATCATTTCATGATAAAAATCATTACCTTCACGAGTACGTTCTCCTACCCCAACAAATACTGAATAACCAGAATGCTCTACAGCTATATTTCGAATTAATTCCATAATATTAACAGTTTTACCAACGCCTGCACCACCAAACAATCCTATCTTGCCCCCTTTAATAAAAGGACACATTAAATCTATAACCTTAATTCCAGTAACCAACAATTCCTGGTTTGTTGATAATTCATGATACAATGGAGAAAATTGATGAATAGATCTTCTTTCAATTGTTTTGATAGAACCTTTTTTATCTATCGGCTCCCCTAGCACATTCATAATTCTTCCTAATGTTTCTTTCCCTACTGGTACTTCAATACAACGCTTTAAATTACCTACTATTAAACCCCTACACAATCCATCTGTACTTCCCATAGCAATACAACGAACCACCCCTCCTCCTAACTGCTGCTCTACTTCTAAAATTATTTTTTTTTCATTTTTTAAATTATTATTAACACATACTTCTAATGCATGATACAAATTAGGAACTTCATTTTGATTGAACTCTACATCAACCACTGCTCCAATAATTTGAATTATTTTCCCAACACTCACACTCATACAGCTATACCTTAATAATGTTATGTTTATACTACAGAAGCTCCTGAAATAATTTCAGTAAGTTCTTGAGTAATTTTTGATTGTCTAATCTTATTATAAAATAATTTTAAATCTTGAATAAGAGTTTCTCCATTATCCGAAGCAACTTTCATTGCCATCATACGAGCAGACTGTTCACTAGCTAAATTTTCAACCACCCCTTGATATATTTTTGATTCAATATACCTATTTAATAAAATATCCAATAATGTTTTTGGATCAGGTTCGTATAAATAATCCCAATATCGATTAACTACTTCAGTTTTATTTGAATCAGGCAGAGGAAGAATCGGTAAAATTTGACACATTTGAGGAGTATAAGTTAACGTATTAACAAACTTATTGTAAATTACATATAACAAATCTATTTGATTATTACAATATAATTTTAACATTATTCTAACTGATCCAATTAAATCAGAAATTTTAGGAACGTCTCCTATTCCAGAAACATAACTAACTATCATATTAGAATTAATACTATTGAAAAAAGAAGCAGCCTTTGTTCCAATAACAGCAAGCTTAATTGTTATATTTAATTCATTCCATTTTTTTATATCATTTAACAACATTCTAAACAAATTAATATTTAATCCACCAGCTAATCCTCGATCACTAGATACAACCCAATATCCAACAGACTTTATTTTTCTTTCTATCAAATACATATGTTTATATTCTAATTTTCCTAATACAATATGATTAATTACTCTTTGAATATTTTCTAAATACGGCTGACTAATCAATATAAGCTTTTGAGCTTTGTACATTTTTGATGCAGAAATCATTTCCATCGCTTTAGCAAGTTTTTGTATATTCCTAATACTTTTTATTTTTAATCGTACTTCTTGAAGACTAGACATTTTATTGTAATTAATTAAATTGATTTAATTTAAAATCTTGTAAAATTCTTTTAAAATTACTCTCAATAGTACTATCATATAACCCATTTATATTAATATGTTTAATTAATTCCGATTCAGTTCGCATAAAGTACGATACTAATTCAAATTCAAATCTACCAATTTTAGATAACTCAATATCATCTAAATAACCAAAAATTACTGCAAATAAAACTAAAGATTGACATGCGATAGATATAGGGTGATATTGCTTTTGTTTTAATAATTCAGTTACTTTTTGTCCATGATGTAATTGTTTTCTAGTTGAACTATCTAATTCGGAAGAAAATTGTGAAAAAGCAGCTAATTCTCTATATTGAGCTAAAGCAGTTCTAATGCCTCCCGATAAAGTTTTCATAATATTAGTTTGAGCAGCACCCCCAACTCTTGATACAGAAATTCCTGGATTAACCGCAGGACGAATACCAGCATTAAACAAATAAGACTCTAAGAAGATTTGACCATCAGTTATAGAAATAACATTAGTTGGGATAAATGCAGATACGTCACCAGCTTGAGTCTCAATGATAGGCAAAGCAGTTAAAGATCCTGTTTTACCCATAACTCTGCCCTCAGTATTATGTTCAATATAATTCACATTAACTTTAGCTGATCTTTCTAACAAACGGGAATGTAAATAAAATATATCTCCTGGATACGCTTCTCTACCTGGTGGTCTTTTTAAAAGTAAAGAAATCTGACGATACGCTATAGCTTGCTTAGATAAATCATCATATACAATCAACGCATCCTCCCCGTGATTTCTGAAATATTCACCCATTGCGCATCCAGCATATGGAGCCAAATATTGCAACACAGCAGATTCAGATGCTGAAGCTAAAATCACAATAGTATTACCTAATGCATTATGTTCTTCCAATTTTTTTACTACATTAGCAACAGTTGTTGCTTTTTGGCCAATAGCAACATAAATACATTTTACTCCACTAAAACGTTGATTAATAATAGTATCTATCGCTAATGCAGATTTCCCTGTTTGTCTATCTCCTATAATCAATTCACGCTGACCCTTACCTATAGGTATCATAGAATCAATAGCTTTATAACCAGTTTGAATAGGTTCACTAATTGATTGCCTATCAATAACTCCTGGCGCTTTAGATTCTATAGGATAATAACAAGAACAATTTACTGCACCCTTATTATCTATAGGAATACCCAAGGCATTTACTACTCTTCCCAATAATTCCTTACCTACTGGAACTTTTAAAATATCCCCCGTACATTTAGTTAACATTCCTTCAGAGATATTCTCATAAGACCCCAATACTACAGCTCCTACAGAATTTCGTTCTAAATTTAATGCAACAGCAAATTTATGTTCTGGCAAAGCAATCATTTCACCTTGCATCACATTAGACAATCCATATATATGAATGACTCCATCCCTTACAGTAGTAATAGTACCTTCATTTCGTATCTCAACTTCAATATTATATTGTTTGATACGACGTTTTATTAATTCACTAATCTCATTCGAATTTAATTGCATAAATTTTTATACCATAAAAAATATATATTAAAATATGAAATAATCAAAATTGCAATACATCCCGTAAACGCAATATTCGGCCTTTCACACTCCCATCAATTACAACATCTTCTATACGAATTATTATACCCCCAATAATATTTGGGCATATAGAACATTCTATTTTTACCATTTTAGATAAATAATTTGTCATGCATGTAGAAATTTTTTGAATTTGAGCAATATGTAATTTTGTAGCTGAAATTACTTTTACTGCTATAACATTCATATATATATCATTTAAACTATTAAATTGTTCAAGAATAACTGGAAACAATAATACTCTATTATTTTCTGAAACAATACGTACAAAATTCTTACTAAAAAAATCTAATTTTTCATAACATTCACAAATATTAATAAAAATTTCAAATATTTGTTGAGAAGACAACAATCTATAACATAAAGATTTAATGACAAAATTTTGACTAACCTTTGAGAACAATTCAAGCAATGTTTTCCAATAAATTATATTATTTTGCTCTGTAGCTAAACTGAATACAGCTTTAGCATAAACATACGCTATAGTCTTTTCAAAAAACATTCAATCCTCATTCAATAACGTTTGCACTACAGCATGAATATAATCATCAGAGATAATATTACTAATTGATCTATTGTCAACAATCTTTTCTACACCTTCCATGATAAATTGCCCAATTTTTTTTCTTAATTCATCAGCAACACGTTTTCTTTCTTGATCGATTTGAGCTTTTGCTTTACATACAATCTTACTAAATTCTTGATGAGCTTCTTGTTGAGCATCATGTAATATTTGAGATTTACATTTATATGCATGTTTAATAATTTCTTCAGATTTTATTCGAGCTTTCCTTAAACAAATCTCCGCCTCATTATGCATAAGCTTGCATTTTATTTCTGATTGTTTAATGTTTTCTAAACTATCAGAAATTTTTCTCCGACGTTTTTCAATAATCAACATTAACGGAGACCATACATATCTCATACAAAACCATACAAAAAAAATAAACGAAACTGACTGACCTAATATTGTTGCGTTCAAATTCACAGCATCAAACCTAATTTAAAATAAAAAAACAAAAACTTATATATATAAAAAATTATATACACAATAATATAAAATATAATACATTAAAATCAAACCACTGCAAACATAACATATAAACCCAGTCCTACAGTAATCATAGGAATTGCATCAACTAATCCCATCACAATAAAAAACTGAGTACGAAGTATAGGAATTAAATCAGGTTGTCGAGCAGCCCCTTCTAAAAATTTACTTCCTAAAATACCAATTCCGACAGCAGCTCCAATAGCCGCCAATCCCATCATTATCGCCGCAGCGATATACAACATATCAAAATTTAAATTTTCCATACAATAATGATTACCTCTTCTTATTATCTTATATTTTATCAATAAAGTCTGTACTATTTTTTTATTTTAAAACTACACTTTCAAAAAATTACGATTTAAAATGTATCTGTGTTATCGACAAATAAATAATTGTCAATACCATAAAAATAAAAGCTTGCAAAAAAATAATTAAAATATGAAAAATAGCCCATGGAACACTTAACACCCATTGACACCACCAAGGCAATAAAGCAGTTATTAATACAAAAATCAATTCACCAGAATACATATTTCCAAATAATCTCAAACTTAACGATATTGGTTTAGATAATAAACTAATGACTTCCAGAACAAAATTTATCGGTATACATAAAACACTATTGAAAGGATGATACATTAGTTCTGCGCACAACCCAGTAATACCACTAGTTTTGATATTATAAAATAACATTAAAACAAATATATTTAAAGCCATTGAACAAGTGATATTGATATCAGCGGACGGCACTATTCTCAATGAAGAAAATCCAAAAACACGATCAGCTATATATGGAAAAAAATCTATAGGAATTAAATCCATAGAATTCATTAAAACAATCCAAATAAAAATTGTCATCGATAAAGGAGAAATTAGTTTGTTTTTTGAACCATGGAACATATCTTTAACATGCTGATCAATAAATAAGATTATTAATTCTATAAATGTTTGCATTTTTCCTGGAGTACCATAAGTAGCGAATTGCACTATATAACTGCAAATCATTAAAAATGATGTACATAATAATATTGAAAAAAACAAAGAATCCACATTTAATATCCAAAACGATGATGCATTTACTTCTGATCCTACCCAATGCCAATATCTCAAATCAAATTGTAAATGATGAAGATGATGTGTAATATATTGTTGTGTAGAATTTTTAATTTCTAACATAATCTATTCTCTAAACTCCTACTAAATTGCATTAAATATAATTTAAAAAACTAATATATTTATCTTTTATATAATCTTTATTACAAACACATTCATATTTAAATATATAGATATATAAAATACTTATATATCTTTCTCTCTGAATTTATAAAAACATTACATTACTTTAAATATTTAAAGCAATACAAATCTTACCTAAATTTGAAAATCTTATTTAACAAATCAACTAATTATTTAACAATTAATACATAATTCTGATGTTTAAAAATAAAAATTACATTAAATAATAAAATAGGACTGTGTTAGTAATATACTACCCTCATTTTATAATAATTTTAATCAATATAATTCAAACATTATTAAAACTCTTACTACACTAAGAAAATAATAAATATCTGATATTATAAATTATTTCAATATAAACCCAAAAAAACCATTCTTCATTATCTACACAAAGGCTCAAATAAAATTATATAATAACACATACATAATATATTATACGCTATTAATATTATTCTTTTTTTTAAGTAAACCTTTCTTTTTTAACCACACTAATAAAATAGAAATAGCCACAGGGGTAATTCCTGAAATTCTAGAAGCTTGTCCTACAGAGTAAGGTCTACAATAATTTAGCTTCTCTACCACCTCTGTAGATAATCCAACAATATTATTATAATTGATATCAAAAGGTAATAAAGTATCTTCATTACGCAAATTTCTATCAATTTCCTCTTTTTGACGATTCAAATAGCCTGCATACTTAATCTGAATCTCAATTTGTTCATATACTTGATTATCTGATATAACTGGTTTAAAAGTACTCAATTGGGACAAAGTAGCGTAATTTATTTCCGGTCTTTTTAATAAATCTTCTCCATTCACCTTATTCATTAAAGGAACCTTTAAAATGCTATTTAATTTAATAATATCTGTAGTATTTGGAAAAATATAAGTATTGCGAAATCTTTGAAATTCCCTTTCAATATTTTCTTGTTTCACACAAAAAATTCTCCATCTATTATCAGTAATTAATCCAAGCTGTCGGGCAATATCAGTTAATCTTAAATCAGCATTATCTTCTCTTAAAGATAAACGATATTCTGCTCTAGATGTAAACATACGATACGGTTCTGTAGTACCATGGGTACATAAATCATCTACTAATACTCCCAAATACGACTGATCTCGTTTCGGATACCATTCTGTTTTATTTTGCGCATACCTAGCCGCATTAATACCAGACAATAATCCTTGTGCTGCTGCTTCTTCATAACCAGTAGTGCCATTAATTTGACCAGATAAAAATAAACCTGAAATAAATTTACTTTCTAATGTTAACTTTAAATCTATAGGATTAAAAAAATCATATTCAATCGCATATCCAGGTCTTAATATACGAGCATTTTCTAACCCTTTAATAGATTGAATGATTTGTATTTGAACGTTGAATGGTAAACTAGTAGCAACACCATTTAAGTATATTTCTGATGTAGTCAACCCCTCAGGTTCTAAAAAAATTTGATGTGTATCTTTATCTGGAAAACGTATTACCTTATCTTCAATAGATGGACAATAACGAGGTGGAATCCCATTTATCAATCCTGCATACACAGGACTATGATGTAAATTAGATCTAATTATATCATGTGTTTTACTATTTGTATGTGTAATATAACACGGAATTTGTTTAGGATGTTGTTTTGACGATCCTATAAAAGAAAAAACAGGAATAGGACAATCACTATGCTGCTCGACCATACACTCAAAATTAACTCCCTTAGCATATATCCTAGGAGAAGTTCCAGTTTTCAGTCTATTCACTTTTAAAGATAATTCTTGTAATCTTCGTGACAATAACGATGATGATTCTAAATCCCCTGCTCTTCCTCCTTCAAAATTATTCATTCCAATATAAATTTTGCCATTAAGAAAAGTACCTGTTGTTAAGATCACAGATCTTGCAAAAATCTTCATTTCTATATTTGGAATAATCACCCCCATAACTTTATTGTGTCTAATAATTACATCCTCTACAGACGCCTGTAAAATATATAAATAACTTTGATCTTCTAAAGATTGCCGTATAATTTGTTTATATAAAATCTTATCTGCTTGTGCTCTTGTCGATTTAACTGCAGCGCCTTTACTACTGTTTAATATTCTAAATTGAATTCCAGATCGATCAATAGCATTAGCCATTATTCCACCCATTGCATCTATTTCTTTTACTAAATGACCCTTACCAATTCCACCGATTGATGGATTACACGACATCTGTCCTAGAGTATCAATATTATGTGTAATCAATAAAGTATGACACTTTAACTGAGATGCCGCTAATGCTGCTTCCGTACCAGCATGACCACCTCCTACAACAATAACATCAAAATTAGTTAAATAAGACAT